>JBBRWR010000182.1:0-11344 GCA_038249085.1 Opitutales bacterium
AAAGGCTGCCCGGGTCCTGGCGTGCTGGAAAATCCAGGACCGGTAGTTTCCCCGGTTAATGACGTGGTAAGTCGCGCCGGGGAAGTGAACACTCGCCCTTCGCCTGGCCACCCCGAGGCAAGTTTACCCACCGGACGCGGCGCAAAAGGCAACCAGGGCACCGGGGCATCATGGCCAAGCGACCGCAGCGCGGACCGGGCCGGGCTCGCGGAATCGCAGGATCGAACGTGGCAAGCCACGGAGAATGGCCCCGCCTGCGATTCGAGACGTAGCTTGCGGGCCATAACGGGTACTCCCCGCTCGACCCGCCCCCCGATGCGATACCGCCATGACCCCAAATCATGGGTTACCATCGGGCTTGAAATATCACCTTCCGAAACCTGACCCGTTCGGGACTCCGACTGACCCGTTCGGGACTCCTGTAGGAGCGGCTTTACGCCGCGAAGGAACCGCTTCCCCGCATGCAGCCCGGTCGATTTTCGCCATCAGGCTTCCGCACCAGTCGAAAATCGATTCCGATGGTACCTGCTTGCGACGATTTTGAAACCGCCATCATCGCCCGGCCTGTTCGTGCTCGTAATCGTGCGCTTGCTCGTGCTCGACTCTTGCGATTGCGAGCACGAGCACGAGTAGGGGCACGATTACGATGGGTAATTTGGTTGCGGCCTCCGCGCTGCGGGGTGGCATTCCCGACAGTGTGCCATTCGAGTACGATGGCCCCGCCGACCCCGGCACTTTCCCCTTTCGCCATGATCTCCTCCCGCCTCATCGCCTCGCTCACCCTCCTTGCCGTTTGCCTCGCCGGAGTCCCGCCGGTGACGCGCGCGGCCGATAAACCCAAAAAGTACCAGGCCAATTGGGCCTCCCTGGATGCGCGCCCCACCCCGGAGTGGTTTCTCGACGCGAAGTTCGGCGTGTTCATCCATTGGGGCGTCTACTCCGTGCCCGCCTGGGGCAAGGTGGGCGAATACGCGGAGTGGTACTGGCGGCGCATCATCAGCGACAAACCCAAGGAGGCCGTCTGGCGCGATTGGCACGCCAAGCACTATGGCACCAATTTCGACTACATGGATTTCGCCCCGCACTTTACGGCCGAACTCTTCGACGCAAGCCAATGGGTCGATCTTTTCGCCCGGGCTGGCATCAAGTATGTGGTGCCCACCTCCAAACACCACGAAGGTTTCGCGCTCTGGCCCAGCGCCGAGGCGAGCCGCACCTGGGGCCGCCCGTGGAACGCGCTCGAAATCGGCCCCAGGCGCGACCTGATGCAGGAACTGGCCGACGCCACCCGCGCGCAGGGCCTGAAGTTCGGTTTCTATTATTCCCTCTACGAATGGTTCAACCCCCTCTGGCTGCAGGACCGCGCCCGCTATGTCACCGAGCACATGACGCCGCAGTTCAAGGACGTCGTCAGCCGCTATGCTCCCTCGATCATCTTCGCCGATGGCGAATGGGATCTGCCTTCGCAGGACTGGAAGAGCGAGTCGCTGCTGGCCTGGCTCTTCAACGAGTCGCCCTCGAAGAACGAGGTCGTGATCAACGATCGCTGGGGCAAGGACTGCCGGCACAAGCACGGCGGATACTGGACGACTGAATATGCCGCCGGCCTGCAGGACGGCACGCAGCCCTGGGAGGAGAGCCGCGGCATGGCGTATTCCTACGGCCTAAACCGCGCCGAACGGGTCGACGACTACAAGACGAGCCGCGAATTCATCCTGGTCCTGATCGATCTCGTGAGCCGTGGGGGCAACCTGCTCCTCGACATCGGTCCCGCGGCCGATGGCACCATCCCGCCGCTCATGGAGCAGCGCCTGCTCGAGATCGGCGACTGGCTCAAGGTGAACGGCGAAGCCATCTACGGCACGCGCACGGCCGGCCGTTCCGCGCAATGGACCGAGGGCGAACGCCCGAAGCAGGAATACGGCGAGTACAAGGTGAAGTACAACGTGATGGAGCAGATCGGCCAGACGCCGAAGAACGGCACCGCCGTGAAGCAGGCCTTCTTCACCCAGAAACCCGGTGCACTCTACGCCATCACGGCCGGCTGGCCGGGGAAACAACTCGTGCTGCGCGGCGTCATGGCGCCGACCAACGCCCGCGTGATGATGCTCGGCGTGCCGGGGGCTTTGAAGACCACCGTCGTGGGCGACACGGTGACAATCACGACTCCCGATCTCGGCCCCGGACAGGCCCCGTGCCGCCATGCCTACACCTTCAAGATCGAAGGCGGCGAGGCGCGGCCGGAGAAATGAAGCGGGTCGCCCGAACCGGCGCCGGCCTATCGCGGACCCTCGACCACCTCGCAGCGAATGATCCGGATCTCTCTCACCGCGTGATCGGTCCAGTAGGTCACGATGAGATTATCAAAGACCTTGACCTGATGAATGCGCCCGCTCGGGGCCTCCTCTTCAAAATCACCCTTGGTGAGTGGGTGCCGGGCGAGGATGTCGAAGACATCCTCTGCCTTTGCGCGAATGCGGTTGCTGCTCCCAAACAGCAAACGCGAAGCCTCGCCGGAAATGGCGAATTCGTACGGTAGGCTCACACTCCGGACTTTTTTAGCTGAGCGCTGATCTTCTTGAACTCGGCGAGCGATATCCGGTCGCCGCCCTCCATCGCCTGCCACGTTGCGTCCAAGCCGGCGAGATAGGCGGGATCTTTGCGTCGCGCCAGATGCGTCAGATAAGCGGCCAGGTGCAGGGTGTCGGCCGGACCGAGTTTCTTGGCTTGTCGTTTGAGTTCCGCGACTGACATGAGGCCACCGTACTGGCAACCAAGGCGGAGACAACTTGCATTTAGTTGGCTGCGCACCGCCTGCCCCCAAGACGATCCACCGGCCGGTTTCTACTAAACGATCATCGGGAAAGTTTTTCCACGCGTCAGGAAGGCGAATTACCCCTCGACAGCAGCGGGCGCGGGCGCGGCAATGCTGCTGTTTTCTGTGCCATGCCCCCGAACGACCCCGAGACCGCCCGCTGGTTTACCGCAGAGGTGCAGCCGCACGAATCGGAACTGCGCGCCTATCTGCGGGCGAAATTCTCGGCCCACCTCGACCTCGACGACCTCATCCAGGACAGTCGGAAAGGGTCAGGTTTCGGAAAGTGATTTCAGCGTTCGCCACCACTGATTCCGCTCCGGGGCGGGGCGGAAAAACGCGGTCAGGTTGCGACTCGCGGCCTTGGGCTCTCCGAGCTTGAGCGCCGTGGCCATCCCACGGTTGCTGGGGTCGGTCTGCAGCTTCAACCCCGCAGCGACGGCGACTTTCCAGTCGGCTGCCCAAGGGGGTTTCCAGCGCGAGGTGGAAATGATTGCTCATGATCACGAACGCGTGCAGGCGCCATGAACTACGTTCGCACGCCTGGAAAAGCGTCTTCTGAAAGGCTGCCCGGGTCGTGGCGGGCGGGAAGATCCATGACCGGTAGTTTCCCCGGTTAATGACGTGGTAAGTCGCGCCGGGGGAGTGAACACTCGCCCTTCGCCTGGCCACCCCGAGACAAGTTTACCCGCCGGAGGCGGCGCAAAAGGCAACCGGGGCATCATGGCCAAGCGACCGCTGCGCGGACCGGGCCGGGCTCGCGGAATCGCAGGATCGAACGTGGCAAGCCACGGAGAATGGCTCCGCCTGCGATTCGAGACGTAGCTTGCGGGCCATATCGGGTACTCCCCTCTCGACCCGCCCCCCGATGCGATACCGCCATGACCCCAAATTCCGCGTTAGGTCAGGCTTGAAATATCACTTTCCGAAACCTGACCCGTTCGGGCCCTGACCCGTTCGGGCGCCCCCTGCCGAATGACGGCATTCTCTGCGGGATCTCGGCGGGCGTGATGGCGGTTGCCATCTGGCGCTTTAACCGCGGCCGCCTGTTCGAGTAGGCGGGATTTTCCGCCCCGCCCGAATCCGGTTTCCTTTCGGTTGGATACGGCACTGCGCTGCCCTTCATCGCGCGGCAGAGGATGCAGTTTCCGAGACTCGCCGCTCCGACTCTCCGGCTCGCCGCACTTGTTGGACTCAAAGCAGGAGATGGGTGCGCTGCCTGCGGTACCGCATGGGCGTGCTGCCCGTGGCCTGACGGAAGACCGCAATGAAATGCCTGGCGTCGGTCTGGAAGGTTTGGCGAGCGACGTCCTCCACGGACATGCTCGAGTTCGTCAGGAGTGCCTTGGCCCGCTCAAGGCGCACGCGCGACAGTTCCTGCTTCGGCGACCTTCCCAAGTGTGCTTTGAAGCGGCGAAAGAGGGCGCTGCGCGAGACGGGCACTTTCGCCAGGAGTTGCTCGATGCTGACCGCCACATCTGCGTGGTCGCGGATCAGCCGGGACGCGTGGGCAACGTGGGGATCCGCGACCGCCGTTACGTCGGTCGACTGCCGGATGACCAAACCCCGTGGCTCGAAGAGGAGCGGACGTTTGGGCGCCCTCCCGCCCTTCATCAGGCGATTGAGCAACGCCGCCGCCTCGTAGCCAATTCGTTCCGGATAGACATCGATGCTGGAAAGCTGAGGGGTCGAGAGGTTGCAGAGGAAGGGATCGTTGTCGACTCCGAGAACCGCGACCTGCTCCGGAACCTTCAGTCCCGCCCGCAGGCACGCGTCGATGACTTGTTGACCCATGTCGTCGTGACAGGTCAACACTGCCACTGGCATCGGCAACGACTTCAGCCAGGTTCCAACTCGCCGTTGTTCCTCTTCCCATGTGCTGGGCCGCGGCTTGGCATGGGCAAAGGCGTGGCAGGTTTGTCCGCGGACTTGGACGAGGCTCCTGAACAAGTCGCCGCGTTCGTCTTGATTGCGATTCTCACCCCGTGGCGTGCCGCAAAAGGCAAAGTCGCGAAACCCCCGATCGATGAAGTGGTCCAGCGCGAGCCGGACCACCGCCCGGTTGGAAATTGCCACCGTCGGCAGCATCAGGTCGGGCAGGGAGTTGCGGAGGTCGACCACGGGAACGGATGTCCTGGCTAGCGCGCGGGCCATCTGCCGGGTTTCGATCCGTGCAAGGATGCCGTCACCGCGCCATGAACTCAACCAGGGCGGCAGGGGTGCGCCCAGACCCTGCGGCTTGAAATAGAAGGACCACGGCCCGTGTTCCTGCTCATACCGGATCACCCCGCGCAGCAAGCCACGGCCGTACTCCCGGGAGGTTTCGACGAGCAGGGCAATTCGCGGGGCGAACACAAACAGAGCCTGGCAAGCGCATGACCAAAAAACAGCATATTTTTGGACAAAATGACCATTGCCGCAGCCATCTGGCAGTACGTCGCTTCTTCCTGTCAGTTTCAGGCTCACGTCGCCGGCGGACTCCCGGCTTTCCCCGCCGCCTCGTTTCAACCCCGTCCCACCCCGCCAACCTCCCTCCCTCCATGCTTTCCCTGCTCCTTTCTCATGCCCGTACTTCTTCCGCTCGCCCCAAACGGGATGGGCTGCGCCGGGTAGTGTCGGTCTCGCTTTGGGTTGTCCTCCCGTTCCTGAGCGGTCCGCTTTTTGGCGAAGGAACCATCGTCGGCATCGTCACCAACTCCGCCACCGGCGTGCCGCTGGAAGGTGCTCGCGTCGTGCTCAAGGGCACCTCGCGCGAAGTTTCGACTGACAGCTCCGGCGCCTACCGACTCGGCAACATTCCGAGCGGCGACGCGGTGGTGATCGTCAGCTACACCGGACTAAAGCCGGTGGAACTGGCGGTTGCGGTTGCCGATGGGATCGCGACCCGCCATGTCGGTCTGACGTCCGACATCTATGTCATGAGCAGTTTCGTAGTGGAGAGCGAGCGGGAGGGAAATGCCAAGGCAATCACGCTGCAGCGCCAGTCCGACGGGGTGAAGAATGTGGTCTCGGCCGACGCGTTTGGCGGCCTCGCCGGCAACCCGGCGGATCTGGCGCTGCGGCTGCCGGGTGTTGAAGGCGAGTCGCTCGGGGGCGATATGCGGTACCTTCGCATCCGAGGTCTCCATCAGAACCTGAGCTCGATTACCCAGGACGGAAACCGGCTGGCGGACGCGGCGTCCGCTGGCGCGACCCGGGAGTTTCAGTTTACCACGGTCAGCTCCGACTCCATCGAGCGGGTTGAAGTCACCAAGTCGCCGACCCCCGACATGGACGCGGACTCCATCGGCGGCGTGGTGAATCTCGTGACCAAGAGTGCGTTCGACGGACCCCAGGAGCGGCGGATTCGCGCTTCGGTCGGTGCCATCTGGCGCGCACAAGATCCGCGTGACAAGCCACGACCGAACTCCTCGCTGTCGTACTCGGAGGTTTTCCGGGGTAAACTCGGCGTCAGTCTCAATCTCGGCTACCGTCCGCACGGGTCCATCTTTAACCTGAGCGTGCAAGGTCATGAGCAGTTGCCACCGGGCGTTACGGGGCCGGCCTATCAGTACACGCACCGCATCCAGGATGTTGTGACCGTCCGCAAGCGATCCGGGGCGGGATTGAGGTTTGACTACAAGTTGAGCGATCAAGTCCGGCTGTTCGCGAATTTTCAGCTGCACAAGCATGTCGAGCATTCCGATCGCCGACAGGTCCAGTGGCAGACCAATCAGGTGGTCGCGACCCGCGATGCGGCGGGCAACCTGGGTGGAACCGGCGGAATCGTTCCCGGCTATACTGACTACGAGACGGCGGTGAGGCCGATTAACGCGAGCCTGGTGGCGATCGCCTCCGTGGTAGAATACAAGCTGGGCGCCACCAAGACGGCGAACTTTGGCGCGGTGCATCATTACCCGACGATCGATTTGGATTACGACATCTATTCGTCGCTGTCGAAATCGGACTACCCGGGAAACAACACCTTTACCTACACCCTGCGGAGTGTTGGCTTTACCATTCGCAAGGATGACCGCTTTGCCCCGACGGTGACACAGACTGCCGGCCCCGACTGGACGAATCTCGCGAACTACACACAGAATGCCTATACCAGCACCCGTCGGACGGGCTGGGACAAGTATCAAGGGGCCGCGATCAACTTCAAAAAGCGCTTTGATACCAAATGGCCGAGCTATGTAAAAACGGGACTGCGTTTTCGCGAGCAGACGCGCGACCTTCAGGACAGTCCCTACCGCACGGCCTATGTGGGACCAGATGGCGTGATGGGCCCCAATTCCGCCCGGGGCGGCGCGAACGACGACAATCTTGCCCAGTTCGGCCAGGAGAATCCCCTGCTGCCGGACACGGGCCTGCGCCGCTATGGTTCCTTTCCGTTTCCCGCGATGCAGGCGAACGGGCGGGCGCACAATCTTGATCCGCTGATTGCCGCCAACCCTTCCTACTGGCAGCGAAATCTCGCGAATGACCTCCGGGATGACCTCTTAAATCACCAGCAGTTTGTGGAGCAGGTCCGGGCGGCGTATTTCATGGGTAACGTTGAGGTGGGCAAACTGGGCATTCTCGGGGGCGTGCGCATCGAAGAAAATGAAACCGAAGGTGCAGGCAGCCTTCAGACTGTCACTCCGGCCGAGCGGGCCCGCCGCGCGGCGTGGTTTGGAGCGCTCACCGACGAAGAAATCCGCCGTCGGGCGGTCGAGGAGTTCGGCCGACGGGTGAAACGCACCGGGAACAATCGCGGCGTTTTCCCCGGGTTGCATCTGAAATATCGGTTCAACCGGAGCGTCTTGGCGCGCCTGAGCTATTCCGAAAACATCGGACGTCCCAACATCGGCCAGCTGATTCCCCAGACCAGTGTCAACACCGACAACCAGACGCTTTTGACCAGCAATCCGGGACTCGAGCCGCAACGGTCCCAGAACTTCGATCTTTCGACTGAGTTTTATTTCGAGCCAGCCGGATTGTTTACGGTGGGAGTCTTCCAGAAGGATCTGAAGAAGTTCATCTATACTGCCGGTGGAGAAATCGTGCCATCAGGTCAGGACAACGGATTCGGCGGGGAGTATGCCGGCTATTCCATGACCACGCAATATAATGGCGGATCCGCCAGGATTCGTGGCCTCGAACTGAGCTACCTCCAGCAGTGGACATTCCTGCCCGGAGTCTGGAAGGGACTCGGCGGCTTTGCGAACGTCACCATGATGGCGGCGAAGGGCAACTATGGGGATGGCGATGCCACGTCGCTCGCGCCGAATCCGCGGATGGCGGGATTCAACCCCTTCATCGGAAATGTTGGTGTATCCTATATCCAAGGTCGCTGGAATCTGCGGGCGAATTTGAACTATCGCGACAAGTATCTCAACAGCTACAACGCCAACGAATCCCGGGCGGGCTACGTCGCCCGACGGCAGACGCTGGACCTGAAAACCATCTACAACGTCAACCGTCATTTCAGCGTTTATCTCGACGTCGTGAATGTCCTGAAGGAGCCGGATCGGCAGTTACAGGTCGGCTACGGGCGCCCGAACAACTCACAGATCATGAGTCCCCAAGTCTTCTTTGGGATCAACTACCGGCAATAGGAATGGACAGGGATGGCATCAGCGCCCGGGCGCCTTTGGCGTTCCTTTCGTCGCCACCGAATCCCAACCGCAACAATTGTCGGGGTGTCCGACCCATCGCGAATGAAAAGAAAATCACCTGTTGCCCTGTTCAGCGCCTTGATCGCCTTAGCCCTTTCCCTGAGTTCTCCCGCCCATGCTGGCGTACCTGTCGGATCCGCGTCGGCACGAGCGTCGGGCTCAATCAGCGGCTGCGTTTACGACCAGACGACCGGGAAATCGCTCGAGGGTGCCATCGTTCGTTTGCGCGAGACTCCGGTCTCGACCTACACCGACGCTGAAGGGCGCTTCACCCTGCAGTCAGTGCCCGTCGGCGTCTCGACGGTGGAAGTTGGCGTCGAATTCTCATTCTAATCTCATCCCCATGTCATCTCTCATCCCCGTGTCATCTCGTCAACAGTTCCGCGTATGGCCCAGCCTGCTCTTCGCGCTCGGTTCGGTGTGGCTGGCGCCACTGGCGGCCGCCGCCCCCGCCGCCGCCGGCCGCACGAACGTCCTGTTCATCGCCATCGATGATCTCAACGATTGGGTGGGGTTCCTGCAGGGGCATCCGCAGGCAAAGACCCCCAACATGGACCGGCTGGCAGCCCGGGGCGTGGTGTTCGCGAACGCCCATTGCGCAGCGCCGCTCTGCTGCCCGTCGCGGGCGGCCGTGTTCAGCGGCCGGGAACCGTTCCACTCGGGCGTCTATGGCAACAACGATGACATCTCCCGTGTCGCGCCGGAGTTGGTCCTATTGCCGGCGCAGATGAAGGCGCACGGCTATCGCACATGGGGCACGGGCAAACTTCTCCATCAGAAGCGGCCCGATCTCTTTGACGAGTTCTTCGCCCCCGATCAGCGGTGGAGCCCCTTTACGGACTCGGAACAAGTGGCCTACACTCCGGCGGAACTGCCTTCGAAGGCGACCGACAATCCGCGCCACGTCGTCGAGATGGGGCCCGGGCGTCCACCGGTCGTCCTGCCGCTCAATCAAATGCCCAGCGATCGTCGGCCCGACGATCCCGGGGCCGAGTCGTTCGACTGGGGCCCCATTGATGTTCCGGACAGCGCGATGGGCGATGCCCAAATTGTCGACTGGGCGATCCAACGCCTGCAAGCGAAGAGCGTGGAGCCTTTCTTCCTGGCTGTCGGTTTTTACCGGCCGCACATCCCGCTGTGGGCGCCGGCCAAGTACTTCGAGCCTTTTCCGCCTGGCTCCATCCAACTGCCGCCCGTGCTGGAGAACGACCTCGACGACTTGGGGCCCATCGGGCGGCGGATTGCGCTGGAACCGGCGACGGCCGGCTCCCATGCGACCGTGGTCAAATACAAACAGTGGGAGGCGGCCGTGGCGGCGTACCTCGCATGTGTTTATTTTGTGGATGCGCAAATCGGGCGCCTGCTCGCAGCGCTGGATGCCACGGGCAACGACCAAAACACGGCCATCATCATCTGGAGCGATCACGGCTGGCACCTGGGTGAAAAGCAGCACTGGGGCAAATCGACTCCTTGGGAGCGCTCCACGCGCATGCCGTTGTTGGTCGTGCCGCCGGCGCGGGATGCCGGCCGCTTTGCCGTCGGGCACACCAGCCGCGAGCCGGTCGGTTTGATCGATCTTTATCCCACCGTGCTCGAGTTCACAGGGGTGCCCCCGCCGCCGACGGGATTGGATGGCCGGTCGCTCGGCCCGGTACTGCGCGAACCGCAGCGGACGACGGGCCGGGTCATCGTCACCACGGTCCAGCGCGAGCACTTCAGCGTCGGTGATGATCGCTGGCGCTTCATCCGCTACTCCGACGGCAGCGAGGAGCTCTACGATCATCGCGCTGATCCCAACGAGTGGACGAATCTTGCGGCCAGGCCTGAGCATGCCGGCGTCAAGGCCCGCTTGGCCGCATTTGTACCAACGAACCCAAAGTCGGCGGCTCCGCCCAAGTCGAAGAAGCCACCTAAGGGAAAAAGGGCGGCATCGGAAAAAACGCCCAAGCGCGAGAATCCGGATGATTAGCTGTGAAGGGCGGATCCTCAGGCTCGCGACGTCTCCCTTCGGAAACCATGACGCCCCTGCCGCCAGATTCCGCCGACTCCAACCGGGGGCGGATCCGGCTCGCCGCCGTGAGGCGCATCCAAGGGGTCACATCTCACCCTGCAACATTGAGCTGGTGAGGGTGCCGTGAGGAGAATTGTTCAAGAAAGTCGAGGGCTTTGTTACCCACGATTCGGGTAGGCCCGGGGCTTGTAGGTGGCGTCGGGAGCCATTGCCTTGGGTCGCAGAATCCGCATGGCTCGTAAACTCCGGCTCGGATACGAAGGGGCGTGTTACCACGTAATCAACCGCTGGTGATCGGCGTCGATTGCGAGAGGACATCTGGGAGGAACGTCTGCAGGTAGCGGCCAGAATGCTGGGCGTCGATCTCAAGGGGCTCGGCGCGCGCAAACGAGATCCGTCGAAGGTGCGGTTGGCCGCTTGCTTGAAGGCGACGACCGATGTTTCAAACGGCTGGCTCGCCACGCGACTTGAGATGGGAACGCCGGCGTCGCTGGGCCAGGCCGTCAGACGCAACCAGGACCGGAACGTCATTGCCCCTCCGTGGGGCCCGGCGTTGTTGCAGGGTGAGATGTGACCCCTTCGGATCGGGTCATGACCCCAAATCATGGGTTACATCGGGCTTGAAATATCACTTTCCGAAACCTGACCCGTTCGGGACGCTGTTGGCCCCGCCAATCGCTTCAAGTGCGAACGGATTCCCGCAGTTTTACCCATGAAAAATCTGCCAGCCGTCGTTTCGGGACAGGCTCTAATTAGAGCTTGTCCCAAAAACCGGCTTTTTGGAAAACGCTCCAAATTCGGCGTTCCGCATCAGCGACTGACCGGCATGATTGGTCGGTTTTGAGCCGAGGGTGACCGCCGGGCCCGAGTCTGGCCAGG
>JBBRWR010000183.1:0-11130 GCA_038249085.1 Opitutales bacterium
CATTCTTTATCACGGAAGCTCGTCTTCATTGCCTTTATTAACGGAGGGGTTTGTTCCAGGTACGCTGAAATCATTTCCAACATCAAAGCAGGATTAGATTTAGTACGTCGCGTTAAATAATCGAGATTGGTGCATTTGAATTTTATAATTTCGATAATTTTATCTGCCCGCCCACAAGCCCCTCCGACGTGGCCGGCCGGAAGCATCGTGGCGCGAATTCCCCAATCCGCCGCTTGCCGCGCCCGGCCGGCGTGCCACGCTGCGCGACTCATGCGTCGTCCGTCCCACGCCCCCTTCTGGCTCGCCGTCCTGGCGCTTGGCCGCCTGCCGGCCGCCCTCCCCGTGCCCGATCCCGATGACGGGGCCATCAGCCTCCCGCCCGGTTTCCGGGCCCTGGTCGTCGCCGACAACCTCGTCGTTGGCCGCAAGGTGGGCAACACCCCCGAAAAGCTGCGCGGCCTGGCCGTCGCCCCCAACGGCGATCTCTACGCCAAGGGCAAGGCGGGGCTCATCTGGGCGCTGCGCGACACGGATGGCGACGGCCGCGCCGACCTCATCAAGGAATTCGGCCCCGGCGACGGCGGCACCCACCTCGCCTTTCACGACGGCTGGCTCTACCATTCCAGCCGCACGGCGATCTATCGCTATAAATACACCCCCGGCGAACTCGTGCCCTCCGGCGAGATGCAGACCATCGTGCGGAACCTGCCCGCCGAAAAGGACCACGACGCCAAGTCCTTTGGCTTCGACGACGAGGGCCGGATGCTCGTCGAGATCGGTTCCCCGTTCAACGTCTTCTCCGACGGGGATCGCCGCCTGGGGGCCAAAGGGAAGAGCGACGCCGAGATCGAGGAATTCCAGCGGACCTACGGCGGCTTCTGGCGCTTCGACCCCAACCGGCCCAACCAGACCCAGGCTGACGGCCAACGCTTCTCGACCGGGCACCGCCACTCGCTGGCTCTCGCGTGGCAGCCGGTTTCCCGTCACTTCTTCATGGTGCAGATGGGGCGCGACAACCTCAACGTGGTCGCCCCCGAATATTACGACGCGCTCGACAATGCCGAGCGTGTCTCCGAGGTGATGCACTTGCTGCGGGAAGGCTCGAATCTCGGCTGGCCCCGCACCTATTGGGATCCGATCAAGCAGGCGCATATGCTGGCGCCCGAATATGGCGGCGACAATCGCCGGCGCGTCGAACCCGATCCCTACGACCGGCCGGTCGTGGCGTTCCCGGCCCACTGGGCGCCGATCCAGATGGCCTATTACGCGGGCGGGCAGTTTCCCGCCAAATACCGCGGCGGCATGTTTGTCGCGTTTCACGGTTCGTGGAACCGGGCCCCGCGCTCGCAGGCGGGCTACAACGTGTGCTTCGTGCCATTCGACGCCCAGGGCCTGCCGCGCGGCACTTACGAACGTTTTGCCGATGGCTTTCCGGGCGTGGAGGAATTCACCAACACTCGCGAGGCCCGCTTTCGCCCCGCCGGGGTCGCCGTCGGCCCGGACGGCTCCCTCTATATCGGCGAAACCGAAAAGGGCCGCATCTGGCGCGTGATCTACACGGGCGACACCACGCCCCGTGCGCGTCTGGCGGCCGCGCCCAGCCAGCAGGCGTTCGCCCCCCTCGGGGCCGACACGCCGGGCGGAAAAATTTACGCGCAGGTCTGCGCCGCCTGCCACATGCCCAACGGCAGCGGCGTGCCCGGCATGCAGCCCGCCCTCGCGGGCAGCGCGGTCGTCGCGGGAGAGGTCGCCCGGTTGATCGACGTCGTCCTGCAGGGCCCGGCCGCCGTGCTGCCGGCCGATCGCGAAAAATTCTCCAACGTGATGCCGCCGTTCGCCGCGGCCTACACCGACGCCGACCTCGCGAGTGTGCTCACCTATCTGCGGCGGAATTTCTCGCCGGGCCAGCCGGCTGTCAGCGCCGCGCAAGTCGCGGCCCGGCGCCGGCCCTAGTCGGGGCCATGGACGAATAACAATTCCAACCTCCATGTGCCTTCGCTTCGCCACCTCCCTCGGCCTCCTCCTCGCCGGGTCGCTGTGCGCCCAGGTCGTCACCCTCGCGCCGGAAATCGTCACGGCCTCGCGCACGCCGCAGCCGCCCGCGCAGGCGGCGGTCGCGGTTCGCACCTTCGATGCGGCGGAACTGGCCGCCACGCCGTCGTCCACCCTCGACGGCCAATTGCGTTCGCTCCCGGCCTTCAGTCTGTTCCGCCGGAGCGACAGCCTCTCGGCCAATCCGTCCTCCCAAGGCGTCTCGCTGCGCGGACTCGGTCCCAGCGGGGCGAGCCGTTCCCTCGTGCTCCTCGACGGCGTGCCGCTCAACGATCCGTTTGGCGGCTGGGTGTCCTGGAGCAAGGTCCCGCGCGAAAGCCTGCAGCGTGTCGAACTCGTGCCCGGTGGCGGCGCGACCGCCTGGGGCAATGGTGCGCTCGGCGGAGTGGTGCAGGCGCTCACGGTCGCGCCGCTCACGGCGACCGGTCGCGCGGTCGCATCCGTCGGCGACTACGGCACCCGCAGTTTTGAGTTCGCGGCCACCTTGCCCGGGGCGGGTGGCCGCCTCGATCTCGCGGCCCGCGATTTTGCCACCGATGGTTTTTCCCTCGTCGCCCCCGAGGATCGCGGCCCCGTGGATGTCGCGGCGTGGAGCCGCCACCGCTGGTTGAGCGCGCGCTGGCGGCAACCCCTCGGCCCCAGCCTCGAACTCGCCGCCTCGGTTCGGGCCTACGACGAGCATCGCGGCAACGGCACGCCTTATCAGACCAACGCCAGCCGCGAGCAGTTCGGCTCCCTCGCGCTCTCCGGCCAGCCGGCCGAGGCCTTCGCGTGGCACGCGATCGCCTATGTGCAGGATCAGTCCTTTGCCTCCACCTTCGGCAGCATCAATGCGGCCCGCACCACCGAGACTCCGGCGAGCGATCAATTCGAGGTGCCCGCCACCGCCTTCGGCGCTTCATGGACGGGCGCCTGGCGTCACGCCGGCTCCGCCCACACCAGCGCCGGGTGGGACGCGCAGGGAGTGGAGGGCGAGACGCGTGAACACTACACCTATGTCGCCGGCGATTTCACGCGCCTGCGCATCGCCGGCGGCCGCCAGTTTGGCGGGGGGCTTTTTGCCCTGCACGAACGCCCGCTCGCGCCGGACCTGCGCGCCACGCTGGGTGCCCGCCTCGATGCCTGGCGGGATTCCGACGGCCACCGGCGCGAATCCGTCCGCTCCACCGGCGTGGCGTCCCGTGACGAGCACTACTCCGCCCGCCGGGGCACCGGCTTCAGTCCGAGCGCCGGCCTCGTCTGGCAACCGGCTCCCGCCTGGCGCATTCGCACCGGCCTGCAGCGTGCCTTGCGCCGACCCACGCTGAACGAACTCTACCGCCCGTTTCGCGTCGGCGCCAATGTCACCGAGGGCAACGCCGCCCTCCGCCCCGAAAGCGTGCTGAGCGCCGACTTCGGCGCCGAATATTCGGTTTCCGGCCTGACCCTCGGTGCAACCGCGTTCTGGAATGACCTGCGCGATGCGGTGGGCAACGTCACGATCGCGCGGGGCCCCGGCACCTTTCCCATCGTCGGTACGATCGCGGCGGGCGGTGTGGGTCGGCAAAAGCTGAATCTCGATCGCACCCGCGTGCAGGGGCTCGAATTCTCCGCGCGCTGGTCGCCGCGGGTCGGGCTGACGTTTACCGGCGAGGCCATGCTCAACGACGCCACGGTGCGCCGCGCCGCGGTGGCGCCGGGCCTCGTGGGCAAACGCGTCGCGCAGGTTCCGCGCGCGGGTGCGACCCTGGGTGCGAGCTGGCGGGCCCCGGGGCGGCTGACGATTACCCCGCGCGTGCGGTATCTCGGCCGGCAATACGAGGACGACGAAAACCAGCTCACGCTCGGCGCGGTCGTCATGGTCGATCTGGGGATCAGCCGTCCCCTGACGCGCTGGCTGGAAATCTTTGTCACCGCCGAAAACCTGGGCGACGCGCGCATCGAGACCGGGCGCAGTGCGGTGGGCGTGGTCAACACCGGCACCCCGCGATTCGTGTTCGGCGGGTTGCGGGGCCGCTGGTGAGGGCAGCTCAACCGGGTCCATTCAAGGAGGGCGTTACTCCGGTGGAGCCGCCTCGCCGCGACCTTTTCGTTTCCGCGCCGTCTTGCCCGAACGATGAAACGGCTGCTTCTTCTCTTGGCGCTGCTGGGGGTGAAAGGCGCGGGCGCCGCGCCCCTGGCGGCCGCCGAAGCGGCGGGATTGCGCGCGCAAATCCGGGGGGATTTCTTCGTGCCCGATCCGTTGCCGGCGATCGCCGGCGAGGTCCACCGGCGATTTGTTCCGGCGCCGGGTGTGCGCGCCGAAGCGGTGACGTATGCGACGGAATTCGGCCAGCGGGTGCCGGCGATGCTCTACCGGCCCGATCCGCTGCCCCCGGGGGCGAAGATCCCGGCGTTGATCGTCGTGAACGGCCATGGCGGCGACAAGTACGCCTGGTATTCGTTCTACACGGGCATCGCGTACGCCCGCGGCGGCATGGCGGTGCTCACCTATGATCAGGCGGGCGAGGGTGAGCGCAGCGTCTCGCGCCAGTCCGGCACGCGGGATCACGACAAACTCAAGGGCGACGAAGTCCTGGCGCGCCGGCTGGCGGGGCTGATGATCACCGACGTGATGCAGGCGGTGTCGTACCTGCAGTCGCGGCCGGAGATTGATGGCGGGCGCATCGGGGCGGTCGGTTATTCGCTGGGTTCGTTGGTGCTGGCGCTCGCCGGTGCGGTCGAGCCGCGGCTGCGCGCATGCGTGCTCGTGGGCGGCGGCAATCTCGACGGGCCGGGCGGCTATTGGGAAAGCTCGAGCAAGACCATGTGCCAGGGCCTGCCTTATCGCTCGTTGAATTTTCTCGGGGATCGGCCGGCGGTCATCTACGCGCTGCACGCCGAGCGGGGGCCGCTCCTCATCTGGAATGGCCGCGCCGACACCGTGGTGAACATGCCCAAGACCCAGGACGCCTTCTTCGACGACCTGCGGTCGCGGGTGGTGGCGCTCCGCGGCGGCAAGGCGGCGGGCGTGTTTGAATACGGCTTCACGCCGGCCGGCAGTCACCGGCCGTATTTTCTCACGCGCCCGGTCGTGTGGTGGCTCGAGCGGCAGCTGGATTTTCCGGGCTGGGACGAGGCGGCGATTCTCGCCCTGCCGGAGACGCATATCCTCGAGTGGGCGCTGGCGGCCGGGGTGAAGATGGACCGGCTGTATTTCACCGAGGAACGCGAAGGCGGCACCCGGGCCATCGGCGCGGAGGTGCCGGGCCTGTCCCGCGAAACCTTGAGCGTGTTTACGCCGGCCGAGTGGGCGCAGGCGCGAGGTGAACTGACCTTCGAGGTGTGGACCACCCGGGCCCGCGCCGCGTCCGCCCGTTGAGCGGCATCCGTTCCGTTGACGGGCTGGTTCGTTGCGGCTGAAGCCAACAGTTCATTCTTTCTCTCCCGCGGACAAACCCTGACGAAAGAGAAAGATAAAGAGCGAAGAGAAAGATTGGCTGATCGACTTTGACCCCGCCCTGCCTGGAAGCCTGGTCGTGAATTCGCGCATTGCCGCGGCGGCTCGGTCGAGGATAAGAAGCAGCCCAGGAGTCACCGATGAAAAACCGCCACTTGATTGGATTATTTGTATATCTCTTCTGCCTTTCGTGGTTCGCCCACGCGGCCGAATCCTACGATGCCCGCATCGCCGATCGGGAGATCCTCACGCCCTTGCCGGGTCCGGCCCCGCGCCTCAACGGGCCGCAGGTTTACGGGGTTCGCCCGGGCAAACAGTTCCTCTACCGGATCCCGTGCCAGGGGACGCGGCCGCTCCGCTTCGAAGTGCAGGGGCTGCCGGCGGGACTGGTGCTCGAGGCCGAAACGGGCGTCATCACGGGCACTGCCCCGGGGAAAAAGGGCGACTATGCGATGACGTTTTCGGCGCGGAATGGACACGGCGCCGACTCACGGGCCTTCCAACTCGTGGTGGGCGACAAGCTCGCGTTGACGCCGCCCACCGGCTGGAACTCCTGGGGCGGGCACATGCTGTACGTGAGCGATGCGATGATGCGCCGGGCGGCCGATGTCATCGTCAACCGGGGGCTGGCGGATGTCGGTTTTCAGTATGTATCCATCGACGACTGCTGGATGCGCATCAGCCCGGAGAACTACGCCGCCCGGAACGAGGCCAAGAAGAAACAGCATGCCGGCTTCGACTACGAAGGCCTGATCGGCGACGTGCGCGACGCCACCGGTCACATCATCCCCAACCTGCACTTTCCCGACATGAAGGGCATGACGGATTACATCCATGCCTACGGGCTCAAGGTCGGTCTCTACAGTTCCCCCGGTCCGTACACCTGCCAGAACTTCGCGGGTTCGCTTGGTCATGAAGAATTGGATGCGGAACAGTATGCGCGCTGGGGTTTCGACCTGCTGAAGTACGACCAATGCAGCGCCACGGCCGTCCTGAAGGAATTGAAGCAGACCCGGCCGGACTTCAAAACCGCGGATTTCTGGAAGCCGATGGCCGAGGCCCTCCAGGCCCAGGACCGCGACATCCTTTTCAACCTGTGCCAATACGGCCAGGACAACCCGTGGCAATGGGCGCCGGGTTTGGGCATCTCGTCGTGGCGCACCGGGGGTGACCTCAATCACAATGTCGGCAGCTACTTCACGCAGGCCCTGCGGGTCGCGACCGAGTTGCGCGCCTACAGCAAGCCCGGGCAGTGGAATGATCCCGACTACCTGTACATTCAGCGCATCCGCGACCATCGGCAGATGGCGAAACCCACCATCGAGATCCCCCTGGATACGAATCAGCGTTACCAATACGCCACCCTGTGGTCGGTGATCTGCGCCCCGTTCTTCTTTTCCTGCGACATCAACGCGGTGGACGAATTCACCCTGCGCCTGCTGGGCAACGCCGAGGTGGTGAACCTCAACCAGGACGCCCTGGGCGAGGTGGCCCGCGTGCAGCGCGGCAACGACCACGAGGTGGTCATGGTGAAGAAACTGGTCGACGGATCCGACGTGGTCGCGGTCTTCAACCGCCGGCCCAAGGAGGAGGCCAGCATCGAGGTGAAGTGGGCGGATTTGGGCGGGCGCGGCACCCGCCTCGTGCGCGATGTCTGGCGGCAGAAGGTCGTGGGTTCCATCCAGGACGGCTTCACCGTCCGGCTCAGCCCCAACGGGGTGGGACTGTTTCTGGTCGGCAAGTAGTCGCAGCGTTATTTGAGCGCGCGCCGGCCTTCCTCGGGGTGGACGAGCAGGGAGAATTGGTAGGTGCGCGCCGCGCCGGCCGGCAGGCTTACGAGGTGGGACTTCTCCTCGATCGCCTCCGGAGTCACGGCGAAGTCGTGGTGGGCCACCATGGGCTCGACGCAGACGTACGGCATGCCGGGCGGGCTCCAGAGGTTGGTGTTGGGGAAGTCCCCCAAGTCCACCGTGACGTACGGCTCGCGCCCTTTCAGCGCCACGCCGATCTGGCGGGAAGCGGAATTTTCCAGGAACATGCCACCGCTGGGCACGCGGGGGTCGTCCAGGCGGAGTCGGTCCTCGTCGGCGAGGAACGGGATGCGTTTGGTGGTGACGAGGCCGTCGCTGATCTCGGGGCGATCCACGCGCAGGGGTTGGGTAAACCGGATTTCGTAGTCGGCGCGGGTTCGACCGTGGATCAACGGCGTCCGAATTCCGGGGTGTCCGCCCAGGGCAAAATACAACATCGCGCGGCCGGTATTCATAATCCGGTAACGCTGGGTCAGCCGGAGCCCGGTCAATTCGGAGGTGATTTCCAGCCGGAAAGGGAACGGATAATACCGCAGCGTTTTTTCCGAAGACTCCAGGAGCAGCACCACGGACGACGGGCTGTCCCCGATCTCTTCCCCGGCAAACTCTGCTGTCACGGCGAGCCCCATCCGCGGCATCGCATAGGGCCGGCCCTGATACGTAAACCGGTCGTCCTTAAACCGGACGTTCACCGGAAACATGTTCGGCGCCCGGTTAGCCCAGAACGCCGGGTCTCCCTGCCACAGGTATTCCGTGTCCGTGGGGCGGTGCCGGATGCTTTGCAGTTCCGCCCCTTTGCGGGCGATGGTGACCGACAATTCCGCGTTTTGGATCGTGACCGTTTCCATTCCGGCGCAGGCGGAAGTGGCGGCCAGCAGGAGGGCGGTCAATCCGGTCGATTTCATGGCAGGCGGGTTAGCAAGCTTTGCCGGCGGTGGCGACTCCCGCCTTGGGTGCATCTCCGAGTTGACGGTGGCGTTGAACTCAGTCCTTCCCGTAGCGCCAGTCTTCGCCTGGCGCCCGCCGGTCAGAGACGCGGCGCTACTCCCCGAGGCATCACCGCCCACTCGGAGATGTGGCCCCCGCCTTGGTGACCGCGGATTTTCCGTTGCGCCGATGCGGGCGGCCACTGAGTTTCGCCGCCGGATGCTTTTCGATCCCAAGAAACTCCTGCTTATCGCCGGTCCCTGTTCGCTGGAGCACGAGGGCGTTTGCCGGGCGGTGGCGGAGATGCTCGTGGAATTGCGGCGCACCCAGCCGGCACTGAACCTCGTGTTCAAGGGCTCCTTCGACAAGGCGAACCGAACCTCGCTGGCCGGTGCGCGCGGCACGGGCCTCGATGACGGCCTGGCCCTGCTGGCCCTGGTCAAGCGCGACTACGGCCTGCCCGTGCTGACCGACGTCCACGAGTCGGGCCAGTTGCCGCGGGTGGCCGCGGTGTGTGACGTCGTGCAGATCCCGGCGTTCCTGTGCCGGCAGACGGACCTCCTCCTGGCGGCGGCGGCGACCGGTCGGGTGGTGAACGTCAAGAAGGGGCAATTCCTCTCGCCCCAGGAGATGGTGCATGTCACCGGCAAGCTGCGGGAGGGCGGAGCGCGGGAGATTTGGCAGACGGAGCGCGGCACCACCTTTGGGTATCAGAACCTCGTGGTCGACATGCGCTCGTTTCCGATCATGGCGCAAAACGGTTTCCCCACGGTCTTCGATGCGACCCATGCGGTGCAATTGCCGGGGGCGGCGGGGGGCAGGAGTGGCGGGCAGCGCGAGTTTGTCGCTCCGCTGGCGCTGGCCGCGCTCGCGGCGGGGGCCGACGGCCTGTTTATCGAGACGCACCCCGACCCGGACCACGCCATCAGCGATGGTCCCAACATGGTTCCGCTGGCCGGGATGCCTGCGCTCGTCGCCCGTTGCCTGGCCGTCTGGCAGGCCGCGCGCGCCTAAGGAACACCTACCGATAGGAAACTGGATCTTCCTGGGGTCGGGCCAGGAGGGGTTGTCGACAACTTTCGGCTCATAGCAGGGCGGGATCGCCGATCCCGCCAAGGTGGAGCGGGTTGACCCAACACGCTTCAGCAGGGGCAATTGCCCCCTGTCGAGCCGAAGCCTTGGCGAAGGCTGACCAACCGCTCTTCCGCACAAATCTGGACGCCGCCCCGATTAGTGGCCAAACCATGGGTCAGTCACTCGATGCCCGCCGCTGCAAAATCTCCGGTCTGCCTCATCATCGCTGGTCCCAACGGTGCCGGGAAAACCACCTTTGCCCGCGAGTTCCTGCCGCGCGAAGGTGGCATCATGGACTTCGTCAATGCTGACCTGATTGCCGCCGGACTTGCCCCGCTCAAGCCCACCCTGGCCACACTCAACGCCGGTCGTGTGTTTCTCTCCGAACTCGACCGGCTGGCCGCCTTGAAAGTGGATTTCGCCTTCGAGAGCACCCTGAGTGGCCGGACCTATGTCCAGCGGATCAAAAGATGGAGAGCCCGAGGCTACCGAATCGAGATTGTTTATCTGCGACTTGATTCGCCGGAAATAGCCCTCAAGCGCATCGCTGCACGGGTGCGCCAGGGCGGACACGATGTGCCGCCCGCGGCTGTGCGCCGGCGGCTGGTTCGGAGTTGGCGGAACTTCGAGAACGTGTATGGTCCGCTCAGTGATGCTTGGTGGCTCTACGATGCCACCAGCTACCCACCTTCATTTCTCTCCCGCCACCCATGAAATCCGCGGTTACAAGCAAGCTCGACGCCCGCACCAAAGGGATCAGCGCCGCGATGCGCCGTGCCGCCAAATCAGCCGCCGCCCGCGCCCGCGCCACCGGCACCAAGCTGTATTTCGTCCGTAACGGCAAACTGGTCGCTGCAACGCCGTAACCTCGCCTGCGATAAACCTTCCAGAGTCGAATGGCATGAATGCCCGGACGGGGTCTGCCTGTTACCGCCCGAAAGACCGGAACGGTGAAGTGTAACAGGTAACAGGCAGACCCCATGGTCACGCGCCCTAAAGACCGGAACGGTGAAGTGTAACAGGTAACAGGCAGACCCCATGGTCACGCCCCTCGGATTGTCCTCGGCCTGACTCCTGTGCCCACGTCTGGATCCAACGCGCCGGATAGGCACAGGAGATCAACCCGAGGTCGGGCCGAGGGGGATCACCGATAAGAAACTGGATCTTCCGGGGGTCGGGCCGGGAGGGGTTTCCGTTCAGTTTATCGTGTGTCTCGTGGTGCCCAAGTAAATCACCCCACGCGTACGACGATCGTTTTGCCCTCGATCGTCACACGATCACCCGCGGCGAGCTGTTTGCGCTTCCGCGTTTCGACCGCGCCATTGACCAGCACTCCGCCCTCGGCGATGAGCTGCTTTGCCGCGCCGCCGCTCTCCGCCAGCCCGCCAAACTTGATGAACTGGCAAAGCTCGATCGGCACTTCCCGCACCGGCACGTCCTGCGCTTGGGAGGGTTTATCGTTCGCCATGCCCCAGCGTCATCGCGGGGCAAAAACGAGTCGAACTTTCTGTTGCGCAGAGGTTCAGCCCGATTTGAGCCAGCGGCGGATAGCGTCGGGAACCCCTGATCATGATCACCTCAGGCTTCACCCTCACCTTCCAACCCGGCGCTGGGACAAAGTGCCGGAAAAGGTGAAGGGTGCGGCCTGAGGTGTTACCGGCCGCCGCCCTGACGAAAGAGAAAGATAAAGATCAAAGAGAAAGATTGGCCAATCGACTTTGACTTCGCCCTGGGCCACCTACGCGGGCGCAACTCTCCGAGTTGACGGTGGCGTCAAGTTCGGTTCTTCCCGTAGCGCCAGTCTTCGACTGGCGCCCGCCGGTCAGAGACGCGGCGCTACTCCCAGAG
>JBBRWR010000184.1:0-11019 GCA_038249085.1 Opitutales bacterium
ATCGCCGAACTGAATCGTCGTTACGCGGACGCCCTGGCGCATCCGGAGAAGCTTCTGTCACCCGAGGACGCTCACCGCCGATGGGTGCGCTGAAGCCAGGCAAGGCCGCAGCCCCTTACGCGGCGGACTTGCCGCGAGCCTATGACTCTGTGAACACTCGCCCTGCGCCTGGCCATGATGCCCCGAGGCAAGGTTACCCGCCGGAGGCGGCGCCAAAGGCGACCAGGGCCTCGGGGCATCATGGCCAGGCGACCGCTACGCGGACCGGGCTCGTGGGATCGCAGGAAGGAACGTGGCAAGCCACGGGGAATGGACCCGCTTGCGATTCAAGCAAGTCAGCCAGGGGGTCCGCCGGTCGGGTAGCAGCCACCGACCCAGGGGGGTGAACGCCGCGCCCAGACCGTGGCTGCCCGGGCAGGTTGCGGTCCCGCGACGAAAAAACTGGACTGGAGGTCGCACCCTCGGGCAGGGGTTAACCGTCTTGTTCGCGGGCGCCACCCACCGGCGCACCGCCACATGGCCCTAGTCCTTCCTTTCATGCCCTCCCATATCGTCCTCCGCCGGGTTGCCCCGGCCCTCTTCATCAGCGCCCTGGTTGCGCTCGCAGGCCCCGTGCCGGCCGGCGGCGCCGAGACCACCACCATGCTCCCCTTCACGGTCGAAGCGGAGTTTGGCGTGGACGGCCTGCGCATCCAAAACTCGAGTTCCGTCCTGAACGCCTATCTGCTCGAGGAGCACGGCGTGGCGCAATTGCAGGACATCACCGGCGTGGCGCCGAACCTGTTTTCGAGCAACAGCGACACCCGCGGCTTTGGCGACGTGCTGGCGCTGCGCGGGATCACCAATTCGATCTTCTTCAGCAGCCCCGCGGTCGCGCTCTACATCGACGACGTCCCCGGCGGCTCGGTGTCGTCCTACCCCAGCGGCCTCCTCAACCTCGACAGCTTCGTGGTCAACGCGGGGCCCCAGGGCACCGAGTACGGCCGCAACGCCCCGGGTGGGGTGATCGACATCCACACCCGCGCCCCGGGCGGAACCCATCAGGGCCGGGTGCAACTTGACTACGGCTCATACCGCTACTCCGCCCTCGCCGCCGCCTTCGACGGCCCCCTCGGGGACCGCGCCGGCTATAGCGCGAGCTTCGGCATTTCCGACCACGACGGTTACATCGAGAACACCTTCCAGCACCGGACGGCCGACGATCGCCGATCGGTCACCGGCCGCGGGACGCTGTACTTCCGCCCCGACACCCGCACCCAACTGCGCCTGGGCGTGTTTCTGGAGAAAATCCGCGACGACGCCACCCGCCTCACTTCCCTCTTCAGCCCCGACCCGTTCCAGGTGGCGTCGGATCTCAACGGGGTCACCAACGTCGAGCGCCAGCAGTATTCCTTTCAATTCAAGCGCCGGTTCGACTGGGGTTCGTTGACCGCGACCACTTCCCGGCAGAACTGGGACCTGAATCCCTCCCTGACCGATCTCGACCTCTCGCCTCTGTCGCTCGGCCTTTCGCAGGTCATCCAGAGCGAAAAAGGCTGGACGCAGGAAATTCGCGCCGAGTCCGTGCCCGCGCCGCAGACGACGCAATGGCGCGCCGGCCTGTTTTATGCCGACACGGACATCGACGGCAACGCGCTCCGCCAATTCGTGGTGCCGCCGAGCGCGTATGTGCCCCCCGGCTTCGTGCAGACCGAGCGTTCGTTGTACGCCTTGGGGCAGCGCAGTGTCGCCGGATATGGGAGCCTCGATCAGCCGCTGGGGGCGAAGACCACCATCAAGCTCGGTCTGCGCCTCGAGCACGCCGCCGCGGACATCGACCGCACCAAGACGGCCTCGAACAACTTCGGCTTCCCGAGCCCGCCGGAACCGCGGCTCACCGGCTCGCAGGGCCACGATTATCTCTCGGCCAGTGCGGGCCTCCAGTACGCCCTCTCCCCGTCGCTGAACCTGCACGCCAAGGTGGCGCTGGCCCACAAGCCCGCGGGTTTCAGCGCCTTCACGAGCAACCCGGTGCTGGCGCGCTTCGGCGGCGAACGGCAATGGGCCAACGAAGCGGGGCTGACGTGGGGCCCGCCCCGGAGCCGCTTCGGCGGCAGCCTGCTCGCCTTCTGGTCCAACCTCGACGGCTACCAGTTTGAACGCACCGTGCCCAACTCCACCGACTACGTGGTGGTCAATGCCCGCGAGGTGCGGTCCCGCGGCCTCGAGGCCAAATTCATGTTCAGTCCCGTCGAGCGCCTCTGGTGGGACTTCCAGATCGGCTGCACCGACGCGACCTTCGAAGATCACGTCGACGCGAGTGGCGTCCGCGTCGACGGCAAACGGGTGCCCTTCGTCCCACAGTTGACGTTGCGCACGGGCGTCACCGTCGATTTTGGCCACGGCTTTTCGGCCAACACCAGCTACGCGGTCGTCGGCCGCACCTATTACGACGAACGCAACACCGCCCTGTTCGCCCAGGGGCGCTACGGCCTCGCCAACGCCCGGCTGAGCTACCGCACCGGGGCCTGGACGTTCACGGTCTACGGCCAGAATCTCTTCGGGCAAGATTACTACCAGTTCGTCAATCCGGAGATCTTTGCCGGCAGTCCGGGCGCCCCCCGGCGCGTCGGCCTGCAGCTCGCCTTCACCTATTGAGCTGCGGCGGTTGCATTTCTTTCCGGCAGGCCCACAGTGCGCCCTCCCCCTTCCCCACCTCCCCGTTCCCATGAGAATTCCCACTCGATTCGCAACCCTTGCTGCTGCCGTGGCCGCTGGTCTCAGCCTGGGCGATAGCCACGCGGCCTCCGGCTGGCTGAATTGGCGCGGCCCCGACCAGAACGGCGTCTCGACCTCCCCCGTCAAACTGCCCGACAAGCTCGAGGTCGGCGGCCCCAACCACCGCTGGTCCTTCAAGGTGCACGGGGCCGGCACCCCGGTGATCGCCGACGGACGCGTGTATGCGTTCGGCTTCTACGGCGAGACGACCGATTTGGAGGAGGCGCTGATTTGCCTCGACGTGAAGACGGGCGCCAAGCTCTGGGAGTATCGCTTCCGCGACTTCCTCAGCGACACCACCTACAATCGCTACGCCATCGGCGCCCCGGTGGTCGATGCGACCAACGGCAACGTCTACCTGGAGTCCACCTGGGGCCAGATCATGGCCTTCACCCGCGACGGCCAGCTCCTCTGGGAGCACTCCATGGTGGAGGAGTTCGGCCGCCTGACCTTCCCCAACGGCCGCACCGGTGCCCTCGTCATCGACGGTCCGCTCGTCATCACTGACGGCATCACCGCCAATTGGGGTGCCGACGGCCCGGCCCGCAACCGCTTCTACGCCTTCGACAAGGTCAGCGGCGAACTCGTGTGGACCTCGACGCCCGGCACCCAGCCGATCGACAGCTCCTTCGCAACCCCCGTCTTCGGCGATCTCGGCGACCAGCGCGTGTTCTACGCCGGCACCGGTTGCGGCAACATCGTCTGCGTCAACGTGCGCACCGGCGAGCCGGTCTGGCGCTTCCTCCTCTCGCAGTCCGGCGTCAACGCCGACGTTGTGCTGTACGGCAAGGACAAGCTCATCGGCGTGCACGGCAAGGAAAACGTCGATGCGACCCACCACGGCCGGCTGGTCGAGTTGAAGATTCCCACCGATTATCCCAAGGGGGCGAAGCCCGTCGTGCTCGGCCGCGAGGCGGAGGTGTGGCGCAACGACGACTTCGTCGCCTTCAGCAGCTCGCCCATCGTGGTGAACGATCGCGTTTATTCCACCATCGCCACTGGCAGCCTGGTGTGCGCCGACGCCAAGACCGGCAAGACGCTCTGGACCGAGAAGCTCGCTCCGGACCAATTGCACGCCTCGCCGGCCTTCGCCGACGGCAAGTTTTATGTGCCGATGCACAACGGCACCGTCCACGTGCTCAAGGATGGCGGCGACAAGGCCCAGGTGATCTCGGTCAACCCGATGGGCGCGCTCTGCCTCGGGGCGCCGGCCTTCTACGGCGACGCCGTGTTCATCTTTACCAAAGAGGCGCTGCATTGCTTCGGCCCCAAGGCCAGCGCGGCGAGCGTGCCCGCCGGCGCGACCGTGGCCGAGGAGGCGCCCTCCCCGGCCCCGATCACGCAATTGCAGATCGTGCCGGGGGAATTCGCTTTCGCGCCGGGCCAGGAACAGAAATTCATCGTCTGGGGCCTCGACGCCACCGGCCGCCGCGTGCGCCCGGTCACCAGCGAAGTGTCGT
The DNA here is from genome assembly GCA_038249085.1 of Opitutales bacterium. Classification (GTDB taxonomy): domain Bacteria; phylum Verrucomicrobiota; class Verrucomicrobiia; order Opitutales; family Opitutaceae; genus ER46. The sequence continues at coordinate 4,218 of JBBRWR010000184.1, forward strand.
GGGCGAAGTTCGTTCCCCCCACGGCCCTGGTGAAGTCGGAAGTCGATGCGGAGATGGTCGGCGACACCCTCAAGGCGGGCCCCCAGGCGAAGATGTCGGCCGGCCAGATGAAGGTGACGTGGAACAAACTCAGCGCCACCACCCGCGGCCGGATCGTCGCGGGCCCGGGCTACCACGAGGACTTCGAGTCCTTTGTCCTCAACCAGAAGAACGCCGAGGGCGAGGCCGTCACCTTCCCGCCCCTCGCCTGGCTCGGCGCCCGCGTGAAGTGGCACGTGCTCGCAAAGGATGGCAGCAAGGCCGTCGCCAACCGGCTCGATGTGATCCTGTTCCAGCGGACGATGAACTTCATCGGCGCCCCGGACATGAAGAACTACACGATCGAGGCCGACGTGATGACCGATGGCACGCGCCGCATCATGTCGACTGTCGGGCTCGTGAACCAGCGCTACCTGATCGCCCTCACCGCCAACAGCCGGATCCTGGAGGTGACCAGCAACCACGAACGCCTGAAGCAATCGGTCCCGTTCGAGGCCAAGCCCAATACCTGGTACCACCTCAAGACCCGCGTCGACAGCGACGGCCAGGGCGGAGGCTGGGTGCGCGGCAAGGTGTGGGAGCGCGGCCAGGCGGAGCCCGCCGCCTGGACCATCGAGGTCCGCCAGGATCAACTCCACTCCCACGGCTCGCCGGGGATCTTTGCCTTTTCCCCCCAAAGCCAGAAGCGCGTCTACATCGATAACCTCTCCCTCACCGCCAATGAATAAGCCCGACGTCATGAGTTCGCATCACACCCTGGGGCGAGGCGCCACCGCTCTCTCTTTCGTTCCGCCGAGCCTGGCCCTGCTGGTCCTGCTCGCCACCCCCGCGCTCCGGGCCGGCGACTGGCCCATGTGGGGCGGCCATCCCAGCCGCAACATGGTCGCCGAGACCAGCGGGATACCCACCGACATCGTCAGCGGCAAGTTTCTGCCCAAGAGCGAGACGGTCGACATGAAGACCACCAAGAACATCCGCTGGGCGGCCAAACTGGGATCGCAGGCCTACGGCAGCCCCGTCGTCGCCGGCGGCCGCGTCTACGTCGGCACCAACAACGAGTCGCCCCGCGACACCTCCCAGGAGGGCGACCGCGGCGTGCTGATGTGCTTCGATGAGAAGTCCGGCAATCTCCTCTGGCAGCTGCTCATCCCCAAGGTCGGCGCCGGCAAGGTCAGCGACTGGGAATTCGTGGGATTGCCCGGCTCGGTGGAAATCGAGGGCGACCGCGGCTACGTGGTGTCCAATCGCGGCGAGTTGATCTGTTTCGACGTCAAGGGCCTGGCCGACGGCAACGACGGTGCCTTCAAGGATGAGGCGATGTTCTCCTCCACCGACGGCAAGCCGGTGAAGCTCACCGACCAGAGCGCCGACATCATCTGGGTCGCGGACATCCGCAACGACATGGGCATCTTCCCGCACAACGTGTCGAGCTGCTCGCCCCTCATCGTCGGCAACACGATCTACATGGCGACCTCCAACGGCGTGGACTGGTCGCATCTCAATATTCCCGCTCCGTTCGCCCCGGCCCTGGTGGTCGTGGACAAGAAGACCGGCAAGGTCATCGCCGAGGAGGCGTCGGGCGTGTCGAAGCGGGTGCTGCACGCGAGCTGGAGCTCGGCTTCGTACGCCGTGGTCAAGGGCAAGCCCACCATCGTCTGGGGCGGCGGCGACGGCTTCTGCTACGGCTTCGAAACCGAACCCTACCAACATCCGGAGGGTTTCCCGGCCCTCAAGGAATTGTTCCGCTACGATGCCAATCCGCCGGAATACCGCACGAAGGACGGCAAGCCGGTCAAGTATGCGACCCACGGCAGCCCGAGCGAAATCATCTCCACGGTGGTCCAGGCCAACGACCGCGCGTACATGGTCATCGGACAGGATCCCGAACACGGTGACGGCGTCGGCATGATGAGCTGCATCGACACCACGGCCCGCGGCGACCTCACGGGCAAGGCGCTTTGGGTCAACAAGAACATCGGCCGGGCCATCTCCACCCCCAGCGTGGTTGGCGACCTCATTTTTCAGGCCGAGTACAACGGCAACATCCACTGCCTCGACGCCAAGACCGGCGCGTTCCTCTGGACCTACGAAACCAACAGCCGCATCTGGTCATCGACGCTCGTCGCCAACGGCAAGGTCTATTGCGGCAACGAGGACGGGGAACTCGTCATCCTGAAAGCGGACCGCAAGATGGAGCTCATTGGCAAGCCCGAGTTCTTCACGCCGATCTACTGCTCGCCGGTCGTCGCGAACAACACCCTCTTCGTGGCCACCATGTCGCATCTGTTCGCCATCGGCCAATAACCCGCGTCCAGCCACCCACTCCGGCACCAAGTCCGGTCGCCCGGCCTTCACCCTGCCGCGCGGGCCACCGAAGATAATCCCCTCGGTGAATCTCTCGCTTCGCTCTTTATCTTATACCAACGGCTCGTGATTTCCTGGACGGTAGGGCGTCACCTGGGTGGCGCCGTTTCGCCGAAAGGCGCGGACCAAGGTCCGGCCCTACAAAATTCAATTTTCTCAAGCCGTCGGTATTAACGAGAAAGCCCGCAGTGAAAGATCAAATCGTTGCGCATCGCCTGATCCGAATCGAGTCTCCTCCCCCTTCTTCCTTCCCTCCCCTCCGCCATGAGCAGCTCCCTCTCCGTTCCCTCCGCCCAAGCCGCCCTCGACGCCTGGACCCGCGACATGGTCGCCTGGCATTTCTCCCCGGCCACGGGCTGCGACTACTGGCTCAAGTGGGCCGCGGCCGCCGGGTGGGATCCCGCCAAGGAGATCACGTGCTTCGCGGACCTGGTGAAGTTCGACCACTTCGACGATGAGGTGCTGCGCAAGGAACAACCGGAGCGCTTCGTGCCGCAAGCCTTCGCCGGCCGGCCCTACAATGTGTTTGAGACGGGCGGCACCACCGGCATGCCCAAGCAGCGCATCGGGTGGGACGACTACAAGGTCGACTACGAGGAATTCAGCGATCACTACGGCCCCGATTTCTTTCCGCGCGGGGCCAATTGGCTCATGGTCGGCCCCACCGGCCCCCGCCGCCTCCGCCTCGCCATCGAGCACCTCGCCAATTACCGCGGCGGCTCGTGTTATTTCGTCGATCTCGATCCGCGCTGGGTGAAGCGGCTCATCGGGATGGGCGAGATGGCGATGGCCCGGAAGTACCAGGAACATGTCATCGATCAGGCGGCCACGATCATCCGCCACCGCAACATCCAGTGTATGTTCACCACGCCGCGCCTGCTCGAGAATCTGGCGGAGCGCATGTCGCTCGTGCAGGCCGGCCTCAAGGCGGTCTTCGCCGGAGGCACCACCATGACCCCGCAGTACGTGCGTTTCGTCGTGGAGGAGGTGCTCGAGGGCAAAATCAATTTCGCCCCGACCTACGGCAACACCCTCATGGGCCTCGCCATCAGCCGCACGCTGACGCCCGCCGACCACTACAGCCTCACCTATTATGCTCCGCAGCCCCGCGCGGTGCTGCGCGTCGTGAACCCCGACCAACCCGACCAACTCGTCCCCTACGGTGAATACGGCCGCGTGGAGCTGACCACCATGACGAAGGAGTTCTTCGTTCCCCGCTTCCTGGAACGCGACGAGGCCATCCGCCGCCCGCCGTGCGCCGAGTTCCCGTGGGACGGGGTGGGCGACGTGCGCCCTTTCCAATCCCTCACCAAGACGATCATCGAGGGCGTGTATTGATCCCTCGTGACCGCCGATCACCCTCCGGTCGGTAGGAGCGGCTTTACGCCGCGACCTACCTGATGCCTTCGCCCATAATCGCGGCGTAAAGCCGCTCCTACTTTTCAGCCGCCGCCATGAGTTCCCCGATTCACATTCCCATCCTGCGCCTGGGCTCCGAGTACCGGAGCCTCGACCAGATCCAGTTCAACGTCGGCGGCCAGGTGATCGAGGTCAGCATGGCGAACTCCGGCCTCATCCGCCGCGACCTGCGCGACATCTCCCGCGCCGGCGCCAGCCTGCAGGCGATTCCCTGCGAGACCCTCGCCGCTTACTGCGAAAAGGCGGCGGAGCTCTTCCTCCACGGCGACCTCCCCTGGGGCCTGGGCGATCGCCGGCAAAGCCCCTCCGACTACGCCGCCGCCCTCTCGCAGCTCACCGGCCTGCCTCACAGCCTCGCCCGGCTCAACATGGGCAAGGTCCATGCCGCGATGGCCAACATCCGCGCCATCCTCGGCGGCCTTACCCGCGGCCTGCCGCTGGAACTCTTCGACCGCGGCTTCGTCCGCCAGGGCGGGATCGACGTCAACTTCTTCCCGCAGACCGACAGCCTCGGCGTGCTCCTGCCCAGCAACTCCCCCGGCGTGAACTCCCTGTGGATGCCCGCGCCCGTCATGAAGGTGCCCGTCATCCTCAAGCCGGGCCGCGAGGATCCCCTCACCCCCTTCCGCATCCTGCAGGCCATGATCGCCGCCGGTTTCCCCCGCGAGGCCTTCGGCTTCTATCCGACCTCCCACGACGGCGGCGATGCGCTCCTCTTCGGCACCGGCCGCGCCATCGCCTTCGGCAGCGATGCCACCGTGAAGAAGTACTCACCGTACCGGCACATCCAGGTGCACGGCTCCGGTCGCAGCAAGGTGCTCCTCGGCGACGACTACGCCGACGACTGGGCGCAACACCTCGACGTGATCGTGCAGTCGATCGCCTCCAACGGCGGCCGCAGCTGCATCAACGCCTCGTCGGTCCTCACCAGCCGCCACGGGGCCGCACTCGCCGACGCCCTCGCCCGCCAACTCGCCGCCATCGTGCCGCTGCCCCGCGACGACGAACGCGCCCTGCTCTGCGGTTTCGCCAATCCCACGATGGCCCGCGGCATCGACGAGCGGATCGACGAACTCCTGCAGACCCCTGGAGCCGAGGACGTCACCGCCCGCTACCGCCACGGTCCGCGCCTCGTCGAATTGCACGGCCAGACGTTCCTCCAGCCCACGCTCATCGCCTGCTCGGATCTCAACCATCCCCTGGCCAACACCGAGTTCATGTTTCCCTTCGCCAGCATCCTCGAAGTGCCGCAGGCGCGCATGATCGACGTGATCGGCGAGTCGCTCGTCGTGTCGGCGTTCACCCACGATCGCACCTGGGGCATCGACCTGATGACCAGCACGAACATCGAACGGCTCAACCTCGGGCCCTATCCGACCAATCGCGTGCAATGGGAGCAGCCGCACGAGGGCAATCTCTTCGAGTTCCTCTACCGGCGGCGGGCCCTGCAGGGCGATCTCGCGGCGGTCGGCGGCGCGTAAGGGCCAGAACGCTAAGCATGACGCCCGTGCCTCACCCCTCGGTAAATTGCCCTTCGCTCCTTGTCGGAGCGCCGGCGGCGAAGGGACTCGCCATAACGAAGTTCGCACGGGTAGGGCGCGGACTCCGCTCCGCGCCGGAAGGTCGGTCCGATAATCGGTGGGACCATGCGGCGGCGAAGGGACTCGCCGCCCTACCCATGGTCGACCCTCATCCGGCATGGTCGCCGCACCCGACCCATTCCCCATGATCGCACCGTTCGCCTCCAAGCCGGCCCCCCGGCTCGTCTTTGGGCCCGGCACGCTGCGGGAATTGCCCGCCAGCGTGCGGGAACTCGGCGGCACATCGGTCTTCCTGGTCACCGACCCTGGCATCGCCCGCGCCGGCCATCTCGCCACCGCGCGGCAATTGCTCGAGTCCGCCGGCATTCCCGTGGCCGTCTTCTCCGAGACCAAGGAGAATCCCACCGAGTTCGAAGCGGCCACCTGTTGCGCCGCCGCGCAGCGGCACCGCTTCGACTGCTTCGTCGCCCTCGGCGGCGGCAGCAGCATGGACACCGCCAAGGCCTGCAATTTTCTCCTCACCAACGGCGGGGCGATGCGCGACTACCAGGGCTACGGCAAGGCCACGAAACCGATGCTGCCCTTCGTCGCCGTTCCCACGACCGCCGGCACCGGCAGCGAATGCCAGTCGTACGCCCTCGTCAGCCGCGACGACACGCACGAGAAGATGGCCTGCGGCGACGCCAAGGCCCGCGCCGGCATCGCCATCCTCGATTCCGACCTCACGGCCACGCAGCCCCGGTCCGTCGCCATCCTCACGGGGCTCGACGCCCTCGCCCACGCCCTCGAGTCCGCCGTCTCCACGCGGCGCAACGCCATTTCCTCGATCTACTCCGAGAGCGCGTTCGCCCATCTCGCGGGCGCCATCGGCCCCGTGATCGCCGGTCGCGCCACCGCCGATGATCGCGGCCACATGCAACTCGGCGCCGCCCTCGCCGGGCTCGCGATTGAGAACAGCATGCTTGGCGCGGCCCACGCCACCGCCAACCCGCTCACCGCCCGGCACGGCGTGGTCCACGGGCAGGCGGTTGCGACGATGCTGCCCCACGTCCTGCGCCTCAACGCCGAGGTCCCCGAGGTCGCCGCCCTCTACGGGGGTTATACGGCCCGGCTGCAGGCCGCGGGCATCACGTCGCTTTCGCTGTCTGCCTGGCTGGAGCAATTGGTGGCCGAGAGTGCTTTTCCCCCGCTCGACGGCGCGACGTTCGATCTCGCCGCCCTGGCCGGGGACGCCACCCGGCAATGGACCGCGAAATTCAACCCCCGACCGTTGCAGGCGGCCGATTTCATCGCACTCTATCGCCGTGCTCTCGGAATCGCATGACACCGCGTGACGTGGTTCCCGGCGATTTGCCCGGGGGTCGTGCCCATGTAGGCGGGGTGCCCTCACCCCGCACCACCTCGTGTTTCTCGAATGCCGTGTCCTGCCACCGTCGTGC
>JBBRWR010000185.1:0-10958 GCA_038249085.1 Opitutales bacterium
CGCAGCGTCGTGCGACGCACCTCGTGACTTGAGGTGGACATCAATCTCCTGTGGCCATTGCGCGGTCGACCTCGACTCCCACCTCGTTGCAACGCGCAACAGCCTGACCCCGTCGGCAACGTGCGCCCTATAACAACGACAGTGGCGAGCACCGCGGCCGCCGCACCATCCGGGGCGGACGCGTGAAGGTGCACCGCGTGATCTACATGGCCGCCCTCGTGGCGACTCGCTTCAATCCCATCCTGAAAACCTTTTACGACCGGCTCGTCGCCGCGGGTAAGCCCAAGAAAGTCGCCCTCGTCGCCGTTATGCGCAAACTCATCGTCCTCCTCAACCACCTCCTGAAAAATCCTCAATTTAAGCTCGCCTGAAAGACCGTTGCTGACCCCGTCGGCAACCGCTTCGCCCCGAAGAAGGAGTGGCGCTGCACGACCAGGCCGGGAAAACTCTACGTTCACTTCTTCCAGTGGCCGGGAAATCAATTCACGTTGAGCAGCCCGCCGTCGAAGGTGTCGCGAGCTTATTTGCTCGCCGATCGCTCGCGCCGGCCGCTGCGTTTCACTCAGACGGGCGGGGAGTTGGTCGTCGACCTTCCAGCGCAGGCGCCGGACCAACTGGCGTCGGTGCTCTGCCTCGAAATTCTCCCATGACCTCCAAGGAACGCATGCTGCGGGCGCTGGCCCGCGAGAAACCCGACCGCATGCCCGCCACGATTCATCAGTGGCAAGAATACCACCTCGACACGCACATGGGAGGACGCGACGCCCTCGCGGCCTTCGGCGGCCGGCTCGCGCTGATCGGCGGGCTCGATCAGTTCAACATCCTGACCAGCGGCACCGCGGCGCAGATCCGCCGGGAAACGCACCGGCTGTTCGCGGGTTGGCTTTGCCCAACTGGGCAGCGATCCGAACCGGGTTTTTCTGCCGATGGGGACCATCGAGGAACTCGTTCGAAAGCCAGCTTAGCGATCAGGTGGGAATCAGTCAGGAGGATGGATTCTCCTCCGTGACGCTGCCGGGGCCGGCCGGAAAATGCGACCGGCTGGACCTTCCGACGGGCGCACGTGGACCGGTCACTCCGGCGATTGAGGCCCGGCTCAATGAGCGGCAAAGAGAGAATCTGTTCGAGGTCCAGCAGACCGGCACCGTGACCAGCGGTTGGTCCCAAAAGGTTCTTGTGCGCCAGCCACCCTCAATTCTGAACCCATATCGGAATACCTTGGACCCATGAGGTCTCGGGCTATCCTTCCCGCCCATGGGCCGACTCCGGCGGCGAGTTCCTCCGCCCCTGTCCTCGGAGTTGGCCAGGGCATTTTCATTTTTTTCGGTAAAGGAACCCTGTTCTCGTACATACTTCCATGATGCCCCCCGCTCCCAACCACCCCGACCACGTTGCCCCGCTCACACCCGAGCGGCAGGAGGAGTTTGTGCGGTTGCTCAACGGGACGCACGCGCTGCTCCTGCGCTATGTCATGTCGCTCGTGGCCAACCGCCACGATGCCGAGGATGTGATGCAGCGGGCCAGTGTGGTGATGTGGAAGCGATTTGGGACTTTTGAGTCGGGCACCGACTTTGTGGCGTGGGCCACCACCGTGGCGTTTTACGAAGTGCGAAACTTCCAGCGGGTCACCGGCCGGTCGCGGCTGGAGCTCGATGATGAACTCATGCAGACCCTCGCCGCTGAACGGGTGCAACACGCGCGGTTGTGGTCGCCACGGATGGAAGCCCTGGAGAATTGCGTGGGAAAGCTCAATCCGGCGCAGCGCTCCTTGGTGGAAACGATCTACACGCAGGGCCTTGAAGTGGCCGCAGTGGCCCGCCAGCAGGGCCGCGCGCCGCAGACGATCTACAACCAACTCAACTTCATCCGCCGCGCTCTCGCCGAGTGCGTGCAACGCCGGATGGCCGGATCCGCATCATGAACGACTCGACTCACCACGAATGGCATCGCCTGTTCAACGCCGCGCTGAATGGCACGCTCGCCGCCGCGGAACGGCCGCAACTCGCGGCGTTGCTCAAGTCCAGTGCCGAGGCGCGCCAGCTTTGGTTCCTCTACCACGACAACGAATGCGGCCTTTCTGAGTTGAAAAATGACTCGGCCACGACCGCTGCGAGGCGTGCGGTGTTGAATCCGGGCGCCGTGCCGTCTCCGCAGCGAATCTCACCCTGGCTGCAATGGCGTTCCGTGACAGCGGCGGCGGCCGGACTGGTGATCGGCATGTTTGGTGCGTCGGTGGCGTATGGAATCGCGATCCGTCACGGATTGGCGAAAAGAACGCCGCTGGCAATTTTTGAGCGCGGTTTCGAAAACCCGAGGATGCCATTGGTCAGAGGCCTCCCCCGGGGGGCCGGGCGATGGGGTGGCGATGCCGCGCAGGTCGTGGCGGGCGAGAATGGCGTGCCGGCGAAAGAGGGCCGGTTCATGCTCCGGCTCGAGCCACCCGCCCGAGGCGCTTGGCGCGTGTATCAGGTCCTGGATCTGCAATCGCTGCCGCCAGGCGGGAGCGGTGAGTCGCGGGAAATCGAAATCTCCGCCTCCCTGGCGACGGGCGGTGCTGAAGCCGCGGTGCGTTTCTTCATCCGGGCGTTTGCCGTTACCGAAGCGCCCGATGAGATCGATGACGCCTGGCTTGACCGGCGGGACGAGTCGATCGCCTCGGTCACCCGAGGCTTTGATGTCCTGCCCGGAGCGCAGGGGTGGCAGACGTTGGGCGTGAGCATACATGTGCCCCGCACCGCCCGCAGCCTCGTGCTTTTCTTCGGCGCGCGCGTCCCCGACCGGGCCGCGCGAGGATCGCCGTTCTATCTGGATGACGTGCGCGTGTCGTTGGTGACGCCGCCGTGGCCGTGATAACTTCCGTATGCGCCTGAACGCGGCCCAAGGCCGCACCGCCCCCGTCCCCGGAGCACCGCGAAACCGATTATCATGAAAAACCCCTGCCTCCGTTTCACCCTGCTGCTCCTGGCGCCGATCGCGGCACTGGGTGCGGATTCCTCTTCGCCGCCGCCCAACGCCCCGCCCGGCCAATCTCCCGCACCGGGCGGCGACCCCATCGAGTTGTCTCCGTTCGTGGTGAACGTCGATCAGGACGAGGGCTACGCGGCCACGACCACGCTCTCGGGTACCCCACCACCGATAAGGGCGTTCCACTGTTCTTTCCCTTCATTGCCGGCAACAAGGGACCGCACAATCAAGCCAGTTGGCCGTTCTGCGACACCTTTTTCCTCTGGGGGAAAGCCGTGGCCGATGGGGGCGACTACACCGACTATAACGCTGCGCTCCTCGGTCGATCGCTGGGCACCGCCATCCGTCCGAAGCGAGCCAAAGAGGACGACACGTGGGATGCGGGCCTCGGTTCCTTTCATGAAAAAGTCACGCTGCCCGACGGCCTCATCGACGGATCGGGCCACCAACTTTGGTCCGCTGCCGCCTTCCTCAACGTCTGTATCCGGGCCGGGCTCGTCGGTTGAAAAATAACGAGACCCGCAAAAAACAAACTCTTTCTCCGCTATCATGAATCCCCTCCACCCCCAACCCACCCGCGGCGCCAGAATACTCAGCCTCATCAGCCTGATCGGCATCGGCACCTTATCCCCAATCAAAGCCGCGCCGCTCCCCAGTTCCTTCGGGGTGTGGGACCGGGGAGAAGCCATGGATCCCAAAGTCTATCCCTTTGTGCGGGGAACGTCGTGCGATGCCCCCTGGGATGAAGTGGAGAAAGAGCCGGGGGTCTATGACTGGAGCGTCATGGATCAGGCGATCGCGCGGGCTTACCGGGACAAGATCTCGCTCTACTTCTCCTTTGAGGCCGGTCCGAAAACGCCGGGTTGGGTTTATGCCAAAGGTGTCCCCAAGGTGGTGACGGATGACAAGCGACACGCCGACAAATTCCCTTTCTACCCCTATTACCTCGCCCCGGAATACAAGACGTATTACCACCGTTTTCTCACGGCGGTCGCCCAGCACATCCGCAGCTATCCCAAGGATCGACAGGAGCGCATTGCCTTTATCCAGGTCAAGACGGGCTGCACGGGGGACGAGTGCGCTTACAAGGGCGAGCCTCTGGACAAGCAATACGACCTGCCCGTCAAGGACCCGGCGTGGAAACGATTTCGACTCGAGACCTTCGCCCTGTACGCGAAACTATTTTGTCAGGACCCCGGCCCGAAGATCAGCCTGCTGTTGAACGGCGTGGCGCCCGAGACCGAGGGCGGCAGAAAGGACTATGTGGAGGAGTGGAAATGGGCGACCACCACGCTCAAGGAGGGTTTCGGCATCAAGAACGGCGCGCTCTCCCGGGGCCACCATCTGAGCGGGGAACGCGCGGCGATGACCGATTTTCTCCCCTACCTGGTCGACCCCAAGGGCTTTACCCTGTTTCGCCGGTCGGAGATGGACCAAACTTGGACGCGGCCGTGGTATCAGCTCAATGTCCCGCTCAACTTCTACTGGGGGGCGATCAATGCCCTGAATTCGGGTCAGAGCGTGTGGGACGTCACCAAGGTCGCCATCGCAGTGAGCAAGGAGCAGGGCTTCGACTATTCCTTCTACTTCTTCAACAAGTACGCGGGGCAGATCTATCCCCAGACCGCCACCGATGCGTTTTGCGCCCTGCACAAGGGCTTGGATGCCGCGGATACCGAGGCTTATCCCGAGGCCAGGTTCGGCCCAGCCAGCAAGGGCAATGTGGATCGTATGCTGAAGATCTGCGCCGCCTATGCCAGGTATGGGGCCGCCGTCGAAGATAAGAACGCCCTCACGCTGGGCCAGGTCGGGCAACGGGGTGATCAAGCCGGATTCAACGACGTGGGCTGGGATATCTGGCCGGACAATTACTCCCGCTTGCTCGAGCAGATCGACGCGGATGCCACCTCCGTCCCGCGGTGGCGGGTCGGCGGCCCCATCACCACGACGTCCCCCATTTATGCCCGGTTTGCGCGCGGCTTCGAGCACGCCTCCGGCAAGGATGCCCTGTATTTCAAACTGCGGGACGGCTTCTCCCCGGACACCAAGCCCAAGGTCATGTCGATCACCGTCGTCTGGTATGACGGGCAGGCAGGCTCCACCTGGAAACTGGATTACGATGCCGGCACCCCGACCATGAAGACGGCGCTGTCCGTCACGGGCCAAGGGGACAAACAATGGCACCATGAGGCCGTCACCCTGCCCGACGCCGTCTTCCGCCACGGTGGAACCAAGGGCGCTGACCTGGCGCTGGTGAACACGGACGCCGGGGACGACATCTTCAGCCTCATCGAAGTTCACCGCGGTGAACCGGAACTTCCGGCGCTGCGTCCCCCCACCGAGGTCCGTGCCTTCACCGGCTATGCGAAAGGCACCAAATATGGAAAAGGCGAAAAGAGCGAAAAGAGCGACAAAGCCAAAAGGGGCCGAAGGAACAAGGCGGATGCCACGGGGGAAAAGGAATGACTCACCCGCCTGCCATCCCTGATGAACCCACCACCGAGCTCCGACCAATCCCGATGAAACACCGTCCCTTCCACCTGTTCCTGATCGCGCTGTGGCTCGCACCGCTGACCACGCTTCCGGCCGCTGAGCCGGCGAAGGCCTCAGCCAAACCCAACATCGTCTATATCCTCGTCGACGACGCGGGCTATGGGGATTTCGGCTGCTACGGGCAGAAGACGCTGCGCACCCCCAACGTGGATCGCCTGGCGAGCGAAGGCATGAAGTTCACGCGGCATTACGCCGGCTCCACCGTCTGCGCCCCCTCGCGTTGTGTGCTCCTGACCGGCCTGCACACCGGCCACGGCCGCGTGCGCGCGAACGGCCCCGGCCACGTCCCCGACACGGATCTCACCGTGGCGCGACTGCTCAGGGACGCGGGCTATGTGACGGCGTGCATCGGCAAATACGGGCTCGGCGGGCCCGTGCCGCCGGATGATCCGCAGAAGAAGGGCTTCGATTATTTCTTCGGCTACCTGGACACCGCGCACGCGCATAATTGCTACACCACCCACCTCATTCGCAACGGCGAGAAGGTGCCGTTGGCCAACACGCTCATCCCCGGCACAGAGAAGAAACCGGGCACCGGCGTGGCCACCCCCGACGGCCGGAAGCAATGGGCCCCGCAGCTCCTGGCGGACGATGTGCAGCGTTTCCTCGATCAGCGCGCGTCGGAGAAGGGCCGGCCGTTCTTCCTCTATTATGCGCTGAATCTGCCCCACGCGAACAACGAGGCGGGCGAGGATTCGCCGCTCGGCCATGGGATGGAATCGCCGAGTTATGGCGAGTTTGCGGCGCGCGACTGGCCCGCGGCAGAAAAGGGTTTCGCCAGCGTGATGAAGTTCGTGGACGACGAAGTCGGCGCGGTCATGGCCAAGCTGAAGGCGCTCGGGCTGGAGGAGAATACCGTCGTCCTCTTCTCGAGCGACAACGGCCCGCATCAGGAAGGCGGCCATCTCGTCGCCCACTTCCAGAGCAACGACGGCCTCACCGGCAAGAAGCGCGATCTTACCGAGGGCGGCGTGCGCGAACCGTTCATCGTGCGCTGGCCCGGCACGATCAAGCCGGGCAGCGTCAGCGAGCACGTCAGCGGCTTCCAGGACTTCCTGCCCACCGCGGCGGAGCTCGCGGGCGTCAAAGTGACCGCGGAGTGCGACGGCCTTTCGTTCCTGCCGACCCTGCTTGGGCACGATGACCAGCAACGGTCACATCCCTACCTCCCGTGGTATTTCAGCGAACAGGGCGGCAAACGCTCCGTGCTCCAGTGGCCGTGGAAGCTCCTTCACCTCAACACCGGCGCCGCGGACCCGTCTGCGGCGCCGCCCAGGAAGAGCAAAACCGCGGGTGGCAAGCAGCTCGTGGTGCAACTTTTCAACCTGGAGCGCGATCCGACCGAAGCCACCAACGTCGCGCCGGAAAATCCACAAATCGTGCGGGAACTTGACGTCCTCATGCGCCAGTCCTGGCGCGATCCCAAGTGAGACAACGCGCGGATCAAATTCTGGAATCTGAGCCGATGAAACACCCCATGATTCTCTTTGCGGCGCTGCTGCTGGCTCCGATCGCCCCGCTGCCCGCGGCGGAGACCACGCCTGCCCGGCCCAACGTGCTCTTCATCATCGCGGACGATGCCTCCTCGCATTTCGGCGAGGCCTACGGCTGCACGTGGGTGAAGACCCCGCACATCGATCGGCTGGCGAAACAAGGCCTGGTCTTCGATCACGCCTACACGCCGACGTCGAAGTGCGCGCCGGCCCGCGCCGCCATTCTCACCGGCCGCAATCCCTGGCAACTCGAGGCCGCCGCCAATCACCAGGCGTATTTTCCGGCGAAGTTTCTGGCCTTCAGCGAGGCCCTCACCCGGGCCGGCATCGCCTGCGGCGCCGCCGGCAAGACGTGGGCCCCCGGCGAGGCGACGCGGGCCGACGGGAGTCCGCGGAATTTCGACCTGCGCGGGAACGGCGTGGTCACCGATCGCGAACCCGGCGCCGCGCTGACCGCCTTTCTGCGCACCCGCACGCCGGGCCAGCCGTTCTTCTACTGGTTCGGCAGCCACTACCCGCACCGCGGCTACAAGTACGACTCCGGCATCGCGGCCGGCAAGAAACCCTCCGACGTCGACCGCGTGCCCGCGTATTGGCCGGACCACGACGTCATCCGTCGCGATATGCTGGACTACGCGATCGAGGTCGAGGCCTACGACACGCAGGTCGGCTCATTGCTCGCCGCGCTGGAGGGGAGCGGCGAGGCGAAGAACACCTTGATCATTGTCACCTCCGACCACGGCATGCCGTTCCCCCGCGTGAAGGGGCACACCTACGACGACGCCCATCGGGTGCCCTTCGTCGTGACCTGGCCCGGGCGGATCGTGCAACCGGGTCGCCGGGTCGCCGAATTCATCAGTTTCATCGATCTGGCCCCGACCTTTCTGGAGGTGTTCGGCGTCGAGGCTGCCGCCCAGGGCATGGCGCGCATCACCGGGCGCAGTTTCACCGATCTGCTCCGGCACGAGCCGACGGGCGACCGCGGGTTCGTGATTGTCGGGCGCGAGCGCAACGACGTGCTCGCGCGGCCCGGTTCGCCGGCGGGGCTCGGCTTTCCGACGCGCGGGATTCGCGAGGGTGACTTTTTCTACGTGCGGAACTACGCGCCCGAACGCTGGCCCTGCGGCAACCCCGAACTCGGGCTTAAAGACACCGATGGCAGCCCCTCGAAGACGTTTGTGGCCGTCCTGGGCGAGTCGGACCGCTTCTGGCAACACGCCTTCGGCCGGCGCCCGGCCGATCAGCTGTTCGACCTCGCCCGCGATCCCGACTGCGTGACCAACCTCGCCGGCGATCCCGCCTTGGCGGCGAAAGTCGCCGCGCTGCGCGACAAGCTCATGGCCGAACTCGTGCGGCAGGAAGATCCTCGCGCCCTCGGGCGGGGCGACGTGTTCGATCAATATCCCTCGCCGCGGGTCGCCAGCAGCGGTCAGGGATCAACGCGCAAGGCGAAGAAGAAAGCCCGACCACTGTTGGTCAAGTGATCGGCCACCCCCGTCTGACTCTTGCACCATGCTCCTGCCAAAATCCCGAATCCTGGCTGCACTCTGCGGTGCGGCCCTCGTCCTTTCCGCCCGCGCCACCACTCCCGCGGTGGAGCATGCCCCCACGGGAGCGGACTATTCCCTGCGTTGGGGCCCGGCCGCGCAGATCTCCGATGTCACGTTTGCGTTGGAGATCAACGGAGCCTGGGTTTACGGGGCGGCGTTTCCGCAGCGAGTCTGGTCGGTCGAAGGCGGCCGGCAGGTGCTGCGCTGCACCGGCCTGCCCCCCGTGGAGGAGTTTGTCCTGACGATCGAAACCGCCGCCAACCGGCCGTATGCCGTGGTCAAGGCCGCGCTCAAGGCGGCGGTTGATTTCAAGCTGGGCGGAGTGCGCGTGCTGACCAGGCAAGGGGACGCACCCGACCTGGTGGTGGGAAACTCCGCCCAGGGTTGGACGATCTTTGCCGAGGCGCTGCATGCCCCGGACCACGGGCGGATCTATACGCTCGAGCAGATGGCTGGAGTGAAGGCCTCCAAAAAAGTCGACCCGCGCAACGCGTTTTGGGTTTCGACCCTGCAGCACGATGGCAAGAACCAGACCTATGCCTTCGCGGCGCTGAAGGGCGAACTCTGGCCCACCTCGTTCGAGTGGCGCAATGCCAAGGAGGGGGCGGTGCACGTCTCGTTCCGCAGCGGCAGCCCCGAGGGCTTGGAGAAAATCCTGGTTCGGCCGGGCCGCCTCGTGGAAGTCGATCCGGTGCTGGTTGGCTTTTGGGACGATCGGCGCCCAACGCAGGTGCTCGACGAGGTGGGCCGCCTGATGGGTGAAAGCGTTCGCCAGGGCCGCCCCATGCGTCGCATCGAACCCGGTTGGAGCACCTGGCATTCCTATGGGCGCTACGTGACCGCCGACGCGGTGCTCAGGGCGGCGCGGTTCATGAAGGCCGAACTCTATGATGCCGGCTATCGCTACATCCAACTCGACGGCGGCTGGTGGACGGTGCCGGGCTCGTATCTGGTCAACCAGGACTTTGCGCGGGGCATTCGCGACGTGGCAAACCAGGTCACCGATCTGGGCCTGAAGTTCGGCCTGCATATCAGTCCGCTGCGGGTGAATCCGACCGACCCCTATTGGAAAACCCATCCCGACTGGCTGCTCTCGCCCTCCAACCAGAAACCGATCGATCCGAACGACGCCGAGATGATGACGACGCTCGGCATGGTGTATCTCGATGGCAGCCATCCGGACGTGCCGCCGTATTTGGCGGGCCAGTTCAAGCAATTGGTGGAGGACTACCGGCCGACCTTCATGAAATGGGATCACCATTACGGCAGCCTGGAGGAGGGACGCCGCTATGATCCGACCATGACCGGCCTGCAGGCCCACAACCGGGCGGTGCGCATGATCCGCGCGGCCCTGCCGGAAGACTTGGTGATCACCCGCAGCATGGGCTGGTTGTATGGCGCAATCGAATGCTACGACTCCGTCCGTATCGGCAACGACATCAACCATCCGGGCGTCAAGAGCGCCGCGGAACCCTATGCCAACATGACCTACGGCAAGACCACCGGGTCAATCGGGGAGGTGCTGACGGGGCGCGACTACCAGGGGCTGATCCGCTTTGCCCGATCCGCGGCGCAGAACTATTATATCCACAACCATATTGCCCTCTGCGACCCCGATTCGTTCTTCGCCTCGCCGCAATATTCACTGGAGGAGGCGCGCTGCCACGTCACTCTGGAGGCGCTGATGGGTGGAATTCTGTTTGGGGGAGACCGCATCGAGTCGCTCCCGAAGGATCGCCTCGAACTCTACCGCCACCAGCCGCTGCTCGACGTGTGGAGCAACGGCAAGCACGCGGTGCCGCTGGACCTCTTCTCAGGTGCCGACATTCCCCGCATCTGGAAGCTCGAACTGGCCGACCGCACGGTGTTCGGCTTCTTCAACTGGGTGGATGAGGCCGCCGAAACCACCTGGACGATGGCCGACCTGGAAATGCCCGCCGGAGACTACCGGCTGGTTGATATCTGGAGTGGGGAGCCGGTGAAAACGGCCCCGGGCGGTCTCACGCTGAAGATGGCGCCGCACACGGCGCGCCTCATTGAGTTCAAAAAATAATCCCGCGCCGAGCCGCTGCTAGACGTCCATGAAATACCCAACCCTGCTCTTCTCCACCCTGCTCGCCGGGCTCTCCGCCGCACAGCCGAAACCCAACATCCTGCTCGTCCTCACCGACGATCACAGTGTGCCGCACGTCGGGTGCTACGGGAATCCGGACATCATGACACCGAACCTCGACAAGTTTGCGGCGGAGGGCATGCGCTGTAGAACGCCAACTAAACGTCGAGGTCGGCGCCAACTAGAATCCGTGTCCGGTTTTGAGCGGATTTTCGGTGGGAGCCGGTCTGCGTGAGCGGTAACGCTTGGGGCCTTTACGCAGGCTCCATGATCACCCCGGCTCAA
>JBBRWR010000186.1:0-10816 GCA_038249085.1 Opitutales bacterium
CCCAAACCCCCGCACCAACCCCCTCCAAAAAAACCCCCCCGCGGCCCTGGGGGGGGATTTTGGGGGGTGTTGGGGGGGGCCCTTGGGTGCGGGGGGGGGGGGGTTGGGGGGGGGGGCCCCCCCCCCGTCATCCCCCACCGGGGGGGGTGGGGCCCCCCCGCCCACAACCCACCCACCCTCGGCACCATCGGCCGCCCCACTCCACCCCGAATCTGCACCCCAGAGCTCCGCGCGGTGATTTAGTGCTCGGCTTTGGTGCCGGCATTTGGGATGGGTGGACTTCCGCGCCCGGCGCGGGAAAACTATGTCACTTTGGGAATACAAAGTCATCACCAGCGGCAAGGGTGGATTCGCCACCCCCGCCTTGCTGGAAAAATTTCTGAACGATCTCGGCCGCGACGAATGGGAGATCATTCACTACCAAACTCTGCCGGATAATTTCCTGGCGTTCACCGGCCTCGCGCGCCGCTCGACCCAGCGTGACTGGACGCTCGAGGACGCCGCCGCCGCCGCCGCGAAGGTGGAAGCCGAGAAGCTGCGCGCCGAATTCGAGGCCAAGTTCAAGGCGGCCGCCCAGCCCGCCGCCGCCCAGGCCGAGGAGCGCGCCCCGAGTTTTCTCGAGGAGAAGGCGTCCCCCGACGATGGCCTGCGGAAATTGGTCGACACCTCGCGGGACGACGATCCCGAGGCCGCCGAGGACGAAAAGTCCGACGAGTGGGACAAGCTCACCGCCGCGGAGGAGGACGAGTTGCCGACGTTTTTCGAGGCGATCCGTCCCCACATGCGCCGCAACCAGCGCGGCCCCGGCATGTCGGTCGGGGTGGATTATCTCGCCAAGAAGTGGGACCAGGCGGACGACGATCTCAAGGGAGCGCTCGTCGAGTGCGGTTTTGTCGTACCAGCCGACGAGGATGCGCCGGTGGAGTACCTCGAGTACGACGGCGACCTGTTCTGGCTCAACATCAACCGCCGCGGCGAGCTGTGGATCAACACCAAGGAGAAACCGCGCCCGGTCTTTCGCCCGGTGAAAGCGGCGCGCATCGTGGTGGAGACGCCCAAGACCGAACCCGTCGCCCCCAAGGAAGCGTCCGCTCCCACCGACGCCGCCGCCGAAGTTACCCCCCCGGCTGAGGGAGGAGAAGCGCCTCCGGAAGCGCCGGCGGGCAAGCCCGAAGGCGGACGTCCGCCGGCCGCGCCAATACCGCTGCCCGAAGGCGCCGCGCTCCTGGGGAAGATCCGCCCACATATGCGCCGCAACCGGCGGGGCCCGGGTGGCTCCGGCAGCATGACTTTCCTCTCCCGCGCGCTGCGCACCCAGGAGACGGATCTCAAGGCGGCGTTTGTCGCGCTCGGGCTGGCCGTTCCCGCCACCCCGGGAGACAAGCCCGCCTACACCCAGCTCGGCGACGAACTGTGGTGGCTGAATCTCGATTCCCGGGGAGGCATGTGGATCAACGGCCGGGAAATGAAGAAGGGCGAAACGATCGCCACGGCGGAAGCCGGCGACCGCTCGGACCCGCCGGCGGCCGAGTCGGCCCCGATCGCGGCGACGGGTTCTGACGCCATTCCGGCGCCGGAGGCCGCCCCAGCTCCGGCGGAGGAAGCAGCGTCCGCCCCCGCGGAGGCCACTACCCCTCCGGCGGAGGAGACCACCACCACGTCCTCGAACCCGGAAGCGGCTCCCGCCGGGACCGCGGAAACGACCAGCCCTCTGGCGGCCATGCGCCAATTGCTCAAGGAAACCCGCACCGGTGCCCTCGGGGGCAAGATCGAACGACTGGCCGAGGAACTTGGCCAGTCGCCCGACAGATTGATGGCGGTCATCGTTGAGGCCGGGCTCAAGATCCCGGAGAAAGCGCGCGAGAAGCCGGTCAGCGTCGAGCAGGGCGGCGAGATTCTCTGGTTGAGCAAGAACGCGAAAGGCGAACTTTGGCTGAACGCGAAGGCCTCCCAACCGGCCGACCCCGGCACCACCGCCAGCGACGCCGAGGGCGCCAACCCCGCGACCGGCGACGAAGCCGACACGGAGGGCGATAAAAAGCCCGGTCGTCGCGGCGGAAGATCCCGTCCGAAGAAAGCGGAGTAAGACCAAGAGCGGGTGAGGTCTGGAGGTAGGGCGTTACCTGGGTGACGCCGGATTACACGACGGGCGCATCAGTCGAAGTGCGTTTCCGCGATGAAAACGAATCCACTGAACGGTGGGGCGTGTTGTCCCCAACGCGCCTTCGTGCGTTCGCCGTCACGTTGAGCGTCTTGAGGTCCCGGCCTTCGCCCAAGGCTTCGGCGGGAGCGGCATGCCGCTCCGCCGCAACCGCATGGTTCCGCCTCAGGCGCGCGTGCTCTTCGCCCGGGCCTTGGCCGGTGCCTTCGCCTTCACCTTGGCCGGAGCTTTCGCCTTGGCCTTGGCCGGTGCCTTGGCTTTAGCCGGTGTCTTGGCCCGCTTCCGTTTGGTCGGGAGCTTTTTCGCCGGTTCAGCCAGGATCCGGCTCAAGGGGATTTCGGCCGCATCGCGCCACAAACGCTCGAGCCCGTAGCGCTCGCGGGTCTCGGCCAGGAAAATGTGGATCATCACGTCAAACGCATCGACCACCATCCAGCCGCTCTCTTGGGCGCGCTCGATCCCGACGAGGTGCACGTGGGCGGCATCCAGGGTCTTTTCCAACTCCACCCGCAACGCCCGCAGGTGCGGCTCCGACGTCGCCGTCGCCAGGACCAGATAGTCCGTGATCGAGGATTGGACGGAGACATCCAGTACCGTGAGCTGGCCTGCTTTCTTGTCATCGAGCACACGGCAGCAGGTCCTGGCCAGGTCGAGCGCCGGCGATGTCTTTGATTTCATGTGACCCCGCGATACAGCCCGTGCTCGCGGATGTAAACAATCGCCTTATGCGGCACGAAATAATCCAGCGACAACCCCTGGCGCGCCCGCTCCCGCAGTTCGGTTGAGCTGATGGCGAGCAGGTGCCCGTCGCAGCGATGCAGCCTGAGCCCGGGAATTCCGGGGACCGCCTTCACCGGGAAACCGGGGCGCTCGAGAAATATAAACTCCACCAGTTGCGCGAGTTCGTCAATATCACGCCAAAGATGCAATTTGGGCAACTGGTCCCCGCCGATGATCCAATACAGGTCGTCGTGGGGATAAAGCGCCCGAAAATGCCGCGCCGACTCAATCGAATAGCTCACCCCACCCCGGCGCAGTTCCACGTCGGAGATCTCGAAACGACGGTCCCACTCGGTCGCCGCCCGGAGCATCGCCAGGCGATCCGCGACCGACGACTGCGCCTCGGTCGGCTTCAACGGCGCCTGGGCGGCGGGCACCAGGATGAGGCGATCAAGCCGGTGCTGCTCGAACGCGTCCTGCGCCGCGAGCAAGTGACCAAAATGCACGGGGTCGAAACTCCCGCCGAGAAACCCGATTTTCACCCGGCGCAACGTGGCCCCGCGCACCAGGTCCCGCAAGGACCAAACGGGGGCGCCTCGGTCGTTTGGCGGTAATGCCTCTGGGAGTAGCGCCGCGTCTCTGACCGGCGGGCGCCAGTCAAAGACTGGCGCGACGGGGAGGACCGAACTCAATGGCACCGACAACTTGGAGATACGCCCCAACCGGCAGGGCGGATTTTTGCACGGCGAACCGGCCCGAAAATGACTTGTATTATCCCTCTTGTAGGAGCGGCTTTATGCCGCGATTCAGCGCGTGCGAAATTCCATCGCGGCATAAAGCCGCTCCTACCGCGCGACCGACCGTGCAAGAATCCGCCGTGCCCCAACCGGGCACCGCCGAAAATCGATCTGGTGTGAAAGCGGTTTTCCGCCACGCTGCGGGATTCGCGATCCGCTTCGCGCCGGTCGCCCCAGCGGCCCTCTTTCCTATGAAAATCCTCCGCCACCTCACGCCCGCCGGACCCGCCTACGCCGCGCTGCAACCCGACGGAACCGCCCGCGAAATCAGCGGCGATCTGTTCGGCGAATTCCACGTCACCGACCGCGTGGTCGCCCCGGGCAAGATCCTCGCCCCGGTGGTGCCAACCAACCTCCCCTGCATCGGCCTGAACTACAAGCGGCACGCCGCCGAGAGCAACAGCCCGCTGCCGCCCCATCCCGTGCTCTTCATCAAGAACACCGCGGCCGTCCAGAACCCGGGCGATCCCATCGAGATTCCGCAGAAACTCCCCAGCACCCGGGTCGACTACGAGTGCGAGCTCGCCGTCGTCATCGGCCGGCGCTGCAAGAACGTCGCCCGCGCCCAGGCGCTCGACTACGTGCTCGGTTACACCTGCGCCAACGATGTCTCCGCCCGCGACTGGCAACGCGACGGCGGCGGCGGCCAGTGGTGCCAGGGCAAGGGCTTCGACACCTTCTGCCCCCTCGGCCCCGTGCTCGTTACGCGCGACGAGATCCCGAACCCCAACGCGCTGCGCATCCGCACGATCCTCAACGGCGAGACGATGCAGGACTGGAACACCAACGACATGATCTTCGACGTGCCCGCCATCATCGAATTCCTCAGCAGCAGCAAGACCCTCCTGCCCGGCACGGTCATTCTCACCGGCACCCCGCATGGGGTCGGCTTCGCGCGCAACCCGCCCGTCTGGCTCAAGGCCGGCGACACCGTGACGATCGACATCGAAGGCATCGGCGCGCTGACGAATCCGGTGATCGACGAACCGGTGTGAACCCGCGACCGCATGGTCCAACGATAAACTCGCCACTGTGGCATCCGCCTCGTCGGGCCCGAGGTGTTGATCGCTGGAGTGACGGTGTGGCGGTAGCCAACAGCCGCGGGCCGCAGCAGGACAATCCTTCCCCGAGATGGAATCGTTAAGAGGGAAAATCGTGGCTTGGGACCGGCAGAAAGGTTACGGCTATGTCGAGGCGGGCCGGCGGCGGGTTTTTCTTCACATCCGCGACTTTGCCGAGCGCCACAAATACCCGGAGATCGGCGACACCATCATGTTTTCCCCCGGAATGGACGCGAAGGATCGGCCCTGTGCGAAACAGGCAGTGCATCTGAATGACGGCGGGCGCATCCGGAGCGTTCATGTCGCATTTCTGACGATCCTGGTGATGGCCCCTGGCATTGCCGCCTGGCGGCTGGCCACGGGGAAAGGCCTTCTGTTCTTACTGGGCTGGTATCTGGCGTTCTCGGGCCTCACCTATTTTCTCTACGCAGATGACAAGAATCGTGCCCGTCACGGCGCCTGGCGGGCACCCGAAAAGGCACTGCACTTTTTCGAACTTGCAGGCGGCTGGCCCGGCGCGTTCATGGCGCAACGTCGGCTTCGGCACAAGTGTGCCAAGCTGAGCTTTCAGATTCTCTTCTGGCTCATCGTTGGCGCCCACCAGTTCATTGCGGTCGATTACCTCCTCAACTGGCGGATCACGGGCGCGACGGTCCGAAGAGTCCGGGCAGTTGGCGCTGGCGCGATGTCAAGGTAGGTCGTGGCGCCATTGCCGGTCCGGAATCAAGGGCGCGACAGTTGCCCAACCGCCCGCCGGGCGCCAGTGCCTGCCCGCCTTATTGGATTCCCGTCTCCACTCCCCACCTCAACGCGGGCCACCCAGAAACCGCGACGCGGTCTCGCCCTGAATAGACTTCCCCCTTCTACGCTCCCGGTGCTTTATCGAGCCAGCACCGTGACACCGGCTCCTTCCCCCTCCAGCAATTTACGGGACAACCACCGCCGCGGCACCGTCGGGGACTTCCTGCGGTCCCAGCTCAGGGCCGGCGCCGATGTCGACCTGGTCACCGCCTATTTCACTGTCTTCGCCTACGACAAGCTCCGGACCCACCTCGACCACTTGGGTCGCATCCGGCTGCTTTTCGGCGAAGCCGCCTTCCTCAAGAATCTCGATCCGGAGCACAAGGATGGCGCGGCCTACGTGCTCCGGGACGACGGTCTCGCCCTCGCCAGCGGTCTGAGCCAACGCCATCTCGCCCAGGCCTGCGCCGCCTGGATTCGGGACAAGGTCGAGGTTCGTTCCGTGACTCGCACCGGCTTCCTGCATGGCAAGATGGCGCACATCCGGCGGGGCGAGGTGTCAGCCGCCATCGTCGGCAGCTCCAATTTCACCACCCGGGGACTCGGGCTCGCCGCCACCAACAACAACGTCGAACTCAATCTCATCGTTTCCGACGACCGTGATCGCGACGAACTCCACCGCTGGTTCGACGAACTCTGGGACGACCCCGCGCGGGTGGAGGATGTGAAGCAGGCTGTCCTCGACTACCTGCTCCAAGTCTACCGCGATCAGTCCCCCGAATTCGTCTACTACAAGACCCTCTACGAGCTGTTTCGCCGCTTCATCGAAGAGGGAAAATCGATCGACGAGTCGCTGCGGCAAATCCGCCTCCCCGACACCGGCATCTGGCGGGCGCTCTACTCGTTCCAACGCGATGGCGCCCGCTCCGCCATCAACAAGATCAAACACTACAACGGCTGCATCCTCGCCGACAGCGTCGGTCTCGGAAAGACCTATACCGCGCTGGCGGTCATCAAGTATTTCGAGCTCCGCAACGAGAAGGTGCTGGTGCTGTGCCCCAAAAAACTCCGCCGCAACTGGTCCGTCTACCGCCAGCCGAGCGCCCTGAATCCGTTCGAGGCCGACCGTTTTCGTTTCGACGTCCTTCACCACACCGATCTCTCGCGCACGATCGGCGAGTCCAACGGCCTCGATCTCGGCGTGCTCAACTGGGGCGCGTACGACCTCGTCGTCATCGACGAGTCGCACAATTTCCGAAACAACAAACTCGCGACCCAGCGCCCGGGCGACAAGGAGCCGCGCCGCAGCCGCTACCAGCGGCTGATGGACGACATCATCTCCGCCGGGGTGAGGACCAAGGTGCTGCTCCTGTCTGCGACTCCGGTCAACAATCAGCTCGCCGACCTCCGCAACCAGATCTCTTTCATCGCCGGGGGCGACGTCGCCCGGGATGCGCTCCCCGACCGCGCGTTCGCCGACAATCTCGGCATCGTCTCCGTCAAGGAGACCACCCGGCTCGCGCAGACCCACTTCACCACCTGGGCCAAACGCCCCCCGGGCCAGCGCAAGACCCGCGATCTCATCGCCGCCATCGGGGGCGACTTTTTCAAGTTGCTCGACGGCCTCAGCCTCGCCCGTTCCCGGCGGCAAATCCGCGACAATTATGCCGGTGAGATGAAACGCCTCGGCGGTTTCCCGAACCGGCCGCCACCCAAGGCCCTCCACGCGCCCATCGATCTCGATCGACGTTTCCTGTCGTTCGAGCAGCTCGACACGGAGATCAGCGACCTGCGCCTGGCCCTCTACCACCCCACCAGCTTTCTCCGCCCGGATCTGCCGGCCAACATCAAGGATGCCTACCAGGCGAAAATTCTCGGCGCGTTCACCCAGGAGGGTCGCGAGGCAATCCTCATCGCGATGATGAAGGTCAACTTTCTCAAGCGCCTCGAAAGCTCGGTCGACTCGTTTCGCCTCACGCTGGAGCGCACCATTCGGAAGATCGACACCTTGGAGGAGCGGATCGTCGCGTTCGAACAGCATCAGGACGACAGCCCGGAAATCGACTACGACTCCCTCACCCCCGACGAATTCGAAGATCCCGACTTCGAGGGCGAAGACTTCACCATCGGCGGTCGTCGCCGCATCCACCTCGGGCATTTGTCGCTGCCGGAGTGGCTCAAGGCCGTCCGCCACGATCGCACTCAACTCCAATTTCTCCTCGAAAAAACCCAGGCCGTCACGGCGAAGCGCGACGGCAAGCTCGCCGAGCTCAGGGCGCTGATCGCGGAAAAGGTCCGCCACCCCACGACCAACCGCGACGGAAAACCCAACCGCAAGGTTCTCGTCTTTACCGCCTTTGCCGACACGGCCCGCTACCTCCACACCCATCTTGGTCCCTGGGCGCGCCAGGAACTCGCGATCCACACCGGTCTCGTCTGTGGCGACGGGGGCAACGCCGCCACCCTCGGCCGCACCGACTTCGACGACATCCTGACCAACTTCTCGCCGCTCGCCAAGCGCCGGGCGGATCAAACCGCCACCTTCCCCAACCAGCGCGAAGAAATCGATCTGCTCATCGCCACCGACTGCATCAGCGAGGGACAGAATCTCCAGGACTGCGACCTGCTGGTGAATTACGATATCCACTGGAACCCCGTCCGCATCATCCAACGGTTCGGCCGTATCGACCGCATCGGCTCGCGCAACGACGCCGTACAGCTCGTCAACTTCTGGCCCGTAGCGGACCTCGACCGCTACCTCGGCGTGAAGCATCGCGTGGAGGCCCGCATGGCCCTCGTGGATCTCGCCGCCACCCAGACGGACAACCTCCTCGACACGACGCAGCTCGAAGACCTCATCAAGGAGGATCTCCTGTTTCGCGATCGCCAGCTCAAGCGGCTCAAGGATGAGGTGCTCGACTTGGAGGACCTCGACGACTCGGTCTCACTCACTGACTTCTCCCTCGATGAGTTCCGGCAGGACTTGCTCAATTTCCTCCGCGCCCACGAGGACGAGTTGAAGGGAGCTCCGCTCGGCCTGTACGCCGTGGTGCCGCCGGCCCCCGACATTCCCATGGCCCAGCCGGGCGTGATTTACTGCCTGCGCCAGAAGTCGGGGTCGGCCTCACCACCCAGCGAGCGGATCAACCCGCTCGCGCCCCACTACCTCGTGTATGTCCAGGCCACCGGCGAGGTCCGCCTCGCGTTCGTCCAAGCCAAGACCATCCTCAACCTGTTTCGCGTTGCTGCGCTCGGCCAGCCGGAGCCCTTCGTCGAGCTCTGCCGACTCTTCGACCGCCAGACCGAACAGGGAGGCGACATGCGCACCTACACTCACCTCATCGCGCAGGCCGTGGAATCCATCACCGCCACCTACCAGGTGCGCCTAGCCTCCGGGCTCCAAGGCAATCGCGCGTTTATCCTGCCGACGGCGAACGAGCAGCCGCAGCCCGAATCCGAATTCGAACTGGTCACCTGGCTGGTCGTTCTCGCGCCATGAAGTCTCCGGCTCCGCTCGGATCTGACTACGCCGCCTACACCACGGCGGATATTCTCGCACAGGCTGTGCGGGAATTCGGACCGTCGCGGGCTGAAGCAATTCTGCGACAGCCTGTCGCAGAAATTCCTTGGGGCCAGTACTTCCTCCCCCTCTACAACCTCGCCGGCCCGGCTTCGCGCCGCCCTCGAAAGCCGGCTGCCGAACGCCCGCCAACTGAATCTCGAGTCGATCCCCGCTGATCTCCATGGCCACCTCCCTCATCCCCGCCGAAGCAATTCAGCAGCGGATTCTCATTGTTCGCGGCAAGCGTGTCCTCCTCGATGCCGATCTTGCCCGCTTCTATGGCGTCACCACGTTCAATCTCAACAAGGCCGTGGCGCGCAATCCCGACCGCTTTCCCGATGATTTTGCGTTTCGCCTGACGCTCGACGAGAGCCGGGCTTTGATATTCCAATCTGGAATATCAAAGCCGGGTCGCGGCGGCACCCGCAAGCCCGCCACTGTTTTCACCGAGCAGGGCGTTGCGATGCTGGCGAGCGTCCTCCGCAGTCCGCGGGCGGTCACCGTCAGCGTCGCCATCGTGCGGGCGTTTGTTCGCCTGCGTGACTTGTTGGCGGGAAATCGCGAACTTGCCGCCAAGGTGACCGAACTCGAACGAAAACTCGCCACCCACGACGGAGCCATTCGCGAATTATTCGCCGCCATTCGTGGTTTGCTGGAGCCCGCCCCGCTTCCGCCGAAACGTGAAATTGGATTTCACACCCGCCTCCTCCCTGCCGCGCCCCCCGCAAGAAAGTAACCTGCGGCATCGCCCCTCCCATCGCCAACCGTCTCTCCCCCCCATGCCCGCTGCCACCGATCTCCGCCCCACCATCCAGCAGGCCCTCGCCGCCTTCGGCACGCAGCCGTTACCGGACGCTGCCCGCGCCTTCTTCAAAACCCTCGGCTACACCTCTGACCGCACCATCCCTGTCGGTTCGATTGATGCCTTCTGCCATCAGTTCGATCCCGAGGGACGCCTCGCGCATCCCTCCGCCCTGCGCGACCATTGGAAATCCGTCCACCTCGTCTTCCAGCTCACCAACGAGGAACTCTCCGCCACGACCAGCCTCTTTCAGGACACGGCCATCAAGCCGGGCCTCCTCTCGTCCTACCTGTTCTTCGCCCTCGATCTCACCGGCAAGGACTACGCCCGCGGCAAGCTCACCGGCATCGCCCGCCAGCTCAACCGCATCTTCCCGATGCCCGTCATGCTCCTCCTCCGGCATGGCGACTCCACCGGCGCGCCCGTCCTCTCCATCGCCGTCATCAACCGCCGCCAGAACAAGCTCCACGCCGACCGCGACGTCCTCGAAAAGGTCACCCTCATCCGCGACATCGCGCTCACCGCTCCCCATCGCGGTCATCTCGATATTCTTGCGTCCTTCGCCGTCCCGAACCTCGTCCACCCCCAGCGGCTCCCAATCAATAGTTTCGACGCCCTGCACGCCGCGTGGGAGCAGATTTTCAACATCGACCTGCTCAACGAGCGTTTCTACCGCGAGCTCGCCAACTGGTATTTCTGGGCTCTCCCGCAGGTGGATTTTCCTGCCGATCTCGAACCCGATGCCGAGAAACGCCGCGCCACCGGCCTCATCCGCCTGCTCACGCGCCTCATCTTCTGCTGGTTCCTCAAGGAAAAGGGACTCATCCCCGAAAAGCTCTTCCACCCCGCCGATCTCGCCAGGCTCCTCAAGGACTTCGATCCCGAGAGCGAGACCAGCTCCACCTACTACCAGGCCATCCTGCAAAACCTCTTCTTCGCCACGCTCAACCAGCGCATGGGCAAGGACGGCAA
>JBBRWR010000187.1:0-10760 GCA_038249085.1 Opitutales bacterium
CCAACTCCACATTTTTGACCACTTCACATGAGTCTATTCATGTGGAGCTCCACATGAATCGACGAAGTTGGCTACCTGCCCCTGGACAAGGCGGGGGCGGACTTGCTCTTCCAGATCGTGAGCCAGCGTTACGAGCGCGGCTCGTTGATCGTCACGACCAACAAGGCCTACAAACACTGGCCTGCGATCTTCAACAACGACGCCGGCATCACGGCCGCGATTCTCGACCGGCTCCTGCACCGCGCCGAGACCGTCGTCATCGAGGGTAAATCCTACCGTATGAAAGACCGCCACTCCGACGAACCAGCGGCCTGAAACGCGCAGCCCCCGAGCGTTCTCCACTCCGCCGCCGGCACCCACAACGGTGCCGGCGGTCGTGTCTCATCTCAGGTGTTTTTTCGACCGCCAGAAACAGACGCTGTTCGCGTCGCCGGCCACACGTCCATCGAAGTCCGGATTCAAAAGCTGTCCCAGCTGTTCAATTCGATGGACCCGTCGCCGTTTCACGAGCGCGACATCGATGACGACGCCGAAGAATGAGGGTCACGCTGCGAGTGGAACCCGAGACCCCCGCGGCTGCCGGTCCTGCCGCGAAGCCCGCCGGCATCTAATCGGTCGCTTTCAGCTAAGTCATGTACGCATCATTGCGCCCGACAGTTCTTGGCCACGGGCCGACGGCCAAGGTGGTGGACAGAAGCGCGATTTCGTCACGATATGGCCGCGATCTCATGCATGAACTTCGGATTACCCGATCTTAGTTCTGCGAGGGTGACCGCCCTGACCAAAATATTGGGATTACGCAGAAAGTCCTGCAGCGCGACCAGCGAGCGGTGCACCCTGGCGCGATAGAACGGGTCTTCCGATCCCGCCAGTTGGTAGATCGCCGTCCCGCGCCGGCCAAGCACCACTGCATCAGGGCGGCACGGGAGGTGTCCGATGGCAGTCAGACGATGGGGCCAGAGATTTCCCAGGAGATGGAGATCGGCTTGGACCCCCAACTTCACGAGGCCGACAGAGGGTGCGTGTTGACGAATGGGGAAAAGAAACTCGTCCTCAGCCGCACTCTCCTTCGAAAACAGCCCTTGGTCATCTCTCAATTGACAGATCGGGATGATCAACAGTTGGAGGGCACGGCCGGCGGCGTCCACCGACGCGAAGACAAAATACGGCGGGCAAATCAGCCGGTTGTGCTCCCACACTTTCCCCCTGAGTCGAACGGCCACATCGTAGCCGATTCTCACGGGTGGCACCACCCGGAGTCTGCCCTCCACGTTCCACGCCTCGTGCAGTAGTAGAATCTCGTCCCGTGGGTTGTACCGCATCGCATGCAACCGTTCGACGAGCAACCGGTGGCACAAGCCCCAGACAATTGTGGCTCCCACTCTCCGGGCCGCATCCACCGGAGAAGTTCCGTCATGCATTTGCGAAGTGCCCAGGAACGTGGCGATCCCCTCAGCGATCTCCTTTGCGGTCGGATTCCGGATGGCCTGCTGACGCTCAAGGTAATGGCGGTTTGCTTTCGCGAGTGCGCAGAGGCTGGCATGGGCAAAGGCCTGGTTCATCAGGTGCCCGAAATCCGCATACCAGAACTCCCCCATGGTGGCCTCGTTCCGCCGGAGCGTCGGCGTCGACCGCGGGGCGTTCGGGGCGAGGAAGATCGAGTCCGTGTACAGGAGAGTGCCGTTCTTGATGGCCTCGAGCGCGAATTCCCCGTGGACGACCGGACAACCTTGGCTTTGCCAATCGGGCCTTGCATGCAGATCCGCCTCCCCCGGGCGGGCGCGGACATTGTGTCCCTTGTGGCGGGGCTCGAAATACGGGGTTACCGGGAGGCCGCACGGGCACAAGAATTCGAGGCCCGGCGCGCGCAGCAATGCCTGCCAATGGGCTTCGGCGAGCTTGGCCTTGTCGGTCAAATAGACCGTCTGGATTTGGCGCGGGACGAGTCCCCCGGACGGGGCGGGTGGTGCTTTCCCCATGGGTGCGGGCAGCGCATTCATGACCAGGATATCTCCTGGCGATTCGTCCCCGAGGTGGAGTCGGCGCCGACGGTGTAGATTGGATGCCTGGCGGAGCGCATGATTTCCGTGACCGCGGGCAGGATCTCGGTGGCCGGGCGTATCACGGCCGACATCGACGCGTCCCATCCGGGGAGGAAGCTCCCCGGAGTCGCCAGCGTCTCACGGTGGGTGTACTTCAGGCTCTGCAGCCGTTCTTCAGTCAGGGAACGCCGGGGCACCAGCAGGGAGGCGACTTTGCCCTGGGTGGCGTCAAACACCTGCAACGCGAGGCCGGCGTCCTCAGTGATCAGTTGGGTCCAGGTGCCGGCGTCGCCCAGATGGACGGGACTGAAATCGATGGGCGAGCCCAGGATGACGCAGCCACCCTTGCCCAGGGTGAACGTGTAACCATGGGCTCCGTCGCGGGGGAGCAGCACTCCGTCGCCCCTGACATTGACCGTCAACAGGTGTTCATCGAGGAGTCTCCTGGTGGTTGGCCGGCTGACCTTCAGGCATGACTCCAGGTTTGCTTGGAGGACTGACTCCCGCGCGCCGCTGGTTGGCAGGGCGAGACTGGGTGATTGCGAGGGAGCTGCCGAGTAGGCCTGCCGGAAAGTGGCGGTGAAGGTCGCAAGCGCCCGGGGGTCCCCGATCTTTGCCGCGATCAAAGCGTAGACCTCCTGGCTTGACGCGAGCTGCAGTTCGGTCTGCAGGAAGCGCACGATGCTCAGCCTGCTGCCGTCGGGCTTCACAAAGGCACCGCCGTGGAGGGTCAGGACTTCTCCGGCCGCATTGACGATCTGGT
Source organism: Opitutales bacterium (assembly GCA_038249085.1). Taxonomy (GTDB): domain Bacteria; phylum Verrucomicrobiota; class Verrucomicrobiia; order Opitutales; family Opitutaceae; genus ER46. The sequence continues at coordinate 2,806 of JBBRWR010000187.1, forward strand.
CCAGTCGTCGACCGTCGCGTCCCTGGCGCGGGTGCAACGGCAGGCCAAGGATGGCCGCGATCTCGCCGGCGAGCAGCGGAGGCACCTCGGCCGCGCGCAGGCGCTGTGCCAGGGCCCGCACCTCGGTGGCGTGAGCGTCGCACCGTTGGCTTTGGGCGTTTTCCCCGGTGAGGGCCCGCGTTTTCCACTCGTTGCGCTCCCGATCAAGTTGCCGGAGTTTTTCGTGCGCCCGTCGCGCGAACAAGCCGCCGGTGGCGAGTTCGAGCAGCGCCGGAAAACCGGCGGCGGCCTCGTTCAACACTTTCCTGGCGTTACCGGTAACCTGATCGCGGTAGACGTTCCAGCGTGTTGGGTCGGCCAGATCGGCCGCGGTCGGTTTACGCCAACCTTCGAAGAGGGCATTGGGATCTTTGATCAGGGCGAGCAGTTTTTCCGCCAAGGCCTCGACCTCCGCGGTCTCGGCATAAAGCCGTTGTTGCGGGAGGTGTTGAGCGGGTCCCCCGGGGATCCCACGTTCCAGACCCAAAGGGCGGGCCTGCCCGGCGTAGATGTCGTGCCACTGGCTCACGGTCTTCGAGACTTCGCGCTTGTTGCCCCCGGCGAAGGCGGCAAACGACAGAACGTGGAGGGTTCGCTGTTTCCGGCAACCACTCTTCGGCGACGGGCCGCGTTGTTTGCGCACCACCTCTTTGATCGGCAGGAAGACAACGTGCAGATGCGGGGTCTTCTCATCATAATGCACATTGGCGCCGATGATGTTTTCGGGTTGGGCGATCTGCCGGGCGGCGGCAAAAGACCGGGCCTGCCACTGGTCCAGGGGAACGTGAGTTTGCGCTTCCTCGGACATCCCAAGGATAAGTTCGAGGGCGAGCACTTCCCGTCGGTGATGCCGGATGCCAAGTTCAGTCAGACGGCGCTCGGTGCGCTCGTTGAAGGTCAGGTGCTGCTGATGGGACGGCATCAGATCGACATTGAGCGGGCTCCGGGAGGGGTCGGCGTTGGCCGGTGGCTTGATGCGCCGGTTATGGCACTCCGTCGCAGCCAGCGCGGACGCATGCATGATCTTGGAAAATTGCAGAATGGCGAAACGGCGTGGCATGGGTTGGAGTATCTCCGGGCAATTAGTACAAAATGTGTGTGCAGTAATTAGGGCGGGTCCGGTGCAGTTTTTCCTCAGGGCAGGGGCATCCACGGAACTTTGAGGTTGGAGGGGGGATATTGGGCTGGCGTGGTTACGGTGGTGTGAACAGCCAAAGAGCTGCAGCGCGCCCCGCGGGCGGTCCGCGCTGGCTGGCTGGCGCCGGGCGATCTCGATCTCCATCCGGACGGGGCCCTTTTACTGATGCCCCTGCCCCTGCCCCTGGCTTGCTCCTCTTCCCGCTTTGCTGGCGGCACGATGGCGGCGGGAAGCGTTGCCGCCCTCGGCGCCGCGGTCAGCTTGGCTGGCAAGCAGGGCTGCAATTGGTCCGGACATCCCGGGGCAGCGAGGCGAGGCAAACGATCCATGGGGTGGCAATCATACCACGTTAGGCTTTCGGGCCCGACTTTTGCCGTGCCCCGATCCCGCCTGCCCTCGGGCCATCCGCCAATGCCCACCTGGGGGCACCACGTTCCTCCTGCTGCCGCGCTGCAGTCGGCGGGAGTCGGGTGGTCCATGGCCAACCGGTCCAACTTCATCCCTGCAGCGTCGCCAGCAGCGGGCGTCGCGGTGTTACCGACAGCGCCGCCGCCGAGTCACTGCATTCCGTTTCCGGCAACAATTCCGGCCGGACCGCACCTCATCCCGCGGGCGACTTGGGCGTTTTCCGGCGGACGTGTCGCAGGTCAATACCGGGACCGTTGGTTGTTGCACCCTCTTCTACGCGGCGCGAACGACGGACGCCATGGACTTCCCCTTCAGTGCACGGGAGAGCAAGAACACCGTGAACGCGGGTCGCGAAATCCCAGCCGCGCGTGCCTGGGTGGCGAGGAGACCGAGTTCACGCCCTGGGAGGGCAATCTCCAGGCGCGTAAACCCCGCGTTCTTCTTTCGGCTGCGATGGTCCCGGACCCGTTCGGTTGACCGGCGTGGCGCAGGGCATTCGCCGGCGTCGGGCGCGACCGGGTCGGGCGATCCGGCCTCGCCCCTGCCCCCGGCTTCGTTCGGTTCCGGGGCCGTGGGTGGCGGCGGCGCATCGTTCGCCGGCGTGGCGGCGGCGACGCTCGTCGGCTGGGTATCCTGGGCGGGCGCGTCCCAGACGAGTTGGAGTTGTGGATTGGCGGAGAGATCCGCGGGGATGATTTTTTTGGCCATGAGTGACCCCAATCATACCACGCGTGGATTTTTTGAGTCAGTTTGCTGGGTGGGGGCAGAGCTCCTTTCTTTCCATGGACCAGAGCTGCGCCGTGCCCGAGCGCGTCCCGGGTTTCCTGGCCGGTTTGCGCTTTCATCCCCGTCGCAGGCGACCCCGTTGCTGGAAACCAAATGGCCCCGGGGTAAAGTTTCGCCTCATAGTTTACCCGCCCCGGGGTCGCCCGGGCCCGAGCCGGCAGGTAAACTTTCTACCAAAACTTTACCTCGACGAACCGGGGCGGAAGGAAAGGCGCACGGTGGCGCGCGGTGGCCTCGGGCTCGCCGGGGTCGTCCCCGGTTTCCGGAAACCGGGGGTAAGCGGATAAACGCCCCCTCCCGGCATCCGCAGCGGGCGGGCCGGTCAACCTGGCGGGCGCCCCGAAGTGGGCAAACCGGGCCCGGGGGAAGTTAGGCGGAGGCCGGAGTCGCGGTCGCGGCCGGCAGGCCGCACACGATGGAATCCAAATCCTCCAGCGCCGATTCCAAGTATCGAATCGTGGTCAGCGGCGATTTGTGCTGGAGCAGGGCCTGCGTGCGCACGAGGTCCTTGGTGACATCATGAACGGAACGGGCGAACGTCTTTCTGGTGGAGTGCAGGCCGATCCGCTCGTGGATGCCGACGGCGCGGCAGGCACGCGTGAACATGCGCCATGCCTGCACCACGGAAATCGGCCGACTGGTGCGGGGGTTGGCAAAGAGAAATTTCTCCGGATTTTGCGGCGCAGACAGGTGATGGGTGAGATAATCCTGGAGGGCGGCGCGCAACTCGGGGTGGATGGCCACCCGGCGGCCTGAAACGGTGTGCGCGAGCTGGCCGCGCCCGAACTTCATCGCGCGGCGGGGGAGGGAAATTTCGCGACCGATGTTTCCCGAAACGCTGAAGTGCCTGAGCTGGATGGAGAGTAGCTCGTGGGCGCGGTAGCCGGTGCGCAGGCCAGTGAGGACAAAGAGGAAATCCCGCTCCCGGCCGTTTGATTTGAGGTGGGCCAGCAGGCGGGCTTGCTCGTCCGGAGTGAGGGGGCGTTTGCCATTCATGCCCAGAGCTGCATCCGCCGGGCGGCCGCGGGGAGTCGTTGCGTGATGGTGGTGGGTCAATCCTGCTGCGCGGGGATTGAGGACTTGAGCGCAACGAACCCGGCGAATTCCGACGGGACGACCGCCGCCTCGCGGGCGAGTCTATACTTGGCCAGGCCACCGTCGGCGAAAAACTCGAAGAAGCGGCTGCGGCTGGCGTAGGCGACGTAGTAGCGAAGGGGCAGGGGGGCGTCATTGTCGATGCAGCAACGCAGGATTTCCAACTCATCCCTCCAGCAGGTCAGGTCGCGGGCCCGCCGCACCTGGGTGGCGGCAAAGCGTTGTTGCCACTGCGCCGGGGGCGTGCCGTCCGGCAGGATGGTGCTGTTCGCCAAAAAGGCGAAGAACTGCCGGGGGGCCACGACGCAACGAGCGTTGAATTTGTGCCCGACGCCCGGACTGCGCTGCAGGAGTCTCCGCACTTGCCGCGGATCCAATGGGGGGCAGTAGCTGTCCGTCGGCACCAAGGCGCCGTGGGTGGCTCCCAGCAGGAGCGCGGCCGCCCGGGTGATTTCAAGCGGCAGGGGGTGCCTGTCAGCGGGGCCGTCGGCGAATGGATTGATGACGGCCGCCGGGGCGGGAATGAATTCTGGAGAGGGCATTATGAGTTATACCATACACGAAAGAAAACCCGGGATTTACTCTGTCCCTGCTGCGACTCCAGGCAGCGGCTCCTCCCAAAGGGTGGCGAGATCTTCGGAGAGCGGGCGGCGGGAGTAGTGGGTGATCGTGGTGCGGATGTCGCGGTGACCCAGGATGTCGAGCACGTCGGCCGTGTTCCTGCGGCGCAGGAGGTAGCCGGCAAAGATCCCCCTGAGGCCGTGGAGCGGCTTCTTGATGACTTCAAATCCGTGATGCCGCAACCATGTGACCGCCTCATCCGCGACTTGATTTCGTGCGCTCTCGGTGGCTCCGGTGAGGAACCCATGGCCCTTCGCCTGCAACCGCCCAAAGAGCCACGGCGGCAGGGGCACCGTTCGCTCGTCGCCTGATTTGGTCTCAAACCCGGGCGAACGACCAACGATGAACGACAGCCCCTCGGTCGTCTGCAAACAGTCGCTGTGGGCCGTTTCAATTTCCCCGCGACGAAGGCCGCCGTGGAGGGCAAGGGCCAGCGTAAGGAACAGCGGTTCCCGCGAGACCTTGGCGAACTCGGCATGCAGGTGGCGCACGACTGATTCATGGGGTGGGGAACGCAGGCGCGTAACTTTCTTGAAGAAGCCGACGCCAAAAAACTCTTCAAGGTTGGGTAGCCGCAGACCCGCACTCCGGTAATGCCCCCGAGCTTCCTCGCCGAATACGGCCCGGGCTTGGCGGATCTCGGTGTTGGCTGACACTTTGGTGCTCCACTCATTGTCCTTTGTTTCGCGGGCGCGACGGAGCCGCCAATCTTTGAAATCCACGGCCAGCGACTCATCCAGCACTGCGAGCGGCAGGTCGAGAATCTGCGCATAGTCGTCGTAGTCCACGCGGCGGCCAGAGCGGTCCAGTGGCTCCTTGCCGACGCGAACGCGCAGGGTGTCCTCGACGAGATTCAGCAGCGACATCATGTAGCGCCGGGTCACCCTTCCCTTTGCTTCAAGGGCGCGGGTCGAGCGCACGCGGATCAAGTCCCGAAATGTCGCGATGATATGCCCCTGGCTGTCAACGGCCGGAACCGCTATCGTCACCGGGAGGAGGACCTCCGCCGCCCCGGCGGAGCCAAGTTGCGCCATGAGATGGCGCTTCACCGCATCGACTGATTGTCCCCCCACCAGCCTCGCCCTGATGTCACGGTCCAGGGTCTCGGCGCGACGCCGGTTGACGCCCAGGTTGAATGTCACGCGGGTCTCGCCGACGCTGGCGCGGGTGCACCACGCCGTCATGACGATGCCATCGCCGCTCTTCGGGTGGTAGAGAATTCCCGAAGGGGCGATGCCACGAGGGCGACGAGTCATGCCGTTATTGCGCATTTCTTCCTGGCCTTGATGGGCGGATTCCATGCGCAGAGCTGCATGGGTGCCCGTCTCCCGCCCGGACAGGGTGCGGGCCGGTGAACTCGTCTGCACCGGGCGAACGCGACGAACCCAGCCGTTGGGTCGAGGGGTTGCCCGGATCGCGGTGACGTCGCTGGCAAGGCGGGTGAGTTCTCACAATCCACAAGCATACCACACCCGTCTTTTCGCCCCGGTTTCGGCGGTCGCAACGCGGCCGGTCGGGGAATACCAGGTAAGTCCTTAACGCAGATCAGGTGGGTTTCACTTTCGGCGACCCCTTGCGGCGGGTCCGGAATCGATAAAATCTCACGCTCCTGACGCGGGACACGATTCCTTGGTATTGGATCATTTCCTCGTGGCCAATAAACACGTCACGCCGCAACTGACGTGACTGTTGGTCGGTCACCTGCATACCCCGATAGTAAAAAACGGGTCAGTCCGCGCAGTGCACAGCCGCCTGAGTGAGGACTTCCTTCATGAGGCAGGATGGCTCGTCATTGAAACCGGGAAATTGCCGGAACAACACTGCATTCTGTTTGCCAATAGAACCGTTCAACGGTTTTGTATGAAAACGGAATGGATACATCTAATAGGTCAATGGATCGTCGCATCTGGGCGGCTTCGACCTATGTCGAGACTCGGCTCGCCACGAGATGCTCGGCACGAAGATGCGGGCGCTGTTCCAGCGCAAGCGCGGGCGAGACCTGTTCGATTTGTATTGGGCGTTGACGCAGGCGAAGCCGCCGGTGGACCCGCAGGCGGTGATCGACTCGTTTCTTCACTAGTTGCGGCAGGAGGGGGCGAGTGCTGGACGGGCGGAGTTCTTGGGCATTTTAGACAATTATCTGGCCGACCTCGGGTTCTGTTCGGACATGCGCGTGCTCCTGCGGTCCGGGCTCAGCTCCGACCCGCAGGCAGCCGGCGCCGTCGTGAAGCAAAACCTGTTGCGGCTCCTGCCCGAGTGACGGCTGGAAATCGTGGTGCCACCGGTGTGGCCCAGCATTGGAACCGGCAGCGACGGAATACCACGACTCCCGTTCGGCTGGGTCAGCCACCGTTGACCGGGCGCTTGCCCGGGCAGGCAGCTGCACGCCGTCGTTGACAGATCGACGCAATGTAACACATTTGTGTGTAACAAATGAAAACAGCCAATATCCGCACCGTGCGCCACGATTTTGCCTCCGTGTTGGGGCACGTTCGCAACGGCGAAACCGTCGCGATCACGCACCGCAAGCACACCGTCGCCTTGCTCACTCCGCCGCCTCCTGATCCGGCAAAGAGGGGGCGGCCGTGGGCAGGGCTGCGCGCGCGGCTGGCACGCTTACGGGCACAGCCGATGGCTCCGCAGACGGCCGCGGCCATGTTGGCCGCCGACCGCGAGCGTTACTGAGGCCCGCTTGACCCTGCTCCGATGGCAAAGTCCTCCGCTCCATCTGCGCTGGTTTACGCCGACACGTCGTTTCTCTGTTCGCTCTACCTGCGGGACGCGAATACTGCCCGGGCGACGGACTTTGTGACGAAACACAATCCGGCGCTCGTGTTCACGCTCTGGCAGCGCTGCGAATTGCGCAACGCTGTCCGCCTCGCGGTTGCGCGTGGGAACACGACACCCGCTGCGGCACAGCAAGCTCTCGTCGATATTGCCCAGGACGCGCTGGCCGGCGATTTGATTGAAGCCACCCTGGTGTGGCCCGAAGTATTTGAGACCGCTGAAACACTGAGCGCCGACCACACGGCGAGCTTGGCGGTTCGCACGCTCGATCTGCTGCACGTCGCCGCGTCGCTCACTCTCGGTGTCAAAACGTTCGTTACGTGTGACGACCGCCAACGCGCACTCGCGCGGGCGGGGGGGCTGCAGGATTTGAAAATCTGACGCTCGAGTCGGTGGAAACTCTCTGGTCGTCAGCAGCGCCGCCGCATCCAACTACTGTCCAGATGCGGCAAGAGCAGGCAGACAACGAGTGCGAATCAAGACTAGGGCTGGATTACATCCATCTGCTCAAGGTCCTCGTGATTATTTGGATAGAGGCCATCGGAGTTGGACGCCATGGGTCCTTCGTGGATGGGGGAGCGAGACCTATGGATTCTTGTAGCTGACTACGGATCAGAAGGTTACAGGTTCGACTCCTGTCGGGTGCGCCACTTTTGAAGCCCCTTGCAGCGCAATGACCTGCAAGGGGCTTTCTTTCTTGAGTCGTGGGTTTCGGAACGGTTTTGCGGGTTAAAAAACGCGACTCTCTCCATTTAACGCATCCGACGACTATCCAAATGATCCTCCCGCGCAGGCAAATCTACACCGCATCCAGAGGGTGGACGTCACCGTAATCAACGACTCGAATCCCCTCGACGGCGGCGACCAGTCCCTCGGGGTCGGGGCGTCCAGCGCGGTCCAGGCGCGCTGAAAGCGGGCAAATTCCGGACGGACCGCCGCGCGCCGGGCGATCAACGCCCGGAACGCGCTGACTTCCTGCGCGAGTTCGCGGGCCGGAATCAGTCCCTGGAAATTTGCCGCGCGGAGCCAGAGCAGATACGTCGTGCAGGCGTCGGTCTCGTTGTAGGCGGTCAATTCCGCG
>JBBRWR010000188.1:0-10402 GCA_038249085.1 Opitutales bacterium
CTCGAGTTCATGCGGGCTAAAAGCAAAACCGCTTGGCGGTTTTGCCTTAGCCGGGGAATGATTGCTGGCTCCGCGTACACGGTATGTGTCCGCCCACGCTGTGGGCTGCCAGCAGAGGAGAGGGTGAAATTTCCCGGCTAGGACCTGGCCTTTCAGTCGACGCGCTTGTTAGCAATGAAGACGAAGCCACTGCAAGGTGGGGCGCGCTGGCTCCAACGCGCCTTGGTGCACGTGCTCTTTCCTCGAGCGCGTTGGGGTCAACCCGCTCCGCCGCTGCTGTAACGTCACGGTTTGGCCTGAATTACTCTGTCACGTGCCGGCGAAAACCTGAATGCACCTGTGTAATTCATTAGGCTAGCCGATTTTCGCGGCTGGCCAATGAGATGCGCCGCTTCGTGAGGTGCGCATGACACGCGGTTGACAACCCAACCGAAGTCATGAGCCAACCCATCGTTCTCACCAACGGTCAGCACGAAATCAAAATCTACACGGTCCAGAATCGCGGCCGCGCGGTTTACCAACTTTCATATTACGAAGGCGGTCATCGTCAGCGGCAAACGCTCGGCAAGCTGTCCGACGCCCGGCGCGAAGCCAAGGTCGTCCTCGGTCGCCTCGCGATGAACACTCACGCGGCGGAGGCTCTCTCCACCGCCGACAAGGAAAGCTACGCCATCGCGCGCAAACACATCGCGGCGACCGGGCTCCCACTGCACGTCTGCGCGGAACTTTTCGCGCAGGCCCTCGCGACACTCGGCGGGCGGCCCTTGCTGGATGCTGTCGAGTTTTTCACGGACTATCATCCCGCCGATGTCGTCACCAAGCCGCTGGCGGAGTTGATCCACGACTTTGCCGAGCGCCGGCAGGCGATGGGGGTCCGGAGTGCCTACGTGATAAACATCCGCCGCCAGCTCGGCCGGCTTGCCGCCGCCCACCCCGGACGCAGCCTCACGCAGCTCCGCACCGCGGCCGTCGATCGCTGGATCGGCGATCAGACCTGGCATCCCATCACCAAGAACAACGTCCGGAAAATCCTCATTACGTTTGGCAACTGGGCGAAGGCGAACCGCTATCTGCCGGCGAATCGTTCGACCAAACGGGCTTCGGGTTGCCCCCGCCTCCGCAAGTCGCACCGGCGGATGTGTCGGCGCTCTTCGATACGCCATCGTCGGGTTCCAGCGGCAGTGCTGCCACTTCTTCCCCGAAGGTTGCGGCTACGGCTAGTGTGTCGCTTTCTTATGACACCATTCGCGTCAGCAATCTCGACTCATTTGATTGGCCGCGGACGAGCATCTACATCGACGGTATCATGGGCGGCTACATTTACCGAATCGCATCTATTCCGGCAGGCAAGACCGTGGCGATTCCATTGCGAGAGTTTGCGACCAGAGGCGGCGAACGTTTCGACCCGAACAGACGCAAACCCAAAGAGGTCGTGGTTCACCCAGATGGATTCGACGGAAGACAGTTCAATTATTGAAAGTCAAATGTGGAAGCGTCCACTGGACGAGCGAGAGAGATGGTTTTTATCTTCAAAGATTGAGTGACATGACCACGCCGCCTAACCCATGCGCTGCAGCGAACCCGGCTATCGCCGTCTCGGTTGCAATCGAACCCCCTCGCGGGCCGGACGTTGGGCAAAATATCACATTATGAGCGCCGAATTCAAAATGCCGTCCGAGGACGAAGTCCGTCGTGCGTTCAACATTCCAGCCGGGCAGTCTGTTCGCATCGAGAAGTCGGAGTCGCTTCCGGATCCCTCTTGGCTGAAAAAGATTGGCGGTTTTCTCGAAGAGGCTGGTGATTTTTTTGGAGTGCCGACATTCTTGCTCAAGACAAGCGGACTTATCGTTGCGGTTATTTTCGTGCCGTATTGGGGTCCGAAAGTGAAAGAAGAAGTGAAATCCGCTGTCGTCATCAGCCGCGACTACTGGGTCGGTCCGTTTCAGAATTTGCCTCGCCCGAGCTCCGCCTACGCGTCTCCTCACTACGTCGCCGTGACAGCAGGCCCGAACACTGTGAGACAGAACATCGCTTTCTTTGAGACCGGCCGGTTACAGGCTGGCACCGCCTTGTATCCGATCGAGCGCGTGTGAAGAAGCAAAGGCCCAACAAGTAGGAATGGGGCGTAATTGAAGCCTCTCTTGTGCGAGCGGGCATGCCCATGGGGGGACGAAACTTGCAACAGTGGCCGGACTACAGACGTGCCTGCACGTTGCATGTTTCGGCCCCCGTCGGTTCGGGCCCCTCGCCGCCGCGACGGGATGATTGCCCCGCAAAAAGACAAGATCGGTCACGCCCAACCTGCCTTCGACCGCGCCCAACCCTCCGATCACCTCACGATGAACCGTTAAACCTCGTCCGCGCTCCCCGGCTCAAAGCCCACGTCGGTTGTCACGCGTTCACCTCCGCCAGCGGGTCGCGATGTGTGCTCATTCGGATGATACAAGACCGAGGGTTTTTCAGCAGAATCGACTCTTGACTGCAGTGCGATCGCCCGGACCGGACCAAGGCAGACGGTGCACACCCCTTCCGTCTTGAGTTTGCGTTCAATCTAAGGAATGTCGTCAACCCTAAGGAATCACCCATGACCACATCCACGCTCTCCCAAAACGGCCAGACCACGATTCCCGTCAAGGTGCGCCAGTTTCTGCACCTCGAAGCCAACCACAAAATCCTCTACCGCTTCGAGGGCGCGCACGTGGTGCTGGAGCCGGTGCGGTCCTCGACCGACTCCCTTTACGGCAGTCTTAAGACCACCAAGAAGGCTCCAACCCCCGCGCAACTGCGCAAGGCGCGGGCGGACTACGCGGCGAAGAAATATGGCCGATGAGCGAACCGCACCACCTGGACGCCCACGTCATCCTGCGGTTTCTCCTCGCGGATGACCCCAGGCAGTCGCCCAAGGCGCGGGCGCTGTTCGACCTCGCGCAGACTGGCAAGGTGACGCTCCGGATCTCTCACGTGTGCCTCGCCGAGGTTACGTGGGTGCTCCTTTCGTTTTACGCCTTCGAGCGCACCAAGCTCGCGACCACGCTGCGCGCACTCGTGCTGCACGATGGCGTCGAAGCGGAGGACGAGGCCGTGCTGCTCGACGCGTTCGACCGATTCGGCCGGATCAACGTGGATTTCATCGATTGCTACACCGCCGCGCTGGCGAAGCACGCCGGCGGCCCCGCTGCTTGATCGTGCTCGGCGACATGGCACGCCGCAGTCGCATCCCAGACCCCAGGGCCCACTGAGTTGACGCGGGGCGCAGCCTGCCGTTGAGCAGCGTGCAGTGAAGTCGCGGGCGACGGCCTTTGAATTCGATGGCAGGCAGCCTAATCGTAAATTCCGCAGATGAATTTCACCACCGAGGCACAGAGAGCACAAAGAACGGCAGTTAAGGCAGGTCGCTCGTGTTCATCGGCCCACTCTCAGCTCGAATCGGCCACCCAGGCAAATCCGGCCGCTTGGCGCTTACCAACCCGGCGGAAACGTGACGCTCGCATGCACATCCAGCGCCCTCCACCACCCCAAATTCTTGGTTCCGGCTTCGCCGGGTTGGGTTACTTTACCTCTGGTTCCCGGCACGATGCAGGGGTGGACGGAGCAACTTTCTCCAAGTTGTCGTTGCGGCGGACGGCCCGGCGCGCCACATCATCCCCTTCTCCCATGCTTGTTCACACCGTATTCTTCTGGCTGAAACCTGAACTGTCCGAGACGCAGCGCGCCGAATTTTGGCAGGGCGTCGAATCACTCGCCACGATTCCGGCGATCGAAAAGGCTTATATCGGCACCCCCGCCCAGACCACCCGGCGCCCCATCATCGACGACAGCTACTCCGTGGCGCTGACGGTGGTGTGCAAGGACGTGGCGGCGCACGACGCCTATCAAATCGACCCGATCCACCTCGCGTTCGTGGAGCGCTGCAAGACCTGCTGGAACCGCGTACAGATCTACGACGCGGAATAGGCGGGCCACCGGCCTATTTCACCACGAACGGGGCGAAGAACGCCTCCTGGGTCGCGGGATAGCGGCCGATCAGGCGCACCGCGCCGTCGAGCTGCTCCTCGCTCTGCACGTGGCCGACGGCGTGGAGCCGGGCGATGACGTCATAACGCCCGTGCGGCACGAGCAATTCGGTCGCCGCGTGAGCCTCCGCAATCAATTCCAGGCAGCGGGCCTCCAGCGTGTCCAGGCCGGTGCGGGTGAGGGCGCTGACAAACAGGGCGTCGGGGGCGAGCCGGCGGGCGCGAGAGAGCATCGCGGGCGTGGCGGCGTCGATCTTGTTGAAGACCGTGAGCATGGTCTTGCCGCTGGCGCCGAGCTCCGCCAGGACGGAGAGCGTGGTCGCGTGGTGATGTTCGACGTTGGGATTGGTGGCGTCGAGCACGTGAATCAGAAAATCGGCTACGATCACCTCCTCGAGGGTCGCCTTGAAGGCCTCGACCAGGCCGTGGGGCAGGCGGCGGATGAAGCCGACGGTGTCGGTCACGAGCACCTTCTGGTTGCCGCGCAGCACAAGCTGGCGCGTGGTGGGATCGAGCGTGGCGAAGAGCTTGTCGGCGGCGACGACGTGGGCCCCGGTGAGGGAGTTGAGCAGCGTGGACTTGCCGGCGTTGGTGTAGCCGACGATTGAGCAGGTGGGGACGGGCACGCGCTGCCGCCGCTGGCGCTGGACCCCGCGCTGTTTCACGACACTGGCCAGCTCCAGCTTCAGGTGGGCGATGCGATCGCGCACGATGCGGCGGTCCTGCTCCAGCTGGGTTTCGCCCTCGCCGCCCAACGCCCCTTTGCCGCGCTGCCGCGAAAGATGCGTCCATGCCCGCGTGAGACGGGGCAGGGAATACTCCATGCGAGCCAGGGCGACCTGCAGGATGGCCTCGCGCGTGTGGGCGCGGTCGGCGAAGATCTCGAGGATGACCTCCTGGCGGTCGATGACGGCCATCCCGGCCAACTCCTCCCAGTTGCGCTGCTGGGCGGGGGAGAGGGCCTCGTCGAACACGATCACATCGGCGCCCTCGGCCCGCGCGAGCTCGGCCAGTTCCTTGGCCTTGCCGCTGCCGATCAGGAGGGCGGGCGTGGGGCGGCGCAGGTTGACGAGTTCGGTCCGGGCGACGGTGATGCGCAGGTTCTCGACCAATTCCTGCAACTCTTCGAGCAATTCGGCGGCCTCCCCCGCCGCCATCTCGGTGGTTTGCACGCCCACCAGGAAGGCGCGTTCGAGCTGGGCGGGTTTGTCGGTGAGGAAGTCGGCCATGAAGGTGGGGCGGAGCGTGGCGGGCGTCCGGATGGGCGTCAATGGGGGCCGCTACGCGGCGCTGCGACAGCCCGCGATTACCGGTGGAGAAGGCGCGGAGGGCCGCCGGGCTCGGGGCAAGTTCGTCCAGGCGATGGAGGCCGGTGCCGTGGCCAAGCCGAAAGGGTCATGGCCTGGCTTTTGACAGCGGTGCGCCGCTCGTAACCTCAGTGAATTTCTTGATCAGATCTTTGTCGAAGGTGCTGACCTCGCAGTGGTGGTGCCTCGCGTAGGCGCAGAGCAGGGCGTCGCCGAAATCGGAGTGCTTGGCGCGATACCAATGAACCGCATCAAGGACCCACCGGGCGTCGGGACACGTCCCCCCCGGTCAGGCTGAGCAGCGACGCGAGCCTTGGCGTCGATGGCGATGGGATCTAGGAACCGACCAAGCCCTTGCGGCCAGCGTGGGCCCAGGCAGTCTTTGCGCCGCGGTTCATCTTTTTGATGCCGACGGACGCACCGCCCTTGCTGAGCGAACCGGCCAGCGCATCCATATCGTGCAGCGGTTCAAGGACGAGCCGGTTGCCCTCGACCGTCTGGCTGAGCATCATGCCGGGGCGAAGATTCAAGGCGCGTGCCGCCTCGGCTGCGAGCGTGGGCTGGAAAGCGGGTGAAATCGTGGTACGAGCCGAGAGACGCCGGGCCGCCCGCCGTTTTCTTTGAACAGTAGGCATGAACAATGGATGATAAACACATCCTTTGGTTCAAGGTCGAAGCACGGCAGAGGCAGCAGGTGCACTGCAAACGGCGGGATCCGTAGGCCGGCCATGAAGGTGGCGCGGAGCGGCTCCGACGGCTTGGTTTTGCTAATCTTCAGGAAGACTTTCGGATGAACACGTGCATGGCGTTTTCGCCGAACATCTTTTCGGCGACGGCATAGCCGAGGGCGGGCAGATTCACGCCTGCGAGGGGCGATTCTCCCGCACCGAGGACCACCGGGCTGACGGCGAGGTGCATTTCGTCGATGATGGCCATGCCCCCAACGCCAAAAGGGTTTCCGAGGTCTTGCCCCGGCGCGGCGCCGAATCCATCCAGCGAAACCGAGTAGCTGCTGACACGAACCTTGCTCATGTCCTGTTTCCTTTTTTTTCGAAGTGTTCGTTCCTCATTTCGCATTCATCAATGTCTGGAGCGGGGAGTGGGAACGAAACGCCCGACCCTGGTCGGCGACTTCGGCATGCTTGGACGGAATGGTTTGCGGGGTCAACCCGCTGATCGCTGCAGTCGACGAAACAATGATCGTCATTGCCCGCTGCTGCGATCGTCGAATCCGGTTTCTCTCGAATCGGCACGTCGAAAATCCGGCTTCGGTGCGTCGGAGTCGAATTGATCCGCGATCAGCAGGTTGACCCTGTAGGATCAGCTCCGCCTCGGCCCGACCTCGGATTGGCTCCTGTGCTGTTCCGAAGCCTTGAGCGGATCCGACGGAGCGCCCGATCGTCGTGGCACTCTCATACGGCGGCCAAACGTTCTTCCGCAAAGTCGGAGACGGTCTTGCCCTGCTTGCGGGCGGAGAGGCGAAGTTGGTGGATGGTCTTCGGGGTGAGCCGCAGCAGCACTGGCTGGCGACCGGACGGTTTGCGCCCGGCACCTTTGCGCGCACCGCCCCACGCCAGCGGGCGCATCGGTCGTTTGGCGGTGATGCCTCTGGGAGTAGCGCCGCGTCTCTGACCGGCGGGCGCCAGTCGAAGACTGGCGCCACGGGAAGAACCGAACTTGACGCCACCTTCAACCGGGAGATGCGCCCCCACGCCATCGGCCGCCATCGCGCCACTTGACGGAATCCGTCGGCACCGCCAGCTTGCGCGCGTGTACCCCCGCATCGTGCTGCTTCTTGGCTTGGCGCTGCCCACCGCGCTCCTGGCTCATTCCGATTTCACGCTGCCCCTTGGGCAGGTGACCGCGACCCCGCTGCCGTCCGCGCCCCTGGGCTCCGGGGCCTGGCGGTTCGAGGTCGAGAGCGGCTGGGCCCAGGTGCCCGGCGGCGTTTCCCTCGGGCCGACCCACGGGGGCGTGGGCGTCGATCGGGCGGGCCGCATCTATGTGTCGTCCGATGGCCCGCACGGCATTCTCGTCTTCGACGCGCAGGGGAAATTCCTCCGCGGCCTGGCGCCGGAATTGAGCGGTATCCACGGTTTCATCATTCGCGAAGAAGGCGGCCGGGAGTTCATCTACGCCGCGCATCTCAAGGGCCCGCAGGTGGTGAAGATCGACCTGGCCGGCCAGGTGCAATGGAAAATCGGCGTACCGAAGGAGAGCGGTTGCTACGACCAGCCGGCCGATCCGAAGAAGAAGCCCTCCGCCTTCCGCCCGACCGCCGTCGCGGTGGGTCCGGACAACCGGATTTACGTCGCCGATGGCTACGGCGCGAGCGTCATCCATCTCTACAGCGCCGGGCAAAAGTACCTGAAGACCATCGGCACCAAGGGGGAGGGCGACGGCCAGTTCAAGACCTGTCACGGTCTCGCCCTGGACACGCGCTATGGCGCGCCCCTGCTGCTCGTCTGTGATCGCGAGAATCGGCGGCTGGTGCACCTCGACCTGGAGGGGAACTTCGTCCGCACGCTGGCGACCGGTCTGCGTCGTCCCTGTGCGGCCTCCCTCATGGGCGACTTCGTGGCGGTGGCGGAACTTGAGGGCCGGGTCGTCGTGCTCGACAAGGCGGGGAAAATTGTTGCGACCCTGGGCGACAACCCCGACCAGAAGCAGTGGGCGGCCTTCAAGCTCGCGCCCGAGCACTGGCGCGACGGCATCTTCATCGCGCCCCACGGCCTGGCGTTCGACCCCGCCGGGAATCTCTTCGTCCAGGATTGGAACTTTGCCGGGCGCTTCACGAAGTTGAAGCGGTCGCCGGCCCGGATGTAAGCGAGGACCCGTCGATGACACTGCGTTGCTTTTTTCCCATGGTTGGCGTCCTGGCCGGTTTGATGGCCGGCGCGGCCGGAGCCGCCGAGGCAGCGCGGCCCAACATCATCTTCCTGCTGGCCGACGACCTGGGCTACGGCGACATCGGCGCCTACGGCCAGACGAAGATTCGCACGCCGCATCTTGATCAACTGGCGCGCGAGGGCATGCGCTTCACGCAGCACTATGCCGGCAACAACGTCTGCGCGCCGTCGCGCTGCGTCTTCATGACGGGGCTGCATCCGGGGCACGCCTACATCCGGAACAACCGGGGCGGGGTCGGCATGGGGGGCGCCAAAGGGGGCGAAGGTCAGGAACCTGTCCCGGCGGGATCGTTGACGCTGCCGCTGACGCTGAAAAAGCTCGGTTACACCACGGGTGGTTTTGGCAAATGGGGGCTCGGCGGCGTGGGCAGCACGGGCGATCCGAACGACCAGGGCATCGAGGTCTTCTTCGGCTACAACGACCAGGCGGTGGCGCACAACTACTATCCGGTCAGCCTTTGGTCGAACCGCGAGCGGGTGCCGTTGAACAACCCCGCCTTCAGTGCGCACCAGAAACTGCCGGCGGGTGCGAATCCCAACGACCCGGCGAGCTACGCGCAGTTCACCGGCCGGGACTACGCGCCCGATCGCATCAACGAGCAGGCGAGGAAATTCCTGCGCGACCACCAGGATCGGCCGTTTTTTCTCTATTATCCCACCACGGTGCCGCACCTGGCGCTGCAGGTGCCCGAGGATTCCCTGGCGGAATACCAGGACGCCTTTCCCGAGACCCCGTACACCGGCAACCGCGGCTACCTGCCGCATCGTACGCCCCGCGCCGCCTATGCGGCCATGGTCACGCGGCTCGACCGTGATATCGGCCGGTTGCTCGCCCTGGTCGACGAGTTCGGTCTCCGGGAGAAGACCATCGTGGTCTTCACGAGCGACAACGGGCCCCTCTATGATCAACTGGGCGGCACCGACACGGAATTCTTCAACAGCGCGGGTGGGCTGCGCGGGCGCAAGGGCTCCAACTACGAGGGCGGCTTTCGCGAGCCCTGTCTCGTGCGTTGGACGGGGCGGATCGCGGCGGGCAGCGTGAGCGATCGCGTGACCGGGTTTGAGGACTGGATGCCCACGCTGCTGGAGTTGAGCGGCGCCCGGGACGCGATTCCCGCCGGCATCGACGGTATCAGCTTTGCGCCGACGTTGCTCGGCCGGTCGCAGCCGGAACGTCCGCACCTCTATCGGGAGTCGCCGGGCTACGGGGGCCAGCAATCGGTACACGTGGGGAATTGGAAGGCGATTCGCACCAACCTGCATCCGGCCGCGCGGGCGGCCAAGAAACAGCCGGGCGCCCTCGAACTCTACGATCTCAAGAACGACCCGACGGAATCCCGCGACGTGGCCGGGCAGCACCCGGACATCGTGGCGCGACTCGGCGCACTCCTGCGGGAGCAGCATGTGCCCACCAAGCTCTGGCCCATCAGCGCGCTGGACGTCCCGGCGCCGCGGTAGGCGCGGCGCTCCTTCCTGATGAACGCGGAACTTTGGCCGGCGGGGCGACTGGGCGTGATGCTGGCAGGGTTGACGACGGGAGCGGCGCTGGCGGCCGCCCCGGCGCCGTCGACGGCGAAAATTGGATACAACGATCAGATCCAGCCGATCCTCTCGGAAAACTGCTTTCAGTGCCATGGCCCCGACTCGGCCGCCCGCAAGGGCAAGTTGCGGCTTGATCGCGCCGAGTTTGCGACCGCGGCGCGCGGTGACGGCGATCTCGAACCCGCCATTGTGCCGGGCAATACGTTTGCCAGTCCGCTCGTCGAACGCATCAAGAGCACCGACGAGGAGGAGGTCATGCCTCCGCGCGAGACACACAAGCAGCTCAAACCGGAGGAGATCGCGCTCCTCGAGCGCTGGGTGGCGGAGGGGGCGCACTACCAGGAACACTGGTCGTTGCTTCCCCCGGAACGGCCGGCGGTGCCCGCGGTGGCCCAATCCCGGGGGTGGGCGCGCAATCCAATCGATCACTTCGTCGCGGCCTCCCTCGCGGCCGCCGGCCTCAAACCTTCCCGGGAGGAGGAGCGCCTGTGCCTGCTGCGCCGCGTGACCTTCGATCTCACCGGCCTGCCACCGACTCCGGAGGAGATCGCCGCCTATGCGAGAGACCAGTTGCCCGACGCCTACGAACGCGCCGTCGATCGTTTGCTCGCCGGGGATGCCTCGGCCGAAA
>JBBRWR010000189.1:0-10317 GCA_038249085.1 Opitutales bacterium
GCGTCCGGTGGGTAAACTTGCCTCGGGGTGGCCAGGCGAAGGGCGAGTGTTCACTTCCCCGGCGCGACTTACCACGTCATTAACCGGGGAAACTACCGGTCCTGGATTTTCCAGCACGCCACGACCCGGGCAGCCTTTCAGCAGACGCTTTTCCAAGCGTGCGAACGTAGTTCGTGGCGCCTGCACGCGTTCGTGATCATGAGCAATCATTTCCACCTCGCTCTGGAAACCCCCTTGGGCAGCCGACTGGAAAGTCGCCGTCGCCGCGTGGTTGAAGCATCAGACCGACACCCGCAACCGTGGGATGGCCACGGCGCTCCATCTCGGAGAGCCCAAGGCCGTGAGTCGCAACCTGACCGCGTTTTTCCGCCCCGCCCCGGAGCGGAATCAGTGGGGGCGAAGGCTGAAATCACTTTCCGAAACCTGACCCTTTCCGACTCCGTGAACGAATGATCCGCGTCGACCAGGACCCGCTCGGGCACATGCGCCTTGATCTTCTCCCGGGCGGCGGCCAGCCGGTCGGCAAAGGCGTCGGCCATCGCCACGAGGTGCACCCCGGGATCAGCGTCGAGGGCGTCGAGAGCGGCCGCCGTCCCCCGGTTGCCGCAGCCAATCAAGCCCACGCGGAGCCGGTCGTCGCCGGCGGCGAAGACCCGGGCGGGGGCGTTGAGGCCGGCGAGGGTGGCGGTCAGGCCGGCCGACACTTTCAGGAAATCGCGGCGGGTTGTCGCCTCGGATCCACATGAGACCGGAGGCGTTGGCATGATGAGAGCCGCCCCGAACACCCCGGAAGCGATGCCCTCAGCCGTAACGATTCAATCGGAGTGCGTTTCAGCCGGGAGCAGGAAACCACTGAACGGTGGGGCGCGTTGACCCCAACGCGCCTTCGTGCGTTCGCTCTCACGTCGAGCGTCTTGGGGTCAAGCCGCTCCACCGCGACTGAATTTCTACGGCTCAGGCTGGCGCCGCGGAACCGCCGCGATCAATTCCGCCCTCCGGAAACCGGCCGGGGCCGGGCGGCACCACCGGGAATCCCACGCCCCGCCCGCGTCCCGTCTAAACGGCCCGCGCCGCAATCAGCCGCCGCGCCACCTTCACCGCGTTGGCGAAGCTCGTCGCCCGCGCGCACCCCCGGCCCGCGATGCCGAACGCCGTGCCGTGATCGGGGCTCGTGCGCACGTGCGGCAGCCCGAGGGTCACGTTCACCGCCGTGTCGAAATCGATCGCCTTCAGCGGCGCCAGCCCCTGATCGTGATACAATGCGATCACCACGTCGAACTCGCCGCGCAGCGTCCGGGCGAACAGCGTATCCCCCGGCTCGCAGCGCGAAAGCAGCGGAAACTCCGCGCGCAGATGATCGAGGGCCGGGTCGAGAAAATCGCGCTCCTCGTAGCCGAGCAACCCGCCCTCGCCCGCGTGGGGATTGAGACCGCAGACACCGATGCGCGGCGCCGCGATGCCTTCGGCCTGCCCCAGCTGGACGGCCGCCGCCACCGTGCGCCGCAAGAGGTGCGGGCCCAGCAATTTTGCCACCTGATGCAGGGGCACATGCCAGGTCGCCAGCACCACCCGCAGCCGCCCGCCGCAAAACGCCATCACGGGATCACCGCCCCAGCGCTCCGCAAAAAACTCCGTCTGGCCCGGGAAGGGGTAGCCGATCTTTGCGAGTTCCGCCTTGCTCACCGGTGCGGTGACCACGCCGGCAAACTCGCCGTCGCGGCAACCCGCCGCCGCGCGCTCCATCGCCGCCCAGGCCACCAGCGCCCCCTCGCCGGTCGGCCGTCCCGGCCGGGCGGCAAACCGCGGCAGCCCGACGGAAATCGTCCGCGCCTCCGTATCCAGACTGCGGAGCCATCGCGCCGGCCCAATCACCGCGACCGCGCGTGCCGCCCGGCGGTGGGTGCGCAGCCACGTCGCAATGATCTCGGGACCGACCCCCGCCGGGTCGCCGCACGTCAGGGCTAGTCGCTTTGCCGCCGGCTTCATGGGTGGGGCGGCGGGCAACCGCCGGGCGGGGAACCTTCCCCGGTCTCTGCCCGGCGCGCCCGGGCAAAACTGCGCTTTCCGCCGGCGAAAAACGCCAGAAAGCGCTGCGCCTCCGCCGAGGCGAACTCCGACGACGCGAGCCGTTGGGCGGCCACCTCCCGAATGTTGCCGGGGCTGAAATAGACCGCGTGAAAGGCCGCCTTCAGCTCCGCGATCGCCGGCCGCGCGATCGCGCGCCGCTTCAAACCCACCACGTTGAGCCCGATCACCTCGTCGCGTCCGGCCGTCATGGTGTACGGCGGCACGTCGCGCGTGATCGAGGCGTGCCCCGCGATCATCACGCTTTCTCCGATTCGGCAAAACTGGTGCACCGCGGCGCCGCCGCCCATGAAGGTGTAATCGCCCACGCTGACATGCCCGGCCAGCAGCGTGGCGTTGGCGAGGACCACCTGATTGCCCACCTCGCAGTCGTGACCGGCATGGCTCGCCGCCATGAAGAAGCAGGCCGCCCCCACGACCGTGGCCTGCCCGGGATGGATCGAGCGGTTGATCGTCACATGCTCGCGCAGGATCGTGCCGGCCCCGATGCGTACCCCGCTTGCGGTCGCCCGGTCGAATTGCAGGTACTGCGGATCACCGCCAATGACCGCAAACGGATGCACCACCACCCGATCCCCCAGCACGCAGTGCCGGGTCACCAAGGCGTGGGCCATGATCTCGCAGTCAATCCCCAGTTGCGCACCCGGCTCGACGATGGCGGTGGGATGAATCATGGCAGCCCAGTAACAGGGATCACGCCGTTCGGATCAAGGGATACCGTTACAGATGGGGCGGTCGGAAGGACGATTTTGCCCCGCGGCCACCAGTCGCCCGTCGCCTCCCCGCCTCTCCTGTCGTTACTTTCGGCGCGGCGCCGAATCCCGATCCGGGAGCAGATCGAGCTGCGGATCCTTGAGCAGATCGTAGTTTTTCAGGAGGCGCATCACCTGGAGGGTGTCGCTCTTGGTGTAGTTCTGGTTGATTTCGATCTTGTCGACGAGATCGAGCAGCATCGCCCGGAAGGAGATGATGGCGTCAACGCCCCGCGCCTTCAGCAATTCGACGCTCTGCGAGCGGAACGGCTCCGCCGTGGGCAGGCTCGGCAGCACCAGGATCTTCGTGAAGCCACCCGCCGCGGCCTCGTTGGTTTCGTCCGGGAAGAACCGCTCCGCCTCCTTCAGCACACTCTGCTGCAGGAAGCCGAAGATCTCCGGGCTGCTCTTGAGCATGCCCGGCGTGAACACCCCCGTGTGCCAGCCCTTGACCGCCACAATCGCCGTGTGCACCAAGGGCAGCTCGTTCGAAAAGAGGAAGAAGTCGGGTTTGCGGGTGTCGCGCTGCCAGGCGGGATTCAACACCATCAGGTCGATCTCCTCCTCGGCGGCCTTGCGCCGCGATTGCACCTGGTACTTGCGCGCCTGGCGGACGAGGAAGCCGTTCTGCTCAAAATATTCGCGGACGATGCCTTCGTCGATGGCTGACATTACGGAGGAAGAAGGGAGCAAAGAGCCGGGAGAAGGGCAATGCCCATTCTCCGGAAAGCCGGGCGCGTCGGGGCGACACCGCCCTACTCCGCCCCCACCGCGCGGAAGCTCGCCTCCACCATCGCCGGGGACACGCCACTCTGGGTCGCCGCCGCGCCCATCCGCTTCAGCACCACAAAACGCAGGCCGCCCGCGCGCACCTTCTTGTCCCGGGTCATCGCCGCGTGCAGTTCGGCGAAGGCCAGCGGCGCCCGCAGCCGGACGGGCAGGGCTTGGGCCGCAAGCCCCTGCTCGATGCGCGCAATGTCGGTGGCGGCGATGTAGCCAAGTTTATGGGACAGACGCGCGGCGGCGGCCAGGCCGATGCCGACCGCCTCGCCGTGCAGGTACTCGCCGTAGCCGGCGACATTCTCGATGGCGTGGGCAAAGGTGTGGCCGAGGTTGAGCAGCGCCCGCCCTCCTTCCGCCGCGGTTTCGCGTTCGTCGGCTTCGACGATGCGGGCCTTCAGCGCGCAACAACGGCGGATCACGTCCGCCAGGTCCCGGCTGGCCACCGTGAGCGCGCCGGCTTCGAGTTGGGCGAACAGCGCGGCATCGCCCAACAGGCCGTATTTGATCACCTCGGCCATCCCGGCGGCGAATTCGCGCGCCGGCAGCGTCGCCAGCAGGCCGGTCGCCACGAAGACCCCGCGCGGTTGATGAAACGCCCCCACCAGATTCTTGCCCGCCGCAAGGTTGATCCCGGTCTTGCCGCCCACCGAACTGTCGACCATCGCGAGCAGGGTCGTCGGCACCTGGTAAAAATCGATGCCCCGCAGCCAGGCCGCCGCCGCGAAGCCACCCAGATCCCCGATCACCCCGCCTCCCAGCGCAAACAACGCGCCGCCGCGATCCAGTTTGTTCTCCGCCAGAAAGTCCAGGACGCGGCCCAGTCCGGACAGCGATTTCGACGCCTCGCCCGCTTCGACGGTCTGCACGGGCGACAGACCAAACATCGCTCTCAGCGCCACCGCCTGGGTCCGCGCCACGTTGACGTCCGTCAGGACCGCGACCCGGCGACCGGCTGCGGCCAGGCGCGCAACCTCGGCCGCGATCTCTGCCGTCAAATCGGCGCCGAAGGATATGGGATAGCTCCTTGCGCCCAGACTGACGTTAAGGGTTTCGACCATTCCCGGTTAAACGATTCCGGCCGCCAAAGGTCGAGGAGAAGTTCCCAATCCAGCCGGCGCGGGTCCGTGCAGGGTGCGCGAGGTGGCGCTGCCTCTTGGCGAACGAAGGTTTTTGCACCCAAATTTGCCAAGTTTTTGCTCGCCCCTCCAGCCGTTAAGTTAAACAATTTGCATTCGGCCCACCTTACCTTGATTCCCTGCAGGAAAGCACTCTCGTCGGTTTTCTTCCTAGCGTCCGTGACCCTTGGATTCGGCCCGGGTGGATGGGCACAACCGGTTGTTCTGCCGAACTTCAGCTCCACCACAGGGTTAACCCTCAATAGCGCCGCCACCACGACAGGTTCGGTGCCGGCCGACGGCACGGTCCTGCGGCTGGCCACCGCGCATTCCAACGATGCGGGCAGCGCCTTTACTACTGCCCCGCTGAATGTCTCGGCCGGTTTCAGCACCAGCTTCAATTTTAGGATCACCAATCCGGGCGGAGACTCCGACTCGGGTACGAACGGTCATGCCGGCGCAGACGGGCTCGTCTTCGTTGTTCAACGTTCTGGCCCGACCGCTTTGGGCAGTAGTGGAGAGGGATTGGGATATCTCGGCATCGCGCCCAGCGTCGGGGTCGAATTCGACACGTGGCAGAATACGAACCGCGGCGACCCGAACAGCAGCCATGTCGGGGTAGACACCGGGGGAAGCGTGACTTCTTTGGCCACGGCCAACGTCGTCAATCCATGGCTCGACAACGGAGCGAAATGGACCGCCTGGGTCGACTACAACGGCTCGGTGCTGGAAGTGCGGGCGTCACAGAATGGCATTCGGCCGGCCACCGCCCTGTTGTCCCAAACAATCAACGTCGCCAACACGATCGGCGGCAATACCGCTTACGTCGGCTTCACCGCCTCGACCGGCGGAGCTTACGAAAACCATGACCTTCTCTCCTGGGTATTCTCGGACACCTTTCTCGCCGGAGGACTCACCCTGTACAGTTGGTCGGGAAGCGGAGCCTGGACCGACACCGCGCGCTGGAATCCGGGGGCGATTCCCGGCGCGTCCGACGTTGCCTTGATTTCGGCGGGTTCCGCCAATGTCGGCGATGCGCGATCGCTCGGCACGTTGCAGCTAAGTGGGGGCGATCTCACCGGCACCGGGACGCTGACGCTCACCGGCATGGGCTCGATTTGGAACGGTGGCGTCCTCACCGGCACCGGCACCCTCAAGGTTGCCTCCGGCGCCTCCCTCGAAATTTCCGGAACCTCGGCGAAAACCTTTACGCGCAACGACGGCAACGGTTCCGGTGGTCGCACCTTGGAAAACCTTGGGACCATCTCCTGGACCGGCACCGGCAGCCTGCTCGCCGGCGATGGCGCCCGGATTCTCAATCAAAGCGGAGCCCTGTTCGACCTGAAGAGCGATGCGACCCTGGGTTTCACGGGCGGCGGCAATGCACCGGCCTTGACCAACGCCGGCACGTTTCGAAAGAGCGCCGGCACCGGGACGTCGACCGTGGCGCTGACTGGCTTTACCACCAGCGGCCTCGTCGACGTCCAGTCCGGCACCCTGAGTTTCACCTCGGCGGTCACGAGCAACGGCGGCACCTTCACGGCTGCGGCCAGCGATGCAATCCTCTTCAGTGGCGGGCAGACCTTCAACACCGGCACGTCGTTCACCGGCGCCGGCGCGATTCGGATCACCGGTGGCAGCACCACGGTGGCGGGAACGATCGCGGCGGGCGGACTGGAATTCGCCGGCGGTGATCTCTCCGGCTCGGCCACCATCGGCGGCACCATGGCCTGGACCGCCGGCACCTGGCGCGCGGCGGACATCCTCACCTTTTCGTCGGGCTCGACGCTCGGCATCAGCGGCGCCGCGGACAAGAACCTGGTCCGCGGCGATGGCAATGGCAGTGGCGGGCGGGTCCTGCGCACCGCCGGCACGGTCATCTGGAGCGACGCCGGGCGCATTGTGGGCAACGACGGGGCGGGCATCGACGTCCTGGCGGGCGGGGTGTTCGAGATGCGGAACGATGCGAGCTTTGTCTTCGGCGGCGGTGGGAATGTACCGTCCCTGGTCAATGCCGGCACCGTGCGAAAAATCGCTTCATCCGGCACGACGCTTTTTGAAAGCGTGGCGTTCACCAACAACGGGCGCTTGGAGTTGGGCAGCGGTTCACTCAGTCTCACCGGTCAGGCGGGGTTGGCCAACAACGGCGTGGTCGAGGTGGTGGCCGGCACGCTCACGAGCTCCGCGAGCGGGATGACCAGCACTGGCGGCTCCTTCGGCGTACTGAGCGGAGCCCAACTCCGCTACACCGGCGGCACCAACACGATGGTTAACTCGAGCTTCACCGGCGCAGGCCTCACCGAGGTCGCCGGCGGCACGCTCCTGGTCTCCGGCTCCACCCTCGCGGGCAACTTCCAGCTCTCCTCCGGCGCGGTGGGAGGCGCCGGGACGTTCACGGTTATGTCCGGCGGTGCCTTCACCTGGTCGGGCGGCGCGCTCACCGGCACCGGCACGCTCGCCGTCGCAACGGGAGGTTCCCTCCAGATTAGCGGCGAACTCGCCAAGTTGTTCAACCGGGGCGACGGCAACGGCAGCGGCGGACGCATTATCACCAACGCCGGGACCACCACCTGGTCCGGCCCGGGCTCGATCCTCGGCGGCGACGGCGGCGCCTTCTCCAACCTGGCCGGCGGACTCTTTGACGCGACGGGTGACGCCACGTTTGGCCATACGGGTGGCGGCAACGTTCCCACGTTCCTCAATGCCGGCACCGTGCGCAAATCCGCCGGCACCGGAGTCACGACCTTCGCCGTGCCCTTCACCAACTCCGGCGGCGTCGAGAGCAAATCAGGAACCCTGCGGTTCACCGGCGGGGGCAGCGGCAGCGGTCAGTTTATCGCCAACGGCGGCGTCATCGATTTTGCCGCCTCCTACACCCTCAACGACGGCGCCCGCCTTCTCGGCCCTTCCCTGGGCCAGCTCACCGCGGGCCACCTCACGGTGCCGGCGGCGGCGACGGCCACGGTGGGAGGCACGGGGGCCGGTTCGTTCGCGCTGGCCGGCGGCGTCCTCGACGGCGCCGGAGTTTTTCTCGTGGACAATTCCGGCGTCATGACCTGGTCGGGTGGCGACGTGGCCGGGGTCGGTACGCTGCGCATCGCCGCCGGCGGAGAACTCGATGTGACCGGAAACGTCGACCACAAGTTTTTCCGCGGTGACGGCAACGGCTCCGGTGGGCGCGTCATCGAGAATCTCGGCACCGTCCGCTGGAGCGGCGGCAACCTCCTGGGCGGCGACGGCGCCCAATTCACCAACGGCGTCGGCGGCCTCTTCGATCTGACGGGCGGTGGCACCTTCGGTTTTACCGGCGGCGGCAATGCTCCCACCTTGGTCAACGCCGGCACGCTGCGCCAATCCTCCGGCGCAACCTCCACCTTCTCCCAGACCAGCGTTACCAACAGCGGTCTCGTCCAGGTCAACGCGGGCAGTCTCATCTTTGCGTCACCGGTCACCAGCAACGCGGGCGCCTTCTTCGCCGGGCCGGGCACCACGATCACGTTTTCCGGCGGCCAAGCCTTCAACCACGGTACCTCGTTCACCGGCACCGGCCTCGTGCAGGCGACGGCCGGCGCGACCACTCTGGCCGGCACCGTCAACGCCGCCCGGCTGGTCCTGGCCGGCGGCAGTCTCTACGGCACCGCCACGATCAACGGCACGCTCGAATGGAGCGGCGGCGATCTGCGCGGCGCCGACACCCTCACGATCGCCCCCGCCGCCACGTTGCTCCTGACCGGCACCGGAGATCGCGTCTGGCTCCGGGGCGACGGCAATGGCTCTGGGGGCCGGATCATTGAGAATCGCGGCGCGATGATCGTGAATAATTCCGGCAACCTTTTGGGCAACGACGGCGCGCAACTTGTCAACCGCCTGGGAGGGACGGTGGATCTCCGCAACGACGCCTCGATCACCCACGGCGGCAGCGGCAATGTGCCCACGTTCACGAATGAAGGCACGCTGCTGAAATCCGCCGGCACCGGCACGAGCACGATCGCCATTCCCTTCGTCAACACCGGCACCATCGTCATTTCAAGCGGCTCGCTCGCCTTCACCTCCTCGTTCACCAACACCGGTGGCGGCATGACGCTGGCCAACGGCGCTTCGTTCGCCACGACCGGTTCGCTCGATCTCGGCACCGCCAAACTCGGCGGCACCGGCACCATCACCGCCGCCAATGTGACGGCCGGTGGCGAAGTCTCGCCGGGCAGCTCGCCCGGACAGCTCACGCTCACGGGCAACCTCACGCTGCTCAACACCAGCACCACCTTGATGGAGATCGCCGGATCCACCCAAGGCACGCAGTATGATTTCCTGAGCGTGGGGGGCACAGGTCTGCTGGCCGGCAATCTCCACCTCTCGATCCTCAACGGGTTCGAGTGGATCATGCCGGCAAATTCGACCTTCACGATCCTCACCGCCCAGAATGGCCTGACCGGCGCGTTTGCCAATGTCGCTCCGGGCCAGCGCCTCATGACGCTCGACGGCAACGGCTCGTTCCAGGTGGACTATCTCGCCGGCAGCCTGTTCTCCCCGAACAGCGTCGTGCTCTCAAGTTACATCTCCGCCGTGCCGGAACCGTCGACCTATGTGATGCTCGGAATCGGAGCGGGGTACATCCTTTGCTCCATTCGCCGACGGCGGCGTTGAGGATCCCGGGGATCTTCGGGCCTCCCGCAGCCTTTCCGACGATTGGCGGAAGATAGTTCCCGCGGATGCGGTTTCGTTCTCCCCGCGCCGAAATCAAACCCGAAAAAGGTGTGGCATCGCGGGGTCTTTGCGCACAGCTTGCGACTTAACCCCCTGGTCCGTGCGCTTCCCTCGTAACCTAAGTCTTTCGGCGTGGCTTGGTGCCGCGATATTGCTCCTAAGCCATGCGCCCGCTTGGGGCCAGATCGTGACTCCTTCCGGAGGAACGATCGAGTGGACCAATCCGGCAGGGTGGAATACCGGGCACATCCCGGGTGGGAGCGAAACTCCGCAGATCTCGACGGGCACGGTCACGGTCTCCGGCGCCGCGTCGATCGCGACCGTCAATTTGTTTGGCGGCGCCATCACCAATCCCGGGAGCGGAAACGGCACCCTGACCTTGACCGGATCCAGCTCGGATTGGCGCAGCGGCACGCTGAACAGTTCCGCCGGGGGCAAGCTCACTCTCGCGGTCGCGTCGGGCGCGGTTCTCCTCATCAGCACGGGTTCCACTCACAATTTCGACGGCAGCGCCATCGTCAACAACGGCACCATCAATTGGAGTGCGGGTAACTTCCTCGCGAGCCAGGGCGGCACCTTCGTCAACCACGCCACCTTTAACGACTCCTCCACGGGCGTCTTTGGCTCCACCGGCACGGGCGGCGCCACCATGACCTTCACCAACGCCACGAACGGCACCTATGCCAAGAGCGCCGCCGGCACCAAGGATACCAATGTCGTCTTCGACAATGATGGCGCCGTCTTGGTCTCCAACGGGATCCTCCAGTTCAACGCCGGCGGCACCAACTCCGCCTCCGGCACCCTCACCGCGGCCACCGGCGCCACGCTTCGCTTCAACGGCACCTACACCCTCGCCGACGCCGCCGGCCTCTCCGGCC
>JBBRWR010000190.1:0-9624 GCA_038249085.1 Opitutales bacterium
CGCCGAGATCGCCGCGCACGGCCACGTCCTCACCCCCGGCCGCTACGTCGGCGCCGCGGAAGTCGAGGACGACGGCGAACCCTTCGAGGAAATGATGCCGCGCCTCGTCGCCGAACTGCATGGTCAGTTCTCGGAGTCGGCCGAACTCGAAGCTGCGATTCGCGCTAACCTGAAATCTCTCGGCTTCAAATGAACGCCCTCAAACGCACACGACGCGCGAAACTCCTCTCCCCTTGGGAGAGGCTGGGTGAGGGTTCTTGGCTTCGAGCCAAGATTGCCATCAAGAAAAACTTGGGAGGGCTGGGGTATGAAATCTAAAAACTCCCCTCCCGGAAAAGAAGAAACCCCGGCTCCTATCTGCCGCGAGCGGCAGAGGAAGGACTTCCGAGGTCTACGTGTTGAAGGTGCTTCAACCATGCTTGGAGGGCAAGAATGAATCCCGTTTTTTTCCAGCAAATGGAAACTATTTTGGCTCCTGAGCGCCTGGAGGCCTACCGGCAGGATGGCTCAGCCCCGGCGACCACGCTCGCCCGCTACCTCCTGAACATGGCGCTCTGTGAGACACTGTATTCACCGCTCCAGTTCGCCGAGGTGGCCCTGCGCAACGCGCTCCACACCTGCCTCACCGCGCGCTATGGCACGGCCGAGTGGTATGAGGTCGCCCCCGCGCTGCCCGCGTGGCAGCAGAAACAACTGGGTGAGGCCCGGCAAAAACTCCAGGCCCACGGCAAGCCCGTCACTCCGGGCCGCATGGTGGCCGAATTGCAATTTGGTTTTTGGACCGGCTTCTTCAACAAGCCCCACGGCGGGACCGGCCTGGGCCACGCCCTCACGAGCCAGGCCTTCGCCCACGCCCCGCGCCCGGAGCGGGACATGAAAAAAATGGACGCCCGCTGGAAACGCATCCGCGACCTGCGCAACCGCGTCTTCCATCACGAGCGCATCATCCACTGGACCGACCTCGACGCGCAACACGCCGCCATTCTGGAAGTCATCGGCTGGATCAATCCCCCGCTGCGCGATTTCGCCCGGGTGCTGGACCGCTACGCGGCCATCCGCCAGGCCGGGCTGCCGCCGTGGCTGGACCAACTGCATGGCCACTGGCCGGACCCCGCCCGCCCGCCGACCACGGCAGCCGCCAAGTCTCTCATCGCGATTGTCCCCGATTCTTTCGACGCCACCGGCGGCGCGGAAACCCCGTTTGGCCAACGCTGGGGCGGGGGTGTTTTCCGGCTGGCGGGTGAACACCTGGCCGCGCTACAAGCGGGACAAACGCTGGCCCTCGACGTGCAAAACGAATACATCGCCTTTCTCAAATGCGCCGAGTCCGAGAAACGGGAGCAGGCCATCAACGCAAACCTGAGGGGGCTGGATTATGGCGGGTGAATGGGAAACGCTTCAACTTCGTGACGCGTGCCTGAAGATTGGTAGCGGTGCGACTCCACGCGGCGGTATGGAAGCCTACAAGGGCGGAGCGACTTCGCTCATTCGGAGCCAGAACATTTACAACGAGGGCTTTCATCGAGACGGCCTCGTTTACATCGACGACGACCAATCGGCAGACCTGCGAAATGTTGAGGTCAAGCCAAACGACGTATTGTTGAACATCACCGGCGACTCAGTTGCTCGGTGCTGCCAAGTCGCCCCAGATGTTCTCCCTGCTCGGGTGAACCAACACGTCGCAATCATTCGCCCACAGCCGCATTCACTGGACGCTCGCTTTCTCCGCTACGTCTTGGTTTCGCACGAATACCAACAACGCCTACTCGCTCTTGCGTCCGCTGGCGCGACGCGCCCCGCTCTAACCAAGACGATGATTGAGGAGTTGGTCATCCCATCGCCACCCCTCGCCGAGCAAAAAGCCATCGCGGCGGTGCTTGGGGCGCTGGACGACAAGATCGAGTTGAACCGGCGGATGAACGCGACGCTGGAGGCGATGGCGCGGGCGCTGTTCCAGAGCTGGTTCGTGGATTTCGACCCCGTCCGCGCCAAACTCGACGCCCGCCCCCCCGCCGGCCTCGACCAAGCCACCGCCGCCCTCTTCCCCGCCACATTCCAAGACTCCCCGATTGGCCCGGTGCCGAAAGGCTGGAAGGTCGAGCGATTCGACGCGCACATCACCGCCGACCGCGGACTCAGCTACAAAGGCGAAGGCTTGCGAGAAGACGGCACCGGCTTGCCGATGCACAACCTCAACTCCGTTTACGAAGGAGGCGGCTACAAGCACGAAGGACTGAAGCACTACTCTGGCGAGCATCGCGAAAAACATCTGCTGG
The DNA here is from genome assembly GCA_038249085.1 of Opitutales bacterium. Lineage (GTDB taxonomy): Bacteria > Verrucomicrobiota > Verrucomicrobiia > Opitutales > Opitutaceae > ER46. Next base: position 2,277 of record JBBRWR010000190.1, read on the forward strand.
AACCGGGCGACATGATCGTGACCAACACCGAGCAAGGATTCGACCACCTGCTCATCGGCCACGCCGCCATCGTGCCGAAGTGCTACGGCCCAAAAGGAATTTACAGCCACCACATCTACCGCGTGCGCCACAAGTCGTCGTCGCCGTTCAGTCCGCATTACCTCGTCGAGTTGTTCAACAACCGCCGCTGGCACTACTGGATTAGCGGCTTCTCGAACGGCACCACCATCAACATGCTCCCGATGGACGCGCTCGAAATGCCGATGCTTGTCGTTCCTCCCGTCGAACTGGTGAAGAAGTTCACCGCCATCGCCGAGGCCGCACACTTGCAAGTCGAGGACAACAAACAGCAATCCCGCACCCTCGCCACCCTGCGCGACACGCTGCTGCCGAAGCTGCTGAGCGGGGAGTTGGTGACCGTTTCAAATCTATGAGAATAGCGTCGATCAAACTTAAGAATTTCAAGCGATTCACTGATCTCCAAATCGTGGAGATACCTAAAACCGCGAGGTTGGTCGTTGTCGTTGGGCCCAATGGCTGCGGTAAGTCCTCGCTTTTCGACGCCATGATTCAATGGCACCGCCGAACGGCCGGTTTCGGCATGAACCAAGACAAAGTTTATTATCAAAAACTTTCAGCGGAGGCATTCGACTGGAACCAGACGGTAAACGTCGCATTGCACGATGGGGCCCAACCTAAAAAGGGGATACTGTATGTCAGAACGGCCTATCGAAATGATCCAGACTTCTCAGTAGATGGTATTAACCGCCCGGGAAATCCATCTGATAATGTGCGAGTCGCCCGGTCTATCGATAATGACCAAACGGTTTCCGACAACTACCGAAGGCTCGTCTACGACACCATGTCGGGTGTCTATGACGAAGCTAACGATGCGAAGACAGTTCGCAATTTGCGGGAAGAACTAATTGGCAGCATTCGTGAGTCGATGAAGCGAGTGTTCGGCGATTTGCTTCTCAATAGCGTCTCGGATCCGCTGGGCACTGGAGCGTTTTATTTCGAGAAGGGCACCGTTAAGTCCTATCATTACAAGAACCTCTCTGGTGGCGAGAAAGCCGCGTTCGACCTACTCCTAGACCTTCATGTCAAACGGCGATTTTATTCCGACGCCGTGTATTGCGTCGATGAACTGGAGACACACTTGCACACACGCGTGCAAGGCGCACTTGTGAGGGAGATGGTGAATATTTTGCCTGAGGCGTGTCAGCTATGGGTAACGACTCACTCACTCGGCGTGCTCAGGGCTGCGCAGGAAATGATCGCAGCCGATCCAACCTCCGTGTGCCTGATTGACTTCGACGGCGTTGATCCGGATATCCCCCGCCAACTCCTTCCGAGCAGTCTTGGCCGGGTCACATGGGAAAAACTGCTGTCGATCACGCTCGACGATCTCTCCCAGAGAATTGCGCCTAAACACATTGTCATTTGTGAAGGTTCGTCGACCGGCACGCGACGAAAGGACTTCGACGCTGAAATTTACAATCGGATTCTAGGTTCAAGGCACCCAGACGTTTTGTTCGTATCAGGCGGTTCCTCGAACCAAGTAAACGCAACCGGGGTTTCCGTTAGAGATGCGCTTGGCCGAGTCTTACCGTCGTCTAAGTTCGTATCACTCGCTGACCGCGACGACAAGTCCGAGGCTGAAGTTCAGGAATCCGAGGGGAAAGGAACGCTTGTGCTGTCGCAGCGAAATTTGGAGTCATTTCTCTTTGCTGATGACGTCATCGAAGCCCTCCTAAATCGTGAGCAAAAGGCTGCGCAGTTACCCGCAGCGCTCCAAATTAAGCAACAGGCGTTGACAGCGAGCATTGGAAGAGGGAACCCCGCCGATGATTTGAAATCGGCGGCTGGTGAAATATACACAGAGCTGAAAAAACTGGTTGGCTTTCAACGGTGTGGAAACACCACAGAAGCGTTCATGCGTGACACGCTTGCACCCTTGATCGCTCCCACGATGGCGACATATGCCGCGCTCAAAGCCGCCATTATCGACAGGTTGTGCCCGTGAGAAACTGTTTGAATCTTTGACACAGTGATAGAACCGAATGCTCAAGATCTCGTGATCCCAAAACATATGGAAGACCTACATAAGATTGCGGCCTCTGCAAATATCACGCTGAAAAATGAACCGGGATTTCTTGGCTGTTCCGTAATTGGAAACCCGCCATCAGCGCTTTGCTACGAGTTCGATTCACCTCAAAACGCCGAGCGTTATGGACTAGAACGCGCTTTAGTTCGGAACTCTTTTTCTAAGCACATTGAGGGGGCTAATTTGATTGAGCAGCGAACGGGGAAGAAGACCTAGTCGCATCACAGCTGGAATCGTTAACCCAAGTGTCCCTAAACGAATACACCGTCGAAGCAGCTGCCCTTGAATGGTTCGGGGAGCTGGGCTATGCGGTCGGGCATGGGGCAGACTTCGCTGCGCTACGTCCCGCCAAGCCGCAGCTCGCGCCCGGTGAACCGGCGGCGGAACGGGATTCGTTTGGCGAGTTGGTGCTGGTGGGGCGATTGCGCGAGGCCATCCGGCCGCTGAACCCCGCCATGCCCCGATCCCGCACCCTCGGCAACCTGCGCGATCCCGTCACTGCGGGATTGCCGAAGCTGCTGAGCGGGGGGTTGAGCGTGGTCTCCGCCACGACAGGCACGTCTTAACCCAAATTCAGCCATGCCCGAAGTCATCAACCTCTACTGCGACGAGAGCTGCCACCTTGAGAACGACCATCAACCCGTCATGGTGCTGGGCTCGGTGTGGTGCTTGCAGGAGAAGGCGCGGGAGATTGCCGTGCGCCTGCGTGAAATCAAAATCGCCCACGGGTTGCCGCCAATTTTCGAGGTGAAGTGGACTAAAATCTCTCCGGCCAAGCAGGCATTTTATCTGGATCTCCTGAACTACTTCTTCGACGACGACGATCTGCACTTCCGCGCGTGGGTGGCGCACAAGTCCGGCTTGCAGCACGCGGCGTTCGGGCAGACGCACGACGACTGGTATTACAAGATGATGTTCGGCCTGCTGGAGCCACTGCTGACGCCCGAGGCCCGCTTTCGCCTCTATCTCGACAAGAAGGACACGCGCAGCTCCGGCAAGGTGGCGAAGTTGCACGAGGTGCTGTGCAACAATCTCTACGATTTCAACCGCGCGATCGTCGAGCGCGTGCAGGTCGTGGAGTCGCACGCGGTCGAGCAACTCCAACTGGCCGATCTTCTGATCGGCGCCGTCGGCTACGTGAATCGCGGCCTGTCGGGCAACACCGCCAAGGAGGCGATGGTCGCGCGCGTCCGCCAGCGCACCGGCTACACCTTGGAACGGCCGACGCTGCTGCGGGAGCCCAAGTTTAATCTCTTCATCTGGCGCGGCCAGAATGGAGGCGGAGCATGAGCGCGGCTTGGTTGCCGCCGCTGGTGCTGCTGGAAGAGTCGCAGGGGAATTGGCCGAACTATTTGGAACGGCTCTACGAATGCTTTCTCGTCGATTTCGTGCGGAGCCGCCCGCAGTGGCCCGGGAAGCGCGTCGGGCTAAAGCGATTTCCGGAGTATCAGGGCAAAGGCGCAACGTTCTGGCATTTCATCTCCGAGGGAAACGAGGAAGCGGAGCGGCTGCCCGATCTTCGGCGATGCGAACGTGTTCGCTGGCCGCGGCCCGTGATGGAATCGTTTGTCGAAGCGGTGCCGGGGGCTGACGCTCCGATGTTATGGTGGAAAAGTAAACGCGGCACCGACGAGAGCTATGTACTGGCGCTGCCCGATTTCACCTACGTGGTCGTCGTGGCGGACCGCGGCGATTTTGTGCTGCCGTGGACGGCTTACTGCGTTGAACGTGAGCATCGACGAACCAAACTGCGGAAAGAGTATGAAGCTTACTGGCTCGCCCAAAAACGCTGAAGCCGCCCCTTGCGGGACGGCCTCGATACTCCTTCAACACGTGGTTGATGAGCTGCTCAGAATATCGGCGCACTTGTCTTCGAAATCAAGCGCTTGCTTTCATGCGTTGTAGAAACGCCTGTTTTTGAACGAGTCACACCCGACGGAAATGAACCGAACTCTCAACGAATCCACCGTCGAACTTGCCGCCCTCGAATGGTTCGAGGCGTTGGGCTACACGGTCGGGCAATTGAGGGGTCAGTCCAACGGGGTCTGCCTGTTACTTGTTACCAAACGCCGCGGCCTGCCCTCTCAGCCATGGCCGGTCGCTAACATGTAACAGGCAGACCCCGGTGTCTCCCGTTGGCGCAACCCCGCCGCGTCAACGCCACCCGTCGATTGGCGGATGGGCTCGACCTCGCACCAGCATTTCACGAGTTTCCCCGTTGGGCCGCGCCGCAAACTCGATGGGGGAGGGAAACCCCGCGGCGACCGTCATCCGCACCGGCTTGGGGCGAATCGTGCGGCGTGCGGCGGTATGACTGGATCAACGGTCGCCGGTGACGTGGGAGAAGTGGAAGTAACCGGCGAACAGGACCAGGTAACCCTGCACTTCAATGTCGGGCTCGTTACACCAGTGGCTGGTCGGTCGGTCGACGTAGGCCTTCATGGGCGGGGGCACCGGGCGGCCAGCATACGTCTTCTGGAGGAATTCAGGATCGTGGGTTGGCCCCTTCACGGTCAACCCCACCGGCGCCAGGTGGCGGATGCTGTACGGGCGGTAATGCGGGGCCTGAATGCCGTTGGGCTCCAGGCCGGTGACGTACAACTGATCGAGCGGGTTGACGCCCAGCACGTAATCGAGCTGCCGGCGGGCGACGCGCAGGTAATCGCGATTTCCCGTCAAGCGATGCAGGCTGAGCAACGCAAAGGCCAGGTGCAGGTTGTTGCCGATCGTGTGCCGATGTTGCCAGTTTTCTGAAGGCAGGATATTGCCATACCCGAGACGATCCGAGCGCCCGACCATGGCGTCGCATGAGGCCGTCAGGTGGCCCAGGATCTCCGCCTTGATCGCCGCGTCGGCCCGCGCCTCGAATGTATAGCTGATCAGCGCTTCCCGGTAGTTGTCGGTCCGCATCGTCTGCGTGCTGGCCTTGAGCGGCGGGAATTTGTTTTCGAGGGCCGCGTATCGCCGCTTGAAGGCGGCATGATACCGCTCGTCGCCGGTGGTGCGGAAGAGTTCGAGGGCGAGCCAGAGGCGATCCTCGGCGTCGGTCGCGTTCACGATATAGATCTGGCAGGTACTCGTGGGCGGAAAACGCGACGGCTTGGGGTTCGCCTCAAGCCAGGACGAGGCCTTTTTCGCCGCCGCCAGACACTGCGTGGCGAAGGCGGCGTCGGTGCCCCGGAACAGCCGCGCCGCGCGGGCAAGCACCGCGCCGGTCTTGGCGGTGTTGCAGGAATGAACGGCGCCGATGGCGTTGTGCAGGGTATCGTCTTGCGGCGGGATCTGCGGCGGCATCCGCGGGGCATCCGGAGCCGGGCCGAGCCCCAGCGACACGCCGCCGGATGCATCCATCATCCGCATCAGCCAATCGAGCCCCCAGCGCGCCTCCACCAGGAGATCCGGGAGCCTCGCGCTGCGCTCGGCGGGGAGGAGCAGCGAGGGGGTTTGCTCATACTGACCCGGAAAGAACTCCGCGACCCACAGCAGGCGGGAGACCGCCTGGGCGGCGGAGAGGGTGGAGCGGCGGTAGTCGCCGCCGTTGTGCCAGGCCCCGGAGACGTGGCGCGCATCGGGGATGGGCCGGCCACCCTCGATCCGGTGGCCTCCATCGCGGAGATGGCAGGCGGGATGGCCCACGCGGTCGTCGGTTACCGGATACCCGCAACGGCTCAGATACAGGCCATGGATGGCGTGCCGGTACAGGTTTTCCAGTACGTTGCGGCCGATGGGAAACTCACCGGAGGTTGAGCCGTCGGAAAGACGGATCCGGAACACGCCGCTCTGGGTGAGCCCGGAAAAATCGCCGCGGCGCGCCCGTTCCACGGCGAGCGGATCGTCCAGGGGCGCCGCCAGGGTTCCGCGGAACACCTGGGTCCCGTTGGGATCGACCACGGTGAACGAGCTGGCGCCGGCATCCGCGGTCGCCACGAAGGATTTGGGTTCGCCCGGATAGAAGCCGAGCCGATTGACATGAATCTGCGTCGGAGCCGGTGAGCCCGGGGCTGGTGCGGCCGGGCTGGATACGGTAACGGATGCGGGCGGCCGGGCCGGGTCGGGGGCCGCGCCAACGTCCGGTCCCGGGGCGAGGAGGGCGGACAGGAAGACCAGCGTGGCGAGATGAGGCGAGGGAGCTGGGGATGATGTGGTTGCCATGGGTAGAGTGAGGCGAACGGAGGCAGTCTGTTACACGAGAGCGGAGGTCGCTGACAAACCCAACCTGACCCCGTCCGGTAACCCCCTGGATCAGCGCCTCCGGCGGCAACTCGCAGAGCTCGTCGGTGACGCGGGATTGCCGGCCGCCGTCACTGCGCACACGTTCCGGCGCTGCTGCGCCACGGAACTGGTCCGCGAAGGCGCCAACGTCTTGCACGTAAAAGACCTCCTCGGCCACGAAAACCTGGAAACCCTGAAACACTGCACCCGCCTCACCATCGTCGACGTCAAGAAGACCCATGCCCGCGGCCATCCCCGTGAACGGCAGGGTTGAAAACCGCCACTCACTGCCTATCGTTAAACGCATGAGCCTAACCTTGGACCAGATCGTTGATGAAGCGCAGCAATGGCCTGACGACGTAGTGGCCGACCTGGTTGACCGGCTCATGCTTGCTCGGCACGGGGTGAGCAACCCCGCGCTGAGTCCAGCCTGGCGCTCCACAGTGGATCGCCGCGTGGAGGAAATCCGCAGTGGCAAGGAGCAGGGTATTCCCGGCGAAGTCGTCTCTGCCCGCATTCGCAAGATTGTCGGCCGGTGAAGCCACCTACCTTCCACCGGGAGGCCGATGAGGAATACGCCGAGGCAGCGGCGCATTAGGCCGGCATTAGCCCCGAGTTGGGCGGCCGTTTCTACGATGAGATCGAGCACCTCATTGCCGAGGCATGCTTGGCGCCGCGCCGTTACCGTCGGATCGATGGCGACGTGCGGCGGCACCTGGCGGATGATTTTCCGTATGCCCTCCTTTACCTCGACGAACCGGATCGCGTGTGGATCGTCGCCGTGATGCCACTGAAACGCGACCCGAACTACTGGAAGCATCGCCTCCCGAGCTGACTCATCTCTGGGGCCGATCCAACCAGGGCTCCTCACTGCTTGGATGTAAGTGGTTGAAACAGTTCACGGAGGGCGCAGGGCAGATGACGATTGTTGCGGTTGATGAACGCCGGGGCGCAGAGATTGGGGTGACGGCGGCGCCAGTAGGTGAGCACGAGGCCACGCAGGAGCGCGAGGTTGGCGGCGGTATGGCC
>JBBRWR010000191.1:0-9598 GCA_038249085.1 Opitutales bacterium
AGCCGGAACCAAGCGCTTCACCGGGAAACTCGAAATCCGAAGCTCGAAGTTCGAAACAAATCCCAAACCCGAGGAACCGAAAACCGGTGCAACGCCGGCTCTGCGTTTGGAGTTTTCTGCTTTTGCCCTTCGAGTTTGTTTTGAATTTCGGCATTCGGGCTTCGAATTTCAAAATCTTGCGCATTTTGCGCGGGATTTCACGGGAAAATGACTATATCTGGCGTTGCCGTCGCCGCACACGCCGTGGCTGCCGTTGCCGGAATTTCGGGGCAAGAGCGGCGCCGGCCTGTACGGTGATTTCGTGATGCAGGTGGATGCCGTCGTCGGGCAGGTGTTGGCGGCGTTGGAAGGGGCCGGCCTGGCGCAGGACACGCTGGTCTTTTTCTCCAGCGACAACGGTCCGGTCTGGTACGAGGAGAACACCAAGCGGTTCGGCCACGATGCCACCGGCGGCTTGCACGGCAAGAAGGCGACCCCGTGGGAGGGCGGCCATCGGATGCCCTTCATTGCCCGCGGGCCCGGGAAAATCGCCCCCGGCTCCGTCTCGCCGCAGACCATCGCCTTTGCCGATGTCTTCGCCACCCTGGCCGGGTTGGTCGACCTTGAGCCGATCCCTCCGGGCATGGCCGAGGACAGTGTGAGCTTTCTGCCCTGGCTACTGGACGCCACCAAGGCCCCCGCGCCACGTGCGCCCATCGTGCATGACCAACAAACGCTGCGCGACGGCGACTGGAAGCTGATCCTGCCCCGCGGCCGGGGGAAAAGGGGCGAAAGTTCCGCCGGGGAACTCTACAACCTGCGCGAGGATCTGGCCGAGCAACACAATCTCTTCCTCCGGGAGCCCGCGCGGGTGCAGCGCATGGAGGCCACGCTGAAAGCCATTCTGGCGCAACCACCCGCGGCGGCCAAATCCTCCCGGCGCGCCCGGTGAGTGGCGGCGTCCCGACCGCCGACGGAGTCGTTTCGGCGCAGGCGTGGGCTGCAGCGCCGCCCGCCCGCCCGGCTGTAGCCGCCGACTGCCGCCAAACCCCGCCCCCCCGCTCCTACCGAATTTTGTTATACGTATAACAATAATCGGTAAGAGGAACGCGGCGCGGCGGCGAATCCGGTCGACCTCCCGCGCTCGCCGCCCACGATTTTCTGGCTCCGCCACGCCCTCCTCCGCCATGAAATCCTATCGCAAGGAACTCTGGTTCGAAGCCCCGCGCCGTCGCGCGTTCTTCAACCTCACGCCCCAAGTCGAACAATGCCTGCGCGAAAGCGGCATCCGCGAGGGCCTCTGCCTGGTCAACGCCATGCACATCACCGCCAGCGTCTTCATCAACGACGATGAATCCGGCCTCCACGCCGACTACGAACGCTGGCTGGAAAAGCTCGCACCCGAAAAACCGTCCTCCGCCTACGACCACAACCGCACCGGCGAGGACAACGCCGACGCCCACCTCAAGCGCACAATCATGGGCCGCGAGGTGGTCGTTGCCATCACCGCCGGCCGGCTCGACTTCGGCCCCTGGGAGCGGATTTTCTACGGTGAGTTTGACGGCCTCCGGCGCAAGCGGGTGCTGGTGAAAATCATCGGCGACTAAGGCGCCGTAGTTCGTTCTGAAATATTCTCGCGAATCGTCAGGGTTTTATCTGACTTTCTTGTCAGCTTCGCGTCCGATCAGATCCGATCCGGATGTACCAAGCATTCGTTCTCCGACCCTGCCTAACTCCCATGACTACACCTCCCCGCCTCCGTTGGCTCCTTGTCTTGATTGCACTCGCCGCCGGCAGTTTCCTGCCCGCAGCGGAAACCGGAGGCACTCTCTCCGGCAACGTCAGCAACGCCGGCACCGGCAACCTCCTCGAAGGTGCCCGCGTTGAGGTGCCGACCCTCGGCCTCACCGCCCTCACCGACAACACGGGACGCTACGTGCTGACCGGCGTGCCCGCCGGCACCCAAGAGGTTGTCGCCACCTACCTCGGCCTCGATCCCGTCCGGGCCCAGGTGGTCGTTACCGCCGGGCAGACCACGACGCGCAGCTTCGATCTGACCACCGGCATCTACAAGCTCGACGCGTTCACCGTCACCGGCGAGCGCGAAGGCAATGCCGCCGCCATCACCGCCCAGCGCAACGCCACCAATGTGAAGAACGTCGTGGCCATCGACGCCTACGGCAACCTGCCCAATATGAACGCCAGCGAACTCGCCGTCCTCCTCCCGGGCGTCGCCGGCAACCTCAGCGACGAGGGCAACATCGTCGGCTTCACCGTCCGCGGCATGACCTCCGGCAGCAACACCATCACCATCGATGGCTCGCTCATGGGCAGCCAGGGTGGTGACAGCCGGCAGACCCGCATCCACACCGTCACCGGTTCAATGTTTGATTCCCTCGAGGTCACCAAGGGCCATACGCCCGACAAGGAAGCCGGCTCGCTCGGCGGCACCATTAATCTCAAGAGCCGCTCCCCGCTCAGCATGAAGGAAAAGCGCCGCATCACCTACAACTTCTCCGCGCGCATGGCGCCTCCCGGCTCGGAACAGATTCCGCTGCGCGAGCAGCACCGTACCCACCCGCTGCTCAATGTCGCCTATCAAGAGGTCTTCGGCGTCCTCGGGGGCGAGCGCAACCTCGGCGTGGCGGTCAACCTCTTCTACAGCGAGCAGGCGGTTGGGGGCTTCTTTACCACCCGCGACTTCCAGAACGTCTCCACCCAGCCGGCCTATGTCTGGGACTTCCGTACGCAGGACAATTACAACAACCGCAAGCAGACGAGCGTGAACGCCAAGTTCGACTACCGGCTCTCCCCGAACACCAAGATCTCGCTCAACACGATCTACAACGACGCCATGGAGCGCTTCCGGCTCCGCTATTATTTCCGCGCCTTCACCGGCAACCAGAACACCGCACCCAACGCGACCACCTCCGGGGTCATCCCCGGCTTCACCGACCGCATCACCCAGGTGCGCCCCGTGGCCGCCTCGACCGTCTCGCTGCAGTCGCAGATGTCGCAGTTCTACCACCGCCTGCGCCACGTCGACCTGGGCGCCGAGCAGCGCTTCGGCCCGCTCGAGCTCGATTACAACGGGGTCATCAGCCTCGATCACATCAACACGGGTTCCGGCGACGGCGGCGATATCACCAACCAGGTGACCGGCGTGGGCTGGATTCTCGACCGCACCCAGTCCGATCTCTATCCGAGCTTCAGCCAAACGGCCGGACCCGACATCAGCAATCCCGCCAGCTACAAGCCGAGCACCTATGTGTTCAACGACAGCAAAAACATTCACGAAATCAAGGAACTGCGCGCCAATGCCCGCTACCAATTGCCGTTCAGCCAGGCGATCTTCGCCAAGGTCGGTTACCGCTGGCGCGAGGAAGTCGCCGGCAGCCCGATCAACAACAACCGCCGCTACATTTTCACCGGCACCAATTCCGGCCAGTTGCCGGTCGATCCCACGATTGAGCTCTTCGGCGATCACAAGCTCGGGCTCAACGTCCCGCGCTGGAACGCCAACGCCCTGGCCCGGGGCCGCACGCCGCTTGATGCCACGCTATGGCGCGAGGACATGTACTTCGCCGAAACGGCGCACTTCACCGGCATCCGTCAGGTCACGGAGACCGTCAACGCCGGCTACGGCATGATCCAGGGCAAGATCGCCCGGACCGGTTTCATCACCGGTGTGCGCGTAGAGGACACCCGCGACGAAAGCTGGGGATGGGTGCGCTCCCGCGTCGGCAGCACCGCCGCCCAGCAGACGGCCGACCCCGTCGGCTCCGCGCAGCGCGACTACGCCGACAACCGCCGCGACATCAGCGGCAGCTACACCAAGGCGTTTCCCAGCGCCCACCTCACCCAGGATCTCTCGCGCAACCTCAAGGCCCGCCTGAGCTGGTCGAACAGCTTCGGCCGCCCGCCCTTGAACAACAGTTATCCGAGCGAGACCGTCAACGAGACGGCCCAGACGCTCACCATCAGCAACCCCTCGCTGAAGCCCCGCCTCGCCGAGAACTGGGACGCCGCGCTGGAGTATTATTTCGAACCCGTCGGCAACATCTCCCTCGGCTGGTTTCACAAGACCATCCGCGACTACACCGTGAGCGGCATCCTGTCCGGCACCGTCGGGACTGGGACCGACAATGGCTACAACGGCGACTACGCCGGGTTTAGCGTCCTCACCAGCCAGAACCTCGGCACCGCGATCGTCCAGGGCTGGGAGTTGAGCTACAACCAGCAGTTCAGCTTCCTGCCCGGCTGGCTCAAGGGCCTCGGCGGCGGCGCGAATTTCACCATCCTCGACACGCACGGCGACTTCGGCAGCACGGTGGAACGTAAGAAGGGCGAGGTGCCCGGCTTCATTCCATTCACCGCCAACGCCAATCTCAACTGGCGCCACCGCGGCGTCAGCGCGCGGATCATCTGGAGCCGCACGGGCGAATACATCAGCGCCTTCACCGCCTCCGGCTCCGGCCGCAACCAGTACATCCGGCAGCGTACGATCATGAATTGCGGCGTCGCGTATCAGATCCGTCCGTCGCTCTCCCTCTCCCTCGACGTCAGCAATCTCTTCAACACGCCGCAGGTGTTCTACCGCGGCATCTCCGATCAGATGTCCGAGTACCGGATCCCCGGCACGACCGTCACCGCCGGCGTCAGCGGCCGCTTCTAGGCTCCGGACGCAACCGCCCCGCCGTTTCGCGGGGCCCGATTTCAGCGCGCCCCGCCGGCCCCGGCACCCCAAGCCGGCGCCGGGGGGTGGCCGGTACCCGACGGACGGGACCGGCTCCGACCTTCGTCGTATCGATTATCCAACGACCGCCTGCGGCTGGCGCCGGACGCGGTGGTCCTGCCCTGGGCCACCCGGCCAGGGGCAGGCTTCCTTTTCTGACTAAATTGTCATGACGGCGCACTTGCCGGGTCCGGGAACTCCCGCCCCAATCCCGCCCGCACTCATTCGCGCCCTGCCCCCGTAGTGTTGGCCATGCCCCATCGTGCGTGGTGTTGGTGCGACAATCCTCAACCCCAAGCCCCGATGCCACGTCTGCCCCTACTCGCCCGTGCCAAGCTTTGCGCATTGCTCTGCCTGCCGGCCTTGGCCCTGGACCTGCCCCACCTGGTCGCCGCCGAGGTCGGCTCGATCACCGGCACCGTGAATAATGTCGCCACCGGCAACAACCTCGAGGGCGCGCGGATCGAGATTAAGTCGCTCGGTCTCTTTGACCTCACCGACGGCTCCGGGCGCTACACCCTTACCCATGTCCCCGCGGGGCCCCACGAGGTCCTGGTGACCTACATCGGCCTGGATTCGATCCGGCTCAACGTGAACGTCAGCGCCGGCCAGCGCGCCGTGCGAGACTTCGAGATGACCACCGGAATCTACAAGCTCGCGGCCTACACCGTCACCGGCGAGCGCGAAGGCAACGCCGCCATGATCACCGAGAAGAAGAACGCCAGCAACGTGAAGGACATCATCGCGATGGACTCCTTCGGCTACCTGCCCAATATGAGCGCGGGTGAAGTTGTCATGCGCCTGCCCGGCATCGCCGGCAGCCCGACCGATGAAGGACTCGCCTACCGCTTCAACGTGCGCGGCATGGACCCTCAGCTCAACAACATCACGGTGGACGGCGCGTCGATGACCACGCTCGGCACCAACCGCAGCTTCGAACTGCAATCGATCACCGGCGCGATGTTCGAGGCCCTCGAACTGATCAAGGGCCACACCCCCGACAAAGGCGCCGACTCGCTCGGCGGCACCGTCAATTTCAAGACCCGCTCGACGTTCAGCATGAAGGAGCGGCGCCGCACCACGTATAATTTCAGCACGCGCTACGCGCCGTCCTTCTTCGAACAGACTCCCCTGCGCTCGCAGCACCGCGCGCATCCGATCCTGAACGTCACGCACCAGGAGGTCTTCGACCTCTTCGGCGACACCAGGAATCTCGGCGTCTCGCTCAACCTCTTCTACAGCGAAAACGCCGTCGGCGGCTTCGACAGCCTCCGCGACTACACCGCCATCGAGGACGGCCCCTCCCCGGTCTGGAGTTACCAGACCTGGGACAACATCAATAACCGGAAACAGATGAGTGTGAACTTCAAGGCCGACTACCGTTGGTCGCCCACCACCAAGTTCACCCTCGGGTTGACCGAGAATGACAACTACGAGCGGCAACGCCGCCGCGTGCGCGTGAGCGCCAGCGCCGGCAACAACACCACCATCCCCGGCGCCAACACCGCCATCGTGCCCGGCTTCACCGACAAGATCACCACGGTGCGACCGATCGCGGGCTCCGCCACCGCCGCCTCCAAAATCGATGTGCAGATGGATGGCCCGCTCAATTACTACGTGCGCATGCACCGCGCCGACTTCAGCGCCGAGCACCGCTACAACAACTGGCTGATTGAGTACGGCGCCAACCTCGCCCAGACCACGCTTAACAACGGCCAGGGCCGCGGCGGCCAGCTCAACATGCGCCTCGACGGCGTCGGCTGGATTCTCGATCGCACCCGGTCGGACGTGCACCCCAACTTTATCCAGAACGGCGGCCCCGACTTCACCAATCCGGACAATTACGGCCCGCGTTCGACGTCACCGGGGATCAACGGCGTCGCCAACTCGACCACGAACGACGGTCTCACGCAGTTCCGCAACCAGCAGGACCAGGTGCTCACCCAGCTGCGCCTCGACGCCCGCTACAAACTGCCCGTCGCCGCGCCGAATCACCTCAAATTCGGCTTTGCCTGGCGCAAACTGGAGATGGATTTGTGGGGCAAGGATCGCCACCGCTGGGGCTACATCGGCAAGGATCCCCTGCCGTCCGACCCCACCTATGTGAGCTACGATCGCGTCAAGACCGGTCGCGCCATTCCGGTGTGGCAAGCCCACATGTTCACTACCGACGGCCGTCCGACCGACTCCGCCCTCTGGCAGGAAGACCTCTATTATAACGAATCACAAAAGTATTCGCAGACCCGCGGGGTCACGGAAAAGATCCCCGCCTACTATCTCATGTCCCAGGGCCGCTTCGGTCGCTCGGGCTGGCTCAGCCGCACCGGCTACCTCGGCGGCGTGCGCTTCGAGACGACCGAGACCTCCAGCTGGGGCTGGACCCGGGCCCGCCGTCTCAGCACCGCGGCCCAGCAGCGCGCCGATCCCATCGGCACGGCCACGCGCGACTATGCCGACAATCGCCGGGATCTCCATGGCAAGTACACCAAGCGTTTTCCGAGCCTGCACGCCTTCCACGACGTCACGCCCAACCTCAAGGCCCGCCTGAGCTGGTCCACCAGCTACGGCCGCCCCTCCCTCAGCAACCTCCTGCCCGGCGAGACTCCCGCCGAGGCCACGCAACTCCTCACCGTCAACAACTCCGCGCTCAAGCCCCAGACCGCCAAGAATTGGGATGCCACGCTCGAATACTACTTCGAGCCCGTCGGCAGCCTGACGATCGGCTGGTTCCACAAGGAGATTCGCGACTACATCATCGCCAACCAGGAGGTGCGCACTATCCCGGGCGGCGCGGACAACGGCTACGAAGGCGAGTACGAAGGCTGGACCGAGCGCACCTCGGTCAACGGCGGCACGGCCGTCGCCCAGGGCTGGGAGTTCGCCTATTCCCAGCAGTTCACCTTCCTGCCCGGCATGTTGAAGGGCCTCGCCGCCTCCTTCAACTATACGCGCATCGACACCCACGGCATGTACACCGGCACGCGTTATCTTACCCAGCGCGAAGTGGCGGGCTTCATCCCGGCTGCCACCAATGCCTCCCTCACCTGGCGCTATCGCAAGTTTAACGTCCGCGCCCTGTATAACTTTACCGGCGAGTATATCACCACCTTCAACGCCACCCGGCCATCGCTGAGCCAGTTCCGCTTTTCGATGAAGACCCTGAACGTGGGGGTGGGCTATCAGTTGCGTCCGTCGCTCGGATTTACCCTCGATGTCTCCAATCTCCTCAACGAGCCGCAGGAATTCTACCTCGGCTACAAGGATCGCCTGCGTCGCCACATCGTCAATTTCGTCACCCTCGCCGCCGGCGTGAACGGCCGCTTCTGACGCGGCAGCACGCCGGCGCGGTGGTGCGGCCTGACCGCAGGACGCTGCCCGCCCGGGCGAACGCCCGGGAGCGCGGCGGGGCAGCACGTTCCACCGTTGCGGGGTTTCGTGACCAGACTCCGGGCCCGTTTCTCCGGCCCACTTGCACCTGCTCCCGGCGGTCCATCGAATTTGGACTTCGCTCTTGCGCCCGACCGGATCGGGCGGCGGGTCCCTTCGCCGCCGACGCGACGACGCGGAGCGGCGTCGCCCTTACCCCAAGGCCCCAAAACGTACGGGCGCTCGGTATCCAGTAATCGCGGTCGCTGACCCCGGCCCGGCGTCAACGGGCCGGGCCCAACGAGCCCTTGCCGTATCCAAGAACTGCAGGGCGTTGGTATCGGCCGGAGCCGCCCCGCGGCGGGTATCCCTGTCCGTATTGTCAGCCTACGCGCCTTGCGATGAGCGGAGATCGATCAACACTCCCGGCCGAAGCCCGGTGTTGTGCCGCACTTCCATCCCATCGCCTGCTGTACACTCCCGGATCCATCGATCGCCATAGGTCGGCATGATCCTTCCTCCAGCACCGCGCGGGCCGGGGAAGGTCGGAATCTTCGCCCGGGCGGCAGGTTAGCTGCAGTTCCTACCCCGGGCACGTAACGGCACGTACGCGTCTCTCGGATACAACCAGCCCGTGTCGCTTCCCAAAGGAATACCATGCCCATCCTAACATCGCCTTGCGTGTTTTCCCGGATGCCGCGGAGCCGCGTCCGGTTGTTCGCCGCTCTGCTCTCCACCCTCGCCACCGCCCACCTCTCGCCGGTTTCCGCCGCGACCGCTCCCGTGGCGGCGTCCACCGGGGTGATTTCGGGCAACGTCAGCAATGCGGGCACCGGCAACCTCCTGGAAGGCGCTGTCGTTTCGCTGCCGGCCCTCAAGCTGTCCACCCTCACCGACAACACCGGCCGCTTTGTGCTCTCCGGCGTGCGTCCCGGCGCGTATGATCTCTCGGTGTCGTATACCGGCCTCGATTCCGTCTCCCAGACGGTCACCGTCAATGCGGGCCAGCGTACGACGCGGAATTTCGATCTCACTTCCAGCATCTACCAAATGCAGGAGTTCCGGGTCACCGGTGAGCGCGAGGGCAACGCCGCCGCCCTCACCATGCAGCGCAATGCGCCCAACGTGAAAAACATCGTGGCCATCGACGCCTACGGCAACCTGCCCAACATGAACGCCAGCGAACTCGCGGTCCTGCTCCCGGGCGTCGCCGGCAATCTCAGCGACGAGGGCAACATCGTCGGCTTCACCATCCGCGGCATGCCCGCGGCCATGAACACCATCACCATCGACGGCGCCCTCATGGGCAGCCAGGGCGGCATGAACCGCGCCACCCGCATCCATACCATCACCGGATCGATGTTCGATTCGCTCGAGCTCACCAAGGGCCACACGCCCGACAAGGAGGCCGGCTCCATCGGCGGCACCGTCAACCTCAAGAGCCGCTCCCCGCTCAGCATGAAGGAAAAGCGCCGCATCACCTACAATTTCTCCACCCGCCTCGCGCCCCCGGGCACC
>JBBRWR010000192.1:0-9372 GCA_038249085.1 Opitutales bacterium
TCACCACCAATGAGGCGGTGGTTGCCCATCCGCCCGTATCGGTGGTGGGCGCAGTGGTGTTGTCGGCGTTGGTCAGGCCCGAGGTCACCACCTTATACACCGCGTAGTAGCTGCCGGTCGACGGTGTGAAGGAACCCAAGTCCACATCTTTGCTCGTCCCCGCATTCACCATCACCGCCGCGCTCACGTCTTTGTAGTCAAAACTCGTAAAGTCCTTCGTCTTGGACAACCGCACCTCCACCGTCACCGACCGGTTCACGCCGCTATCGTTTTTCACCGTCACCCGCGGTGCTGCCGATGCTCCAGTCGTAATCGTGCTGCCCCCGGGAAAGATCACGCTCGACACATACGGCAGCTTCCGTGTGTAGGTCTGGTTCACCGGTGTCGTCGTGTAGGTGTCTGCTACATCGACCCATCGCTCCCGTTCCTGCCATGGATTCACGCTCGAGGCCTGCGTTGTCTTGTGCGTGCCAATCACCTGCTGTGCGACGTTCAGCGCGACGCCCGTAAATGTCACCTTCGGAGGACTCCCCGTCGCATTTGTCGGCCCCTGTGAACCAAGCTTGATTTGCGCCTGCTCCGGTGCCGCCCCACCGCTTACCCCGGCCAGTGTCGCATTCACCGTCGCCGTCGCGGCATTTACAGTAATAGTATATTTCTTGACGTCCCAACCTTGCTGATCAGTTCCCGCAGTGCCATTCGAAGGTGTCTGATTACCGTAGGTGCCGTAACTCAAAAGCATCGCCGATCTAACCTGAAAAACGAATGATCCCGTGGAAGGCGGCTTCACACGAACCGAAAGTGTATTTGATTCTCCCACCGTCCAATTATTGTCGTCGAATTCCACCATTAGATAATCAGCAGGCTTGGTCCCTTCCGGTGCCAGATGAATCGTCTCCCCTTTTTGTTTTTCGATATAGCCCGGTAAATCAGTGGATGTTCCTGTTGTATTTTCCACGAGACTACCGTCCGTAGATCCGGTCAGACTTGGAAAGGAAATATTAATACCTCCATCCGCAGAAGCGTATGAACCAGAATTACTAACGGTAACAGAAATTGTGGCCCAATCTCCTACAGTGATAGATGAAGGGTAGCTTGGATTCGAAACTGAAGGGACCTGCGCGAAAGCGCCAAGCACAACTATGATGTTAGTAAATATCGAAAACAATAGCCGACATGCCTTATAGCTCCTGAGTGCGTCACTTGGAAATTCGCAACCACGATATGCGAAAAAGTCCAAATCGACCACTTCCACTGCCAGAGTTTCTGAGAGAGAGGATTTCATATTATTGCCGTGCTGAGAATTGCCACTAGAAGGCCGTCCGAACTGCGAGAGTATAGCATCTCCGGAGCAAGCTCCGGGGCGCATTTGACAAGACCACCTCAACACGTCCGACCGTCATGCGATTCACCCTCAACCCCGTCCAACCAACCAAGCCGGAGCAAGGTCCGGGGTATCGGACCCATCGCGAATTGAAGACGTCAGTCCTCGCCTCTTGACCAAGGCAGCACGCAGTCGGGCTTACCGCCTCTGGGGACTCCCAATTCTGTGCTGAACCAGCCATTCGACTCTTTGCCCGACCGGCCCGACCAAGGCTGGTCCCGACTCGCCCCATCAATCCCCATGGTTGTCTCGCTTTCGTCTCCGTGGCGTTACGTGGTGCAAGGTGGTTCATAGAAAGATGGCCTCAAATGCGGCGAGACTTGGATTGTTCATCTTCACGGCGCAGCGAACCGCGCCATAGTGTTGGCCCGAAATTCGCCGGGCTCTCTCCCAACGAACGGAGCCACGTCGCGTGGTTATTGAGCCGCTGCCTACCGAACCGCCCAAACTCTGGGAAGCAAACTTCGTGGTGAAATGGCATTCCCCCGACCGCACCATCGGCTTTACCCCAGAGGGGGTGGAGCTCTCTGGGCCAAAGACTCTCAACCCCTGGCGAAGCGTGGTTGGAACTCGAATCGGGGAGCCTTTTTTGGTGCGCGAGATGGACCTCATTGCAGGCATATTCGCGGGAATCGCGTCGCCTTACGGGGAACCTAAAACGAATTGTGCGCATTTCTTGTCGCCGCTTGAGCGGATTTTGGCGAAAAGGGAAGGATCGTCTCCGGTTCAGAGCGGGAGGAGGGTCGCGTCGCTGGGCGGCGATGCGGTGATCGCGGAGGTTTGCACCACGGACACGGAGTCACAAAGTCCGATCCACCTGAGATTTGCTCCGTGCCTCTGCGTCTCGGTGGTTCCTGCCTTGGTCGACGGTCCCACGCGGCGCCGGTCGGAGACACGGCGCTACTCGCACTCTTCCGGATCGGTCCGATTGCCTTCGATCATCGTTCGATCATCCTTCCCGGTGGGGAGAGGCAAGCAAGACCTGAAAGAATGAACCACAGAGACACGGAGACACAAAGTCCAATCCACCTGGGATTTTCTCTGTGCCTCTGCGTCTCTGTGGTTCCGGCCTTGGTCGGCGGTCCCAGACGGCGCCGGTCGGAGACGCGGCGCTACTCCGGACCCTTCCGAGTTGGTCCAATTGCTTTCATCATCTGCGGGGATCCCTCCCGGTGGGGAGAGGCAAGCAAGACCTGGATGGATGAACCACAGAGACACGGAGACACAAAGGACGAAACACCAGAGCGCTTAAGGCATTTCCTCGGGGTCTCTGTAATACTATACCTGACCATGCACCCCGACTGCGCCGATCCCGTAGGCCGAAATATGCGAAAAAGGTACAGTCCGGCCGCCGAGAAATTTCCGGGCGCCCATAGGCGCCTTGCGAGCGTAAATCGCCCTCCGATTTTTCGTTTTTTTCGGCCTTCGCGGCTCGGTCTGTCAGGGGACGGATCGTCTCCGGTTCCGGGAGGGAGGAGGGTGGCGAAGCGGTCGACGCGGAGGTTTGCACCACCGAGACACGAAGACACCAAGACCGATCCACCTGAGGTTTGCTCTGTGCCTCCGTGTCTCGGTGGTTCCAGCCTTGATCGGCGGTCCCAGGCGGCGCCGGTCGGAGACGCGGCGCTACTCCGGACCCTTCCGAGTTGGTCCAATTGCTTTCATCATCTGCGGGGATCCCTCCCGGCGGGGAGAGGCAAGGAAGACCCGGGCAGTTGAACCACCGAGACACGAAGACACCAAGTCCGATCCACTTGGGATTTGCTCTGTGCCTCTGCGTCCCTCCGTGGTTCCAGCCTTGGTCGGCGGTCCCAGGCGGCGCCGGTCGGGAATAAGAGACTTTTCCAAAGAGTGAACCGAACTCCTTGAGTTCAGAAATTCGAGGACTTTAAGCAGGATCCCTGTTTGGATGTCTCCGGGGTGGCCAAGTGGAGGGCGAGTGTTCACGGCCACGGTCGTCGTTGACTACGGCCGTAGTTTTGTCTTTCTTTTCACGGTGATGAAAGCATTCCCCATCTCCACTCGTTACACCGCGGAAGAACTCAAGCAGCTCGATCAAACCGCCAGGCAGTGCAGGATGTCCCGGGCCGAATTGATCCACGCGCGGTCACTCGGCAAGATCGTAACAACGCACGAACTGGCCGACTGGGCCGAAGCCGAGCTCGCGAAGAACGCCTCCCGCAAGGAACGCCGTGGTTCCCGCGCTGCTTGATTCATCCTTTCTGATCGCTCTCGAACGCGAGGTTGCTGCTGGCGTCGCGGGTCCGGCCATGGCTTGGCTGCGGCGGATTCGCGGGCTGGCGCAGCGGCCGCTTATCGTAAGCTGTATTTCCGTGGCCGAGTTTCTGGAGGGTTGCCGCGACGCCAATGAAGGTATGCCGTTCATTTGTCGCTTCATCCCGCAGAGCATGGGTTTTCAACACGCGACCAAGTGCGCCGAATGGCAGCGGCGGGCGCGCAAAGCTGGCAAACGCCAGGGGGAGAACGATGCTTGGCAGATTGCTTTCGCGGAACGGGCCCATGCCTCAGTCGTCGGACGCGACCGCAAGGCATTCCTCGGTCTCGGGAATCGCTACGAGGAATTCGACCGCGTTCCGCTGCGACCCTGATCGCCCCGGGGGTTGCTTCCCGAGGGTCTCCGGAAGCGCTCGAACTTCCACCCCTCATCCCTTTTGACACGACTGTTTTTGCTGCGTCTTCCTGTCATACCCTGCGGCGCCATGAAAAACCATTCGAGCGATCCAGGGGCATATTCGCCGGAATCGCGTCGCCTTACGCTGAAACTGAAACGGATTTGTACCGTTCTTGGGGACGCTGGCGCGGATCTTGGCGAAAAGATCCGAATCGTGTGTGGTTGACAACGGGAGGAGGGTGACGGCGCCGGTCGGCGAAGCGCGCGGACGCGAACGTTTGCACCAGGGACACGGAGTCACCAAGTCCGATCCACTTGAGATTTGCTCTGTGCCTCTGCGTCTCTGTGGTTCCTGCCTTGATCGG
This sequence comes from Opitutales bacterium, assembly GCA_038249085.1. Classification (GTDB taxonomy): domain Bacteria; phylum Verrucomicrobiota; class Verrucomicrobiia; order Opitutales; family Opitutaceae; genus ER46. The sequence continues at coordinate 4,382 of JBBRWR010000192.1, forward strand.
CGGTCCCACGCGGCGCCGGTCGGAGACGCGGCGCTACTCCGGACCCTTCCGAGTTGGTCCAATTGCTTTCATCATCTGCGGGGATCCCTCCCGGCGGGGAGAGGCAAGGAAGACCCGGGCAGTTGAACCACCGAGACACAAAGACACCAAGTCCGATCCACTTGAGATTTTCTCTGTGCCTCTGCGTCCCTCCGTGGTTCCTGCCTTGGTCGGGCGGTCCCAGGCGGCGCCGGTCGGAGACGCGGCGCTACTCCGGACGGTGCCCTCACGGCAGGCAGACGCCCAACGCCACCCCGCCCACCTCGATCACGTCGCCGTCACGCAGGGGTTGCTTACCACCACGAGACAAGGCCACCGCATTGACCAGCGTACCGTTGCTCGAACCCAGGTCCTCGATCTCCGCTCCCTCCTCCACCCGGCGCACCACGCAATGCCGGCGTGACACCCTGGGACTCGCCAACGCCACGTCGCACGCCAGGTCCCGGCCGATCAAGAGTCCGTCAGCACCCATTGCTGCCGCCATCACCGCACCCTGCGGATCCAGCCAGAGCAGGCGCGCTTCCCCGGTCGCGGCCGGAGGCGCCTCCCGGAGGACCCGCGCGAAGAACTGCAACCGCTGGAATATCTCCCGCGGCCGATCCGGCCCCCCCCGGGAACTTTCGCACAGCGCCGTCAGCCGATTTTCCAACATCCAGTTCATTCGAGGCAGTATTCGCCGCACACGCGACATCTTATGCGAAAAGCGATTCGCTCCACTCGCGTTCGGGGTTTTGAACCCTTGCTTGGACTCGGACTCCTCTTCGCGCCGAGGTCACCGACCGAGTTTCATCGCGATCCGGCGGCGGCGCAGGGACTCGCCGCCCTACCCCATGCGGCGCCAAGGGAAAGTCCAAATGACAGGAAAAACGTGGCCGGATCCCCGCGGGGTCGCCCTCGTTCTCATCCCGTGTTCTCGTTCGGAGCGCATCTCCAGGTTGACGGTCGCGTTGAGCCCGGTCCTTCCCGTAGCGCCAGTCTTCGAGTGGTGCCCGCCGGTCCGAGACGCGGCGCTACTCCCAGCGGCATCAACCGACAGCTGCGCCCTCTCGTTCCTCGAACTCGTAATCGTACTCGTAATCGTACTCGTGATCGATTTCTGACTTCAGCGAGAACGAGTACGAGTACGATAAGATTACGACGAACGATTTTGGCCGGTTTCCTTTTTAACCTGGAAAACTCAGTTTCAACCGCAGATGACGCAGATTGACGCAGATGATAGAAAATTACAGGAACGCAGCCGTTCACCCAACGCGTAGAGCGACGCGCACGCTTCGGTGGGTTGGGATTAAATTCTATCTGCGCTATCTGCGAAATCTGCGGTTGGTCTGAACAGATGAATCTGGGTTCAACGCGGCTGACGCCGCGCGAAAAACCCAGGCCAATCGCGGCGTAAAGCCGCTCCTACCCCCGCCCCGGGCCTCACTCGACGCCGCTGCTCCGCATCAAACGCGCCACTTCCGCTCTTACCCGGCGCAGGAGCCGGTTGCGGATTTGATAGACCGCGTTCTCCTTGAGACCGAATTGCCGGGCCACTTCCTCGGCCGGCCGCCGCTGCACGACATAAGCCTCGAACACGGCGAACGTATTTTCCCCGAGCCGCGGATCGTCGCGCAGCCGCCGGATCGCCTCCTCCATCAGGCTGTCGCGCCAGCGACCCACCGCCTCCTGCTCCCTGGCCTGATCGTCACCAAACGGATCTGCCGTCTCGGCTTCGAGCCCCTCGCTCCACACCAGCGGCCGCGGCCGGGTGTTGCGCTTCAGCGTCGAAAGCGACTTCCGATGCACGATGGTGAGCAGAAAATTTCGAAAGCTGCCCTTCTGGGGATCGTACACGAATTTTGGCAGCACCCGCATGAGCGCCACCATCGTCTCCTGCAGGACCTCCTCCGCCTCGTGCGCGTTCAGGCCCAGTTTGCGTCCATAGCGAAGGATCGCCCCCCAATAGGCATCGAAGAATTCCTTCCACGCGTCATGCGCGGTTTCAGCACGCAGGCGCCCAAGCAGGGACTCGTTGGTCGTAACCATCAGGAAAGAGCCGGTATTACTCCAACACCAACGTCGCCGCCGCAAGCCCGGAGTTCGGTCCGCCTTCGAGTTCGATCCCCGCTACACTCGCGAGCCGGAATTGCGGCAGGTCGACCACGTCCGAAAACAATACATTGCCACCTACGGCGCTGACCCCGCGAAAGCTCAGCCGGTGATGCTTCGCCACCACCGTGAAGTCATATTCGCCGAGTTTTGGCCTGATGCTGTGCGATATCCCCCCGCCCACGGTGGGGCCCAACGCCAACGCCAGCGCGTCCTCCGCCACCCGGCAGACCGCCTGAACTTCCCGGCCATCGTCGAGGCGCAAGCGCGCCGCCACTCCCGAGCCGCTCTCCTTGGTCAACCGCGCCCGCCAGGTCAGGGCCACCGCGGTCCGACTGGGCCCGAACGGCTGGTTGCGCCGGATTCGGCCGTCCGCCGGGTCGACGAGCAGGCGTTCGGAGGCGATGAGCGGCGGTGGCAGCGTCGCGAGCACCGCCGCGGCAATTCCATACCAGGACCCCAACACCAGCGTGCCGCCGCCCAACTCGTCATGAATCTTGAAATAAGGTGGTTTCGCCCCGTCGAAGCGCTGCACGAAGTAGTAACGCGTACCGTCAACCGTACGCTGCCCGTCGCGCTGCACCCAGGTGGCATTATCATTGATTTCTATTTCCGCATCTTCCGCCCAGCCCCGCGCATCGTCGGCATGCCAGCGCTTGAGTTCAGTCCAATCGGCCAGCCGGGCGCCTTCCCCGAATTCCGTTCGGATCACGCCCACGAGATCGTCGGTCTCTTGGTAGCTGCCGGTGGATCGCACCATCCGCCCCGGCGCTTCCCGCGACGCCAAGGCGGCGATTTCCGCCGGCGCCAACGCCCGCCGCCATAACCGGGCTTCATCCAACGCCCCCGTCAGCCCCCACGTGGACAGGGGCGACGGGGTCCCAAACAACAGCCGGCTTGCTGGAGAGGTGCTCACGTCGCGCTGCGGTCCCAGGGACGCCGTGGCGGCCGATTTCCCGTCGACCCACAGCCCCAAGTCGGAGCCGTCGCTCACCAGCGCCAGGTGGTGCCAGGTTCCTGGCGCCAGGCGCTCGGTTGCCCGCAATACCACCCTTCCCTCGGTGAATACCCCCCCCAGATGGGCGGCTCCCCGACCATCAGCAAACCCGAGGCCCCAATCAAGCGAGCCGACTTTCGTCGACACGCAGGTCCAGACATCGCCGTTGACCGTGGGCGACTCATCCTGCCGCACCCAGAGGGCGGCGGTAAAGGGTTGCTTCCCGCCCCACCGCAACGCGGGCGCATCCTCCACCTGGACGCCGGCGCGCCCATTGAAGCGCAGCGCGCGATCGATCCGCCCAAAGCGATCCGGTGTGGGCATGGCTTGCCCGTTAATCCCGTCGAAGCCGCGCCCCGAAGCATCGCGCGCATCGCCGTCGAAATTCCACGCCGCCAGGGCGCGGCTCGCATCGCTGGGGAAGGGAGCGGCCGTGGCGGGCGTGGAACGGGTGAACACCATCGCCGTCAACATCGCCAACGCAATCACCACGGCAGCCAGGCCCCATTCCCGGCGCGTTCGGCGCCGCCGCCACCATGGCCGGCGGCGTTCGACCGTCGGACCCACACCGCCAAGACGCCGGGCCACTTCTCCCGCCGATGCCGGCCGCGACGAAGGCTCCTTTGCGAGACAGGCCGCGATCGTTGTTTCCCACGCCGCCGGCACCTCCGCGGCCGTGGGGGCAAGGAGTTTCCGCCGCGCGGCGATCGAGTCGGGTCTCCGCTGGAACAACTGCACCCGGACGTCGCCGGTATGAAACGGCGGCTTGCCCGTGAGCAATTCATAGAGGGTGGCGCCCAGGGCGTAGATGTCGTCCGCCGGCGAAGGCTCCTCTCCCATCGCCTGTTGCGGGCTCATGTAGACGAGCGTGCCGGCGGACATCATGCTGACCCGCGTAACCGAATCGGCCAGGCTGCGCGCGATGCCGAAGTCGCCCACCTTCAGCACGCCCTCGGGCGTGAGCATGATATTGGTGGGCTTAAGGTCGCGGTGCACGATCCGGGCCTGGGTGTGGGCATAATCGAGCGCGGCGCCCAATTGCGGCAGCCACGGCAGGATATCCGCCGGATCGAAGAGCCTGCCCTCCCGGGCCATCCGGAGGGCGGTGAGCGTGGCGCCCTTGACCAGTTCCATCGAGATCGCGGCGCCGCTCGCATCCTCCACAAAGTAGTGGATCCGGATGATGTTCGGGTGGGTGAGTTGGCGCGCGCGCCGCGTCTCGTCCTTCAAGTCCTCATACGCCCCGGGATCCCAGCGCACTGCGTCGGGCAGGAACTTGAGCGCCACGTCCTCCCCGAGCACCTCGTCGCGGGCCTGCCAGACCACGCCCATACCGCCCCGGCCCAGGAGTTGCCCGAGGGTATAGCGACCAAAGACGCGGGTGCCGGTGGCATGGCCCCGCAGGGTCGGTTCGGGATCGGGACTGGTCGGGCCCACAGTTGGGGATGAGTGCGACGATCGCGGAGGGCGTCAATCGCGCAGCGGCGCCATGGGTAATAGACCCGAGGTTCCGGACCGAGAGTACCGCCGGTCTTTGACCGGCGTTGGCGACCCGTCGGAACTGCGTTCCCGCCCTCCCCGTCGGACGCGAGTAGGTGCGGTGCGCGGGCGCGCTCGTCGGACGCCCGTCCTGCGGCGCCGGTCGGAGACGCGGCGCTACGCGGTGCGGTGGATGGAATCGAAACCAGTGTCGGATTATCGGACCGAAAGTACCGCCGGTCTCCGACCGGCGTCCGGCAACCCGTCGGAACTGCCGACCTTTCACTCCCGTCGGACGCGAGTAGGTGCGGTTCGCGGGCGCGCTCGTCGGACGCCCGTCCTGAGCCGCCGGTCGGAGACGCGGCGCTACGCGGTGCGGTGGACGGAA
>JBBRWR010000193.1:0-9053 GCA_038249085.1 Opitutales bacterium
CCTGTGCCGATTGCAGCTCAACATCGAAAACCTCCTCGGTTTCGACAAACTGCTGCTGCGCGGCGTCGGCACCGATTCCAATGCGGTCTTCGGCCCGCAGTACGCCTACGTTCCGCTCCGCTGGGAACTGCGGCGTCCGCGGAATTTTAAACTGTCGATGACCCTGGATTTCTAATCCGCACCGTCCTCTCGCTCGCCGCCTCCGGGCCCCTCACAATCGGCGCTCCTTCTATCATGAAAACTCCGATGAATCGTCGTGAATTCCTCAAAACGTCCGCGGCGGCCGCTGCCGCGGGTTGGGCGTTGCCCGCACTCACGTCGTGTGCCGGCCCGGCGGTGGCGCGCGTGCGACGCCCCAAACCGTCCGAGCGGATCAACCTCGGCGTGATCGGCTACGGCACCATCGCGCACCACACGATCGTCAATTTTATCGGCGACCCGCGCGTGCAGGTGGTCGCCGTGGCCGATCCGGTTTCTGACCTGCCCAACTACGGATACAAAGGCGAACTGCGCGGTGGTCGCCTGGTCGGGCAGAAGCGCGTCGAGGCCTACTACGCCGAGCACACCGAGGGCGGAAAATTCCGTGGCTGCCGCGCCTACGAGGATTTCCGCGAGATGCTCGACCGCGAGGATCTCGACGCCGTCTACATCGCCACTCCCGACCACTGGCACTGCGCCGCCGCCGTGCTCGCCGCCCGAAAGGGCAAACACATCTACGGCCAGAAGCCGCTCGCCGTGACCGTCGGGGAAGGCCGGCGCATCGCCGACGCCGTCAAGGCCGCCGGCATCACCTGGCAGACGGGCAGCCAGCAGCGCAGCGCCGCCGAGTTCCGCACTGCCTGCGAATACGTGCGCAATGGCCGCCTCGGTAAACTCCGCAAAATCACCGTCGGCCTCCCCGACAAGGGCCACAACGACTGGTCCGGTCTCGCCTCCCGCCAAGCGACCGAACCCGTGCCGCAGGAAGTGAACTACGATCTCTGGCTCGGCCCCGCCCCGGAGCGCCCCTACGCGCCCGCGCTCATGCCGCTCAACTGGCGCCACAACTGGGACTACTCCGGTGGTAGCGTCACCGACTGGGGTGCGCACCATTTTGACATCGTGCAGTGGGCCCTTGGCATGGATGAATCCGGCCCCGTGGCCGTCGAAAACGTCGTCGCCAAACTCCCGCCGCAGACCGACCTCTACAACACGCCCACCTCGTATTCGTTCGAAGTGGTCTACGCCAATGGCGTGCGGGTTTTCGTCTCCAGCGCCACGGAGGAAGGCATCCGGTTCGAAGGCGAGGACGACAAATCGATCTTCGTCAAACGCGGGAAAATCGAGATCAAGCCCGAGTCGCTGCGCCAGCAGAAGCTCCGAGCCGACGAGATCCGGCTCTACGAGAGCAAGGTGCAGGAGTGGAATTTCATCGACTGCATCTACAGAGGTCAACCGACGATCTGCACCGCCGACATCTCGCACCGCGCCCTCACGGTCTCGCACCTCGCCAACATCGCAATCCGCCTCGGCCGCACGAGCGTCCGCTGGAATCCCGCGACCGAGCGTTTTGTCGACGATCCCGCCGCCGACCGCCTGCTCTCACGCCCGATGCGCAAAGCCTACGCCGTCTAACCCTTCAATCATGCAATCCCTGCACGGCAGCCCCTGCCTGTTCACGACCGTCGTCCTTGCGGTGCTCTGCCTCAGGCCCAACGCAGCGGCGGAATCGAAGCCGTCGGCGTCCGAGCCACTCCGCCAGCTCGCCGCCGCGCGGGGGATCGCCTTTGGCACGGCCGTGAGCGCCCGCGCACTCGCCAACGACGCCACCTACCGCGAGGTCCTCGCGCGGGAGTTCTCGATGATCACGGCGGAAAACGAACTCAAGTGGGCGGCCACCCGGCCGGCGGAGGATCGTTTCGAGTTTGCTGCCGCCGACCGGATCGTCGCCTTCGCGACCGAGCACAAGATGCAGCTCCGCGGGCACACCCTCTGTTGGAACGCCGACCGCTATCTCCCGAAGTGGATGCTGGCGCGGGAATTCACCCGCGCTCAGGTCGAGACGCTGTTGCGCGAGCACATCCACACCGTCGTGGGGCGCTACCGCGGGCGGATCAAATACTGGGATGTCGTCAACGAAGCCGTCGCCAACGACAATCGCCCCGGGGCCGCGCCGCTTTTTGACGGTTTCTGGAGCAAACACCTCGGCGAAGACTACCTCGCGCTCGCCTTTCGGTTCGCGCACGAGGCCGATCCCCACGCCGTGCTCTTCTACAACGACTACGACCACGGCGACGCGCTCGGGGCGAAGTCCGACCGGATCTACGCGCTCCTCCAGCGACTCCTGGCCGCGGGCGTGCCGGTGCACGGAGTCGGACTGCAGATGCACTGCAACCTCGCCAAGCCCCCGGCGTATGCGGCGCTGCGCGCCAACTTTGAGCGTTTGGCAAAGCTCGGCCTGCGCGTGCAGCTCACGGAACTCGACGTCTATCCCGTGGGCGTGCCCGGAACCCGGGAGGAACGTTTGCAAAGACAAGCGGCTGTTTACCGCGAGGTGGTCGCTGCCGCCGTGGACAGCCGCGTGTGCGATGCGATCGTGACCTGGGGCTTTACGGACAAGTTCAACCAGCCCGGCCTCAACCGCCGCAAGAACCTGCCTGAAAACACCCCCACCTTGCTCTGGCTGTTGGACGAGAACTACCGCCCCAAGCCCGCCTACTTTGCCGTGGCCAACGCCCTGCAGTCAGCTCCCTGATTCGCCGGAAGCCCATCGATTTTCCCGAGCCAGCCAACGGTCCGCAGTTACGCCGACAACCGTTTGCGGCCACACTACCTCGGCCCCTCGTTTCTGCGCCACATTAACGCGTCCCAAATTGGTTTAGGAGTGTATCGGACACGGCCAAGGCTCAGGATGGGCAGAACTCCTCTGTGGTTGGCGGCCGTGTCCGATACACCCGCGGTTGAAGTAAGCCGCTGAACGTTACTGGGTGGAAAACAGGATCAGGGAAAAGTATCGGCCCGGAAGAGGGAGACGAATGCGTGCAGTGGCTGGCCGCGTGCCAACGACGATAAATCGCGCGGAGTTGCAGGGGATCGTCCGCGAGATCGAGTGGCGTGCGTGGGCAGGCAGAAGAACCAGAGAGGCAACGGGGAGTGCAGCGACAGTTGCGTCCGGGCTCGGGGTATAGGCACCGAGAGAGAGCAGGACAGACGGCCATACCAGTTTGTGGCTCACGATGAGTCGAGATACGGCACGCAGCGCAGAGCGCGTGGATACGATGGCAGCACCATCGCGACGAGTAGTTCCGTCGATCAACGCGGCCGAAGCGCGGCTGGTCTGGCCGGAGCGATGGGCGGCGGCGCTGCCGCGAGCCCAGAGCGGAGCGCCAGAGGGGCCGCGCCGGGTGCCGCGTACTATCGCTCGCCAGCATTGGGCGAGCCGCGGCGCCGGCACGAGCGGAGCGGCGAGCGCATGGCTGGCTTTGGTGGCGCCGATACGTACCTGAATTCGGTTCGCTCGGTTAACGAAGGGAAAGTGCCTTCGTCTGTCGCATTCGAGGTTGTTCGAAGAAATTCGAGGTTTCTTGTGGAAAATGTGCGCCGGTGGCGGCGACCTCGAACGAAGCTCGAATGAAGCTCGAACGGTTCGGTCGCCCGGGAGTGGGTCCGGCCCAACGCGTGAAAACGCGTTAGGGATATTGCGTCTCTCCTTAACATGATTGGGGTTTTCGATGCATTTTGGTGGGCGAGTTTGGGTGAATCGTTACTTGGATACGCCGGTGAGAAGATGCGTTTGAAAGAACTCCTGTTTTGCCGCTTTGCTTGGCCTTGAAAGTGGAAGCTCGTGGTTGATTCCCGTGGTGGTTCTTCGAAGTGAATTTGAGCAGTGGTTAATTGAGTTCGTTGGGGGTGGAACGAGAGTGAGGTCTGATTGTGATGCTGGAGATTCGCAGAGCTTCCTGGCCGTAGATGCTGTAGTATCGCTCGTCTTTGGTGCAGAGGTGCAGTCCATGGTGTCTACGGAGGTGCTCCAGAATCCGGTCGAGGTGTACCCCGCGGAGGGTGACTTCGTGCTCGGTCAGCGTGAGGGTGAGCACTTCATCGGTGGCCTGCCGGCGCCACTGCCAGCGATAGAGCCACGAAAGAGGAAATCCATCCGTGGTGCCGTCGGGCTGAGTCAGGATTAGGCTGTGGTGCCGGTCGTCCGATTGACAGACAGCACCCCGGGTCGTAGGGCTCTGGAAGGTCCCGGCGGCGGGCGGCGGAGTTCTCTGTAGCGTCATTGCTGCTGTGTTGGGTCATAGGGAGAGGTGGTCGTTCAGATTCGCATTCTCATGGACGGCTGTTCGGCCGTCTGGGCACGCATACTGGATCGGGCGTGGGAAGATGACTCAGCGATCCTTTTCCTGGCCGGAGTGATGGCCCGCGCGGGCGTTGGCAGGGCGACCATGACGGCGCGCAACGATTCGGGCAGGAAAGCGCCGATGAGCGCGTTGGCGCGGAGGATAACTTCCCGGGCCCACCTGAGTCGCTGGGCCCGCGTCGGCGTCAGGAGATCGAGTGCGGCCGGGCGCGGACGGTTGGAGTCGGGCAACGCGGCCATCAACGCCGTCTTGTCGGGCGTGTAGCCGGTCGCCAGCTGACGGGCGCGGGAAAAGGCCACGTAGGTGGACTTCGCGTCGAGCTGCGCGGCGCAGACGATGACTTCGTCGCATGTCCTGCCTTGGGACTTGTGCGAGGTGATCGCATAGCCATGGGTAAATGCACGAAAGTCGGCCGGAATCTCCTTCTCGCCACCAGCCGCATCCCGGGCGCGCCACCCGCCGGACGGCTGCGGCGATTCGAGCGTCAGCACGGCACCATTAACCAGACCCGCGGCACGATGGTTCTGGCGAATGAGCACGCGGTCGCCCGCGGCAAGCTCGATGGTGCGCGGCGTGGCGACCGTCCAAGCGGCCGCCTGGCGGGCGGGTGCGACAGTCGTCTCTTGTCCGCTGGAGGTGCGGACCTGCAATCGGCCGCGTGCAACGGCGATCACCGAAACGGTTTCGCCCGATCGAAGGCCGGCCTCCGGCAGCGGACGGTGAAGGGTCATGAAGTATCCGGGACGGTAGTTGGCGGACCGTGCGGCCTGCGCCTTGGTCCAGGCCATCGGCTCGGCGACAGTGGTGGGTTTCCCAGCACCGAGCATTCGGTGTTTCTTCAATTCGGCCCGCACCGCGTCGGTCAGCCGGTTGATCTCCTCCCACCTGGGAGCGACGAGAATGACGTCACGCTTTGCCAAGATGCTGCTGACGTAGTGATCGGCGGCGCGCTGGATGTAATCGGCGCCGGCCTCCCGCAGCCAGCCGAGCCGCTCAATCGCCTCAAGGCCGGCTCGCGATTGACCCTGTGCCATCAGCTTCACCGCGGCCCGGTAGGCGCTCGTTGACTGCCGACGGATTTCGGTGAGTTCACAGGTCTTCAGCCGAGAGTGTCGTTCGAGAAGCGACAGGAAATCGCCGGCCTCGACGCCGGAGTGCTGGCGGGAGTCGCCCACGAGCATCAGCCGAGCTTCATTTCGCTGCGCCAGGTGGAGCAACTCAGCGCCCTGGCGGTTACTGGCGATTCCCGCCTCATCCACGATCAGCGTGGCCCGGCGCAACCGTTCACCGTGCACGGATTCTCCGTTCTTCAGCAGATCGGCCAGCGTCGTGGCGTTCGTGAATCCGTCGGCGCGCAGTACTCCCGCCGCCGAGGTGGTCGGCGCGCAGGCGAAGACGGTGCGACCGGCTGCCTCCACGCTGCGCTGAATTTCCTTGAGCGCGAAAGTCTTTCCGGCGCCGGCGACTCCGCGCAGCGCGCACACGCGATCAGTCGAGGCAAGCAGCGCCAGCACGACCTTGCGTTGCTCGGCGGAAAGGCGCGGATCCAGCTCAAATCGCCGGGAGCCGAGTGGCGGATAGAGGTCGCGGCCGAAGTCGACGCACCGAATGGCGTCCAATTCCAGCCAGAGGCCGGTGCGCGTCGCATAGTCGGAGTGGAGACAAGTGGGGCCGTTCTTGAGTGCCACGCAGTCGGAGGCGTGTCCCTTGACGAGTTTCTGTTTAAGTGTGTCGAGCGAGACCGAGCCAAGACTTTGGTTGAGGGCCTCCGCGATGATTTGATGGCCGCGCTGTACACTGGCCCGCTCGAAGAGATGGTCACAGGCCTGGCGCAACGCGGGGCCTTCGCGGGCACGCTCCGGTGGGGCGACCATCGTGCGCCGGGATGACGCCACCACCGCTTCGAGGGCTTGAATGCGCTCCGGGGCAAAGTCGGCCCGCTGTCGGCGGCGGACTTCCGCGGTGGTGATTTCCGTCAGCTTGCGGCTGCGGGTGCGCGTGGCGATGCGATGGATCTCCTTGGTCGTCGGGGCGCGGCCATGTTGTTTTTCGAAGGCGGCGATCCCTTCCTCGATTTGCGCCCGACGCTTGGACGCCACTGCACGATCCTTGGCGGTGACTCCGGCAATCTCGAAACCCTCAATCACGCCGTGTTCATCTCGCGCGGACTCGATTGTATAGCCAGCCGAGAGGACGCCGCGGGCGAGTTCGTTCTGATAAACTTTGCCGGCGTAGCGAATGGCCGAAAACATTTCGCGTTCGGTGAGCGCGAACCAGCGGTCGGTCTTCGCATCGAAGGTGGCGTTGGCCGTGACCAGGTGGGTGTGTAGGTGGGCATCGAGTGCCCGGGAGGAGTCATGCTCGAATCGGGCCGCGCAGAGATTGCCCGTAATGGCAACCTCCTCTGACCACGCCGCCTTGCCGACGCGCACCCGGCGGGCGGCGAATTGTTCCAACTCGGCGAACGCGATGCTAACCGCTTCGTGGTGCGCCTGCCGCAGGCGTTCGTCCCCAAAAGTGACGGCGAGCAAGGAGACGCTCTTTGGCGCCGAGCACTCGAAATCCAGATACGCAATCCGATCCGCGCGCGTGCGTACGGTCAGCTTCCTGCCAGTGAGCGGGTGGCGGTTGCGGCGGAGATATTCAAACGCCTCGTCATGGGCCGCGATCGCGCGGCCCGCGAGGCCGAGTCGCTCCGCCGCCTGGCCCACCCACACTCCTGTAACCGACTCGTTTTCCGAGTAGTAGTCGTTTGCGGTGAGATGATTCGCGAGGTAGGTCGAGCCGTCGCGCAGTTTTTCCATCGTGAACATGGCACCATCTTGCCACTGCTTTCACGATTCCCCAAACGAAGCCGGCGAACACCGAGAGCGGGGCGGTGTTCGCCGAATAGTCTGACACGGCGCGACGACTTGCCGCTCAGTTGTTGCCGTAAATCGGCAGATTGGACGACTGAGCCGACGTAAGAATCTGGCCGAGCGCCCGGGTGGCCGCAACCCGCACCGCCTCGTCGTTCTTGAACCCTGCGGCGTGGCGTTCGAACCAATCGTTGACGCTCCGTAGCTTCACGCCCGCGCGCCGTTGCAGCACCGGGAAATGGATGTCCTTGAGCAGCCCGTAGCGCTCCGCATTGGCCTCTCTCCATTCCTGCACGAGGGCGGTGAGGACGTACTTTTGGTCTGGGCGCCTGGCGTCGGCTCGCAGGCGGGGCAGGGCCTGCAGCATCCGGGCATAGGACGGATTCGCCTCGCCAAGGACGGTTCGGAGCGAGCGAACAAAGAGCGCCCACCAGAGATCGAAGCGGGCGCGCGTGATCGCGATGGCACCGTCCGCTGGAGCCTCGGCAAAGAACCCTTCAGGTACGCGGCAGGTTGCGATGTCTCGCCAGTATTCCACGGCGACGCGGCGGCCGGCCTGCCACGCCTTGAGCGCGACCCCAAGCTGGCTGTCGTCGGGCTCGGTTGCGTGCGTTGATAGGACAGAGCAGCGCTCAGCCGTGGCATAGTGGCAGGAGGGGGTTGCCAGACGCGCAGTGGGGGCGTCGTCGGTCCAGAATTCGGCGTCACCGGCCTTGATTAGCCAATACTCGGCGCCCATGTGCTGCTCATAGACGGAGTCGATCGCGCTCAATACTCGCGCTTCCGCTTCCGCTTCCCGCCAATCCAACGCGCGAAGTCGCACATAGGATGCCGCTTCCGCCACGAAGGCGGCCTTCGCGGCCGGCGACTCTTCCAGCGGCTTGGGCCACCCCGCCTTCTCGTCCAACGCCCGGATGACGCTCCATTCCGCGAGGACTTGGGGCCAATCAGGTTGGGTGGACGGTGAATGCATCAGGGAGAGAGATTTTGGCGGTGTGAGGGAATTGTACCATGGGGCGCAACCTCCGCAAGATGACCACCGGAATTTGTTGCGAAAGCTGTGCGTCCGATCCGGGGACGTGCCGCCAGATGAAACTCGCGTCAAGTGGTGCCGGCGAACAGCGGACCTCGGCCCGTGTTCGCCGGCACCTGTTCACAAAGGTGCACTTCGTGTGCGATATTTGCCGTTAAAGAAATATGTCAGCCGCTCTCAAAGACGCACTCCAACCACCAGCCAATGGCTGGAACAACCAGTCTGCATGGAATCCGGCGGTGGACACCGTTGCCGACGTCCTGCGCGAGTGCGAAGCGAGCGGATTACTGGAGGATCTGCGTGCCGCGTTGGGATACACCGGGGACGACCACCAGGTGGTGACGCTCCGTGCGATTCGGGACCTCGTGTATGAGTTGGCGGGATCTGAAAACCGCGACCTTGCCGTCGATGCCTTGATCTATGCCACGGGTGTTGCCGAATTCGACGTTACAAGCCTGCGTGCGTACGCCACCCGGCACGCACTCACGGCTGAAGGCTTTCGCAAGCAGGTGCTGGCGATGCAGCGCCGACTCGGCCTGCCACCTCGGCCGATGCAGCAGTCCGATGCGAACTGACGTCGATCAACTTGTCCGCGAACTGCCAGTCGCCGGCATTGCGCGCGCCACGCGGCTTGGGCTGATGCTGAAGCCGGGATTGGAGACGCAGGCATGGCGTGGGCTGGTGACCCACGTTGCCCGGCTCGTGCGCACTTCGTCCGGTGCCCGTCAGACGCTGACCGCTTGGCTCGGCGACGTGCTGGCCTACGGCGAAACCGGAGGCCGCGGATTGATCACCGAGTGCGCCGCCGCGACCGGGATC
>JBBRWR010000194.1:0-9049 GCA_038249085.1 Opitutales bacterium
AAACCTCCTCGGCGACTACCTGCAGACCAGCTTGCTCGCCGGTGAAATCGCCGCCGGCCTTGGCGATCCGTCGGGCGCCAGCCGCCGCTGGCAAACCGCCCTGGATGCCGCTCTCCCGCGGCTGGAATCGTCCAATAACTGGCGGATGCTCGATCCGGCCGCCCGCACCCTCGCCCGGCTCGGCCGGCTCGACGAAAGCCGCGCGATCATCGGGCGGCTCGTCCGGCTCGGCTATCAGCCGCTGACGCCCTGGCCCGAAGTCACGCGCCCCACCCCTCTGTCGGACAACCATCACCAACCATAACGAAAGGCCGAACATGCCCAAAGCCACCGTCACCATCAACATTACCAACTTCGCCCCCGGCGGCTGCTGCACCACCGATCGACCCGTGATCTCACCCGGCGGCGGCGGCAATCGGGTGCGTTTCAAGAGCAACGATCCCGCCTCGCCGGACTTCAATACGCTCCTCGTGAAGAGCAAGGGGAAGGCGGCGCTGGACATCGCGTTCGTCCTGACTCCGGCCACCAACATTCCCACCGGCATCCAGTTTCAACAAGTCGGCGGCTCAGGGGATCCCAACGGTTCGCTCAACTTCGGCACCCCTTCGATCGCCGGCAATGTGATTACAGTCACGGACGTCTTTGCCCACGAGGGTCCCGTGACCTCCGCTCCGCATTGGGACTACACCATCTCCCTCCGCAACTCGGCCAACCCGCCGCAAACGAGCACGATCGACCCCGGAATCGAAAACACCGACGAAAACTGACGACGGCGCACGGTCGGCTGCCGTCGGGTCATCGCCGCGCTGCCGCGAACGCCTGACCTGACGACCCGGCGCGGATCACCGCCGCTATGGACGCTCGCCACGACCGGGGCGGCCTGATTCAATTTCGTTTTAACCCAAAACACCATGCCCACGCCCGTCATCGCCCAGAAGTCCCCCTATCCCGTCAACGTCGAGGCCGGCAAGACCTATGCCTGGTGCGCCTGCGGCCAGAGCAAGAACCAGCCGTTTTGCGACGGCTCCCACCGGGGCACCGGCTTCGCGCCCTCGATGTTCAAGGCCGACCAGACCGGACCGGTCTATTTTTGCGGCTGCAAGCACTCCAAGGCGGGGGCGACCTGCGACGGCACGCACAAGACGCTCTGATCGCTCCGGGCCGTGGCGCTGCCGCCCGGCCCGCGTCGTATGGAACCCCGGAGGAGGCTCCAGGGCATTAAGGACCAAACCAACATGTGCGTATTCTCACCACCCGTTGTGGGAGCGGCTTTATGCCGCGATATTTCCCCTAATCGCGGAAAAAAGCCGCTCCTACACTAATCCTATCCGGAGCAAGCTCCGGGGCATCCGACGCATCGCGCATGAAAATCAAGTCCGCCGAATTCGAAGTCAGCGCGCCGGATCTGCGCTCGTGCCCCCGGTGGGCGCTGCCGGAGTTCGCGTTCATCGGGCGCTCCAACGTCGGCAAATCCTCCCTGATCAACCTGCTCACCGAGCGGCGCGATCTCGCGATGGTCTCCAACACCCCGGGCAAGACGAAGCTCTTCAATTTCTTTGTCATCAACGGGGCCTGGTCCCTCGTTGATCTGCCGGGCTACGGCTACGCCCAGGTCGGCAAGCAGCGCCGCCTTGAGTTCAACGATGCCGTCGCGGCTTTCCTCGCCGAGCGCCCCAACCTCCGCTGCGTCTTCGTCCTCATCGATTCGCGCCTGCCACCCCAGCCCATCGATCTGGAATTCCTGCGCTGGATCGAGGGCTGCAGCGTGCCCTTCGCCCTGATCTTCACCAAGACCGACAAACAGTCCGCGACGAAAAACCAGGCCGGCCTCGACCGCTACAAGCAGACGTTGGGCGAGTGGCGCACGGAGCTGCCCGCCATCCTCGTCAGTTCAGCCCAGACCCGGGTCGGCCGCTCCGCCATCCTCGACCACATCGCCGCCACGCTCGCGCAGCACAACCGCACCGCGGGGTGAGAGGGGCGCAATGGCATCTTTCTCTTTGCTCCTTCTCTTTCGACAGGGTTTGCCCGCAGGAAAGAAGGATTAAGAGAAAGACTACGGGGCGAGAGAACCCCTTTGACCCTGCCCGGCCCCCTGCTCCCCGGCGCCCCGACCGGGCTGGACGCGGAGGCTCCTGTACGATTGACCTCAGGCGCCATGTCCCGCCTTGCCGACTATCGCTGCGAACTCCGTGCGACGCTGACACTCGCGGCCCCCATCGTGGTGGGGCAGGTGAGCCAGATGCTGATGGGGGTGACCGACAGCGCGATGATCGGGCATGTCGGCACCGTGCCGCTGGCGGCCTCCTCCTTCGGCAACAATATTTTCACCATCTTCTACGTGCTCGGCATCGGCTTGATGCTCCCCGTGGCGATCTTTGTCGCGCGGGCGCGCGGCGCGCAGCAACCGGGGGAGGCGGGGGAATACCTGCGGCACGGCATTGCCGGGGCCCTGGTCTGCGGCGCGCTGGAATTCCTCGTGATGATCGTCGCGAGCACGCAGCTGGATCGTTTCGGCCAGCCCCCGGAAGTGCTGGCGGTGGTGACGCCGTATTTTCTCCTGTGCGCGGCCTCGATCATCCCGGTGCTGGTCTATCTGGCGCTGCGCCAGTTTGCGGAGGCGATGGGGCATCCGTGGATGCCGATGTTCATCATGCTGGCCGGGGTGGGGCTCAATGCGCTGCTCAATTGGGTTTTCATTTTCGGTCATTGGGGCGTGCCCGCCCTCGGGCTCACCGGCGCCGGGATTTCCACGCTCCTCTCCCGCACCCTCGGCGCGCTTTTGATCTTCGGCTGGCTGGGGCGGTATCCGGGGTTGCGACCGGCCTGGCCGCGCCGCTGGCTCGGGGCCTTTTCGGTTTCTCGTTTCCGGGAGCTGGCCGGCGTCGGGGCACCCGCGGCGGGCATGCTGCTGTTTGAAGCCACCGCCTTTGCGTTCTCCGGCATCATGATTGGCTGGCTCGGCGCGGTGCCGCTCGCGGCGCACCAGATCGCCATCACCTGCGCCTCGCTGGCCTTCATGTTTCCGCTGGGGCTTTCCATGGCGTCGGGCATGCGCGTGAGCCACGCCGTCGGCGCGGGCGACCGGGCGAGCCTGCGCCCCATCGCCTTCGGCGCCATGGGACTGGGGCTCGCCCTCATGGGCGGATTTGCCCTCGCGTTCGGCGCCGGGGGCGGCGTCATCGCCGGGTGGTTTGTGCGCGATGCCGCGGTGATCGCGCTCGCGGCGCGGCTGCTGGCGGTGGCGGCCTTCTTTCAACTCGCGGATGGCCTGCAGGTCATGGCGGCGGCGGTGCTCCGGGGTATCATGGACGTGAAGCTGCCCGCGGTGATCACCCTCGTGGCGTACTGGGGGATCGCGCTGCCGTTGGGCTACGCGCTGGGCATCGCCGGGCCGTGGGGGGCCCCGGGCGTCTGGACCGGCATCGCCGGCGGGCTGGGGTTTGCCGCGGTCTTTCTCACCGTGCGCTTCGCCCGGATGACGCGGTGACGACGGTCGGCGGTTCCCGGCCGCCGCGCATTTTCACGTATTACGTGAAAATGGGCCAGGCGGCGGAACGCCAGGCGGACGGGTTAGAATTTCCCGTCGAGCTCCCGGCGCGCGAAGGCGGGGGTGCCGTCGGACTTCAGCTTGTAACAGTGCTGGTGATACTCGGCGTTGAGCAACGGCACGACCCCGGCGGAGAGGGCGGGAAGCAGAACGGGGCGGCGGACGAGTGGCGGCATCGCGGGTGAGTACGGTTCGAGGCGGCTTGCGGAGGCGGGTGGGAGCCGGGACTCAGGGGCGCGCCGGCGGCGGCAGGAGCCGGGCGTGCGCCGCTGCGAGATCCAGGCCTTCGACGCGCACGAGTTTTTGGCGCGAGGTGTCACCGCGCAGCACCGTGACGGCGCGGCGCGGCAGGCCGAGGGTATCCGCCAGAAACTCACAGAGGACTTCGTTGGCCCGCCCCTCCACGGGCGGCGCATGGACCTTCACCTTGAGCGCGTCACCGAGCCAGCCCACCACCTCGTTGCGCGGGGCATTCGGGATCGCCTTGATGGCCAGCGTGCAGTGCGGAGGCATGGGCGGGAGGGATGGGGAATACCGGAAAGAGACTCGGGCAAATGTGGAACTCAGGAAATCAGGAGAAGGCCCGCGGATTGTTTCCCATTTTCCGGCTTTCCCCATTGAGCCTGGATCAGGTTCAACCCAGCGCCTCGGCGAGGGCGGCGAGGATCTCCTCCGCCGGCTCGGTGCCGCAGCAGAGGCGGAGCAGGTCGGGGTCGAGCTTGCTGGCGGCGAGTTCGGCGAGTCCCGCGGGCGTCGTCACCAGATCGTAGTGCGCGAGGTACATGAACGGGCAGATCAGCGTCGTCTTCATGCCGAAGCTCGGGCCCTTGGGCAGGCGCAGGCGATCGTAGAATCCCGCCAGGGCACCCAGCCGTCGCAACGTAAACGTAATCATGCCGCCGGTGGTCTCGGGGCCGCGGGCGAGGCGGCGGTAATTGGCCGCGGCCGCGGGGTGCAACGCCCAGAAGACTTCACCGACCGCGGGATGCGCGGAGAGGAAGGCGGCCACCCGCGCCGTGTTCGCCTGGATGCGGGCGAGCACCGCTCCGGTCTCGCCAATCTGCGCGGCGAGCCGCGCGAGATCGCGCGGATACACCGGCTCGAGCTCCGCGGGTATCCGGCGGCGAAGTTCGGCGGCGGCGCGACCGGCGGGGTTGATGGCGGCGAGGCCGGCCGTGAGGTCGCCCTCGCTGGCCGTGTATTTGGTGAGGCTCGAAACCAGCACGTCGGCGTGCGGAAGGACATCCAGGCTATAGAGGGAGGAAATCGAGGGATCGACGAGAAGCAGGGCGCCATGGCGGCGGCACAGCGCGGCGAGCGCCGGGAGGTCGGGCGTCTGGATGAGCGGGTTGGTCGGCACCTCCGCGACGAGACCCGCGATGCGGGCGCCGCAGCGCACGAAGATGCGCTCGATCGCGGCCAGATCGAACACGTCGCGGATGTAGACGTAGTCGACCGGCGCGGCCGTGAATTTCTTCATGATCGCAATCGTGTCGAGGTAGAGCCAGCCGAGCTGGAGCCAGACGGTGCGGCCGCGGGTGGCCTGCAGGTCGGCGGCGGCGCGGAACGCGGCCCAGATCGCATTCATGCCACTGGGCGCGAGGAACAGATCGGCGTCGCTCGCGCCGGTCAGCGCGGGGCGGAGCTGGCGGCGCACCTCCGCGCCGGCGTCACCGGCAAAGGTGACCTCAACGGTCGCCGCGCGGTCGCCCGCCCCACCGGCCCCGGGCAGGCCCAGTCGCAGCAGCTGGTCCTCGGCTTCGCGCGAGGAGAGGAATCCGCCGATGTGCTGGAGGAAGGCCTTGGCGCCACGAAACGTTTCGGCCGATTCCAAATGCGAGACCCCGGGCAGGCCGTCGCGGGCGAAGACCACGGCCCCGGTCGAGGGTCCGAGGTGATTGGCGAGGGCGGCCGCCATGCGCGCGGAGGTGACCAGCCAGAGGGTGCGGCCCGCGAGGTCCGGCGTCGACGCGACAAAGTGGGCGGCCAGCCGCCGGGCGAACGGGTGGATCAGGAAGCGGGGGTAACCGGAGGTCAGGTGCCGCGTGATGGCGGGATCCTTCTCCTCGTAGCCGCGGACGTCGCGCATGGTGGGCAGGCTGCACGACACGGAGTGGGGACCGCCGGGGATGGGCTGGCCGAGAGGCAGGTGGGTGAAGGCGGACATCGCGGGATCGGAAAGGAGGCGCCGAGCTTTGCGGGCGACCCGCGGGTGGCAACAACGGCGTGGGTGTTGCCATCTCGACGCCAACCTCGCCGTGAAGGAGGAAATCCTGGCGAAGGCCCACCCGATCACCACCCTACCGGGCCGCTTCAAGCCCGGTGATCGCCGGCTGAACTTCCTCAATAGCTTGCAGGCCGCTTCGAACGATGCCGGCGCTGTGGGGTGTCGGCGGGCAATCGCCGGCACGACCCGGGATTGGCCATCGACTCTTGCGCTGTCCACCGCAAGCGGGCCGACTCAGGGAATGCGCAGCGTGCGCCCCACGACGAGGTTGTTGCCTTCGCCCAGAACGTCGCGGTTGGCGGCGAGGATATCACCCCAGCGGGCCGGCGTGCCGTAATAACGCTGGGCGATCTTCGCCAGCGTGTCGCCTCCGGCCACGACGTGGAAACGCGTGCCGGCGGGGTCCGTGGTCGTGAGGGGGACGGGGCGGGAAGCCGCCGGGACGACCGTGACGAGGGTGGCGTTGACCGGGCTCTGTTTGATGGTGACGACGCCGGACGAAGAGGCGCTGGCGGGAATGATGGAGGAAGAAGGCGTGGGCGGAACCGGTGCCCCCGAGACGGCGCCGATCAGACGGGCCTTGAGGCGGGCGTTTTCCTCGGTGAGCAGGGCGGCCTGGGACTGAACATCGCGCAACTGATCCTGCAGCGACGAGGAGCCGGCGGCCCCGGCGGAGCCCTGCTTGAGCTGGGTCAGTTGCGTCTTGAGTTCGGCGTTTTCACTGCGGAGCTGGTTGGCGCGCTCCGTCACGGTGGCCAGCGTGGCCTCCAAGTTGGCGAGCTCGGCCGGAGGCACGCGCGGGATGCTTTCAGCGGCGGCAAGCTGCTGGGTGAGTTTTTCGCGTTCGGCGGCGAGGGCGTCGACATTGGTCCGCAGGCCTTCGAGTTGCTGCTTCAAGGCGGCGGTTTCGGCGGCATGTTCGGCCGCGAGGGAACGGGCGTCGGCCGCCGCCCCCGTGCGGGTCTGGGCCAGCGCGGTGGCGTCGGGGGCCACCGATTTCAGGGCGGTGCGCAGGGTCTCCGCATCCTGCTCCGCCCGCTGGCGGGCGTCCTTTTGGGAAAGGAGATCGGAGTTGAGCTGGGCGAGGGCGGACTGGGCCTGCTCGTTCCGCGCGGTGATGACCTTCACCTGCTCGCCCAGGGCCACGTTTTCCGCGCGGGTGGTTTCGATTTCGCCCTTGAGACGGGTGACTTCGCCCTGCAACTCAGTAAAATTACGCAAGGTGGCGGCCAGTTGTTCCTCGGCGGCACCCAACTTGGTCTTCAGTTCCGCCGCGCCGGCTGCGGTGACGAGGGCTTGGTTGCGCTCGGTTTGCATCTTCGCGTAGCTGGTGCGAAGGACCGAGAGTTCACGGGTGGTTTCATTGAGCTTGTCGATCACCCGCTTGGTGGTCAGGCCGTCGGCGGCGCGGTTTTCCAGCGCCATCCGCAGCGCATCCCCCTGGGAGCGGGTGAGGGCCAGTTCCTGCTGCAACATCTTCTTCTCCATGCGCAGGTCGGCGTTCTCCGTCATCAGCTTGTCGTCGCCCACCCGGGTCGTAATCGGTCCGGGCAACCGGCCAACGTGCACATAACCGCAACCACTCAGGAGGAGCAAAAGCGGAAGAGACAACAGTACTTGGGCTGTGCTCCGGAGATCCATGAATCGTGGAGAGTATTTAGGGAAAAGCGGCCAGTCTGCAACCTTACGGAAATGCGGCGACTACGAATTTATGGAATACGGAGGGTTCGTCCTGCGATCAAGCTGCGTTCGTCGCGAACGGTATCGCGATTGGCGGCCAGGATTTCGGGCCAGCGGTTGGCCGTGCCGTAATACCGGCGGGCGATGCTCGAGAGGGTTTCCCCGGCGGCGACGGTATGAAGACGGGGGGACGGAGGGGTCGGAGCGGGAGAAGGAGTGGCGGCGGGCGTGACGGTGGGGGCGGCCGGTCGACTCGGTTCGAATAAAGCCAGCCCCGGGGTGGCGCTGGACGACGGCAGCGACAACTCGACGAGGCGCCGGTCCAGCTCGTCCCGTTCCTGGCGGATCAATTCGTAGGAACGCAAGGCCGCGGCGAGCTTCACCTCGGCCGCGTGGGCGGTCTCGTCCTGCGCGGTAGAGGTGGCGGACGCCCGGGCGGCGAGCGCGGTCTTTTCCGCCTCGAGGCGGTCCTTTTCGGCGGTGAGCGCCGCGCGTTCTTCCGCGGCGGCTTGAAGTTGTTTTTGCAGTTCAGCCGCGCTGGCGGAGGATTTTCGGGCGGCGGCCTCCGTGTCGGCCAGGGTGCGACGGAGGGAGGTCACTTCCTCCGTCCGAGCGGTGGCGTCGGTGGCGGTGGTCTGGAGCCGGGCCTGCGCTTCGTCGATTTGGGTGCGCAGGTCGGCGAGTTGGTGATCGGTCGTGGCGGCACCCTTGGTTTGAGCGGCAGTGGCAACGGCCAATTCGTGACGCGCCGTCCCCAATTCCTCGGTGCGCGCGGCGAGATCACGGGCGAGGCGGGACTGTTCGGCCTCGAGTTGACCGGAGACGGTGGTCGCGGAGCGTGCGGTCGCCTCCAACCGGGATTCGGCCTGGGCGCGGGCGCTGGTGGCCTCGGCCAGGCGGCTCTGGGTGGACGCCAACTCGGCGGTGAGCGCGGCGGCGGCTTCGGCCTGGCGGGTGAGATCGGCGCGGGCAGCCTCACTGGCGGCGAGGGATTGCCGCAGGTTCTCGACCTCGGCCCTCGCCGCGGCCTGCGCGGCCGAAACGGACTCCTGCTCGTGCAACGCGGTGGTGACGCGGGCGTTTTGGGCATCGCGTTCCGCGGCGATGAGCTGGTTGCTCTTTTCCGCCGCGGTCAGACGGGTAGCGAGGGCGTCGCGTTCGGCCTGCGCTTTTTCGAGGGCGGCGTTGAGGGATTGCGCCTGGGCGGTCGCGGCAGCGGCTTCGTGGGCGGCACGTTCGGCGGCGGTGTTGCGCTCCGCGACCGTGGAGGCGCGGGCGGCCAATTCGGCCGCAAGGCGATCCTTCTCGGCGGTGAGCGCCGTGCGTTCTGCTGCAGCGACCTGGAGTTGTTTTTCCAGGTCAGCAGTGCTCGTGGTGGTTTTCTGGGCGGCGGTTTCGGCGTCGGCGAGGGCGCGGCGGAGCGTGGTCACTTCCTCGGTCCGGGTGGTGGCGTCGGTCGCGGTCGTCTTGAGCCGGGCCTGCGCGGCGGTGAGTTGGGTGCGCAGGTCGGCGAGTTGTTGGTCGGCCGCGGTGGCCTGGCGGGTTTGGGCGGCCGTGGCTTCCTGACGGGCGGAGGCGAGTTCACGGCGCGC
>JBBRWR010000195.1:0-8592 GCA_038249085.1 Opitutales bacterium
CGTGCGCGCAAACGACGACCGAAAAACTACCAGTTTCTCACCCGCCCCCGCCGCCTCATGCGCGTATCCGCTTCCCGGCGACTGCGATGATCCCGGCGCGCCGTCTTCCCTCGGGGCTTATCTTAGCGCCATTCGGGTCAGCAACGGTCTTTCAATCTCACCGGCAAAGAGCGCACCTTCCCGGTGATCGATAGGATCGCGACCGAATTCCGGGAGAAAACGCGCCGGCGCTTTTTCGCTACTTCTTCTTCGCCTTGGCGGCCGGCGGCGTGAACTCGGGGCGCGCGGGGTTGTAGCTGGGATTGGGGGTCGGCAGCTGGGCGCCGACTTCCTGGCGCCAGGCCTGGAGCCGCGCGCGCAATTCCTCGAGACGTGCCGGCTCGGTCGCGGCGAGGTCGTGCGCTTCTCCAATATCTTCGCGGACGTTGTATAACTCCCGGATCGGATGCTGCAGGTCGTTGAAGAACTCGATGAGCTTGTAGTCGCCGGCGCGGATGGCGCTGTAGGGCATCGCCCCGCCGAGTTGGTAGTGCTGGTGGTGCGGGTAGTGCCAGAACAGCGGGTCGCGGGTGGCCCGGGTGCCGCCGCGCAGCAGGGGCACGATGCTCACGCCGTCGATCGCGGTGCGGGCGGCGGTCGCGGGCAGGCCGGCCATCTCGACGACGGTGGGAAACAGATCCATCGTGATCACCGGGGCGTCAGAGACAGAACCGGCTCGCGTCACACCGGGCCAGTGCACGATGAGGGGCACGCGCACGCCGCCTTCGTAGGCGCTGGCCTTGCCGAGGCGGAGGGGCACGTTGGACGTCGTCGGCACGCGGCCGCCGTTGTCGGAGGTGAAGATGACGATCGTGCGCTCACTGAGCCCGAGTTCATCGAGTTTGGCGCGCACGCGGCCGACCGCGGCATCGAGACTCTCCGTCATCGCGGCGTAGGCGGAGTTCTGGTGGCGCAGGCCGGCGCGGGGTTTCTTTTGGTATTTTTCGACGAGATCGGCGCGGCCGTGCAGCGGCAGATGCACCGCGAAGTGTGGCAGGTAGAGGAAGAAGGGTCGGTCCCGGTTGCGCTCGATGTACTTCACCGCTTCTTCGCCGAGGCGATCGGTGAGGTAGTCGCCGGGTTTGCCGTCGGGGCTGAGCGTCGGGATTTTCCACGGCGCGTAGTAGGTCGACGGCTGCGGCTTGTCGGTGCCGGCGATGTTCACGTCGAAGCCCTGCTTGTCAGGGTAATAGGTGTCGCTGCCGGCGGTGGCGAGGTGCCACTTGCCGATGCTGGCGGTGGCATAACCCGCCGCCTTGAACACCTCGGCGAGCGTGGTCTCCTCGAGGGGCAGGTACTTCGTCCAGTCGGGTACGAGCAGCTTGGGGTTGTCGGGCATCGCGCCCGGGATCCAGTCGGTGATATGGAGTCGCGCCGGATACTTTCCCGTCATCAGTGCGGCGCGCGTGGGCGAGCACACGGTGCAGGCGGAGTAGTTTTGGGTGAACTTCATGCCCTCGCGCGCGAGTTGGTCGAGGTGCGGCGTCTCGTGGAGATCGCTGCCAAAGCAGGCGAGGTCGGTCCACCCGAGGTCGTCGGCGAGGATGAGGACGACGTTGGGTCTTTCCGCGGGGGTGGCGGCGTGGGCGGAGAGAGCGGCGACGAGCAGGCCGAGCAGCGGGGGGAGTAAAAGGCGGATTACGGGGTGGGGGCGTTTCATGGCGGGGGAAGCTGGGGATACAGGACAGTCTACGAGGCCAGCGCGCGACTCTTGAATGAGGAATGAATGATTGGAAGGAAACTGGATCTTCAGGTCGGGCGGGGAGGATTTTCGGACATAATCCTGACCTACTTGCACCAGAGGCCCAACCGAGGACAAACCGAGACCAATTTTCCGCTCGGCTCGGACTCGGACCGGTCTCCTGTGCTACCGGTTGCCCGGAAGAGCACAGGAGGTCAAACCGAGGTCGAGCCGAGAAGATCCCAACCCATCCGCCCCAGTTCCATCCCGTAGCCCAAGATCACTTGGCAATCACTGGATCAATTGGGCGCAGGGGAAAGCGCGCTCTGTTCTCGGTTTTTCCTCGGTTTGGCCTCCTGTGCCGAGGTTTTGGACCCAGACCCGAATGGCGCCACGTGAAGACGTTCGTTCCTCTCACTCAATCGGGGGCCACCACGAATCTTGTCAACGGGCGGGCTTCATAGCAGCGCCATAAGATGTGGCCCCTTGGCCGGGCCGAGGCGGAAGGGTCGGTGCGGGCCGCAGAATTTCTTCGCCAGCGTTGCTACGATCGGTGCGAATCCTGTCATTATCCACCGGACCCCCGCCCCTTGAGTCCTCTCCCTGCCTTATGAAATCATTCCCTCGCTCCCCTCGAGTTCATTCCTGTTCGGTCTGGCGATTCATCAGCCCGGCCATCCTGGCCGCAGGCGTCTTCGCCCTGGCTCCGGCCGTCAGCCGTGCCGCCACCGGCGCGCGCCCGAACATCCTCTGGATCATGTCGGATGATCACGCCGCGGAAGCCATCGGGGCGTACGGGAGCATCCTGGCGCCGCTCAACCCCACGCCGACCCTCGACCGGATCGCGCGCGAGGGCGTCCGGTTCACGAATGTCTTTTGCACCAATTCGATTTGCACGCCGAGCCGGGCGACGCTGCTCACCGGCGAGTACTCCCACGTCAACGGCGTGAAGACGCTGAACGATCGGCTGCCGGTTGAGCGGCAGGTGCTCCCGGCGCAGATGCACGCGGCCGGGTACGAGACCGCGATGATCGGCAAATGGCACCTCCAGGAGGAGCCGGCCTCGTTCGATTACTACTGCGTGCTGCCGGGCCAGGGCTGGTACTTCAACCCGATCTTCCTGCGCAAGGGGCAGGGGGAGTGGCCGAAGAATGAATTTCGCTTCAACGGCTACGATTCCATCCACGTCGACGACGCGGTGACGCGACTCTCGCTCGAGTGGCTGAAAAAGCGCGACCGCTCGAAGCCGTTCTTCCTGATGCATCATTTCAAGTCGCCCCACGACAACTTCGAGAATCCGGAGCGCTATGATTTCCTCTACGACCACGTCACCATCCCCGAGCCGGCGAGCCTGACGCAGACGCCCAACTACGGTTCGGAAGCCACGCGCGGCATGGGCACCTCGATCGGCAAACGAAACACCCGCCGCAACATGGGCATGCACATGTTTGTCGATCCCAGCCTCTCCGACGCGGAGTACCAGCACACCGCTTACCAGCGCTATCTGAAGAAGTACCTGCGCTGTGTGCGCAGCGTCGACGACAGCATCGCGCAGTTGCGCGCATACCTGGAGTCGACGGGCGAGTTGGAGAATACGATCATCCTCTACACCTCCGACCAGGGCTTCATGCTCGGCCAGCACGACTACATCGACAAACGCTGGATGTACGAACCGTCGCTGCGCATGCCGTTCCTGGTGCGTTACCCGAAGTCGGTGCCGGCCGGCCGGGTGTCGGATGCGTTGATCAACAACACGGATTTCGCGCCCACCCTGCTCGATCTCGCGGGCGTCGCCGCGCCCGCCACGATGCAGGGGCGCAGCTTCCGTCCGATGATCGAGGGGCGGCCGGTGCCGGCCGACTGGCGCACCGGCACCTATTACCGCTACTGGATGCACCTGGCGCATCACGACAACCCGGCGCACTACGGCATCCGCACCAGGGACTTTAAGCTGATCTTCTTCTATGGCCTGCCGCTCGACGCCAAGGGCGCCCTGCCGGAGCCCACGACCGCCGGCTGGGAGCTCTACGATCTGCGCACCGATCCGGAGGAAATGCACAACGTGTATTCGGAGCTCAAGTATGCCGAAACCGCGGCGCGGCTGAAGCGCGAGCTGGCGCAACTCAAGGTCCAGGTCGGCGACTCCGACGCGCGCTACCCCGAGGTGATCGCGCGCCTGCGCGCGACGCCGTGAGGCGCGGCCGCGCTGCACCCAGCCTGCAAACACTTCGTCACCCCCGCTACGCGCCAAACGTCAAACGAATGCAAATGAAAATTTCCGCGGCCTTCCTTTCGACTCTTGAGTCGACCCTCCCTCTTCGACTGACCCGTCGCGTCGGAGCGGCTTTAGGCCGCGATGGCATCACGCCGACGCGGAGTCGCGGCGTGAAGCCGCTCCTACAAGCCGGCCGTCGCCGTCTCCTCTCCGATCGTGAGGGATGCGATCCCGGACCGTCCGGTCGCATTCCCGCCCTCGGCGTGATCGTCCTGCTGACCCTGGCGGGTGCGCTCCCGGCCGCCGCGGCTTCGGCGCGGCCCAACGTGCTGTTCGTGCTCTGCGACGACATCCGCTGGAACGCGCTGAGCTGTGCCGGGCATCCCTCGCTCTCGACGCCGAACATCGATCGGGTCGCGCGGGAGGGGGTGCGGTTTGCGAACATGTTCTGCACGACCTCGCTGTGCTCGCCGAGCCGGGCGTCGATCCTCACCGGCCTTTACGCCCACACCCACGGGGTCGTGAACAACTTCACCGAATTGCCGGCCACGCACCCGCATTGGGCGCAGCGGCTCCACGCCGAGGGCTACGCCACCGCCTACCTGGGCAAGTGGCACATGGGGGAGGACAACGACTCACCCCGCCCGGGCTTTGACTTCTTCGCCACGCACAAGGGCCAGGGCAAGTACTTCGACACCGAATGGAATCTGAACGGCAACCGCGTCGGCGTGATCAAGGGTTATTACACGACCATCGTCACCGACCTGGCGCTCGACTGGTTGAAGCAGGATCACGGCGGCAAGCCCTGGGCGCTGTGCATCGGCCACAAGGCGCCGCACAGCTTCTATTTCCCGGAGGAGAAATACGCGCACCGCTTCGACTCGGTCCGCGTGCCGTATCCCGCCACCGCGTTTGAACTCGCCGACAAGCCGGCCTGGATCAAGGAGCGGCTCTACACCTGGCATGGCATTTACGGCCCGTTGTTCGAATGGCGGAAGCAGTTCCCCGACGACCGGCCCGAGGCGGTGAAGGATTTCGCGGCGATGGTCCACGCCTACTGGGGCACGATCCTGAGCGTGGACGATAGCGTGGGCCGGCTCTACGCGTGGCTGGAGGAGACCAAACAACTCGACAACACGATCATCGTGTTCATGGGCGACAACGGCCTGCTCGAAGGCGAGCATGGCATGGTGGACAAACGCACCGCGCACGAGGCGAGCCTGCGCATCCCGCTCATCGTCCGCTACCCGGGACTGGCGCGGGGCAAACTCGTGGAGCAGCAGGCGCTCACGATCGATGTCGCGCCCAGTGTGCTCGAATTGTGCGGCGCGACCCCGCTGGCGAACATCCACGGTCAGTCCTGGGTCAAACTCGTGCAGTCGGGCGATGCGGCGTGGCGGAAGTCGTGGTTCTACGAATACAATTACGAGAAACAATTTCCCTACACGCCCAACGTGCGCGCCGTTCGCACCGACCGGTTCAAGTACATCCACTACCCGCACGGCGACGGCTCACCCGACCGCCACATGGCGGAACTCTACGACGTGAAGAACGACCCCGATGAGCATCACAATCTCATCAGCGTCGCGCGCTACGCGAGCGAGGTGCCGCGGCTGCAGGCCGAGCTGGTGCGCCTGATGCAGGCCACCGGCCTCACGGCGGCCTCCGATCGGATGCCGCTCGACGAGGGCATCAAGAAGGAGTTGCCCGATCAGAAGATCCGGTGAGCCGGGATTTTTTCGCCCGCGGCAGTCGCCACCCATGAATAACGCAACAGAATCTCCGCGGGTAGGGCGGAGAGTCCACGGCGGATTTTTGCACGGTCGGTCGCGCTGTAGGAGCGGCTTTATGCCGCGATGGAATTTCGCCCGCGCTGAATCGCGGCATAAAGCCGCTCCTACAAGAGGGATAAGACAAGTCATTTTCGGGCCTGTTCGCCGTGCAAAAATCCGCCGTGGCGGCGAGTCCCTTCGCCGCCGGGCTTCCACCGCAAATCGTTCCGTCCAGAGTGGCGCGGAGCGGAGTCCGTGCCCTACCCTCCGAAATCGTCACCACCGTGAACACGTCGAATCGATAATCACCCACCCCGCCATGCCAACCTCCCTCCCGCTCCGGGTCCTCGCCGCTTTCCTGCTCGCGCCGCTGATCACATTGCCGGCCGCCGAGCGCCGGCCGGCCCGGCCCAACCTCGTCTTCATCCTCGCCGACGATCTCGGCTACATGGACATCGGGGCCAACAACCCGCAGACGTTTTACGAGACGCCCAACATCGACAGCCTGGCGCGGCGCGGGATGCGTTTCACGCAGGGCTACGCCGCCTGCTGCGTGTGTTCGCCCACCCGGGGCAGCATCATGACCGGAAAGTACACCCCGCGTTTCGGCATCACGGACTTCATCCCGGGCATGCGCTCCGGCCGCCTGCTCTCCGCGCGGAACGCCGATCACCTGCCGCTCGAGGAAGTGACGATCGCCGAGGCGCTGCGCGCCGGAGGGTACGCGACCTTTTTCGCGGGCAAATGGCATCTGGGCGGCGGCGAATTTTCGCCCAACGCCCAGGGTTTCGGTCCCGACCTGACCGCCGGCGACGGCACCAAGGGCAACGTGCAGTTTTGGTATCCGCCGTCCGACACGCCGCCGCCGAATCACCGCGACGATCCCAAGACCACCGACCGCATCGTGAACGACGCCGTGAAGTTCATCGACGCGCACAAAGACCGGCCCTTCTTCGCCTACCTGCCGTTCCTCGCAGTGCACACTCCGATCGGCGCGCGCGCGGACCTCGTCGCGAAATACGAGAAGAAGCAGGCCGCCGCCCCGGCCGATGCCTGGGGTCAGGAGCGGGAGCGGCAGGTGCGGCTGGTGCAGAATCACGCCGCCTATGCCGCCATGCTCGAGCAACTCGATCTCGGCATCGGCCGTGTCCTCACCGCGCTGGAGCGCAACGGACTCACCGAACGCACCGTGGTCGTCTTCATGTCGGACAACGGCGGACTCTCGACCAGCGAGGGTCATCCCACCTCCAATCTCCCGCTGCGCGGGGGCAAGGGTTGGCCCTACGAAGGCGGCATTCGCGAGCCCTGGATCGTATGTGCGCCCGGCGTCACGGCGCCCGGCAGCACCTGCGACACTCCGGTCATCAGCACCGATTACTACCCCACGTTGCTGGCACTCGCGGGGCTGCCCCTGCAGCCGCAGCAGCATCTCGACGGCGTCAGCCTCCTGCCGCTGCTCCAGGGCGGAACCCTGGCGCGCGGCCGACCGCTGTTCTGGCACTACCCGCACTACGGCAATCAGGGCGGCGCCCCGCACGGTGTCATCCGCGACGGGGATTGGAAGCTCATCGAATGGTTCGAGGATGGCGCACTGGAGTTGTATAATATTCCCCAGGACATCGGGGAAAGGCACAACCTCGCCGCGGCCCAACCGGCTCGGGTGCGGGAACTCCACGCGAAACTGGTGGCGTGGCGCCAGGAGGTGCACGCCCTCATGCCGACGCCCAATCCGAACTTTGATCCCACCGCGAAAGGGTCGCCGGCCAAGACACCGAAAAAGAAGAAAAAATGATCCCCATGACAACAAAGCACCGAACCTGCTGGCTCCTCACCGGCCTGGTGGCCTTCGCGCTGAGCGCGCTGCGGGCCGAAGAGACGCTGATCTACAAGCAGGCGGGCGCCCGCGCGCTCAAACTTCTCGTCGACAAACCCGCCGGCTGGCGGGCCACGGACCAGCGACCCGCCATCGTCTTCTACTTCGGCGGCGGTTGGGTGGGGGGCAGTCCGACCCAGTTTCTCAAGCAAAGCGAGTACCTCGCCTCGCGCGGCATGGTGGGCATTCGCGTGGAATACCGCACCATTCCGAAACCGGAAAAGGGTCCGCCGCTCGTCTGCTGCGCCGACGCGAAATCGGCGATGCGGTACGTGCGGTCGCATGCCGCCGAGTTGGGCATCGATCCCCACCGGCTCGCCGCCGCCGGCGGCTCGGCCGGCGGGCACCTTGCGGCCTTCACCGGCTTGGTGCCGGGCCTCGATGATCCCCAGGACGATCTCACGGTCTCCTGCCGGCCCGATGCGCTGGTGCTGTTCAATCCGGTCTTCAACAATGGTCCCGGCCAATGGGGCCACGCGCGGGTGGGCGGGCGTTACAAGGAATTCTCCCCCGCGCACAACATTGGCCCCGGAGCCCCACCCACGATCGTGTTCCTCGGTGACACGGACAAACTCATCCCGGTCGCCGTGCTGCGCGATTTCGAGGCCGGCATGAAACAGGCGGGTGCGCGCTGCGAGACGCACGTCTACCCTGGCGCCGGCCATGGCTTCTTCAACCAGGACCCCCATTTCGCCCTCACGCTGACCGAGGCGGACAAGTTCCTGGCCTCGCTCGGTTGGATCCAGGGCCCGCCGGTGGCGGTGCCTTCCGCGCCTCCCAAGTGACGGCCAGCTTGCACCTGACTCGCACCACGCCTTTGACCCTTCCGCCCTTATGAACTCCCGCCTTTTCCTCGCTGCGATCCTGGTCGCGGCCGCCCTGCCCGCCGTTGTCTCCGCGGCATCGGCTCCAGTGGCCCGCCCCAACCTTGTCATCCTGTTCATCGACGACATGGGTTACGGCGACATCGGGCCGTTTGGGGCGACCAAGCAGAAGACCCCGAATCTTGACC
>JBBRWR010000196.1:0-8269 GCA_038249085.1 Opitutales bacterium
CAAAGCTACGCAGCACGGCGCTGTCGTGGCTGCCGACGTTCAGCGCGAACGCACCCACCGCGGCCGTGGCCGCCACGATGGCCTCGACGTTCTCCGCGACGTTCCAGTCATCGTTTACCGCGACCAGGTTGCCATTGGGTCCAAAGATCGCGAGTTGAGGATCCGACATGAGGCCCGTGATGCCGAACGGCGCCAGACCGGGACCGACGGCCCGCAAGAGCAGGGTCTTGCTGGCGGTACCCTCGATGGTAAATACCCCGCTGGCCCCTTCGGGTCCGATCACCAGGCGCGCCGAGTAGGAGACAACTCGGGGCACAACGTTGAGGCGGGCGCCGGCACTCGTAACGATTCCGGCGGAGTTTGCCACAATGACTTCATAATCTCCCGCGTTGTAGGTCTGGGCGTTGGTGATGAGTAGCGATGCGCCCGTCGCCCCGGCGAGGGAGAGCCCGTTTCGCCGCCATTGGTAGGTCAACGGATGACTGCCGGCGACGGCGACGCTGAAGGTGACCGCTCCTCCCACGGCAAGCGTGGCACCGACCGGCTGAGTCAGGATGAGCGGCGCGCTGTCGCTAACCGTCATGGACACCGCCACACTTGTGGCAGAAGCGAAGCCGTTGGAAACCACAACATCATAAGTGCCCGCATCGGTCACCTGTGCGGCAGTGACGGCATATATCGCCAAGGTGGCACCGGCGATGGCGACGCCATTCTTGCGCCACTGGTAACTCGGTGCCGAGGGCACTCCGTTTGCCGTGACGGAGAGGCTCGCAGCAGCACCAAGGTAGGCGGCGACATTCACCGGCTGCGTCGTGATTATCACGCCCGCGGGAATGACCGCCAGCTCTACGGCGGCACTTGTAACCGTGCCCCCGACATTCGAGACTACGACATCGTAGGTGCCGGCGCTGGCCGTGTTGACCGGACCGAGGATATAGGAGCTATTGGTATCGCCCGATAATACGACTCCATTCTTGCGCCACTGATACGACAACGGTGGCGAGCCGGAAACCATCACTCTGAAACTTGCCACGTTCGTTTCGTTGAGCGTGCCGCCACTAGGTTGAACCGTGATTACGGGAGGCACGGCCGGCGTAACATCGAGGTTGAGCGTCTGCGAAGTGACCGAGCCCCCCGCGTTGGTGACGACGACATCGTAGGCTCCCGAGTCCGCCGCGGTGACACCGGCGAGCGCGAGTGTGGCAATGGTGGCTCCGGCGATGGCGACGCCATTCTTGCGCCACTGATACGACCAAGGCGCGGAACTCGTAACGGACACGGAAAAGACCGTACTGGATCCGGCGGGGATACTGCCGGATCCAGTGGCAGAAGTGATCGTCGGAGGCAAAGGCGTCTGCACCGTGAGAGAAACCGTGGGTGTGGTGACCGAACCAGCGGAGTTCGCAACGACAACATCGTAATCGCCGGCCACGCCGGCCACGGCATTGAAGGATAGGCTGGCGTTCGTTGCGCCAGGAAGCACAGCTCCGTTTCGACGCCACCGGTAACTCAGCGGGCCTGTTCCACCGGCCGCGACAGAGAGAGTAACGGTCTGACCGGCGCTCACGCTTTGCGAAACCGGCGGGTTCAATACGAACGGAAGACGCCCTCCTGCGTTTACGGTGGCATCAAAGACCTCGACTTGCACGACGCCACTGCTCCCGCCCACGCCGGAAACCTGTGCAGTGTAACTCCCGGGGGGTACAGTAGCCATTAGGGCGCTATCCCGACTGTCCGTGGCGAAAGATATCGCCCCAAATTGAGCAATGATCGATGCGATCGTCGATGCATTCGCGGAATCCGACCAATTGTCGTTTTGCGTGATTCCACTGAGCGTCAAAGAGGGATCACTCAGCGCTCCATTCTCCTCCAATGACGGACCAACGGCTCGAACAACAAGTGTCCCGGGATTCGAACCGGACAGGACAACCCCCGTAATGAGGTTATTGTTCGCACGCCCTCGCAGCGCCAGATAGCTAAAGATCGCCGTCCGCGAAAGCGCGTCAGCTTCGTAGATTTCGATTAAACACTCCCCGGTCGACGCGCCAACGCCGTTTACGAACAGCGAATAGAATCCCGGAGCCAAATTCGCGAGAAGCGCCGAGTCCTTGCTTCCAGCGCTCAGTCCAAATGCACCCACATTCGTAAACGCGGTGGCCAGTTCCGAACCGCCGCCCCAATTGTCATTGCCGGCGATCAGGGCGCCCGAACTGTCCCGCAAGACCAATTGAGGATCGGCTATAGCTCCCCCAAAGCCAAATTGCGCAAGCATCGGACCGACCGCCCGGATCAGCACCTGTTTGGAGTTTCCGCCGTCGATACGAAAATACGCTGTCACGCCCTCGGCGGGCACGGAAAGCCGAGCGCTCAAGTTAACCAACACGGCAGACGCAGCTGGGTATCGCACCTGCAACGACGCGGTATTACTCGCCAGCGACGATACTGCGTTCGAAACGACAACATCGTAGTAGCCTCCGTCGCTGAACGAAATGTCGCTTAGGGCAAGGCTCTGATTGGTCGCACCCGCAATCACCACACCGTTCCGGCGCCACTGATAACTGTACGGCGTAGCGCCTGCGACGCCGCACGAGAAGGTCGCCGCGCCGCCCAGATCCACGGTTTGAGATTGCGGATGGGCCGTAAATGACACGGCCTCTCCGGTCACATCTGCAGCTTGCACGTTATGATTGAAACCTGCGCCGATCAGGAAGCGGCCATCGTGAGCGAGGGCATTGAAGGCAGCACCTGAGCCGGAGGGATATTCATCGGTCCAAGTCGTGCCATCGGACGATCGTCGTACAAACCCATTTCCTGAGGTGGGCACACTGCCGGCCAGGTAGGTGAAGCCGCCAACTGTCAAAGCCGCTTCGACGTTGTATTTGTTCGTGGAGTCCGACACAGCCCAGGAGAGCCCGTCGGTACTGCCATAAACAGTGGCGGTCGTGTTGGAGCCGAGACCACCGATAAGAAAGCGACTGCCGGTCCAGGTGGCCGCCTCGAATGAAAGCGACGGCGGTGGATTGGGTGGCGCTGTCCACGCGACACCGTCTACACTCACTCGCAGCCCAAAGCCGCCGGCGGCCACATATCGGGAGCCTGAGTACGCGAGTGCGTTGAAAAAGATCGTCGAGCCCGAGTCGCGGAGCGTCCACGCCACTCCATCGGGACTG
The DNA here is from genome assembly GCA_038249085.1 of Opitutales bacterium. GTDB lineage: Bacteria > Verrucomicrobiota > Verrucomicrobiia > Opitutales > Opitutaceae > ER46. The sequence goes on from JBBRWR010000196.1 coordinate 3,171, forward strand.
GTCACGATAGCGCCGTTTTGTCCGGCGGCGATGAACCGCTGTCCGTCCCAGATGATCGCGCGGAGATCGGCCGTGGTGGGAGACGTGCGAGCGGTCCAGGTTGCGCCGTCGGAACTCGTCATGATACCGCCACCCTCGCGCACAGCCACATATTGCCCGTTGTCCGCATCGCCGGAAAACGTCTGGATTAACCACTGCCCGGTGGCTTTGCTGCGGGTGGCGATGCGGCCGTCAATTCCGACCGCGACGGCCTCGGTGGCGGTGGCGGCGAGGCCAAAGAACGAGCCGATGCTTTGGCCGTTGTTCCAACTGTTCCAATTGAGCTGGGCCATGACAGCAGGAGCGAGTCCGGCGAATAGGCTGACCAGAAAGATCCGAGCGATTCTCATAACGGAAAAAATAGGAGATGAGATGGGTACCAGCGCCGAGGACTCTTAGAATCTACGATGGTTGGCCCCCAGGTGGAGATCCAGTTCTTGCGGACGCTCACAGAGCAGAAGGAAACGGTACGTCGGGAGATCATAGAGAAACGGTCTGGCGGGGCTCACGAGTTGGTGTTTGTCGCCGTCGGTGAAATCGTGAAACGCGGCTGCAGCAGATTCAGCAGAGTATTACGGTCAACGCGAGCGTCCTTACGCGAGTTCACGGGCGACGCGGCTGGTGCTCCTCGAGCGAGGAGAGGGAATACTTCGAGCGCCTTCATTTCTTCCGGGATTGGTCCCGGCGCGACTCCGGCATCATCAACCGTTTCGCTTTCGCCGGCACCCTGTTTCTCGTCCTTGGTTTTGCGTTTCTGCAACGGCAATGAACCTAAATTCAGCCGTCCAGACCAACCGCAGATTTCTCTGTCATCTGCGTTCATCGGCGTCATCTGCGGTTCAAACTGCATTTTCCAGGTTCAAACGTCTTGGGGACAAGCCGCTCCACCGTGACGACAGGTTTCCGGCTTGGCCTGCCGTCCCCTGGCCGCCTACTCCGACGTCTCCAACGGCGCGCGCCCAACCTGGGGGGGTGCAGCCGACCTACTCGCCGATGAGGCCGATGCCCACCATCGTCACACTGATGAGGAAGAACAGAATGCCAAAGAGCGTGAACAACCCCTCCGCCTCCGCGCCCAGGAAGGGACAACGCCTATCGCGGCGCAGATCTTGGCCCGCTCTTCGCCTCATCAGCTCCGGAGCCGCACAAGGGGTCTGCTCAGCGGCGGCGGCAACGCGCACTTCGATGAACGGGCGCACGGTATGACGGCTGATGAAATCGTCGCCGCATGGGGCGGCCGGGTGTCCCGCGAAGCGATCGAGGAAAGCATCCGCGTCGTCTGTCGGTTGGCGGTGATGCGCCTGGGAGTAGCGCCGCGTCTCAGACCGGCGGGCGCCAGTCGAAGACTGGCGCTACGGGATGGACCGAGCTCAGCGGCTTCGTTCAACCTGGAGATACGCCCCGCGAGTGGCACGGTGAGCAGCGATGCCGGCAGCGGTCGCGATGGCGCTCGCACGTTCATCCATTCGGGCCAAGCCGAAGACGTCAGGTCTTGACTCTTGACACGAGACGTCGCCGTGACCGCCCTTTTCTTGAAGACCATTGGCGTGCGCTTCTCACGGATCGGCCGACGATCGGTGGCACGAGTGAGAATTTTCCAAAGTGACGCTGGATGCCTCATGGCGAACGAAACATCGGGCACACTCATCAAACGGGCGCAAAGCCAATCTCGGCTCATGACGCGAAACGCGAAATGTGCTGCGATGCCGGGCCGCGACGAGTCCCAAATCCCAATCCAGTGAACGGAGCCCGCGGTTGCCTTATCCGCGATCTTCGTGCCCTCCGCGGATGCGGGCGAGCACGCGCGAGAGGCGCAGGTCGCGCGAGGCGAGCCGGTGCGGGGCGCGGAGGAACGGGCCGCCATCTAACGCGCTGCCTGGATGGGATGAGGTGACGTTGAGTTGGTTTACGTGGCCGGCGCCGGGGCGGCGCCCTTGGTGCTGCGGTTGAAGAAGCGCTGGAGGCCTTCGCTCAGGTTGTCGTCGACGCCCGTCACGCCGGCGTCCTTGAGCGCGCGGCGGGCGCCCGCAGGCTTGCCGTGCGCGGTGGCGGGGTCAACGTGAGCGTCATGCCCGCCACCTCCTATCGCTACCTGATCAGTCTCCCCGGTGTGTGCGCCGGCCGCACCATCATCGAGGGCACGCGCATCGGGGTGCATGACGTGATCGGCCTGCTCCAAAACGGCGAGACCATCGACACCATCATCCCGCGTTGCTTCCCCGAACTGAAGCGCTCGCAGGTTTACGAGTGCCTCGCCTACTACGAAGATCATCGCCCAGAAATCAACGGGCTGGTGGCCGAGCAGATGGCCGGCGATCCGCGGTGAGATTTTTTCTCGATCACGATGTGCCAGCCGATCTCGCGTTGCTCCTGCGCTCGCGTGGCCACGAGGCCGTGCGACTATCCGAGGCACTGCCGCCGGACACGCCGGACGACGCGGTGTGGGCGCGCGCCTGTGTCGACGGGCGAATCCTGATCACTTGCAACCGGGCGCACTTTCTCGCGCTGGCGGCGGTCACGGAAACCTATCCCGGTTTGATCATCCTCAACCGCCGTCGCACTCGGATTGCCGAGATGGGGCACCTCCTCACGCTCCTGAAGAACGCTGGCGAGCAGGGTCTCGCCAACAATATCAACTTCGCCTGACGACGAGCCGGCGCAGTCGGTTCCGGCTGCGCGCAAAAGTCTGCAGCAACACGCGCCCCGTCACCGGTGGCGGCCGATGGTGGAGCGGAGACATGACCCCGTCAGCCGCGCGGGCATCTGGTCGTCCGGTAGGTTACATCGGGCGCCGCCGGTCGGATAAACCAAGCGTGAAAACTGCCAAAGCCATCGTCGCCGAGAAAAAGACGCGGAGCACATTGATCGTGGAGAAGTATCGTCCTCGCCTGAACAAGCTGGCGCCGGCGGAGCGCCAACAACTGCGTGATCGGGCCATGCAGCTTGCCTTCGGCCATGAAACCGACAGCGCCGCAACTCCTCGCCGGTGACCCGAATGTCGGCATGGACCTGGCCGACGGCAACGAGTGGGTTTTGGATGCAATGGCCACCATCCGTCGGCGGTTGCCGGGATGTTCCCTGCTGGTCCCGCCGACGGTTGCCGAGGAACTCGCTTGGTTGGCCGTGCAGGCCGAGGAACCGGAAGAACGGGAGTCGGCGCGCTCATTTCCGCGCCAGCACCGCACCTGGGGCTTCGCATTGGCTCACGCGGTCCCGCTGGGAGGCGCGTATGTCGACCAGGTCGCCAGGAGATTGTCATGGGCATCGCCTGCCGCATCCGCCATCGCGCAACAAGCCTGCAAATCGCACCGGCGGACGACGTCAGCGCGTATTCACGAAGGAAGCCACGAGGGGAAGGGATGGCCGCAAAAAGGCGCAAAAATTGTCCGTCCTGCCGACGAGGATCACCCGCGCGCCTATAGGCGCCTGGAGGGCCAGCTTGGCCGGGGGTTTTTTGCGACTCTTTGCGGCAAGAAAGTTTTGAGTTCACCTTGGCTCCTTCGGGTATTCCGCCTCTGTGGTTCAACGGGTTGAGTTGTTGGTGAATAGGCGGCGGCCGGCCGGGAAGATCCACGGGGGCGCGTTGTCCCATGCGCGCGTTCGTGCGTTCGCCCTCACGTCAAGCGTCTTGAGGTCCCAGCCTTCGCCCAAGGCTTCGGCGGGCGCGGCAAGCCGCTCCACCCCGACTGCATCTTATACCAATAGCGGGTGATTTCTGGACTGGAGAGCGTTACCTTGGTGACGCCGTTTCGCACGAGAGGCGCGGACCAAGGTCCGGCCCTACAAAGCCGTCTCGCACGAGAGGCGCGGGCCAAGGTCCGGCCCTAAAAAATCCAATCATTTCAAGCCGTCGGTATTGGCCTGCCGTCCCCTGGCCGCCTACTCCGACGTCTCCAGCGTCGCGCGCACGTGGTAACGCTGGCGGGCGCGCACGACCTGATAGGTGCGGCCGACGTACTCGCCGATGAGGCCGATGCCCACCATCGTCACGCTGATGAGGAAGAACAGAATGCCAAAGAGCGTGAACAACCCCTCCGCCTCCGCGCCCAGGAACATGCGCCGGTAGGCGAGGATCAGCACGAGCAGGAAACTGCCCGCCGAGCACAGCAGCGCGAACATCGTGAAGATCTGCAACGGCGCCAGGGAGAACCCGGTGATGAGGTCGAAGTTCAGCCGGATCAGCCCGTAGAGGGAGTAGTTCGACGCCCCGGCATGCCGCTCCTCGTGTTTCACCCCGACCTCGGCGGGATTCCCGGAAAAACTGTAGGCCAGCGCCGGGATGAAGGTGTTGATCGCCCCGCTACGCACGATCGCCTCGATGATCTCGCGGCGGTACGCCCGCAGCATGCAGCCCTGATCCGTCATCTGGATACTCGTCGACTTCTCGCGCACGAAGTTGATCAGCTTCGACGCGTAGGTGCGGAAGAACGAGTCCCGCCGCTCCAGCCGGTAGCCGCCGACATAGTCATGGCCGGCGGCGATTTTTTCCAGGAGCCGGGGAATCTCCTCCGGCGGGTTCTGCAGGTCGGCATCCAGGGTGACCACGACCTCCCCGCGCACGCGCTCGAAGGCGGCCATGATCGCCATGTGCTGGCCGTAGTTCGCGTTGAAATCGATCACCCGCGTCACGTCGGGCCGCGCGGCATGCTGCGCCTGCAGCAGCGCAAACGAGCGATCCGCGCTGCCGTCGTTGGTGAAGATCACCTCGTAGCGCCGCCCCAGCGCGTCGAGCACGGGGTAGAGCCGCGCGAACAACATCGGGAGATTCAGTTCCTCGTTGTAGACGGGAATGACAACCGACAGGGCGATGGAGGAGGCGGAGGACACGATTTGGGAACTGTCAATATCTGGAACTCAGGAAATCAGGGCAAAGTCCCGCAAACAACCTCCGGTTTCCTGAGGGCCTGATTTCCAGATTCATCCTAAAAGGAGCAGTTGGAACCACGGAGGCACAGAGGGCACAGAGAGAAATCAGGTCGCCGATCCGATTCACCCACGGGGTGAAGCAGCCTTTGAGGCGGAGTTTCCCCAACTGCCTTTCTTTGTGATCTCTGTGTCTC
>JBBRWR010000197.1:0-8256 GCA_038249085.1 Opitutales bacterium
ACCCCGTGCGCGCAAACGACGACCGAAAAACTACCAGTTTCTCACCCGCCCCCGCCGCCTCATGCGCGTATCCGCTTCCCGGCGACTGCGATGATCCCGGCGCGCCGTCTTCCCTCGGGGCTTATCTTAGCGCCATTCCAGCCTGACCCCGTCCGGCTGGTCGTGCAACAGCCTGACCCCGTCCGGCTGGTCCGCGCAGGCGGAGCGGGCGCTGGCGGTGCTGGCGGCCGCGGCGCCGGGCGGACCGCCGGCCTGCATCGGCCAGGTCCAGGCCGGACGGGCGGGGGAGGTCGTGTTGCGGGGTGTGCTGGGCGTCGAACGCATCCTGGATCGGTTGAGCGGCGAGCAATTGCCGCGGATCTGCTGAGCGCCGCGCGGTGGAGCGCCGCAGGCGGCCGCGTGTGCACCTGCCGTTGGATTTCGGAGCTTCGAGAAAATTGCCTTCGGCAAGAAGCCCCGTTGTCGGGAATGGAACCGGGAGCTACGAACTCGGCAGACGGATGTCGTGGCTCGGCTTGCGTCACATGCTGGTGAGCTGCCAATTCTTCGCCTGCGCCTCCAACGCGGCGGCGTATTTAGGCCAGTCGCGCAACAACTCGTCTTCGTGAAGTTCTGCCCACGCCCACCGCCTATTCATGAAGGGCTGCGGAGCCCGGAAAAGATGGCCGCAAAAAGGACAAGAGAACATTTCGGCAGCGGTGCCTATACCCCGCGCCTCTAGGCGCACGCACGGGTTCGCCCGCGTGGGCGTTTTTCTCTAGCGGAAACGCCCGCACCGTTCGTTAATGCCCTTGCCGCCCATGTCTTCCCCGCCGTCCGACGATGCCCGCTGGTTTGTCGCCGAAGTGCAGCCGCATGACGCGGCCCTGCGCGGCTGGCTGCGCGGCAAGTTTCCCGCGCTCGGCGATGTCGACGATGTGGTGCAGGAAACCTACGCCCGCGTGCTCCAGTTGCGCGCCCGGGATCCGCTGCGCGCCCACGCGGTCAAGCCGCTGCTCTTCACCACCGCACGCAACCTTGCGCTCGACGAACTGCGCCGCCGCCAGATCGTGCCCATGTACGCGCTGCCCGACGACGACACGGCGGCGTTCGCCGACGAAGCGCCCGGCGTCGCGGAGACCGTGGGCCGGCGCCAGGAACTCGCCCTGCTCGCCGAGGCCATCCAGGCACTGCCGGAGCGCTGCCGGCAGGTTCTCACACTCCGGAAGATCTACGGCCTCCCGCAAAAGGAGATCTCCCGCCAGCTCGGCATCTCCGAACACACCGTCGAGGCCCAGGTGGGCATCGGCATGCACCGCTGCGCCGATTACCTCAACCGCCTGGGACTGCCGTGAACCCGCCATGAGCGCGCCCGATTCCGATTCCGCCCACACCCGCCACGACATCGCCGCTGCGGCTGCCGCGTGGCTTTCCCGGCGCGACCGGGGCTTCACTGCCGACGAGCAGGATACCTTTCTGCAGTGGCTCCAGGCCGACGCCCGCCACCGCGCCGAGGTCGCCCGCATCGAGCGCTCGTGGCAGGCGCTCGATTCGCTCGCCGCCTGGCAACCGGCGGATGGCGCCGCGCCAAACCCCGACCTCCTCGCGCCGCCCACCGCACATCGCCGCAATCCCCTGCGCTGGTACTTCGCGCTCGCCGGCGCCGGTCTCGCCGCCGCGCTCGCGTTCCTCTTGTGGCGGGCCCCGGCCGTCGACCCCGCGGCGCTGGCAACGACGCCGGGCGTCCGGGTGATCCCGCGCCCGGAAGCGCAGGCGCTGGCCGATGGTTCGGTCGCCGAGGTCAAGCACGGCGGACGCCTGGAGGTTGCCTTTGCCGCCAACGAGCGGCGCGTGCGCTTGGGCGAGGGCGAAGTGCATCTCACCGTGGCGAAAGATGCCGCGCGGCCGTTTGTCGTCGAAGCAGGCGGAATCATCGTCCGCGCCGTCGGCACAGCTTTCAGTGTACGCCGCGAGCGCGAGACGGTCGACGTGCTCGTGACGGAGGGCCGCGTGCAAATTGAGTCGGCTGGTGGTGCGCCGGTGCCGGTCGCCAGTGGAGAGCGGGCGCGCGTTGGCGCCGACCTGCGGCCAGTGGTATCGCTGGAAAAACCCGAAGCGATCGAGCGTGAGCTGGCGTGGCGCACGGTGCGGCTGGAGTTCGAGGGGCTGCCGCTCGTGGCGGTCGTCGCGGAGTTCAACCTGCGCAACACTCTCCAACTCGCGATCGGCGACGCCGCGGCGGGGCACGTAAAGGTGGCCGGCACGTTCCAGGCCGACAAGCCCGAGGCCTTCGCGCGCCTGCTCGAGGCGGGCTTCGGCATCGCGGTGGAACGTCGGGCCGCCGGCGCCTGGGTGCTGCGCAGCGCAGCGCCGGCGGCGAAGAAATAATACAATTCTATATAACGGAAATCATCCGCTCGTTCGTTAATGCCCGTGGACCGGTCAGCACCCCTGGCAGCGCTCCGGTCCGCTATATGAAACTCTCATGATCCGCCTCCGCCCCGTCACGCGACCGGTGTGGTTCGTCCTGGCGTGGGCCTATCTCCAGTTCTGCGCACCCTGGCTCGCGGGAGGCGAGGCACCGCGCACTCCGTTCTTTATAGCCGGCGGCGACGCCGCCCTTACGCTCCGGCAGCTTTCCCGACAAGCACCTGAGTCCATCGTCTTTCCCATCGACCTGGTCCACGGCATCCAAACCCAGCCCGTTCAGGGCAATTTCACCGCCCGCGAGGCCGCCGAGCGGATGACCGCCGGCACCGACCTGTTCGTTTCCCAGGATCCCCAAACGGGCGCGCTGCTGATCGGTCGATCGGGCAGACCCGAAACCGACTCAACGCAATCTCCTCCCTCTCCTCCTGCTTCCCCTTCTCCGATGAAACCCAAGACTCTTTTCGGCGCACTTCGCGTTTGGCTCGGCCTCGCGCTCACCCCCGCTTCCATCGCCACCGCCGCAGAGGGTACGCCGCCGCCATCGGGCACCCTCACCGGCCGCGTGAGCAATCTCGCCACCGGGAAGTACCTCAACAACGCGCGCGTCGCGCTCCGGGGCGCGGACCAAGTCGTGTTCACCGACGCCTTCGGCACCTACCGCCTGGTCAACGTCCCGGCCGGCCCCGCCGTGCTCGATGTCTTCTACACCGATCTCGATCCTCAGGAGATCGCGTTCAACGTCACCACGGGCGCGACGGCCGAACGCAATATCGAGCTCACCAGCCGCAGCCGTTACGGCGGCGACGACGTGCTGAAACTCGACGCTTTCGTGGTCGCCGCCGCCCAGGAGACCGACAGCCAGGCCATCGCGCTCAACGAGCAGCGATTCTCGCCGAACCTCAAGAACGTCATGGCCGCCGACTCCTTCGGCGACGTCCTCGGCAGCAGCGTCGGCGAGTTCCTCAAGTTCCTGCCGGGAGTTGCCCTCGAGGAGGGTGGCAACGAGGTGGGTGGCGTGTCCATCCGTGGCGCGGGCGGACGCCGCACCACCTACACCTCCGATGGCATGCCTCTCGCCACCGCCAATGACGGCTCCTCGCGCAACACCGATCTCGTCATGCTCGCCCTCGATTCGATTTCGCGCCTTGAGGTCACCAAGGTGCCCACGCCCGCCACGCCCGCCGATTCGCTTTCGGGCTCGGTGAACATGGTCAACAAGAGCGCGTTCGAGTACAAGCGAGCCCGGTTCGACTACGGCCTCAATCTGATCGGCAATGGCGACCACCTCACCTTGCGCAAGACCCCCCAGTCGTACGGCGATCGCCGTGAACTGAAGACCAAGCCAGGTTTCAACTTCACCTACGTGCTGCCGTGGAAACGAAACTTCGGGATCATCCTCTCCGGCGTGCACAGCGACAAGTATAGCGAGAGCGCGCTCGCCACCAAAGCGCCCGAGGCCGCCGGCACTGGCACCGGCGCTTCGATCGCCCGGCCGTACCTGCGGGCGTTCACCCTCACCCACTCACCGAAGAACCTCACCCGGACCTCCTTCACGGCCAAAGCCGACTGGCGCGTCACCCCTTTCTCTGTGCTGTCGCTCAGCGCGCAGGTCAACCGCAGCGAGAGCAACCAGGGCACAAACACCTGGGTCTTCAACGCCGGCAACGTCGGCACCCCTTCCGTCACCGGCGGGGTGCCGTTGAGTTTCGACGAGGCCTCCACCGTGGGCACCACCGGCCGCGGGGCAGTCACCCTCACCTCCGCCACCACCCTGCGTCGGCGCTCGATCGACAGCCTCAACCTGAGCTATCGTTTCGACGACGGTCGGTGGAAAATCGACGCCGGGCTCAATGGCTCCGAGTCCGAGCGCGGCCGGGTCGGCGGCACCTTGAGCTCGTTGTCGGCCACGCTCTTCGCTGCGCCCAACATCCGCGTGTCGCTGCTCGAGATCGACGACGTGCGCCCCGGCCGCTTCCAGGTCTTCGACAACGCCAACCGCGAAATCGATTCGTATGACATCAACAACTACCGGCTGAACACCGTGACCGAGGTTCTCTCGGACAAGAATCGCACGACGCTGCGCGCCGGCAACCTCAGTGCGAAGCGGCGGCTGACGCTCTTCCGCTTTCCCGCCGCGATCCAGGGCGGTGGCCTCTGGCAGGAGAACACCCTCGACAGCCGCATCGTGACGGCGCCGCTGACCTACGCCGGCCCCGACGGCAACACGGCCACGCCCGACTCGGTCGCGCCTTTCGCCACCCAGGTCTTCCGTAACATGGACGATTATTTCGGCTACCGCGCCGCGCCCTGGTTCTCGCCCGAGCGCACCCTCGACGCCTACCGGAAGAATCCCGCGCTTTTCGTCCAGACCCCGGCCCAGGTGTTGAACGCGGCCACCGCGATCATCAACGGTTCCGAGTGGATCCGGGAAACCATCTCCGCGCTCTACCTGCAAGGGGAGGCGCGGCTCTTTCGGAGCCGGCTCCAACTCCTCGCGGGGGTACGTTACGAGAAGACCGACGACGATGGGCTGGGGCCCGTCTACGACCCCACGGCGGTTTTCCTGCGCGACGCCCAGGGCCGATTCGTCCGCAGTACGGCAGGGGCGCGCATTCGCCGGCCGGAGGCGGGCGCCGCCGGATCGATGCAGGAACTGCAGCTCATCCGGAAGGAGCGCGGCTACCGTGCCTCCCGTTCTTACGACGGCTACTACCCGAGTCTGCACCTGACCTTCGCTGCGCGGGAAAACCTCCTGTTGCGCGCCGCCTACGCCCGCACTTACTCCCGGCCCGACTTCGGCGACATCGTGCCCAACACCACCATCAACGAAGCCGATCTCACCGCGGAGCAGATTGCCGCCAACCCCGACCTCATCCGCGGCACCATCACCGTGAATAACATCGCCCTGAAGCCCTGGACGGCCGACAACTTCGACCTCTCGGCCGAGTACTACACCACCCGGGGTGGCCTGATCAGCGCGGGCGTTTTCCGCAAGGAGATCAAGGATTTCTTCGGCACCGGGGTAAAGGTGGCCACGCTGGAGGACCTGGCGGAGCTCGGCCTCGATCCCGCGTACGTGAACTGGAACATCAGCTCGAAATTCAACGCCGGCGATGCCCGGATCTCCGGCGCGGAATTCGAGGTCCGGCATTCGCTGGCCTTTCTTGGCCCCCGGGGCCGCTACTTCAACGTCTTCGCCAACGGCACCTACCTGCGGCTGCAAGGGGAGCGTGAGGCGGACTTCACCACCTTCGTGCCCAAGAGCGCCAATTGGGGCATCTCCTTCAACTGGCAGCGGCTGCAGCTCGGCGCCCGCTGGAACTATCGGGGGCTGAGGAAGGGCGCCGCGCAGCCCGCGTTCGGCCCCGACGCCTACAACTACAGCCCCGCCAGCACGCGACTTGATCTCAGCGCCGCTTACCAAGTGTCGCGACGGCTGACTGTGAGCGCGAGCGTCAACAATGTCTCCTACGTGCGCGAACGGTCGATTCGTTACGGTTCCGCGACGCCTGCGTATGCGCGAAACATCGGCTACATCGAACACGGGATCGCGGTCGGTCTGGGAGTCAAGGGGAGCTTCTGACCGGAGAGACCTGACTCGAAGAAGATGCTATCGGGCGTCGTGAAATTACCGCCCGGGCTCTGGCCAGCCGCGCGACTCGCCAAGATCTGGCAGCGTCAGACCGGCAGGTCCCGCTAGATTCATCATCCTACCAATAATCAATCAATTGAACGCATTTGCCCAGGGCATCATGAAAACAATAACTAAAGCCTCATACTCCGCCGCCGTCTTCGCCCTGCTGTTGGGCGCGGCTCCTGCCAGTTGGGGTCAGGAGACGAGTGGCCCCGTCTATTATCGGCCGGCAAAGATACGGACGCCCGCGGACCTTAAATGCGAAGTGGCCGTTTACGGGGGCACCCCGGCTGGGGTCGCCGCGGCCATCGAGGCCGCGCGCCTGGGCCGGAAAACCCTGCTGCTTTCCTTCAACCGGCACGTGGGCGGGATGACCTCGGGCGGCCTCACCGCGACCGACATCGGCAAGCAGGAATCCATCGGCGGACTCGCATTGGACTTCTACACCCGGCTCGGACGAATTCGTGGGTTCAGCCCGTCTGAGGCTGAATCGCTCTACCTCACGATGCTGCAGGAGTCGGGCGTTACGGTGCTTTTCGGGCGTTGCCTCGAGTCGGTGGAAATGCGAGGCAATCGTATCATCTCCGCCACCATGGAGACGGGGGAGACCATCCAAGCGTCCGTTTTCATCGATGCTACCTACGAGGGCGATCTTATGGCGGCGGCCGGAGTGTCCTACCGCGTGGGGCGGGAACCGAGGAGCGCCTTCAACGAATCGCTGGCCGGCCAGTGGCAGCAGATTTCCTGGAAGGACACGTACCAGTTCTGTCGCCTTCCCATCAGCCCCTATCGCGTGCCGGACGATCCGTCGTCCGGGTTGCTGCCGGAAATTTCGTCTCACAAGCCGGGCGCTCCCGGGGAGGGTGATTACCGGGTACAGGCCTACAACTTCCGCATGTACCTCTCGAAGGATGCGGACCGCGTTCCCTTTCCGATACCAGAGCGTTACGACATTGAGCGCTACGGCCTGCTGGCCCGCTTCCTGAGCGCCGACCCGCGAATTCAGTGGACGCTTCACTACACCACGCGCCCGATGACGGATGGCCCGGTGCAGATGAGAGTCGGGGACTCGAACAACGCGGGAAGCTTTTCCTCGGATTACGTCGACGGAAGCCACCGGTGGCCGGATGGCACGTTCGAACCGGTTTCCTTCTCCTCCCTGCCGCCGCCCCGGCGTGGCGTTACGATGCCCTCCCGTGCGTTGTACCAACTGCGGGAGCAAATCTTTCAGGATCATGTGAGCTACCAGCAGGGGTTGGTTTACTTCCTGGCCAATGATCCGCGGGTCCCGAAGGAACTGCAGGAACGGGTGCGGAGTTTCGGCCTCGATCCCAATGAGTTCCGGGAAACGGGGCATTGGCCGCACCAGCTTTATGTACGCGAAGGCCGCCGCATGGTTTCCGCCTACATCGTGACCCAGGAGGACTGTGAGTCGAAACGCACGGCGGAAGACTCCGTTGGCCTCGCGTCCTACCCGATGGATTCCCATTTCTGCCAGCGCGTGGTGGTCCATGAAAACGGCAGGACGACCGTCCGCAATGAAGGGGGCTTTGGCAAGGGCTTCCCCAAGCCGTACCCGGTGCCCTATCGCGCCATCGTTCCCAAGGAGGGCGAATGCGCCAACCTGATCGTGCCGGTCTGCCTTTCGTCATCGCATGTCGCCTACGGTTCAATTCGCATGGAGCCGGTGTTCATGATCCTCGGTCAAAGTGCCGGAGCCGCCGCCAGTCTCGCGATTGAGGACGGGGTATCCTGCCAGGGCGTCGACTACGGCAAGCTGAAGCGCCGGCTCCTTGCCGGCGGACAGAAGCTGCGATCCAACGCAAATTCCATCGAACCCTGAACAAACTCCCGTGGGGTCCAATAATCCGAATGAGATGTCAGAGTGCGCCGAATTGGCGCCGTTTTCGTGTTTCCAAACCCACCGTATTCTAAACACGAAACCGGGAGGCAGTTCTCCGAGGTAGGGGGGTATCCTAAATGAACCCCCGTCTTAGGAACGGGGGCAACCAGCCTTGAAAGGCGCCATCCCTCTGCCTCCCTCTCCATCGTGCTCAACGGCGCCCAGGTCGTCGCGGTCAATCTGGACGACCAAGCCGGCGTATGGGGTCAGGCTGTTGCACGTTGCGAATCGCGGAGGCGCCAGACGCTGGAGCGCAGAGTCGTAGGATGGCCGAGCGACAGGGCGGGGACGAGCCAGGAGTAGGGAGCGG
>JBBRWR010000198.1:0-8227 GCA_038249085.1 Opitutales bacterium
ACGCCACCGTCAACTCGGAGTTGCGCCCGCTCCGATGCGGGTCTGGGGAGCGCCTGCCCATGCCACCACGGCAGACAAGCACCCGTCCCGGGTGCTCGCTGCGGCGTCTCGCCGCAGCCTCCGATGCCCTCGGCGGGACGCCAAGGGCGGCCGGCGAGACGCAGGCGCTCCCCGGACCATTGCTCCGCGCCACCTTTCTGCAGACGACCTCAAGCCCCAATTGGGTGCCAGGTGGTCTTGAATTCCACGAAGTCGCGGATCGCGTAGAGACTCTGCGCGCCGTCGCCCAGCCAGTCCTTCGGCGCGGCCAGATCGGTGAAGTGCACCCGCTTGATGCTCTCGGCCGCGCCGAGTCGAAGCGCCTTCCGTTCGTCGGCGTTCGCCGCCGCGCTGATCGCCCGCAGGTGGGCGTGCGTCGCAAACGTGGGCACGAGTTCCGAGCGGAAGCCGGTCAGGATATTCACCACCCCGCCGGGCAGATCGCTCGTCGCCAGCATTTCGCCCAGCAGCACCGCGGGATAGGGTGTGGTCTCCGAGGCCAGCGCCACCACGGTGTTGCCGCTCACGATGATGGGTGCCACGAGGGTGATCAGGCCCAGCAATGCCGGGGCATCCGGCGCGATCACCCCCACGATACCCATTGGTTCCGTGACGGTGAAATTGAAATACGGCGCCGCCACCGGGTTCACGTTGCCGAGCAACTGCTCGTACTTGTCCGCCCAGCCGGCGTAGTGGATCAGCCGGTCGGTCGCCACGTCGACCTCCCGGGCGGCGGCCGACTTCGTCGCCCCGAATTGGCGCAGCGTGGCGATCAGCTCCTGCCGCCGCGCCTCCAGCATCTCGCCGAGGCGGTAAAGGATCTGGCCGCGGTTGTAGGCGGTGCGCTTCGCCCAGCCGGGCCCGGCTTTGGCGGCGGCCTCGACCGCGTTGCGCAGATCCTTGCGCGTGCACTGCGGGATGTTGGCGAAGAAGCGGCCGGCGGCGTCCTGGGCGGCATACGTCCGCGCGCTTTCCGAACGGATGAAGGCGCCGCCGACGTAGGGCTTGGGGGTCTTGGTGATGGGAAGTCGAGTCATGTTGGTACAACCACGGATTAACACTTATGAACACGGATTCAGAGAATCACGCGTTCCCACTCCAGTTTGGGTTGGTGAAAGTTGAGGATCAGTCCGACCCGCAGGCTGGCGATGCGCAGGTAATTCAACATCTGACCTCGTTCGTAATCGGTGATGCGCTCGGTGACCTTGGCGTCGACGACCACTGCTGAACCCACCAGCAGGTCCGGAATGTACTCCGCAACCCGCACGCCCTTGTAGAGGACCGGGAATCGGCGCTGCTGATCATAGGCCAGGCCGCGCCGCCCGAGTTCGACCACCAAAGCGTTCTCGTCGGGTTTTTCATGGAGTCCGTGGCCCAGCGCGTTCAGGACTTCGAATGCCGCCCCGATGATCGCGTGCGTCAGCGCTCCTTCTGCCAGACCGAATCCGTGTGCATCCGTGTCCATCCGTGGTCAACCCAGTTTGCAGTAATCCAGCAGGCCCTGGCGGCCGCCTTCGCGGCCGAAGCCGCTTTCCTTGTATCCGCCGAAGGGCGACGTCGGATCGAATTTATTGAACGTGTTGGCCCACACCACGCCGGCTTTGAGTTCGGTCGACAGCTTCAGAATCCGCGAACCCTTGTCGGTCCACACGCCGGCACTCAGGACGTAGGCGGTGTTGTTGGCCTTCTCGATCGCCTCGTCGAGGGTGCGGAAGGTGAGGATGCTCAGCACCGGCCCGAAAATCTCCTCGCGCGCGATGCGGTGGCTCTGGGTCACGCCCGTGAAAATCGTCGGCGGCAGATAAAAGCCCTTCGCCGGGGCGCGGAAGGGCGGCTGCCACATCTCGGCCCCTTCCCGCACGCCCACGTCGAGATAACCCTGCACCGCGGCCAGTTGCTCGCGCGAGACGATCGCCCCGACATCGGTGTTTTTGTCGAGGGGGTTGCCCACCCGCAGCACCCGCAGCCGCTGTTTCAGCTTGGCCACCACGCGGTCGGCGACGGGCTCGTGCACCAGCAACCGCGAGCCGGCGCAGCACACCTGGCCCTGATTGAAGAAGATGCCGTTGACGATGCCCTCGACCGCCTGGTCGAGCGGGGCGTCGTCGAAGACGATGTTCGCCGCCTTGCCGCCGAGCTCCATCGTCATGCGCTTCGCGGTGCCGGCCACGGATCGCATGATGACCTTGCCGACCTCGGTCGAGCCGGTGAACGCGATCTTCGCCGTCGCCGGGTGCGCCATCAGGTGCCCGCCGGTCGAGCCGGGGCCGGTGATCACGTTGACGACACCGGGCGGCAGGCCGGCGTCCTGGAAAATCTCCGCGAGCTTCACCGCAGTGATCGGCGTGTTCGACGCCGGCTTGATCACCACGCAATTGCCCGCCGCCAGCGCCGGCGCGATTTTCCACGACAGCATGAGCAGCGGGAAATTCCACGGAATCACCTGGCCCACCACCCCGAGTGGCGCGACGCGGCGGCCCGGGGCGAGGTATTCGAGTTTGTCGGCCCAGCCGGCGTGGTAGAAGAAATGCGCCGCGGCCATCGGCACGTCGAAATCGCGGGTTTCCCGGATCGGTTTGCCGTTGTCCATGGTCTCGGCGACGGCGAACTCGCGCGCGCGGTCCTGCAGCAGGCGCGCGATGCGGTAGAGGTATTTGCCCCGCTCACGGCCCGGCATCCGGCCCCACGTCGTGGTGAAGGCCCGCGTGGCCGCCGCACAGGCGGCGTCAACATCGGCCGCGCCGCCCAGGGCCAGCTCCGCGAGCTTCTGCTCGTTGGCCGGGTTGATGGAGTCGAAGTACTTCCCGCCGGCCGGAGGCACGAACTTCCCGCCGATGAACAGGTCGTAGCGCGCCTTCAGCTTCGGATCGGCCGTCTCGGGCGCGGGATCGTACTCCCAGAGATCACCAAAGATGAGCTCGGGCGCGGGTCGGGCGGAGCGGACGGGGGCACGCGGGGATTTTCTTGCTGCGACGAGGGTGGCCATGGGAAGGAGGGAGGAGCCGGGGTTAGCGGGAACCGGGTCTAGCGAGGCGGTGCCTCAGACCAAGGGACCACGGACCAAGGGACCAAAGGACCAAAGGACCAAAGGACCAAGGGACGGGGAAGAAAACTTGACCTGTTCATAACGAATTTGCGCCTTCAAGGACTCTAATAGCTCTCGGTGGCTTCGCTGAAATAATACGGGGCCTGGTAGGCGCCGGTCTTCTCCTTCTCCAACTGGCGGAGGAGATCGTTGAGGAGGGCGCTCGCGCCAAAACGGTAGCGCTCGTTGGTCAGCCAGGCGTCGCCGAGGGTCTCCTTCACCGCGACGAGGAAGTGCAGCGCCTGCTTCGCCGTGCGGATGCCCCCGGCGGGTTTCATGCCGATGGCGACGCCGGTGTCGAGATAATGGTCGCGGATGGCTTCCAGCATCACCTGGTTGTTGCCCAGCGTGGCATTGAGGGCGGTCTTGCCCGTGCTGGTCTTGATGAAGTCACCCTCGCGGATCACCCGCATCGCCAGGAAGGAGGCGGCGCGGATGTTGTCGTAGGTCTCCAATTCGCTCACCTCGAGGATCACCTTGAGCGCGGCTTCGCCACAAGCCGCGACCACCGCGGCAATCTCGTCCTGCATCCGGCCGAACTCGCCGGCGAGAAACGCCCCGCGATTGATCACCATGTCGATCTCGTCCGCCCCGTCGGCCACCGCCTGCTTCACTTCGCCGAGGCGGGTCTTGAGCGGGGTCTGACCGCTGGGAAACGCCGTCGCCACCGAGGCGATACGCACCCGCGGTTCGCGGCCCAGGGCCCGGCGCGCGGCCCGGACCATCGCCGGATAGACGCACACCGCGGCCACCGGCGGGATGGCCGGGTCCTCGTGCGGGTGCTCGGCCTTGCGGCACAGCGACGCGACCTTGCCGGGGGTGTCCTTGCCCTCGAGCGTCGTGAGGTCGACCATCGTCACCGCCAGCTTGAGGCCCTGGACCTTCGACGCCTTCTTGATCGAACGCGTGGCGTACTTGGCGACCCGCTCCTCCACGCCGACATAGTCGACCGTACCGACTTCATCGAAGAGCCGCCGGAACGCAGCCGGTGAGGACGGGGTGAGCATGCCGGGGACTCTCACGGGGTTTTCGCGGGGCGAAAACCTTATTCTTTGAGGAAAGAACCCCTCGACCCCGGGGGAACGGGGCACCTCTGTCGGTTGGCGGTGATGCCTCCGGGAGTAGCGCCGCGTCTCTGACCGGCGGGCGCCCGCGGCCTCAGAATCCCCAGCTCACGCCGATGCTCGGCAGCAGCGGGAGCTGGTTGCGCGGCTTCCGGGTGTCGGTGATCACCGTGCCCGCGACGACGACGTTGTGGTCGTAGCCGATGAGATTGTCGCGATCGTAGGCATTGAAAACGTCGAGAAAGAGGCGGAGGTCGCCGCGGCGTAGGGCCACATGGCGGGTCACGCGGGCGTCAAGCCGGTGATACCCCGGCAGGCGCAGGCCGTAAACGGGGCCGTTGGCGGAGACGAGCACCCGGCGGCCGTTGGTGAGCGGCGAGAGGGAATAAACGACGTCGGTGGTCGGCGTCCCCGAGTGGTACTGCCACGCGGCGCTGAATTGCCAGCGGGGATTCGGGGTGTAGGTGGCGTCGGCGTAAAAGGTGTGGCGCTGGTCGCGGGACCGCGGGACCCAGCGGCCGGCGAGCAGTTCCTCGGCGCGGGCGAGGGCGTAGCTGGCATTCCAGGTCAGACGGGGATTGGTCCGGGCGGTGAGCAGGAGTTCGACGCCGCGGGCGCGGCCGCGGGAGGGGGCGAGCAGCACGCGATCGTCCTGGGCCTCCGGGAAGAGGTCGTAGGCGTTGTCGAGATTTTCCCAGCGCGGACGCACATGGGTGATGAGCCGCTCGTAGGCCTCGAGGCGAAGGCCCAGCCCGTACACCAGGGGCGCCTCGACGCTCAACACGCGGTGCTCGGCCTGTTCCGAGCGGTAGAACCGCGTGTCGCCGGAGTTGACCGCCAGATCCTGGAGCCCCTGGGACTGGTAGTAGAGCCCCCAGGCCGCGCGCAGGACGGCACGTCCGGCGGGCAGCGCCACATTGAGGCGGGGACTCACGTCGCGGTCGCGCGTCGCCGTGTGCCGGTCGAAGCGCACCCCCGGCTCGACCACGAGCGAACCCACCGGCTGCAGGCGGGCGGCGGCAAAGGCCCCCAGCGCGTCGCCTTCGGGTCGGGCGGAGGCGGTGCGGATGTCGGTCAGGACAATCTGGCGCCCGGCGCTGACGGTGTTGAACCGGTGGGAGAAGTCGTAGGTGTAGTCCGCCTGGCCCGACACCGCCTCGAGACCGCTGCGGAGGATGGCGCGATCACCGAGGGCGCAGGCCCAGTCGTTACGCAGGCTTACCTGGGCGAGGGAGCGGTGGTCGCGGAGGGAAAACGGAAATCCGTCCATCGTGCCGCTGCCGTTGCGACCCCAGGTGAGCCGGGTGAAGGCCAGCACGGCCTCGCCGCTCAATGCGGGGGTGACCGGGCCGCGCCAGCGCGCCCACGCGTAGTTGCTGTCGTAGTCGCTGAAGAGGTCGGGGTTGTTCTTGCGGTGGTAACGCAGCGTGTCACCGGCGTGGAGCACGTGAAAGGAGACGAGTTGGCCGGCGGCGGGTTCGTATTCGACCTTGGCCGTGGCGTCGTAATAGCGGGGGCTGACCTCGTCGTCGCGGTGGGCGGCGCGGAGGGCGATGTCCGGATAGCCGCGGCGCGCGGAGACGAGCCAGTTGCCGCGCTGGCCAGCGAACACGCCCTCGGTGTGGGCGCCGACGCCCGAGAGGCTGAGTTCCAGCCCGGTGCGCCGGCGCGTGGGGCGGCGGGTGTCCATCGTCAGGACCGCGGCCTGCCGGTTGCCGAAATCCGCGCCGAAGCCCCCCGTGACCAGATCGAGCCGGCTGATCGAGCGCGGGTCGATGATCGAAAGCGCGCCGTCGATGTCCTTCAGATGAAAGGGCTCGATGAGGTGCACGCCGTCGAGCCGGGCCAGCACCTGGGAGTTGGGGGCGCCCCGCACCCAGAACGAGGCCGTGAAATCGTTCGTCGCCAGCCCCGGCAGCCGCGCGATCGAGCGGAAGAGATCGTCGCCGACCTGCGGCAGGGTGTCGAGTTCGGCACTGCTGAGCGACGCCGTCGAGGCGCTGCGCTGATCGGCCACGCCGAACTGGCTCGGCGTGACGACAAATTCCGCGAGCCGCACGGGCAGCTCCGTGGGAGTTTGGGCCCGCGCGAGAGCGGAGAGACCAGCGAGGGCGACCAGACGCAAAAGGAGGGAACGTCGATTCACGGTGCTGATGTGGATAGGTGGCACCCGGCCGGCAATCCCTCTTCCTGCGCATTAATTGACCGGCGGAGCAGGCTCGGGGCCGGGATTTCCCGCCGCCCGTGCTGCCGTCCCAGCCCGGCGACCTCCCGGACCCAGGAGGCAATTCCCGCGAAGGGCGCCAGGGCGTAAGTTACCGCCGTTCAACCCTGACATTGTTGCGGTCTCCGATCACCATCCTGAAAACACCGTGACCTCCAAGCTGTCCCTCACCCACCCCTTGCGCGCCCTGATCCTCGCCGGACTGGCGGCGATCGGCGGGCCGGCGGCGGCAGCGGAGGCGCGCTTTACGGGGCCCATCACCGCCGGAACCCTCACCGCCCCGCCCCGGAACGAGGCCAGCGGACTTGCCGCCTCCCGCCGCAACGCCGACCTGCTTTGGATCCATGACGACAGCGGCGGCAAGCCCGTGCTCTATGCGGTGGGGCCCGATGGCGCGTCGCGCGGCCAACTGCAGATTGGCGGCGGCGCGAAGAACGAGGACTGGGAGGATCTCGCCGCGGTCGAACTTGACGGCCAGGCCTGGCTCGTGATCGGCGATGTGGGCGACAACGACGCCCAGCGGCGGAACCTGCGCCTGTATTTCGTCGAGGAGCCGGCGACGGCGCAGCTCGCGGTCGCCGGTTATCTGGCGGAGCGGCCGGCCGCCACCCTCCGACTGCGCTACGAGGACGGCCCGCGCGACGTCGAAGCCCTCGCCGTCGACGCGCGGGAGCGCGCCGTGTATCTGCTCTCGAAGCGCGACCGTCCCCCCCGCCTTTACCGCGCCCCGCTGCCGCTGCCCCTGCGCGACGGCGAAATCACGGCCCGCTTCGTGGCGCAAGTGACCCATCTGCCGCCACCCAACGCGACCCAGCGCCTCCTGCCCGGGCACCTCGGCAAACACCGCGCCTGGCCCACCGCGCTGGACTTCGCCGCCGACGGCTCCGCGGCGGTCGTGCTCACCTACGGCGATCTCCTGTTTTTTCCCCGCCGGCCGGGGGAGCCCTGGGCGGAGGCCCTCGCGCGCCCGCCGGTCATCCTCGGCGCGCCCAACCTGCCGCAGGCCGAGGCCGCCTGCTTCTCGGCGGACGGGCAGCACCTCTTCGTCGCCTCCGAGGGCAACCGGAACCTCCTCCGCTACGATCGCCCCTGAGCGGGCGCATCTCCGAATTGGCGGTGACGTCCTTGTGGGCGGGGTGCCCTCACCCCGCGGGATGCCGGCCGGGCCATTCCCAAGCTGCGGGGTGAGGGCACCCCGCCCACAACCGCCAACTTGAAGATGCGCCCCCCCTGATCCACTTTCCCGCATCCGGCTTGCCTGCGCCCCGGCGGCGACCTTTGCTCACCGTCACCCTCCCCATGAAAATCCTGCTCCGACTCCTGCCCCTGCTCACGTGCCTGGTCGCCGGTCTCCGCGCCGCCGCCGACCCGCTGATCGCCGCGGTGCGCGCCGCCGACGATGAACGCGTCGCCGCCACGTGTGCCGCCGACCGGACGCGGCTGGAGGCGGTCTATGCGGACGCGCTGCGCTATGCGCACTCCAGCGGCAAGATCGACACCAAGGCGTCGCAGGTCGAAGGGATCACCTCCGGCGGCAACAAGTACGAGCGATTCGAATACAAGGAGCGCACCTTTGTCCCCGCCGGCCCGGGCGTGGTCATGATGCAGGGCCGGGTGGTGATTCACCTGCGCAACCGCAGCGGGGCCGCCTCCGAACTCGATCTCAATTACCTCGCCGTGTGGCGGGAGGAAGGAGGCCGCTGGCGCTTCCTGGCCTGGCAGTCCTGCAAGAACGTGCCGCCGGGCCCCGCGAAGAATTAACGCCCCCACCCCCCGCCCCGCCCCGGCCCGCCGCCCCGCCCCGCCGCCCCCACC
>JBBRWR010000199.1:0-8145 GCA_038249085.1 Opitutales bacterium
ACAACGTGCGTTACGGCACGACGCGCACCGGGGCGTACGCGGTGGCGGCGGGGGCGACGGAGGACGACTTCGCGCCCGAGCCGACGCGCGCGCTGGCGACCGCAGTCACCCTCACTCGCTACCACAGCGCCGACAGCAACCGCGACGGCAAGATCGGCCTGGTCGAACTCACCCGCGTGATCGAACTCTACAACACGCGCTCCGGCACGACGCGCACGGGGGCGTATCATGTGCTGACCGGCACGGAGGACGGGTTCGCAGCCGGGCCGTAGCGCCAGCGGCGCGGAGGCCAGAGGACGGAAGCCAGAGGTCAGAAGTCAGAGGACGGAGGTCGGAGGCCGGCGTGCCCTGCGAAGCCTGGGCAAAGCAGGGCGGGCGGGATGGATGGAAATCGGAGAGCTCAATTCGGAGATCGTGAAATCGAGCATCTAGAATCGGGCATCTGGAATCTGGGATTTCCGGATTTCGGCGGGGCGATCGATTCGGCCAGAGGGTCAGTTCAGTCACTTGGATCTTCCCTCGGCGCCCCATGGGTAGGGCGGCGAGTCCCTTCGCCGCCGCGTATGAGTTTCCGATGCGGGGGCAGTAGACCCGCATTTATCGGCCGAGAGACCTCAATCCCTCTTTGCCGCCGGCTGGCCATCTGCTTGCCTGCCAACGCACCAAGCGCCGACCGCATCCATGCACCACCCCGCCCCCCGTCGCCGTTCGCGGCTCAAACTCCTTCTGTGGTCGATGGCGGCGACGATCCTGGTCGGTGGACTGTGGCGGTGGCGTGCCGGAACCGGGTCCAGGGAAATCTCGTCCGCCGCTTTGGCCTCAAGGGCGCGGCTCGAACCTCCGGATGCGATCGCGACGTGGGCGGGACAGAGCAAGGTCGCCGAAGGGAACGCGACGAACCACCCCGGCGCGCCCGGCGCGGATACCGGAGGCGGAAACGCGCCGCTCGCGTCGTCCCCACCTTCGCCTGCACGCGTGGTGGTCCTGGACCGCGGCCTCAGCGAGCCGGACGCGAAACTGGTGCGCGGGAGCACGCTCATGCTGCCCTTGCCGAACGCGGATGAAGTTGAGGGGCGGGTGAATCTGGTCCTGCACGATGCCGACGGCACGATCCGCGTGGGCGGGGCGATCCCGGATCGCGGCGGAAGTTTTTCCCTGGCCTGGAAGGAAGGCGCGTGGGCGGGGCGCATCCTGCTGCCGCGGGTGCAGACGGCCTACGAGCTCGCCAGTGCCGGCGCGGGCCGGATCGAGTTGCGCGCGAAGCCGCTGGCGGACGTGATGTGTTATCCCCTGCCGCCCGAGCACGAGGGGCCGGTGGCTTCCGCTCCCTCGGCGCTCCAAACCCCGGTGCCATTGCTGAGCAGCCGGCCGACTGCGACGGCCGTGCTGTATCTGGATTTTGATGGCGAGACGGTGACGGATCCGGATTGGAATGACGGCGTGAGCATCGTGGCGGCGCCCTCGTCGCTGACGAACGCGCAGATCACCGAGGTGTGGAACCGGGTGAAGGAGGATTATATCGGGTTCAACCTCGACATCACGACCGACCTGAGCCGCTACACCAACGCTCCGGTGGGGCGCCGGATGCGGTGCATTGTAACCCCGACCTATGCCTGGTTTGGGCCCGCTGGGGGTGTGGCGTACGTGAATAGCTTCAACCGCGCCGGGCAATCGGGCTTCACCACGACGATTCCATGTTGGGTGTTCAACAGCACGGTCGTCGGCATCGCTGAGGCGGTGTCGCACGAACTGGGGCACACGCTGGGATTGCATCATGATGGCGACTCAAGGCAGCAGGCAGGCACGACGGGCCGTTATTACTATCCGGGACACGGGTCCGGCGCCGTGAGTTGGGGACCGATTATGGGGGCGAGTTACTCGCGTTCCGTGGTGCAATGGAGCAAGGGAGAGTACGCGGGAGCCGACAATCAGGAGGATGACATCGCCATCATCGCCGGCGCGCCGAACGGCTTCGGCTTCATCGCCGACGAAGCTGGAGATACGCGCGCGACGGCGACGGCACTGGGGCTGACCGCGGGAACCCTCAGCCAGAGCGGGGTCATTGCCTCGAGTGCGGACGTTGATTTCTATTCCTTTGCCGTGACGGTGCCGACCTTGGTGAATATCTCCGCCAGTCCCGCCGCGATTTCGCCGAACCTGGACCTCGCCCTGGAATTGCAGGACGCCAACGGCACGGTGCTGACGAGCGCGAATCCCGACCTGGCGCTCACTGCCGATTTTTCGCTGCTGGTGGCCGCCGGTACTTATTACGTGAAGGTCCAGGGGGTGGGGCGGGGGAGTGTCTTGGGGGACGGCTATTCCAGTTACGGCTGCGCGGGCCAATATACACTGAGCGGCGCATTGGGGTCGGGCTTCGCCCCGGTCATTGCGGGGCAATTGAGCAATAGCTCGGCCCTCGTGCAGGGCACGGCCATGTTTTCCGTGAGAGTCTACGGGTCGGCGCCTCTGGCGTATCAATGGCGCAAGAACGGGGTGGAGCTTCACGATGGCGACCGCATCACCGGCGCGACGACCGGGACCCTCGTCGTGGCGGGGCTGACCCTGGATGATGCCGGCGACTATGCGGTCGTCGTCTCGAATCCGGCCGGCAGTGCCACCAGCACGACCGCGACCCTCACGGTGGCGTTGCCGGGTCCGCCGACGATCATCACCCAGCCGACGGTGGGAGTGGGTGGGGGCCTGTTTGGCGGCAATGCCACCCTGACGATCGAAGCCACGGGCGAGGGGTTCCTGCATTATCAATGGTATCGCAATGGCGTCGCGCTGCCGGGGGCGACGGGGGCTTCGCTCTACCTCCCGAACATTGGGCTCGCCGATCTCGGCAACTATTATGTTGAAGTCTCCAATGGCGGGTTGCCGGTGGTGAGTCGGACGACACCGATTGTCTATCAAGACTACACGGGGGCGGCCTCGTTTTGGACCGAGGCCCGCGAGAGCGGAGGGATCGTGTATTTCCTGTTTGCCACGCCGGCCCGGGTGCTGCGTTACGACCTCGCGGCCGAGACCTGGCTGCCGCCGGTGGCGTTGAGTGCGACACCTTCGGCGCTGGCGGTGGCGGATGACGCGGTTTATGTCGCCTTCGGAAGCCGGGTGGCGCGATTGGATCGCGCGGTCGCGAACGAAACGACCTTCGTCACGATGTCGCTGGCGGTGACCGGCCTCGTCGTGGCGGGCGACTATTTGGTCGTGGCCACCACCGATCCGACCGACTCCGAAGGAGTGCAGCTCAACTCGTATCGCCGAGGCACGGGACAGAAGATGGGCGACAAGTCGCTGCGTTACAAAGGGAGCGGATTCAGCTACAGTGCGACCGCGGGCCGCATCTACTGGGGGATAATGATGACCGCGGTCATTGATGCGAACGGCGGGTGGGGCGACGCGTTCGACGGTCCGCCTTATACCGGCTTTGCGTGGCAGGGTGGGTCGCACACGATGTTGCTGGGCAACGGGACGCTGGTGGCCTCTAATTCCGGCATTGTCCGTCGGGCGGCCGACCTCGTCTATGCGGGGAGTTTTGGGTCGGCGATCGATGACCTTTGTCCCGAGGCGAACGGGGAAGGGTCTGCCCTGCGCGGGGCCACCGCGTGGTCCTACGATGCGAAGCTGCGGCGGACCGCGAGTTTTCAGCTGAGCCGTTATGCCTTCCGAATGTGGCGGAATGCGTCCGGGTTGCTGGCGTTCGCGCACCCGGCGGCGGTGGGCGGCACTCCCAACGTGGAAAAAATCGGGCCGACGCAATGGCGCGCGTCGGCGCCCGCGATGCCACTGGAGGCCATGGGCCGGCGCGTGACACCATCGCGCATGGTGCTGGATGAACAGGGGGTGCTCTACGTCTACAGTGCGGCGGTCCAAAACATCTTTCGCTGGTCCATTGCCGGACGGAAGTACCTGCCGCCGATTCCGCTGCTCGATCCCGCCAAGTATCTTGCGTATTCGGCGGAGAATCGCGCGCTCTACACCGACAATGGCGGCAATCTGGTGCGGCGGGTGCGGCTGGCCTCGACCGCTCTGCTCGAGGCGCCGTTTGCGAGCTCGCCGCTGGACCTGACCGGCCTGCAGACCGCGGGGCCATGGGTATTCTTTTCCGATCCGTCGGGTGCATGGCAGACGCATTACACCGTTTCTTCCACCGGCGACCCCGTCGCGTCGGTGCAATGGACGCATCGCTCGGGTGAGTTCACTTGGAGCCCGGCCACCAACCGGATGTTTTTCTTTCGCGACGACACTGCGCCGAACGACCTGCACTACGAAGTGATCAAGGCGGACGGAAAATTCGATGGCGGCGGCGATACTCCCTATCATGGGGGCGTGGGTACGGTGTTGCCCATCCGCGTGGCGCCGGATGGTGGCGCGGTGCTCCTGGGTTCCGGGGAGATTTACGAGGGAGCGCAACTCACGCGGGTCGGCAGTCTTGGTTCCGCCTTCGTGGATGCCGCCTGGGAGGGAGGGGCGATTCACACGATCCGAAACCAGTCCGGTACGACGCAAATTTCTTCCTATTCACCGGCGACGCTCCAGTCGTTGCGGGAGGCTAATTATCTCGGAGTGCCACTGCGATTGTTCGCCCTCGGTTCGGGCCAATTGCTCCTCGTGACCGATGTCGGCGGTTATCTCAACTATCGCGTGCTGGCCGCGGCAACCCTGGCCCTGATTCAGATTGACGACACCAGCGCCGCCCCGGTGGCGGCAGCCCCGCAATTCATCGCTCACCCGGTCGGCCAGGAAACCGTGCCGGGCGGCGTGGCGACTTTTACGACGGTGGCGCTCAGCCAGACGCCGCTTGCCTATCAATGGCGCCGGGGCGGGACGGCTTTAATTGAAGGCGGCACGATCGCCGGAACCACCGCGTCGACGCTCGTCCTGCGCAACGTGCAATCCGCCGACCTCGGCTCCATCGACGTGGTCGTGACCAATACCGTGGGCACGGTCACCTCGTTGGCGGCGCCCTTGTCCTTTGCGGCGCCACCCGTGATCACCACGCCTTCGTCGGTCGTGACGGTCACGGTCGGAAAGGTGGCGACGCTGGCGGTGATGGTCACGGGGAGTGCACCGATGAGTTACCAGTGGAAGCGCAATGGCGTGGTTGTCCTCGACAGTGCGACAGTTTCAGGCGCGTCAACGGCGACTCTGAGTCTGACCAATGTTCCCCTCTCGGCTGCGGGCACCTATGCGGTCACGGTGTCCAATCAAGCGGGCACGGCGACCGCGACCGTGGCCGAACTCACGGTGTTTGTGCCGGTGCCGCCTTCCATCACGGCACATCCGCAAGGCGCGACCGTGGGCGGCGGCGAATCCGTGACCCTGAGCGTTGCGGCCACCGGCACCGCTCCGCTGAGCTACTTCTGGACAAAAAATTATGCCACGATCGCGGGGGCGACGAGTGCCACTTTCATGCTCAGCAACTTCCAGTCGGGTGATGCCGGAACCTACCGGGCGTATGTGAACAACGCGGTCGGGAGCGTGACCTCCTCTCCCGCCGTGCTCATCTTGCGGACCGCTCCTGCCCTGGACGCGCAGCCGGTGGACCAGCACACGGTGGCGTCGGCCACCGCCTTTTTTGGTGTCACTGCGACGGGAGGGGATCTGACCTACCGGTGGCAACGTCGGCCCGCGGGTAGTGGTTCCTGGGCAACGCTGGCGGATGACGGAATCTATTCCGGCTCCAACACGAACGTCCTGGCCGTCGCGTTCGTCGACGCGGCGATGGAGGGCGCGCAGTTCCGTTGCCTGGTCTTCAATCCGCTCGGCTCGGTTACAAGTCAGGCGGCAACGCTGAGCATTCTGGCGTCATCGCCCGCGGTGGCGGTGTTCGCCGGAGGAATTGGCAGCAAGATCCTCAAGGCCGACGGAACGCTCTGGGGTGTGGGTTCAAACGGAAGCGGGGGGATTGGCGATGGCACGACGACCCACCGGCCGACGCCCACCTACGTCACCGACCATGTTGCCACGGTTGCCATCGGTTATTCGCACAGCCTCTTCATCAAGACCGACGGGTCGTTGTGGGGCTGCGGCAACAATAGTGCTGGTCAATTGGGTGACGGGACGCAGGAGAGTCGACCGACCCCGGTCTTGATTGCGATCGACGTGGTGGGCATGGGCGCAGGCGGCAGCCACAGTGCCTACGTCAAGAGCGACGGCACGTTCTGGACCATGGGGGGCAACGATTATGGTCAATTGGGCGATGGCACTCAACTGTGGCGTAAGGTGCCGGCCCAAATCGCTTCGGGAGTAGCCAAGGTGTCGGTCCGGGAGACCGTGACCGTGTTTGTCGCGAGCGATGCCAAATTATGGGGGATGGGCGTGGGAGATCTCGGCCAGTTGGGCAATGGCACCAACGCGCGGTCCCTCGTTCCCGTGTTGGCGATCCCGAGCGTCTCCCAGGTGGCGACGGGCGGCAACCATACGCTCATCATCAAGACCGACGGATCGCTGTGGGCGACCGGTGGCAATTACCAGGGTGCACTCGGTGACGGGACGGGTACGAGCCGCCTGTCGCCCGTACCAGTTGCCCCGGCCGCTCTCGTTGCCGCCGCGGGTTTCGACCACTCCTTGTTTATCAAACCCGATCACACGCTGTGGGCGATGGGAAGCAATGGGGAGGGGCAGTTGGGGGATGGGACCACGATCAATCGTTGGAGTCCGGTGCAGGTGGCAAACGGAGTCGTGGCGGCGGCGGCGGGAACGAAATTCAGCCTGTTCGTCAAGGCGGACGGGAGTGTGTGGGGCATGGGCTATAATGGGTATGGACAACTCGGAGACGGCACGTACACCCGGCGCACTTCCCCGGTGCAGATTCTCGGGCTAGGGCCGCCCGTGATTACGGCCTCTCCGCAGGGGCAGACCGTGAACGCGGGGCAGAGCGTGACCTTTGCCGTCACCGTCAACGGGTTTGGCGCGGTGAACTACGCCTGGCGGAAGGACGGGCTTCCGGTGGTGGGGGCAACCAACGCCACGCTCACCCTGGCCGCGGCGCAGCCGCCGGATGCGGGCAATTACAGCGTGGCGGTGAGCAATGCCAACGGCGGGCTGGTGTCGATGTCGGCCGCCTTGCTGGTGATCGTCCCAGCCGTCGCGCCGGCCCTCGCCTCCGCGCCGCTGCCGGTGGCCGCCTCCATCGGCGCGACCGCGACCTTCAACGTGGTGGCGACCGGCACGGCCCCGCTCACCTACCAGTGGAGGAAGAATACTTTCGTGATTTCCGGCGCGACGACCGCTGCGCTGATCCTCGGGAATCTGCAAACCGGCGATGCGGGGAACTATGATGTCGTTGTCACCAATGCCGTGGGCGCGGTGACGACTCCGCCCGCGGCGCTCACGGTTTCGCCCGTGCCGGCAATTATTTCGGCGCCGCAGAGCCAGACGGTGAATGTCGGAGCGAACGCGACCTTCAATGTGTCGGCCGGGGGCCTCGCGCCGCTGACCTATCAATGGGAGAAAGACGGGGTGCCCATCGCGGGGGCGACGAACGCCTCGCTCACTCTTGCCGCCGTTGCCGTCTCCACCGCCGGTCGCTATTCGGTCATCGTCACCAACCCTGCCGGGAGCGTCACGAGCAGCGAAGTTTTCCTCGTGGTGCAAAACGGCACCGTGGACCTCGTCGGCGGTCACGCTCTGGTTGGCCCCGGCTACATCGCCGGCCGCACGGTCACCATCACCAACACGATCAGCTATGGGGGCGTGCTTGAGCGTTTGGGTTGGCAGGTGCTGCTGCCGGTGGGGTGGAGTTATGGGGCGGGAAGTGGCGACGAAGGCGCGGTGAAACCCCGAGTCGGCGATGCGAACCTGGCCGAGTGGACCTGGTCCGTACCTCCGCCGAGCCCGATCACGT
This sequence comes from Opitutales bacterium, assembly GCA_038249085.1. Lineage (GTDB taxonomy): Bacteria > Verrucomicrobiota > Verrucomicrobiia > Opitutales > Opitutaceae > ER46. The sequence goes on from JBBRWR010000199.1 coordinate 7,850, forward strand.
TCACCTATACGCTCGACGTTCCCGCCACCGCGGCCGGTGTCCAATCTTTGGCGGCATTGATTTCGGCGGCCCAAGGGGGCAATGGGATGAACCAACTCGCCCAGCCCGACCCGCTCGTCGTGGGGCCGATCACGTACCACAGCGCGGATACGGACCGCAACTTCCGCCTCAGCCTGCTCGAACTGACCCGCATGATCGAACTCTACAACGTGCGTTACGGCACGACGCGCACCGGGGCGTACGCGGTGGCGGCGGGGGCGACGGAGGACGACTTCGCGCCCGAGCCGACGCGCGCG
>JBBRWR010000200.1:0-8052 GCA_038249085.1 Opitutales bacterium
GCGTGCGGCGTGCCCGCCGGAATCAACCATGCGGTCGGCCCCTTTATTGTCAGCTCGCGCCATTCTCCGTCGGGCGGTTTCCATTTTAAGAGCCCCACGGCCTCGCCTAAAAAAGCCGACACTTGCTCCTGTTCGCGGGTGTGTTCGCCCCATTCGTTTCGAGGGTGGTAGTCATAATAGACGCTGACCGCCCGGCCTTCGTAGAGGCGGCGGCGATAGCCATTGGATGACGGAAACAGGGTAAGGGGATTGGGCACGGTAGAATCCGCGCCCGAACAACAGGACGTCGATCATAGGGTTGCGCGACGTCTGGATGTCACGGCGCAGACCGTCCTACTAGGGTAGCGGAAACGTCTTCGCGCGTATCGGCTGCGCCCGCTTTTCTATCGGCTAAACGCGCGACTACGGTAGCCGCGAGTCAGCGTTCGAGACGCTGCTGGCGATCCCCGGCCGCCCTAGAACGAAAACGCAGCCGGCCCCCAACAAGGATTCAATCCTTCGGAGACGACTGCCACAAAAGAGACCGAGTTTCCGGTCGTCGAGCGGGCCTTTTTTCATTTCTATTTACCGGCCAACCCACGCCGCGTCGATTACCCCCGTAGCCGGCGATATATCCCCGGTCCAAACAAATCTGATGCCAAGATGACGGCCCCAACGATCAGGCTATTGCGAAAAAGGAAGCCCACTGGGGAATTCTACCACCATGATACCAATATCGCTACCACGATACGGGAATTGCTCTCGTTGCCAGACGAGCAGGTGGTGGAGCGCTGCACTAGCCAACTGCGCGACCTCCCGGACTACGTGCCGAGCGAGTGCCTGGTTTACCTGGTGCGAACGAATCACGGCAAAGCCTTCAACACCGCGGAGCAGCTCTACCGCATTTTGGCGGAACGCATCCTCCGCCGCCTGCCGTCGCGCTCAAATTCCGCTCGGAATAGTGTTTCGCTTACGGGCAGTAATATCACGGACGAGGTTTTTGGCCGGATCGTCGAGTGGTTGGGTCAAGACCGCCAAGCCTACGTTGAGCAGCTCGATTACTTCGAAGTCCGCTTCAATGAAGCGCTCGTCAACCTGTTTCGCGACGCAAAGAAGAAGGTATGGCGCCGGGAGGGGCGGACTGGGCCCTTCGGCACCGACGACGAAACCGGCGAATTGCTTCCGGAGATGGAGAAGGCGATTGGACTGGTCGAGCCCTTCGATGCCGCAAAACTTGAACGCGTGGAGGACCGGGCCGGTCTGGGCCCGGCCATTAACACTCTGCTCCCTCTGCAACGTCGCATCCTCGAATTAAACCGACTCGGGATGCCCTTCTACTCTGAAAATCCCCAAGTCATGACGATATCGAAAGCCGTCGGAAAATCCGACAAGACCGTTCGCACCCACTTCCAGCACGCTCTACTCACCTTAAACGCCATCCTAAACGGAGAAAAATCACCATGAACGCGCCGGAATCCCTTCCGTCCCGCGAAGATGTGCTCGGCGCATTTGCCGTTGAGGCCGACCACGGCCGGACGACACTCGAGCGCTACTTTCGGGAATATCCGCAGTATGCGGACGATCTTATCGACCTGTCTCACGAACTCGCCCAGCACGTCGATGTCAGCACCGCGCCGCTCAGCGCCGACGATGAGGCCCTGATCACCTCAGCGTGGCGGCAGCACGCTGCGTCCGGCCAGCAGCCGCTGGTCGATCCGATGGCCCGGTTGACGGTCCCCGAACTTCGCACCATTGCCCAGCAGCTCGGCGTGCCGCGCCAGATCCTCGCCGCCTTTCGGGAACACAGAGTAATCGTCGCCTCGGTTCCACGCGCGTTTCTCGCGCGATTGGCGTCGCTCATCGGCACGCCGCTGGAAGAGTTTCAAAACATGCTCACACGCGCGCCGACGCAGGAGTTGGCCCGCAGTTACAAAGCCGATCATAAACCACTGGCCGAGACTCCAGTCACTTTCGAACAGCTGCTAACGGATGCGTGCGTCTCCCCGGACCAACGCGCTGCATTGCTGTCGGAAAAAACGTGACATGGACGCCGTCGAGCTCGCCCGGCAGCGCGCAGCGGAGCTCTATGCCGCTACGGCTGCGGCTGGCGGCGATCCGCGACAGCCGTATGCGTTCGCGGTGGCGGGAGCGGGAAGCCGCGGGTTCGACGTCGAGGCGACCACGTCCGGCGCGGCTCTGTTGAATGGCGGGAGGGCGACCTTCGTCGCCTCCGACGCCCTCATCCTCCACGAGAACAGCGGTACGCCGTTTGAACAGGCCTTTCTGGTGGCTCACGAGATCGGCCACGCTGAGTGCGGGGATGACAGTGCGACCGAGCCGCCGGCAACGATCGATCTGGCCCGCGCGGCAGAACCATCTCCCACCGGATTGGACCGGGTTGTGGATTATGGCCGCCGCCAACGGCGGGAGGTGCAGATGGATTTATTTGCTCGCGAGTTCCTCCTGCCTCGGGCGGTCGTGCGCCGCTTGCATCTTGAGGAAAACCTGATGGCCTCGGCGATCGCGGAACGGTTCGGGGCTCCTGCCGACGTGGTGGCGCAACAACTCTTGGATGCGCTTTTTTTGCCGGCCATCACGACTTCAGCCGCCGGTCCACGGATTGATCGACCGCCAAATCAACGTCAACGCGACGCCGCCGCGCACCGTGGACCGGCCTATTTGCTGGAGGCCGGTCCTGGCACCGGTAAGACCCAGACGTTGTGCGCGCGCATTTCGGGCCTGCTCGCCGATGGAGTTGATCCCCGCCGAATCCTCCTGCTGACCTTCTCGAACAAAGCGGCCGGCGAAATGGCGGAGCGGATTGCCCTCCAGCACAAGGAAGCCGCTGCGGCGATGTGGATCGGAACATTCCACGCCTTCGGGCTCGACGTGGTTCGGCGCTTCCATGTTGAACTCGGCCTACCGGCGGACCCGCGCATACTGGATCGGACTGAAGCGGTCGAACTACTCGAACAGGAATTTCCGCGTCTCGGATTGATCCACTACCGGGACCTTTACGATCCGACTCAGGTCATCTCCGACATCCTTGCGGCTATCTCCCGGGCGAAGGACGAAGTGGTGGACGAGCAGCGTTACGCCGAGTTGGCGGAGCACATGCGGCTAAAGGCTACCAGTGAAGATGAACGGATTGCCGGAGAGAAGGTCGCCGAAGTCGCGCGCGTTTATGCGGTCTACGAGACGCGAAAGCGCCAAGCGAACTGCGTTGATTTCGGCGACTTGGTTTCACTCCCCGTGCGCCTCCTTGAGGGCAATCCCGCGATTCGCGCGCATTGTCAGGCTAAATACGATCACGTGTTGGTGGACGAATACCAGGACGTGAACCGGAGCAGCGTGCGGCTTTTGGCCGCGCTACGCGGCGCGGGCGAAAATCTCTGGGTGGTCGGCGACGCCCGGCAGTCAATTTACCGCTTTCGCGGCGCGTCGTCTTTCAATCTCGCCCGTTTCGGACAGGAGGATTTTCCCGGCGGAATACGTGGGCGGCTGGAGCGTAATTATCGGTCCGTCACTGAGGTCGTGGCCGGATTCTCCTCTTTTGCCGGTAGCATGAACATCGGCCAGATCGATGCCAGCATGTCCGCAGACCGGGGCGCGGGCGAGCATCCGCCGGAGCTTCGGACCGTTGACCGCGCCGAAGCGCAACCGGTCGCAGTCTCCGACATGATCGAGGAGATGTGCCAGGCGGGCCATCGCTACAGCGATCAAGCGGTGCTATGCACGGGAAATGAAACCCTTTCGAACCTGGGGCAGGACTTGGAACGTCTCGGCGTGCCGATCCTATTTCTGGGCAGCTTGTTCGAGCGCCCGGAGATAAAGGACATGTTTTCGCTCTTGTCCCTCTTGGTCGACGGCCGCGCGATGGGCCTCGTCCGCGTGGCTTGCTGGCCCGAATTTGCCATGCCGATTGCGGATGTAGCTGCGGTCGTGGATTACCTTCGTGACCATGAACTAACACCTGGTGCTTGGTGGCACCGGCGGGCTTTCACGGACACGCTTTCCGTCGAGGGACAGACGGCTTTGACTCGGCTCGCAGCGGCGTTGGACGGCCTGGCCCCCGATGCCGCTCCGTGGATCGTGTTGACGAAAGTGCTTTTCGACCGAACGCGAATCGCCGCCCGGATCGCCGCGTCGTCGAACGTCGCCGACCAAGCCAAGGGAATTGCTTTGTGGCAATTGATGAATTTTCTCCGCGTGCAGCCGTCGGGAACGGGGTTGCCGATTCGACGGCTCTTGGACCGCGTTCGCCGACTTCTGCGCCTGGGAGATGATCGCGATCTTCGTGCGCTCCCCGCCGCCGCTCAAGGCCTCAACGCTGTGCGGCTGATGACAATCCACGGAGCAAAAGGATTGGAGTTTCCGGTCGTGCATCTGCCCGGTCTCAATGCGGGCACGCTGCCCCGGGCGGCGGTTCCCCCGCCATGTCCGCCGCCCGACGGCTTGGTAGCCGGAGTGCCTGGCTCGGGGTTGGACGCCTTTCGTGCTGCGCATGGGGCGGAGCAGGAATGTCTTTTCTACGTTGCCTTGTCGCGCGCTCGCGACCGCCTGTTTCTTTACGCACCGACGAAGAACGCCGTGGGCGCACGACGCCCGCTGTCCCCGTTCGTGGAGCGGCTTGGTCCGGGCCTAGTCCGCTGTCATGTGACGCCGCCACGGACTCTTCCACCGACGGCGGAAATGGGGGATATTCCACTGGCCATCGAAGGCGGTTTGCGCTTCAGCGCACACCAGATTGCCCTCTACGAATCCTGTCCACGACGCTTCTTTTATACCCATATCCTGCGAGTCGGCGGACGCCGAACTGCGACCGGATTCACGCAGATGCACGATGCGATTCGGACGGTGTTCGAAGGGTTGGTCGCCACCGGCCCCATTGCGGGCGAAGAGGAACTCGACGAGAAAATTACGACGGCGTTTACGCTCCACGGCCTGTCCGGGCACGGCTACGAAGCCGACTACCGCACGTTTGCTTTCAGCATGCTGCGCTACTTCACGTCGATCCGGGAGGGGCAAGAGCCGGAAGCGCCTACTGCCCTGAGCCTCAAGTTTGGAGCGGAGGAAATCATCGTTCGGCCCGATGACGTGCTCGTGCGCGCGGATGGGGTGAGGACGCTTCGTCGCGTCCGCACCGGGCGGCAACGATCAACCGAAGCAAAGGATGTGGGCGCCGCGGCATTTATCGTTGCTGCCCGCCAAATTTTTCCCGGCGCCATCGTCGAAATTGTCTCCCTCACCGATCGAGTCGCGGAACCGCTCGCGATGTCCGCGCGGGAATTACAAAACCGGCAAGAGAAGCTGATAGGTTTCTTGGAGGATATTCGCCGTGGGCGCTTTCCCGCGAAACCCTCAGCCCGGGTTTGCCCAAGCTGCCCGGCATTTTTTATTTGCGGCCCGGCGCCCGTCGGGACGTTGCGCAAGAAATTCTAGTATCTTTACCGGTCGGGGCGGGTGGCGGCGATTGAATCGTTAACGGCGGAATTATCCCGCCCAACATTAACGACAAAATAATATGGCCACCAACGAACTACCTGAATTTGACGACGTGGGTGCTGCCGTGCGCGAGAGTCGCCCCCTGCGACCCGCCCGCGGCTATCGCATCCAATTCGCCCAGGGCGATGTCAACTTTCGCCCTCTTATCTTGACTGACCCGGTTCCGCTCGGGCTTCAGCTCCTCGCCGCGGCGGGCCTCGACCCGCAGGTGGGCTACAGCCTGTTCGCCGTCCTTCCGAGCGGTGACTTCGAGGACGTCCGGCTCGACGAACTGTTTGACCTTCGCGGTCATGGTGCAGAGCGCTTCATCGCGTTTCTGACCGACCGCGACTTCAAGCTGACGTTGAACGGCCATCAGTTGGCGTGGGGCAAGCCCGTCGTCAGCGGCGCGGCCCTTTATGCGCTGGGTAAGGTTGGGCCGGAGGAAGCGGTCTTTCTTGAAATCCGCGGCGGCACGGACCGGTTGATCGAACACACGGAGCTGGTCGATCTGGCCGCTCCCGGGATCGAACACTTCATCACGGGTCCGAAGCCCCTCAAAGGTTACGAAATCACGGTGAATTCGCGCCCCGAGCCGGTGCCCGCGGCCCGCGTCACCTTCGAACAAGTGGTGCGACTGGCGTTTCCCGGTCCGCACGGGCCGAACATCGTTTTCGCGGTGACCTATCGTCATGTGGAATCGCGGCCCCACGCCGGCGAACTCGGCCCGGGTGGGACGGTGGAAGTGAAACATAAGGGGACCATCTTCAATGTCACAAAAACCGATAAGTCTTAGTCCCGACCTGAAACGCCTGCGCGACGAGGGCTACTTCATCCAGATCATGGGTGGGTTCCTCGTCATGTGCGAGGTGCCGTATGTGAACGCGCAGCGCCAAGTGCGCCGGGGAACGCTGATTTCAAGCCTCACGATGGCGGGCGATGTCACCCGAACCCCGGACACGCATGTGGCCTACTTCGATGGCGAATATCCCTGCGGTGCTGACGGCAATCCGATTCACCAGATATCGCATCAAAGCGGGAATCTGAATCTCGGAAACGGAATGACGGCGAAGCACTCCTTCTCCAGTAAGCCGAGCACGGGTTATGCAGACTACTATCACAAGATGACCACGTATGCGGCACTCTTCTCCGGGCCGGCCGCGCAGCTGCAAGCCGACGCGACCCCTCGGGTGTTTCGCACGCCGGAGGAGGAGGAGAACAGCGTGTTTAACTATACTGAAACCGCGTCGGATCGGGTCGGCATTGGTTCTCTCACGGAACGGCTGGCCTTGGAAAAAGTCGCACTGATCGGTGTCGGGGGAACGGGTTCGTATGTCCTCGACTTCGTGGCGAAGACGCCGGTCCGCGAGATTCGCCTGATCGACGGCGACGATTTCCTCCAGCACAATGCGTTTCGAGCGCCGGGCGCTCCGACCCTCTCAGAACTGAGAGAGGCGCCCAAAAAAGTCGATTACCTCAAGGGTATCTACTCGAAGATGCACCGCGGGATCGTGACGCATCCGGTGGCCATCAATGCGCAAAACCTTCACCTGCTGGACGGCATTACCTTCGCGTTTCTCTGCATGGACGCTGGCGAGGCGAAGCGGCTGGTCGTCGAAAAGCTTGAGGCCCTGGGCGTGGCATTCGTCGATGTCGGCATGGGGCTCGAACTGGTGGACGGCACGCTCGGCGGCATTTTGCGCACCACCGCCAGCACGCCGCAGAAGCGCGAGCATTTCCGATCCCATGTCTCCTTCGCCGGGGACGGAGAGGCTAACGTCTACTCGTCCAACATCCAAGTCGCCGACTTGAACGCGCTCAACGCCGTCATGGCGGTAATTAAGTGGAAAAAGCTGCGCGGCTTCTACCGCGACTTGGAGCGGGAGCACCACAACTCCTATACGACGGATGGTAATCTGCTGTTGAACGGAGACCTTGCCTGATGCGCTGTCGCCGCCTCGATCACCGTTTCGTGGCCAATGTCCCGCGGGTATTGGAACTGGGTGTTTTGTATATTTCAGTCGAATACGCCACGGCGGTGCATAGTTGTTGCTGTGGCTGCGGCGAGGAAGTGGTTACACCCCTGACTCCGACAGACTGGAAGCTGATTTTCGACGGCGAAACGGTTTCGCTTTGGCCATCCATCGGCAACTGGAGCTACGCCTGCCGGTCTCATTACGTAATCGAGCGAAATCGAGTCGTTGAAGCGCTGCCGTGGTCCGACAAACGCGTCGCAAAGGCCCGGCAATGGGACAAGTTTGCCAAGGCGAGTTTTTACGGTGGGAAGAAAGCAAGCGACGAGTCTTCCTCGGAACCTCCTGTGCTGCCCCGACCGGACGTGCCGCAGCCAAACGATCCGGTGGGACTACCGGAATGACCGTATCGGCTAAACGCGTGCTGGCGGAGGGTGCGGGTTTTTTGGTCCGCCTTGCGGCAGCGGTTGCCAAGCCGGATTTAAGTTTCACGCGACTCGTGCTAGCGACGCCACGCGTTACGCTTTCCGCACAGGCGTCTGCAACGACAATTATTTTCCGGCGGTGACGACAATTAAAAACCGCCATTGTCTTTGAGGGGGTGTAGGGGAGCGAA
>JBBRWR010000201.1:0-8049 GCA_038249085.1 Opitutales bacterium
CCGCGGCATGCCCGCGGCCATGAACACCATCACCATCGACGGCGCCCTCATGGGCAGCCAGGGCGGCATGAACCGCGCCACCCGCATCCATACCATCACCGGCTCGATGTTCGATTCGCTCGAGCTCACCAAGGGCCACACCCCCGACAAGGAGGCCGGCTCCCTCGGCGGCACCGTCAACCTCAAGAGCCGCTCCACCCTCAGCATGAAGGAAAAGCGCCGCATCACCTACAACTTCTCCACCCGCCTCGCGCCCTCCGGCACGCAGCAGATTCCCCTGCGCGAGCAGCATCGCGCCCACCCGCTCCTCAATGTCGCCTGGCAGGAGGTCTTCGATGTCCTCGGCGGGGAGCGCAACCTCGGCGTCGCCGTCAACCTCTTCTACAGCGAACAGGCCATCGGCTTCTTCAGCACCACCCGCGATTTTCAGAACACGACCGACCAGCCGGCCTACGTCTGGGACTTCCGCACGCAGGACAATTACAACAACCGCAAGCAGTCCAGCGTGAACGCCAAGTTCGACTACCGGCTCTCCCCCAACACCAAGATCTCGCTCAACACGATCTACAACGACGCCTTCGAACGTTTCCGGCTGCGTTACCTCTTCCGCGCCTTCACCGGCAACCAGAACACCGTCCCGAATGGGGCGAGTTCCGGCGTCATCCCCGGTTTCAGCTCCCGCGTCACCGAGGTGCGCCCCGTCGCGGCCTCGACCATCGATATCACGTCCCAGATGTCCGGGTTCTTCCACCGCCAGCGCCACTTCGACCTCGGCGCCGAGCATGAATTCGGCCCGCTCCAGATCGACTACAACGGGGTCATCAGCCTCGATCACATCAATGGCGGCGGCGGCGACGGTGGCGTTCTCGTCAACCGCGTGACGCGGGTCGGGTGGATCCTCGACCGCACCAAGTCCGATCTCTACCCGCAATTCATCCAGACCAGCGGCCCCGACATCAGCGATCCCGCCAGCTACCGACCCAACACCTACACCTTCGCCAGCAATCACGCCCGCCACGAGGTGCGCGAGTTGCGCGGCAATGTGCGCTACCAGCTCCCGACCGACCTGCCCCTCTTCGTCAAGACCGGCCTGCGCCTGCGCGAAGAGACCGCGGGTGATGACAACAAGGATCGCCGCTACACCTTCACCGGCACCAATTCCGCCCAATTGCCCACCGATCCCACGATCCAGACCTTCGGCGTGCACAAGATCGGCATGAACATCCCGCAGTGGAATGCCAATGCGATTGCCCGGAATGAAACCCCGATCGACCCCACGCTGTGGACGGAGGATGTGTATTACCGCGAATCCCGGAAATACACCCAGACCCGCGAGGTCGTCGAGACCGTGACCGCGGGCTACCTCATGGCCCAGGGCAAGATCGGGCAGACTGGTTTTCTCACCGGTGTGCGCGTGGAAAAAACCGAGGACGACAGCCGCGGCTGGGTGCGGTCGCGCTTCGGCAGCACCGCTGCGCAGCAGACGGCGGATCCGATCGGCTCCGCGGAACGCGACTACGCCAACAACCTGCGCAAGATCTCGGGCCGCTACACCAAGGCCTTCCCCAGCATGCACCTCACCCAGGACCTCTCCCGCAATCTCAAGGCGCGGCTGAGCTGGTCCAACAGCTTCGGCCGGCCTCCGCTCAGCAACCTGCTGCCCAACGAGTCCGTCAACGAGAACAACGAGACCCTCACCATCAACAATCCCGGTCTGAAGCCGCAAACCGCCGAGAGCTGGGATGCCTCACTGGAGTATTATTTTGAACCCGTGGGCAACTTGTCCGCCTCCTGGTTCCACAAGACGATCAAGGATTACTTCGTCAACGGGGTCCTCACCGGCACCGTCGGCAGCGGGCAGGACAACGGCTACAACGGCGACTACAGCGGCTTCAGCATCCTCACCCGCGACAATCTCGGCACCGCGATCGTGCAGGGCTGGGAGTTCAGCTACCTGCAGCAGCTCAGTTTCCTGCCGGGCTTCCTCCGGGGCCTCAGCTTGGGCGCGAATTACACCATCCTCGACACCCATGGTGACTTCGGCGGCAGCACCACCCGCTCCACCGGAGAAGTCGCCGGCTTTGTCCCCCGCACCGCCAACGTCAATCTCAGCTGGCGCTATCGCGGCTTCAGCGCCCGGGTGAACGCGACCCGGACGGGCGGCTACATCAACAATTATACCTCCACCGGCTCCGGTCGCAATCTCTACATCAACGAGCGCACGATTGTGAACGCCGGCATCGCCTACCGTTACCGCCCGACGCTCAGCTTCTCGCTCGACCTCGGCAACGTGTTCAACGAACCCCAGGTGTTCTACCGGGGCAATCCCGATCAGATTTCCGAGTACCGCATCCCCGGCATCACCATCACCGCCGGCGTAAGCGGCCGCTTCTGAAGACGGCACCAATTGCAACCGCCTGAATCCGAAATTTTGCAATCAGGCATCGGGCATCAGCCATCTGTCATCTGTCATCTGTCATTTGTCATTTGGTAGCACGAAACGAGTCGGCTCAATTTCAAGATGCCCGATGCTCGATGCCAGATTTCAAGATCTCTCCGATCGTCGCGAAACGATCCGCCGTGGATCAGCCCAGACCTGATTCTGTCGTTGCACGAAACTCCATCCTCCACTCCCTCAATTGCGGCATGTCAGCCGAATCCGCGAAAACCGCCGCCAGCCGCGTCGTCACGGCCGAGACCTTGGCCGTGGCGGCCTCCGTCCTCGGTCAGCCGCTGGCGGAACCGTGGCGCCGCGGCGTCGCGATGGGCGTCGACCTCCTGGTGGTCGGATTGCTCTCCTTGCTCTCCGGGCCGTGGCTCGGCCTCGCCACCGGCGCCCTCCTGCTGGTGCTCTTCGGCAACGCTTCCGGCGCGCCGTTCGCCTTGAAAGTCGTGCGCTGGGCCTGCCGCCTGCTCGGCGTGATCGTCGGAGTGCTTTCGGTCCTCGTCCTCGGCCACGTTTCCTTTGTCCGGGAGGGCGGCCTGCACGTCGACGCGATCACCGGGCGGCCGGTCAGCGTCGCCATGGCCGATACCGTCTATGTCGCGCCCAACGCTTCCACCTCCGAACTCCGCGTGGCGGCGGCCAGACTGGAAAAACAGGTGGAGACGCTGAAAGCGGAGAATCGCGATCTGCAGGCGGCGAGCACCTCGTGGTCCTACCGGGCGCGATCCTTCGCCAACGCGCTCGGCGTCACTTTCGGCTGGGGCGGCGTTTACTTCACCCTGCTCGCCGGCGGCTTCGGCGGCCGCACGCTTGGCAAGCTGCTGCTGCGCATCCGCGCCCTCAAGATCAACGGGCAGCCCTTCACCTATTTCGATGCCTTCCTGCGCAACGGCGGTTACGTCGCCGGCGTCGCCATGGGCATGACCGGTTTCCTCAAGCTCCTCTGGGACCCCAACCGCCAGGCGGTCGAGGACCGGATCGCCGGCACTGTGGTGGTGAAGGTGAGCTGAGACGGCGGCGCATATTACTTTTCTGCAACCCACGAGGCGGGACGCCTCGTCCACGTGGCAGAGGCGTCCCGCCTCAGGCAGAAGACCGCGAGACGCGCTCCTGCATGAACTCCGCCGCAATTTTCCTTCCGCCCCCGCGCCAACCGGATACTGCTGGGGCCTCGCCCCAGCCACCGGCCCCGACCCCGCCCCATCCTCGCGTTCCATGATGCCTCGCTCCCTTTCCTCTCCGCCCCTTCGGCGCCTGTTCCTGCTGCTGACCTCCGTGGCTCTGGCCTTCCCGCTGGCCGCCGCCACCCCCAAGACGCCCAATGCCGCGAAAAAAACCAAGGCGCGGAAGGCTCCGCCGGCCTTGTCCCCCCTCGCCGCCTGGGTCGAGCCGGACTTCCCTTTCTTTTCCTCGGTGCTCGACGCCCGGAAAGCCGGCGCCGGGATGCCGGCCGACAACCTCTCGCCCCGCGGCATCGTGCTCAACCTCGGCCACGACTGCTGGGCCTGCTTCGATCCCGACCTGCTGCGCGTGTCCGCCCTCTGGCACGGCGCCGGCGTGACCCCCACGGCCCTCGCCCCGGGCTCGTACCACGATATCTCGCGCAAGACCCCCGGCGGCCAGGAGGGCCTGCCGCGGGCCGACGGCAAACTCTGGACCGCCACCGGCATCTATCCCGGCTGGCAACTCGGAGCCGGCCTCTCCCTGACCGATCCGCGCTCGCCCGCCCCGAGCCCCGAGGAAGTGGGCCGCGGCCCGTTGCTTGAAACCATGGGCCGATTCAACGCCCTGCGCCTGGTCGGCGACACCGTCGTACTCGAATACACCGTCGGCGCCACGGCGGTGCATGAATGGATGACCGCCACCGACCGCGACGGCCTGCCCGTGATCGAGCGCCACTTCCAGATCGAGGCCTCGCCCGAGGCCCTGCGCCTGGTGCTCGGCGTCAAGGCGGCGGCGACCACGCTGGCCCTGGCCGTCGCACCCGATTCTACCGGCGGCATCAGACTCGCGACAAAGCAAAACGTGTCGGTCGTCGACGTGCCGGCCCGACGCACGGCCGTGACGTTCGCCGTCGCCATCGCCCAGGGTGCAAACGCCACCCCCCTGCGGGCCTCCGCCTCCCCCCTTCCGCTCGGCAAAGCCAAGTCGCGCTGGCCCCAGGAAATCCCGACCGCCCTCATCCCCGCGGACGCCAACGCGACCGCCGCCTATGTCGTCGACCACTTCACCCTGCCGGAGGCCAACCCCTGGCATCGCGGCTTCCGCCCGAGCGACATCCAGTTTCTCCCGGATGGCACCGGCGCCGTTGTGACGATCGATGGCGATGTCTGGCTGGTGCGCGGTCTGCACGAGGCCAACGGCTGGGTCCGCTGGCGGCGCTTTGCCTCCGGCCTGCACGAGCCCATGTCGCTCGCGATCCGCGACGGGCAAATCTACGTCTTCGACCGCAACGGGCTCTGGCGCCTGCGCGACACCGATGGCGACGGCGAGGCCGACGTTCACGAGATGTTTTCCAACGCCTTCGCGCAGACCGCCGACATGCGGGAGTTTCCCTCGCAGGTGCGGCTCGGCCCGGGCGGCGAGTTTGTGATCTCCAAGGGTGGCCAGCAGGCGACGACGCTCGGCAAACACAACGGCAGCGTGCTGCGCCTCTCCGCCGATGGGAAGCGCGCCACGGTGCTCGGATACGGCTTTCGCCAGCCAAATATCAGCGTGAATCCCCGCACGGGCCTGGTCATCGCCAGTGATCAGCAGGGGCAATACATCCCGTCGACTCCCCTGCACATCGTGTCCGACGCGCAGTTCTACGGGTTCCTCGCTCCCTTCCTGCCCAATGAGCAATATCCCGCCCCCATCGCCGACCCGCTGACCTGGATCCCGCATCCGGTCGACTCGTCCGCGCTCTCACAGGTGTGGCTCTACGGCGCCCGCCTCGGGCCCCTGAACGACGGGCTCGTGCACATCGGCTTCAACCGGCCCGAACTCTTCCGCGTCCTTCTCAACGACCGGGGCACGCGCCCGCAGGCCACCGTCGTCAGCATCACCCAGGACTTTCATTTCCCGCCCCTCAACGGTTCGGTCAACCCCGCCGACGGGCAGCTCTACATCGCCGGCTTCCAGATTCTCGGCTGGGGGAACGTCATCGACACGATCGCCGGGCTCGGCCGGGTGCGCTACACCGGCGCACCCGTCACCCTCCCGCGCGAGGTCGTACCGATGGATCAGGGCGTGCTCCTGCGCTTCGACGTGGCGCTTGATCCCGCCAAGGCGCGCGATCCCGCGAGCTACTCGCTCCAGTCCTGGGCCTATCGGAGGACCTACAAGTATGGCTCCCCCCAATACAAGGCCGATGGCACGCCCGGGCAGGACGCCCTGACCGCCAGCAGCGCGTATCTCGCCCTGGACGGCCGCAGCGTGTTTGTCGCCGTGCCCGGCATGAAGCCGGTGATGCAGCTCCGCGTGGGCTGGTCACTCGCCACCGCGGCGGGCGCGCGTTTTGATCACAACGCCTACACCACGCCGTATGAACTCGCTAAATTCGATTCCAAGGCGGAGGGCTTCGGCGACCTCACCGTCGATCTCACGCCCCGCACCGTGATGGCGCAGGCCGCCGGCCCGGTGAGTGCCGGGGAAGGCGGCCGGCTCGCCCAACTCTTCGCCTGCATCGCGTGTCACGGCTCCGATCTGAACCCCACCATCGCCCGCTCCGGACCGCCGTGGAAGGGTCTGTACGGCACGCAACGTACCGTGTTTGTCGGCGGTAAAAGCCGGCAGGTGAAGGCCGACGACAGTTATCTCCACGAGTCGATCCTGGAACCCACCGCCAAGATTGCGGCGGGTTTTGAAAAGGGGGAATACGCGATGCCCAGCTTCGCCGGCGTGCTCAACGAATCCCAGATCCAGTCGCTCATTCTCTATATCAAGAGTCTGCAGTGAGGAACGCCTCTCTTCGCGGCTTCGCGTGAGACCGGATTGTTACTGCGATTCCCAGGCCAGCCTCACGCGAAGCCGCGAAGAACGCGAAGCAATGCCTGGCAGCCGTATTCATTCGGAGTGCATTGCAGTCGCGAAAACGAAGCCACTCAAGGTGGGGCGCGTTGTCCCCCACTCGCCTGCGTGCGTTCGCTCTCACGTCACGCGCCTTGGGGACAAGCCGCTCCACCGCGACTGAATTTCTACGTCTCAGGCGAAGCCGTGATGCCCGCGAGATCGATCCCCGCGGCGGCGATGGCCGCCACCCAAATGACCGCCCATTCCATTTTCACGTAATACGTGAAAAGGGATCGGGTGGCGGAGGACGGGAGTTCGACCCCGCCTGCCGGCCACCGATTCGTCCGCGAAACGGGGAAAAATCCCGCGATATCTTCGACTTGCCGGCCCTGGCAGCCATCCCAATTATTGGGATCTCGCCCGACGTTGCTCGCGTCGCCGTCGCATCAAATCACATCATGCCAAAACCAAAATCCACCCGCGGCCGCTGGACGCCATCCGCCATCGACCTCGTTCACTTCAAGGTGACCCTGCAGCACACGCGCCCCGCCATCTGGCGGCGAATCGTCGTCCCTGACAACATGACCCTGGGTGGATTGCATGACGTCATCCAAGTCGCGATGGGCTGGACCAACAGCCATCTCCATTCGTTCCAAGTCGGGGACCAGACCTTTGGCATGATGCTGGACGACGTCGAGGATGGCGATCTCGGGCAAATCGACGAAGACAGCGTGACCTTGCGCGCCCTGCCACTGCGCAAGGGGCTGAAATTCACCTACGAATACGACTTCGGCGATAGCTGGAGCCACACGGTGGCCGTGGAAAAACTTGAACCCGCCACCGCGCCGCATCCGCGCCCGGCGTGTCTTGACGGCCGCCGGGCGTGTCCGCCGGAAGACTGCGGTGGAGTGTGGGGGTACGGACGGGTTTTGCAGGTGCTGAAAAGGACGAAGACCGCCGACGACCGGGAGTTTCGCGAATGGGTCGGCGATTACGACCCCGAAGCCTTTGATCTGGCGGCGGTCAACCGTCACCTGCGTTAGAGTCCCACCCGCTTCCCTTGAATTCACCTGCCATACTCAGTGACCTCGTCGATGCGCTGGAGATGGCTCCCGCTTCATCGCCGCGCCTGACAAATTCGAATTTCACGAATACCGGCAGATGGAGCGATTCATCGGCACCGTAGCGGACGAGCCCGTCGCGGATGACCTCGAACGCTCCATCAAGGGCAAAGGAGCGTTCCGCTACTTCCGGGACACACTGCTACGGCACGGGCTCGAGGATCGCTGGTATCAGTATCGCAACACGACGATGAAGGAGTTCGTCCTCGACTGGGCGCAGGCCAACGAGGTGGCGGTGGTGGATGACGGGCCAAAACCGCTAAAGTGAAGAGGAGCGAACCGCGGTCACGGGTGCGGTCCGCCGCCTGGCGTCGAGGGCACGGCGGATTTTTGCACGGTCGTCGCGCTGTAGGAGCGGCGTTTTTGCGCGCTTGAATTTGGCACCCGCTGCCTAGCGGGAAAAAGCCGCGACAACAAGAGGGTTACGCCCAGCCAATTTAAGGCCGGGTCGCCGTGCCAAAAAACCCCTGGCCTCGAGGGTTTACCACA
>JBBRWR010000202.1:0-8021 GCA_038249085.1 Opitutales bacterium
GAGCATCACGAGGCTCGCGCTGCCCGTGACGATGAGCACGCCCTTGCGCGTCTCCCCCGGCGCCGCGAAGGCGTAAAACGTATATCCCGTGAGAACGAGCAGCGAAAGAAGATGAAGGATGTGGTAGATTGTGGGGCTCATAAGAAAAGAGACACCCCGCCTGTGCCGTATGCCCAAAGGCTCTGACCTTTTTTTGTTTAGGTGGGCGCCGCCTCCGGGGCGTCTGTCTTCCGATGTACGGCCTGACATGTTCCCCGGTGGTGATGGCTCCCGTAATTATCCTAAGGCAAAGAGCTGTGATTGAAAGCACCTCGAACACTGCAGGGTGTCGCCTACAAGCTAGGTCGCCGCTGGCGTCCGTCAAATGCGAATGCCGAATCAGGCGTCCAAAATGCTCTTGTCGAGGTGCTGGATGATCAGTTCCTGAATTGTGGCGAGAAACAGGTAGCACATGAACGCCTTACGGGGCTTTTCCTCGAGCGTCATCACGTTGATGTCCCCCCCTTCCAGCAACTCATCCCCAAGGGGCTTGAGGTGGCGTTCGCGCAGTTGCAAGCGCACCGCCGCGGCCGCGCGGACAATGGTCTCGGCGTTGTCGCTGTCGAACGCCACGATGCCCTCGCTGAAGAACTCCTCGTCGAACAAGGCGAGCAGGGCCTCCACCTCCCGATTCTGCCCCCCGAGCAATTCCGCCACCCAGGCGTCGCGGAATTCGGATTCGAGGTCCGCCAAGTCCGGCGGGGCCGCCAGGTTTTCCCGCAGGTCGTCGGCCACTTCCTTGATGACATCCAGCAGTGGGGCGACCACCGGCAGGGCCAGCCTGACCTCAATGCGTTTCATCATGCTCCAGGATAGCCGTGAGATGCCATTGTTGCAGGGTAAAAACGTAGGCTTCCGCCTTTTCGCGCAATCCGCCCCAGACCACCGAGCGCCCCTGTTCGTGCACCTCCAGCATTCTTTGCCGCGCGGTCTGCTCGTCGAACCCGAAGACCTTCTTGAAGACCAACACGACGTAGGACATCAGGTTCACGGGATCGTTGAGCACCACGACCAGCCACCGGCCCTCCAGCGCCAGCTCGGTGCGCACGTCCTCCGCGGGCTGCAACTTGGAATTAGAGATAACCACAGGAAGCGAGTGAACGCGTGCCCCGCTCGCCTGCAAATGCGATTCGCGCAAATCTTCCGCCCGACCGACCCGGCCGCGTTGGGGGACCATCGCGCGCCACCCCTACTTGGGTCGCGCCACGGCGCCCCCCGGCGGCTGGTCGAGCAGCAGGCGCGACTGCACCTCCAGGGCCCCTTTGTAAAACGGCGGAAAGAGAATCAGCAGCGCCCGCTCGTTGCGCCCCAGGGTGGCCGCGCCGACGTACGACTGATAGCTGCGTTGCTTGAAAACCGTCGTAAACCGAATTTTGGCCGCGCGCCCCACTGGGATCGTGGGGTTCAGGCCCGGCTTCAGGGTCACCGCCCGGTCATTGACCGTGCCACTCAGGGCGAGACCGCTCAGGTTGATGATGGCCAGCCCCCCGGGACCGTGCCGCGTCGCTCCGTCGTCCAGCACCGCGACGGTATAGCGCAATTTGCCCGCACCCGCCGCCGGGTCGGCCGGGGAAAACAGCAGCAGCGGATCGTGAATCTCGGCGGAAAGGTTCGCCTCGGCCACGACCACACCGGTATCGGGATCCACGAAACGCAGCGGCAGCGGCCCGCGATACTCGTAACGCGCGGAACGCGCCGTCGGATGAAACTTCAACGCCACCGGGGCGGCGTTGGCTCGCGGCACATAGGCCACATCGGTCACCGGCCGAGCTGAAAAGACGCTGAAGCGGATCGCCTGCACCGGGGCCGGGGTCTGCGCGCGGCCAGCCGGGAGCGGAAGCAGCGGCAGGAGTGAGAGGAAAAAGATCAATGTCCAATGCCAGCCACGTTTCAGCCCATGCCACTGTAGGCGGGGGGCCCCCCCCCCCCCGGGCGGTAAGCGGGGTGAGGGCACCCCGCCTACACTCGTGCCCGGCTTCGCCGTTCCCCTCATATGTCCGCCCGCGTCAGCCATCGGAATGAGATCACCTTGAAGCGGCGGCCATGCACCTGGTTGAGCGCGCTCGTCAGCGCGTCGGGCAGCGCTTCCGGCGCATCCGCCGCCGCGTCCATGTATTCAGGCACCCGTTGCACCATGGCCTCGCACCAAGCCTTGCCCTCCGTGGCATTGGTCGCCGGATTCACGACCTCGCCATACGCGCGAATCATGAAGGTGTCGGAACGGGGAAAAAGCACTGGCGCCAACGCGGTCATGATGTCGCCCTGGGTCAGCCATTGGGAACTGAACTCGGGGATCTCGGCATTCACCCCGGAATCCGCGATCGCCACTTCCAGCAGGCTGCGGCCGGCGCCGGGATTGCCCTCGCCGTCCACCCCGGCATAGGCCGCGTTGGGCGAGAGAAATTCATCCATCGAACGGAACGGCCCGTCCGCCGCCTGCTTGACGCCGACCCATTCCACGATCTTGGCCGCCAGAGCCCCGACCTGGGCAGCGGTAAGCGTGCGCATGCCCCGGCGGAAAAGATCGGTGCGGGCCGGCGACGTTTCTCCGGCCGTCGGGCTCGACTCCGCCAGGCCGGGCTCGGCCTTGTAGGTCTCCTGCGCGGACTGGGAAAAACGGAAAAATTGCGCGTCGCCCGATTGCACCGTGGCCTTCTTCGTATCCGCGGCCGTACCGGTGGACGTGGCCACGTCGAGATAGGTGAAGGATTGGGGCGCCGGAAACCTCACCCCCCGCAGGACCGCCGCCCACGCCGCCGCATTAACGGAGTTCAGGTTGAAGGCGCCACCCTGCAGGAAAAACTTCGACGAACGCGAGGTCGCGGGGGTCGAGACGACGACGTTGCCGTCGCCGTCGGTGGTCGTGGGCGGAGTCATCAACGCCTGCACGTCTGCGATCGTCACCTTGGTGCGGTCCGGCTTGCGCAGCGGCTTGAGCAGGGGATTCGGCAAGATGAGATCGCCGGTCGAGGTCGTGGTGGGCGTGAGGCCCGGCATCAGGCCCGAGAGATAGAACCGGTCAAAAATCTCCGCGGTGGGGATGTTGTTCAGCTGGTAATTTGCCCCCCAGGAATTGCCGATCATGAAAGGGCGCGAATTCCAAAGCCGGAAATGCTGCAGCACACCCAACGAAAGAAGCGGCCCTCGCGGAAGCTCGAATAGCGGCACATCTTCGTTATAGGAATAGCCGTCCCCAGCGCGGAAAAGTAAGCGATCTGACTTGGCAGTCATGAAATCGGTAAGCTGGTTCTCGTACGTCGCAGGATTGTCATCTCTGTCCACAACGAACGCCTCGGATTGCACGGAATATCGGCGAAAATCAATAGTCGGTGTAGTTAGCCACTCCGACGGATTCGCAGGCGTATCGAGACTCTCTTTGAGACGAAACGCATAGCCAAACTGGTAGGTTTTTTCTTTGATCGGCCGTGGTGTAGTTTGAAACGAATCCAGATACGGTGGCGAAGTAAACTGCCCGATGCGAACCCACGTACCGTTTCGCAAGGCTTTCAGCGTGACGGTAAGCGTTACGGGGGACGTAGTCGCGCTTCGCCCATCGAGGTAGCATTCGGAGGTTACTTTCGCAGTCCCAGGGATCGTTCGCTGGACCCCTTGATTACTCTCATGCGGTGCGACGAAGCTTCGCGTGTAAAAACGCGAGGGATACCCGTCGGTCGAAATGGCGCCCTTGCTAACGTCTTCGATCGAACGCCATGTGTAGACCCGCCCAGGCAACCATGATCTTCGATCATCTGCAGATGCCCCACTGGGAACCGTGGTGCTGTCCCACGGAAGGGAAATCACTAATGGCGGTGGTGAGGACGAACCTGCGCCCGAGTCCGCCCCGAATACCACCGGAATGGAAAATGACGAAACTATCTTAGGCACCTCCGGGTCGTCCACATTTACCACTGAGATCGAGGGAAGTCCCGCAACTTCCATCCTCAGATCTTCCGGTACAAGTGCAGCGGTATATGGATTCCAAAGAGAAAGCATCCAAGCCCCTCGCACTTCTAACGGGCCCGGGTCCTTGCCGGTGTCGTTCACAGTACGAACGTTGAAAGTTATTCCAAAGTCAGACAGAACAGGAGCCACTTGATGTGAGCCATTGTCAGATCGTAAGTGCGGAGTGATCACGTAGCGCCGGCGCAGGGGATCCGTGCCATACGCGGGCACGATCGCCGGCGCGGTGGAGACCGAAGGCTCCACCCCATTGCCCGCCCCATCCGTGACCGGCGGATCGGCCACCAACTTTTCCATGTAGGCCGGGTAATTGACCCAGGCGGCAAACGAACCTCCGAGCAACGAAGGATCCAGCGAAAGATCCTGGCGGAGCCCGCCGTTCCTGGTGTCGGCCAACACGGAAAAATTATTGGGCGACCAGGCGTGAAAATTCTGCTGCGCCCGGGCCAGACCGAGCTGCCCGTTGGCGGCATTGCGCGCGAACGCGAGCTGCGCCTCGGTGAGCACCTTCTGGCCCGCCATGAGACTGGAATTATTGCTGTCCCGGGGCTCGAACACGACCGCGCCCGCGGCGTCGGCGGCCCCCGCGCCCATGGCCATCTGCTGCCGGATCCGCCCGCGGAGATCCGCCGAATCGTAAGGGGCATACGTCACGGTGCTGGAGGTATCCGCCACCGCCACCGGAGCCTTGACGCCCTGATCCCCCACCCACCAGGCATAGCGACCGATCACGGTCTGGGCGGTGGGCAGGGCGCCGGGCACCCCGCTCACCGCAATGTTCTGCAGCGGAGCCGCCACGAAATTCGTCCGGTTGGTACTCCCGATCGAATTGCTGCCCACCAGATCGACCGTGCGATTCCCCGGCGCGTCCGGCGTGACGGCCAGGGGCGCGGGAACCGTGCTGCCCTCGGCTGCGCCTTCCGCGGTATCGGGCACCGAAAATTCGTTGCCACTGACCAGCCAGGTGAGCGGCGTGGCTCCCGCCGTTCCGGCACCCCAAACCCCGGTGTAGGCCCGCGTGCCGTTAATGGCGCCGAAGTTGTGCGCCGTCGCAGTCACCCGCGTATCCGGACCCGCCTGACGCTGCAATTGCCCGAGGGCCACGTTGAGGGCGAGCAGGGCATGCTCACGCGCCTGCGCCTGGCGCTGGGTATTACCCGCGATGGAGGTCTCGATCTTCGTGTACGCCGCCAGTCCCACCAGCAGCATCACAACGAACGAGAGCAGCACCACGGTGATCAGCAGCGCAAAGCCGCGTTGCGGCGCGGTTGTCCTGAGTGTGGGCGGGGTGCCCCCACCCCGCTTCGGGTCCGTGCCGGGTGAGGGCACCCGGCCCACATGGGTCGCGTTCCGCCGGCTCATAGCGAGTCGCCCTGCAGCACGATGCGCCGGGTGTAAACGCGCGAGTTTTCCAGCGCCACGCCCCACCACCATTGCTGGGCGTTGCTGTTGTACTTCAGCGGCACCGACAGCGCCGGCGTCTGGACCTTTTCCAGGTCGGCGATCATCCCGACACCGTGCTCCGTGAGGATGCGCACCATCACGTCGACCACATCGGGAAACGGCTGGGCGGAGCCCCACTGGCTGACCGGAGTGTCGGAAGCCAGGCTACCCCGCAGCCGGGCGGTGGCGCTATTGGACAAGGCCCCGCCGGACGTCGCCGGAAAGGTCAGCCGCAACCCGCCGGGGAGGGACGGATCGCGCACATAACAGCGTACGCCAAAATCGATGACGTTGTCGGCGAAGACCGAGTCGAGGTTGCGGACGGAGCCGGGCACCTGGAGGCCGCGGGGATCGCCGGTGATGCCCCCGCTGTTCGTGCTCGCGGTGCTGGTCGTGTAATTGGCCGAAACGATGTTGTAACCGGCCTCGAGAACGCCGATGCGACCGTTCACGGTGGCCGGCCGCGCCTCGGCCCGGTGCAGCAGGTAGGCCGTGTTCTGATTCGCCGGATTCGTCGCCGTGAAACGGCGGATGATTTGATAACCGACGGCCACCGGAGCGGAGACGGTCGCGAGATTGCGCGTGTTGTTGGCGCCGCGGCTGGACGTGAAGAACCGCAGCCACACGCCGGCCGTGCCGAAACGGGCCTCGTCGATCCTGCCCCTCCTCTCGACCGGGATCTCAGGTCGGTTCGCCGTCATATCGAGTGACAGCGAACCCACCGGCTTCGGATTCCGGGCCGCAGCTCGCCACAGCCCGGTCGCCCCGCCACTGGAACCGTTGAGGACATCGACCGCGAACCACGCGTTGCCGTCGTCTCGATACATCGCCCCCTGCAGGTCGGTCTGGAGCTGGTCGAGAATGATGCGCGCCTGGGCATCGGCGCCGAGCCGCACGCTGGCGCGCGACCAGGTCGTCGAGATGTTCATGACGATGACCGCGATAAAACCCGCGATCAACGCGGTGATGCCGGCCGCAAACAGCAATTCGACCAGTGTGAAGGCACGGGCACGGCGCAAGGGGAGGCGTAAGGGGGGCAGGCGCATCGGTCAGCGGGAGATGGAACCGGTGAAGTACAACACCTGCTTGCGACCGTGATCGTAGGGCACGGCGCCGCCCTGACTCTGGCCCACCTGGACCGCCGCCCCGCTCGAGGACGCCATGAAGGCCGGCCATCTGACCCGCATGGCAAAGGCCACGACCGCCGCCGTCGCATCCCCGGCCTTGGGGGAGATCGCGTCGTTACGCACCAGGTCGATCTCAAAAAATTTATCCGCGTCCAACACGCGCGCGTTGCGGGAATCGTACCATTGCTTGCGACCCGAGTTGCCGTCGTAGATTCCCACCTCGCCATTCAGCTTGCCGAAGATCACCTCGGGATACTTCGCTCCGTCATTGGGATTATAGGCGCCGCTGCCGTCCTTCTTCCGCAGGTCGGCGACCTCCTGAACGAGGGCTACGGCGGAGGCGAACGGCAGGCTCCGCAAACGCGCCCGCACGGCGTCGGCGACCCGGGCCGCCGCCTCCGCATCGGCCACCGTCGACACGGCCTTCGTCACCGGAGCGTAGAGCCCGACCACCGCCACCATCCCGATCGCAAAGACCGCGACCGCCGCGATGACTTCAATCAGCGAGAAGCCGGCCGACGGGAGCAGCGCGGACTTGCCTGGGTGCATCATCCTGAGGGGGCGCATGGTCAGAAGCCCGTGGCCGAGTCGACGGTCGAGATGGAACCGGAGCGGCGGACGAAGAGGCCGCGCACCGTGCTGGCGTTGTTGAACTGCGGCGGGGCGTTGCCGCTGAGCACCGCGGTCGTCAGGGCGATCTTCGTCGGATTGCCCGAGGTGTTGGAGGCCACGGTGCCATCCGGGCCAAACGCGAGATAATAGATTCGCCCGCTCTGGCCCTGCCGGCCGAAGAACTGCGCCGCGGTGGCGTTGGTCTGGCCGCGATAGCTGAAACCCGTCTCCGTGAGCAGGGTCGACACCGGACCGATGGCGGCGTTGTTGTTCCACGTTACGCCCGTGCCGAGATGGTTCCGCGGAACCGGCGAAGGGGGCACGACACAAATCGGGGTCGGCAAGGTGACGGGATCGCCGGCAGCCACCCACGCCGTCCGGCCGTTGGCCAGGGTGTCGAGCCGCACGACCTGCAGCGCCCGCAGGTACTTCGCCGCATCCCCGGAGGGCGGCAATTGGGCATAAACGATCAGGCGGGCGGTGGTTTGATGCAAGGCCGCCTGGGCCCGGGTGGCCCCCACCATGCCCGTGACGATGCTCTGGGAATTCGCCAGGGCGGCACCGTCGCCGCCGCGGCCGCTGATCGCAATCGCACCTCCCGCCACGAGCAGAACAATGATCCCGATCACCATCATCAACTCGATCAGGGTAAACGCGGCGTGACCGCGCTGCCGATAGTGAAGCATCCCCGGAGCACGCTCCGGGGTATTTGACCGAACCACCATGAGGGTATTCTCACCCCCCGTCGTGGGGGGGGGGGGTGGACCCGCCGAAAAAAACAAAAAACGCCGGGAAACCCGCCCACCCCCCCCCCCCCCCCGGCGCCGGCCCGCGGGGGGC
>JBBRWR010000203.1:0-7990 GCA_038249085.1 Opitutales bacterium
CTGCATGGCGGGAATGACGCTCAAGCCGCTCATTCGCTGGTTGTCCTACTGTCATCTGCCCAAGGCGCTCTCCGCCGCGTTCGTGCTTTGCCTCCTGATCGCCGCCATTGGGCTCGGTTTCTTTGAACTGGGCCGCCCGGCCCTGGCCTGGATGGACGACACTCCCCATCATATGGCCGAATTACGCTTACGGGTGCTGAAACTCCTGCCGCGTCTCGAACGGTTCAGTCTGGCGGCGGCGGCGGTCAACGACCTCGGCGCCACCAAGGAGGAGAAGAAGGCCAGACAAGCGACCGCCCCTACGATTGAGGTCAGCGACAACCGCGGCACGAATTCAATCCTCAGTTGGACCGGAACGCTCCTGATGGGCCTCGGCGAAACCTTCGCCCTGCTTTATCTGTTGCTGGCCTCCGGTGACCAGTTCACGCAAAAACTCGTCAACGTGATGCCGACGTTGCGCGACAAGCGTCGCGCCTTCGAAATCAACCGGGAGGTTCAGCAGAATATCTCCCATTATCTGGTCACGGTCACGCTGATCAATCTGGGCCTGGGTATCGTCGTGGGTGGAGGGCTCTATGTGCTGGGCGTGGACAACGCCGCGATGTGGGGCGGGGCCGTGGCCTTGCTGAACTACCTGCCCTACTTTGGTCCCATCGCCGCCGCGACGCTGCTGGCCGTCGTCGGTCTGCTCAGCTTCGACACGCTGCTCCGGGGACTCCTGCCGCTGGGCTGGTTTATGCTGCTGCATATGTTGGAGGCAAACTTCATCACCCCCATCCTGTTGGGGCGCCGTTTCACCCTCAATCCGGTGGTCATTTTTGTCTCGCTGATCTTCTGGACCTGGATTTGGGGCGTGCCGGGCGCCTTGTTGTCGGCGCCGATTCTGGTTTCCATCAAGGTGATTTGCGATCGCATTCCCACGCTGGCGTCCGTCAGCGAATTGCTCACGCGATAAAGGATGTCCGCCCAGGAGGCGGAACCATCCGCCGGTGGATTTTTCCGGCAGGGTAGGGGAACGCCCCATAGCAAGCGGCCGGTTATTCGCTCAGAATGGCGATCATGAAGAAAAAACTTCCCCTGCTGCTCTTAACCGCCGCCCTGATCGCGGCCTTCAGCGCCGGCTGCAACACCATCGGTGGAGCCGGCAAAGACCTCGAAAAGGCCGGCGAAAAAATCCAGGACAGCGCCAAGAAAAACAGTTGAGGGCCGCTCGCGGCTGGCGCGTTACCCCGCGCCAGGCGCACGGTGAATCGTCCGTCCCCCCCCCTTCCAAAAACCAATCGCTCATGAAATTCTATCCTGCTGTCGGCGGCTGCACCGTCTTCGATCACGGACTGTTCCCGAAAGGTACCGGGGTCAGGTCCCGCGAATTTGTTTTGTTCTCCGGCGCGTACGGAGCCCCCGATGCCCCGGGGCGGCCGGAGCCGCAGGACGCGCCCTCGCCGTGCTTTCCCGATCGAGCGCCGGTTTTTCATCAGGATTCCGCGGCGGCGTACTCCGACGGGACGCGGCGGTTGACCTGACTTGGCCAATTTGCCCCGGCCGCCGGTGCGATTCGCACCCGGCGGACTGCGGTTGGGTCGACCGGGTGGATGGGTTTCCCAGGTAGGGTTCTCCCCCACTGCCAGCACCCGGTCTGTCCGGTAAGTTGAGCCAGTACAAATCATGGACACGCCATCGCAGTCTCACTCCTCGCCGTTGGAATCGTTGGTCGAAAAGGACGGCGGCGGGCGGTCCGCTTCGGCCACCCCATCGACGGCGGCGGGGAGGCTGGCGGTTGCCGCGGGGCGCAACCGCGCCGCGAAGGAAACCGTGCAAGAGGCGTTCTGCCGGACGTTTTCCTGGCCGGCGGATGATTTCTCCCGGCTATGCCTGCGGGCGACCCTGTATCCCCATGCCCGCCTGCTGGTCTTGTTCGGGGGACACAAGACGGACTGGCTTTCCCCCGATCGCTCGTTGGTGGATTATTGCGGCGCCCTGCGCTCTTCCCGGGCGGTTGACTTGGAACTGCGTGATTTTGCGCGATTGCCGGAGAACCGGCACTTTGCCCGCCGCGTCCTGTATCTGCACGTCTCCGGCCGTCGGTTGCGAGCCTTGGTTGCGCGGTGCCTTGGCGAGGCCTGAATCAATCGCCGACGGGGCAAAACGCTCCGGGTTGACCGGCGCCCGCGCCGTCCCCTGCTCGCCGCCGCCGCCAAGCTTCTTCCGGTGGTACGTCGATCCTTCGGTTTCAGAATTTCCGCGCGAGGCTCAGGGTCGGGCCGAGCGCATTCAGACCGGGATTCACTTTGTCCATTCCCCGATTCGAGACATGCTGGAAATAGAGTCCCAACGACAGCCACCAATGGTGCCGCGTGCGCAGGCGAAGCCCCGCATGAATCAGCCAGTTGAGGTTGAAATCCTGTCCCTGGCCCCCGGGCACTTCGTAACCCTTGCTGTCCATCCAGCCGAAGCCGCCCCCGCTGGCCAGAAACCCTGCGAACCGCTGCGAGGCCCCGCGCCATTCGATGTCCCCGGCCGCCGCCACGCCGGTGTAATGATGCTCCGGTCCGCGGACGATCGGTTCGAGCAGCAGGCTGAAACGCGAGCGAAACACCAGCGTGCCCCCCGCCCACGGCCGCTCGCTGATGGGCGGAATCTTGCAGGAAATGATCTGCGGCATCACCGTGTAGGCCAGTGGGGTGGCGCCGCCCCCGACCTGCCAGAGCACCGCGCTCGTAACCTCCAACTCCCATCGCGACGGCGGGGCCGGCAGCGATTCACCTGCGGCCAGCGGTGCGGCCGCCGCCAGCACCCAAGCCAGGACCGCCGGCCGGGATATGTTTCGTGCCATGACTCCAACAAAGGGTCCGCGCCGCGCAACGCGACACCCATCCGCCCCGGCTGCCGCCGCGGGGTGCCTCTGCGAGTGGGCGGTGGTTTCCCGGTGGGCGCGGTGCCCTCACCGCGCGGCCCGGCGCGGACGACCTGTCGCGGGGTGGGGGCACCCCGCCTACAACCGCCAACTCGGAGATGCGCCCGCCGATGGGGCGCGGATTTTTGCACGGTTGGTCGCACTGGAGGAGCGGCTTTATGCCGCGATGGAAATCCGCACCCGCTGCATCGCGGCCTGAAGCCGCTCCTACAAGAGCGATCCGACCAGTCATTTTCGGACCAGTTCGCCGTGTAAAAATCCGCCGTGCCTCCGCCGCGGCGGCCTGAAGAATCCGAGTGCTTCCGCGCGATCGGTCGTTTATCGAGCGTGGTGCTGCCCGCATGACGCCATACCAACATCCCTTGGCATTGGGACTTTCCATCGTCGCCGCCTGGGTAGGGCGGCGAGTCCCTTCGCCGCCGCGGTTTCGTGATGAGACCCGGTCGTCGACCCCGGCGCGAAGCGAAGTCCGCACCCCACCAAGAGTCCCAAACCCCAAGGCGATGGGACTCACTTGATCCCCCTCAAAAAATTCTGGTCCGGCGAGTTGCGCCCCCGCCTGGCCGCCCATTGGCGGCTGAAAGCCCTCCTGATTCCGCTCGGTGTGAGCGGTTTCTTCCTCGCGTACTTTCACCTGCTGCAAAATCCGATTTTCGAAATCACGATCATGCCGCTGACCGCGCCGGACCGGTGGATCGCCTTTCAGCCGGCGGCCATGGGGCCCTATCTGTCGCTCTGGTTCTATGTCGTCCTCGGGGCGGGGTCGTTGCGCGAACGCCGCGAGACCCTCTTTTACTGCCTGGCCATGGCGGCAATCACGGCGGTCGGTTTCAGTATTTTTTGGTTCTGGCCAAGCGCGACGCCCCCCGCCCGGATCGACTGGACGGCGTATCCGTCGTTCCAGTTCCTCAAGCACCTCGATGCCTCCGGCAATGTGTGCCCGTCGCTGCATGTGGCCTTTGCGGTGTTCACCGCCATCTGGCTCGAGCGGCTGTTCCGGCCCACCGGCGCGCCCGCCGTCGCGCGCGTCCTCAGCGGCGCGTGGTGCCTCGCCATCGTCTATTCCACGCTCGCGACCCGGCAGCATGTGGCGGTTGATGTCCTGGCGGGCGCCGCGCTGGGCGGTGCCGCCGGGTTGCCCGAGGCGCGGCCGCCCGGCGGCGCGCTCACCGCGCCGTATTCCCGCCTCAACCGGCAGGGGCTCGCCTTCGCTGTCAGCCTGGCCACCAAGGCCACCGTCTTCGCGCTCGGCCTCACGGGAACCCATCCGGTGGGGGCCGCGCTCCTCTTCTTTGGTCCGGACCTCTGGATTTTCGTCGCGCTGCTGCTGCCCAACACCACCGGACTGGTCCCCACGGCCACGCGCTTCGTCACGCCCCGCCGCGAAGTCTGGCTGACGATCGACGACGGACCGGAACCTGCCACCACCCTCCCGATGCTCGATCTCCTCGACCGCCACGGGGCGAAGGCCACGTTTTTTGCGATCGGCCGGAAGGCGGCGGCGCATCCGGAATTGCTAAGGGAGATTGGCCGGCGCGGTCACACGCTGGGCAATCACACGCAGACGCATCCGCTGGCGACGTTCTGGCTGGCCGGGCCGGGCCGCACCGCGCGCGAACTCGACGCGGGTGCGGCCGCGCTGCAGGCTGGCGGCGCGACGGCGACCGCGTGGTTTCGGGCTCCCGCCGGGATCAAGACCCTTTTTCTCCGCCGCGTGCTCGCCGACCGCGACCTGGTGCTGATCGGCTGGAGCGCCCGGGGTCGCGAGATTATGAATACGGAGATCGACGCGCCCCTGCGGCGCCTGCAACGCGACCTTCGTCCCGGCGCGATTCTCCTGCTGCACGAGTCCGCGACGCACGGCGCCGGGCGGCGGGCGCTTCTGGCGGCCTTGCTCGAACACCTTTCCGCCGCGGGTTACCGTTGTGTGCTGCCCGGACGCGCGGCCTTGCGTTGAGCGCGCCAGGGCGGGCCTCGCGTCCCGTGGCCTCGGGGCCGGAACCGCCAGGGGCGGGGTGGGTGCCTCTGCGAGTTGGCGGTGATGCCTCGGGGAGTAGCGCCGCGTCTTTGACCGGCGGGCGCCCGTAGAAGACAGGCGCAAAGGGGAGGACCCAGCTCAAAACCTCACGTGCCAAACGGGATCACCCAGGCGACGCTCTACCGGGAGAACGTGAAAGAGTGCCTGTCGGGTAGGGCTGCACCTTGGTGCAGCCGCCGGGAAACGGACGGATGGCCGTTTTGATCGTGGCGGCACGGACCAAGGTCCGGCCCTACAGTCCAGAAGTCACGATCTGTCGGGCTTTCGCCCTTCTTATAACACCCCATAGCTTGCCGGGTCGGGAAGCCGTATGTTGGCGGCATGTCTGAGGTCGTTTTCACATCGTCCGCGTCTACCCGGCCAAACCCCTGTGGGACGCCGGCCTCGCCGCTGCCGACCTCAAGCCGTTTGCAAGCAGGAGGATATGCCATGCGTACGAATGCCGGGTGTCTTGTCATGGGCGTCGTGCTCACCCTGTTTCTGGGTCCGATCGGAGGTGATTTGGCAGCGCAGCCAAGCGGGGGACAGGTCGTGGCCGGCGCGGCCTCATTCTCCGGTGGCGCC
The DNA here is from genome assembly GCA_038249085.1 of Opitutales bacterium. Lineage (GTDB taxonomy): Bacteria > Verrucomicrobiota > Verrucomicrobiia > Opitutales > Opitutaceae > ER46. The sequence goes on from JBBRWR010000203.1 coordinate 5,517, forward strand.
GGCGCGCTTACCGTCACGCAGACTTCCGATCGCGCGATCATCAACTGGCAGGATTTCTCGCTTGCGGCCGGGGAGTCGGCGCGCTTCGTCCAGCCCGATGCCACGAGCGCCCTGCTCAACCGGGTCGTCTCCGGACTGCCGTCGACGCTGGCGGGCACGCTGCAGGCCAACGGGCGCCTGTATCTGATCAATCCCAACGGCATCCTCGTCGGCGCGTCGGCGCGCATCGATACCGGCGGCTTCCTCGCCTCCACGCTTGATGTCTCCAACCAGGAATTTCTCGCGGGCGGCGATCTGCATTTTGGCGGCGACTCGAGCGCGGCGATTACGAATCTCGGCACGATCAACGCGCTCGGCGGCGACGTGTTTCTGATCGCGCGCCAGGTGGAAAATTCCGGCGTGATCACGGCGGCCCAGGGCACGGCCGGTCTGGCGGCCGGCTCGGAAATTCTGCTGACCGCGGGGGGCGATGAGCGGCTCTACATTCAGGCCATTGCGGTGCCGGGCCTGGTGGTCAACGCGGGCGCCATCGCCGCCACGACCGCCGAGTTGAAGGCGGCGGGTGGCAATGCCTTCGCGCTCGCGATCAACAGTTCCGGCACGATCCGGGCCACCGGCAGCGAGCTGCGCAACGGCGAGGTCTGGCTCGTCGCCACGGGCGGCGAGTCCGCGGTGGTGTCTGTCTCCGGGACGATTGACGCCTCGGGCCAGGGCGCGGGGCAGACCGGCGGCAAGGTTGCCGTGCTCGGCCGGAACGTCGGGCTGTTCGGCCAGGCCGTGATCGACGTCTCTGGCGACGCCGGTGGCGGCACCGTGCTGGTCGGTGGCAATTTTCAGGGCCGGGGACCGGAGCAGAATGCGACGGCGACGGTCGTGAGTGCGGATTCCACGATCACCGCCGATGCCATTACGAGTGGCAGCGGTGGCCGGGTCATTGTCTGGTCAGACGATGCGACGCGCTTTTACGGCAACATCATTGCCCGTGGTGGCGCGCAAGGGGGAGAGGGCGGCTTCACGGAAGTTTCAGGCAAAAATAACCTGGTTTTTGGCGGACAGGTTGATCTGCGTGCGCCCGGCGGGAGGACGGGCGCGCTGCTCTTGGATCCGATCGACCTCACCATTGCCGGTGCCGGTCCAAATGTGGATGGAACGGCCGGACATGATCTCGATGTGGCGGTTAATGCCCCGAATATTTTCTCGGGCGACTACGCGGGTATAAGTAGCACCATTACGAACAGCCAGGTGGTCACCCAGCTCGCCACCGCGAACGTGGCCTTGCAGGCGACGAACGACATCACGGTCGCGGCCGCCATCGACGCCAGCCTCAATGCCGTGGGCCGATCCCTCACGTTGCAAGCGGGACGCGACGTCATCGTCAATGCCGCGCTCACCACCTCCAGCGCCGGGGGTGGCTCCCTGATCCTGAGTGCGGGACGTAATGTAACGATGACTGCCGCGCTCACCGCCGCCGGTGGTTCCGTTACGCTGACCGCCGACAATGATGGAACCGGCCCCGGACTCGCCGGCGGCACGGTGACCTTTCCGGCCATCACCGCGAAGGACGTTTCCATTCGCTTCAACCCCGTAAGTTACGCGACCACGAGCGGTGAAATTGCGTCATATACCCCCAAGGTGACCCTATCGTCCGGCGGCACTCTTGACGCGCGGGCCTGGACTTTCGTCAATAACGCGTCGGCGACTGCACAGAGCAAGACGTACGACGGGCTGACGGCGGCGACGTTGAGCACTCCGTTTGCTTTCCTCAGTGGTCCAGACGGTGTCACTGCGGGTCAGGTCGTAAGCCTGAGTGCCGGCGCCGCCAACTTCAACAGTGCACACGTGGTCGGGGCGACGACGGTCAGCTTCACGGGGTATGGTCTAGCCGGGGGTGACAGTGGCAGCTACGCCCTGTTCGCTCAGCCGGCGAGCCAGTCTCAAACGATCACCACTAAAGCGCTGACCTCGGCGGCGACGATCACGCCGGTGGCGAAGACTTATGACGGGTTGCTTGCGGCGAGCACCTCGACGATTGCGGGGACGACGAGCGGCACGATCAATGGGGACACGGTGGCGCTGGACACGAGCGGGCAGGTTCTGACCTACAGCGATGCGCACGTGGTGGGGGCGAAGACGATCGCGGCGACGGGGACCTCGGCGTTCGGCGCGTTCACCGGCACGGGCGTCGGCTCGAAGGACGGCACGGCGGCCAACCAGGTTGCGGGGCTCTTGTCGGACTACGCGCTGACCCAGCCGGTGATCGCGAACAACAACGTGGCGGGGACGATTACGGCGGTGACGGTGACCTCGGCGGCGACGATCACGCCGGTGGCGAAGACCTATGACGGGTTGCTCGCGGCGAGCACCTCGACGATTGCGGGGACGACGAGCGGCACGATCAATGGGGACACGGTGGCGCTGGACACGAGCGGGCAGGTTCTGACCTACAGCGATGCGCACGTGGTGGGGGCGAAGAC
>JBBRWR010000204.1:0-7578 GCA_038249085.1 Opitutales bacterium
CTTTGAGGCGGGGGTTGTCGCGTTCGAGGGCGACCATGGCGTCGTCCACGTCCTTGCCGATGCTGGCCCGCTTGGCACCGGCCTGGAGCTGCGGCCAGCGGGCGTCCTTCGGCACCCAGAAGACGTTCGCGGCGAGGTATTCGTCCTTGTCCTCGGGATCGGCGCCTTTGAAGTCGCCCTTGCCCCCGATCAGCTTCGCGTGGTGTTCGTCGAAGGTGTCGGAGATGTATTTGAGGAAGATGAGGCCGAGAACGACGTGCTTGTATTCCGCCGCATCCATGTTGTTGCGGAGCTTGTCGGCGGAGAGCCAGAGCTTGGCCTCGAAGCCGAGCGAGGCGGAGGATTGGGGCGAAGAAACGGGGGATTTCGCGCGAGCCATGAGTTGGGAGGTTAAGGCACCATCGGAACGTCAACCGCGGGCACCGCGATCCCCGCTGCTCTAGCGGGTTTTCAGGCTCCTGAAAAGCAAAGCTTTACTGATTTCATCCGACGCTGGCGCTGTTGAATCGCAGGCGGGGCCGTTCCCCGTGGTTTGCCACGCTCCCTCCTGCGATTCCACGAGACCGGTCCGCGCAGCGGTCGCTTCGCCATGATGCCCCGAGGATTTCTCAACTGGCTGGTGCGGTCGGATCGCCTGGCCGCCAATCCGCTCGCAAAGGTCGACATGATCGACATCCGCGGAAAAGCGGTGCGGGAATCGCGAAGCTGCCTTGGATCGGCTCGCCGCCGGATGGCAACGCACCACTACACGCACAAGAATTGGTCCCGGCCGGTCAAACCCGGTCACACGCTGTCACAGAGGGGGCAAAGGGCGAACCAGCGGAAGTCGTTGATTTCCCACGCAATGGTCCCGCCGAGTCGCTTCCAGTCGCGCCCGGTCAAACCGGGGAAATTGGTGGTAGGAGCTGGATTCGAACCAGCGGAGGCGTTAAGCCAGCAGATTTACAGTCTGCCCTCGTTGGCCACTTGAGTATCCTACCAGAGAGGGAGGGCGGAACGTCGCGACTCGTCCGGCCAACGGCAAGGATTTTATTCCAAGCCGCTCACCACGCACGCCGAAACCCGCGCCACCCCCGAAAATCGCGTCAAGTGACCGCCGCCGCCGCGTTCACCAACTCGACAAAGCTGCGGGCCTCGAGGCTGGCGCCGCCGATCAGGCCACCGTCGATGTCCTTTTGCGCCAGCAACTCCGGCGCATTGGCCGGCTTCATCGAGCCGCCGTAAAGAATCCGCACCTTCTGCGCCACCGGCTCGCCAAAGAGCTTCACCAGCAGACCGCGGATGAACGCGTGGACTTCCTGCGCCTGCTCGGTCGTCGCGACCTTGCCTGTGCCAATCGCCCACACCGGCTCGTACGCGACGACCACCGTGGCCGCGAGGTCCTTGCTGACTCCTTCCAGGCCGCGCTCCACCTGGGTCTGCACCACCTTGAGGGTCGACCCCGACTCGCGCTCGGCCAGCGTCTCACCCACGCAGAAGATCGGCCGAAGCTGGTTCTTGAGCGCCGCCAGCACCTTGCGGTTCACGATTTCATCGGTCTCGCCAAAATACGCCCGACGCTCGCTGTGGCCCAGAATGACATGCGTCACGAAGATCGCGCGCAGCATCGGGGCGGACACCTCGCCGGTGAAGGCGCCGCTCGGTTCGTGGTGCATGGTCTGCGCGCCCAACTTGACGTTGGACCCTTCCAGGGCCTTGCCCGCCGCCTCGATGGCGGTGAACGGGGGGCAGACAATGACGTCGACGTCGGATTGTTTGCCCACGGTGGAAACTATATCCTGCACGAGCGTCACGCCATCGGCGGACGTCTTGTTCATCTTCCAATTGCCGGCGATGATCTTCTTTCGGGTGGTCATGATGTTAATTCGGGTGAGAGCTGGGGAATCAGCGGAGGGATGGGCCCGCGCGGTTCGGGTTCTTGCTGAAATCGGGCCTAGGCTTCGAGGAAGGCCACGCCGGGGAGGATCTTGCCTTCAAGGTACTCGAGGCTGGCGCCGCCACCGGTGGAGCAGTGGGTGACCAGGTTTGCCACTTTGAACTTCTTGGCCGCCGTGGCCGTGTCGCCGCCACCGACGACCGTGATGGCCCCGGCGGCGGTCGCCTGGGCGATGGCTGCGGCCATCGCTTTGGTCGATCCGGCAAATTTCTCGAATTCAAACACCCCCGAAGGCCCGTTCCAGATGATCGTGCGGGCGCGACCAATCACCTGCTCATACCGTGCGATCGACTTCGGCCCCGCATCGAGGCCCATCCAGCCCGCCGGGATCCCCTGCTGGTCGGTGACGACCTGCGTGTTGGCGTTGGCGTCGAATTTGTCGGCGATCACGTAGTCAACCGGCAGCGTGATGATCACGCCCTTCGCCGCCGCCTTGGCAAACAAGTCTCGGGCGATCTTCGCGCCTTCCGGATCAAAGAGGCTGTCGCCAATGGACATGCCCTCGAGTTCCTTCTTGAAGGTGAAGGCCATGCCGCCGCCGATGATGATCTCGTTGGCCTTTTCGAGCAGGTTGTTGATCAGCGGAATTTTGTCGGCGATCTTGGCGCCACCGAGGATGGCGAGCACCGGGCGTTGGGGCGTCTCGAGCACCTGGGCAAAGGCCTTCAACTCCGCCTCCATCAGGAATCCCGCCGCCTTTTCCGGCAGGGCCACGCCCACCATCGACGAATGCGCCCGATGGGCGGTGCCAAAGGCGTCGTTGACGAACACGTCACCCAACTTGGTCAGGCTCGCGCAAAACGCGGCGATGGCGCCCTTGTCGGCCGCCTGCTTGGAACCATCCGCCAGCTTCACTTTCGTCTCCTCTTCGATGTGGAAACGAAGATTCTCGAGCAGCACCACCTCGCCGGGCTGGAGCGTGCCCCGGGCGCAGGCCGCCTCGACCGCCGGGCCCACGCAGTCGTCGAGAAATTTGACCGGGCGTCCCAGCAGCTTTTCCAACTCCACGGCCACGGGGCGCAGCGAGAACTTGGGGTTCGGCTTCCCATCGGGCCGGCCGAGATGCGACATCAGCACCACCGCCGCACCCTGCTCGAGCGCATGTCGGATCGTCGGCAACGCCGCGACGATGCGCTGGTTGTTGGTGATCGCGCCGGTCACCTTGTCCTGCGGGACGTTGAAGTCGACCCGCATCAGCACCCGCTGGCCGGCGAGGCTCAGGTCACGAATGGTCTTGAATTTCGGCATGGCAAAAATCTCCGCACACGAGGGGCCCACGGCCCACCGGGCCCCCACGGAACGAGTCTATCGATTTCGTGGGTTCCGGGGTGCGCCGGGGGCGGGAACTTTTCAGATCTTAGAGCTGGGCCGCGATCCGCTTGGTCAGGTCGACCACGCGGTTGGAATAGCCCCACTCGTTGTCATACCACGAGACGAGCTTGAAGAACTTGCTGTTCAGCTCCATCCCGGAGCCCGCGTCGAAGATCGAGGAATTCTTGTCGTGGATGAAGTCGCTCGAGGCCACTTCGTCGCTGGTGTAGGCAAGGATCCCCTTGAGGTAGGTTTCGCTGGCCCTCTTCATCGCGGCGCAAATCTCCGCGTAGGAGGTATCCTTGGTGGTGCGCACCGTCAGATCCACGACCGACACCGTCGGGGTCGGCACGCGGAAGGACATGCCGGTGAGCTTGCCCTTGACCTCCGGGCACACGAGCGCGGTGGCCTTGGCGGCACCGGTCGTCGACGGGATGATGTTGATCGCGGCCGAGCGACCGCCCTTCCAATCCTTCTTGGAGGGACCGTCCACCGTCTTCTGGGTGGCGGTGTAGGAATGGATGGTCGTCATCAGGCCTTCCTCGATGCCAAAGCCTTCCTTGAGGAGCACGCTGACGAGCGGCGCGAGGCAGTTCGTGGTGCAGGAGGCGTTGGAGATGATGTGATGCTTCGACAGGTCGAGTTTGTCGTCGTTGACGCCGAGCACGATGGTGATGTCCTCGCCCTTGGCCGGAGCGGAGATGATGACCTTCCGGGCGCCCGCGGTGATGTGCCCCTGCGCCTTTTCCGCGGCGGTGAAGAGGCCGGTCGACTCAATCACGAGTTGGACCCCGAGCTTGGCCCACGGCAATTCCGCCGGCGTCTTGGCACTGACCACGAGGATATCCTTCCCGTTGACGACCAGCACGTCATCCTCGGCCTTGTCGGGGGAGGACTTCTTGGATGCCACGGTCCCGGCGAAGCGACCCTGGGTGGAATCGTACTTCAGGAGGTAGGCAAGGTTGTCCGCCGGAACGATATCCCCCACGGCGACAACGTCGAGGGTCTCACCGAGCAGGCCTTGCTCGACGAGGGCGCGGAAAACGAGGCGGCCAATGCGGCCAAAACCATTAATTGCGACTTTTACTGCCATGATGAGACTCCGATAGGTTCAGTGTTGGATTGCGACTTAGAGATGAATCCGCGCGAACGCGGACAGTCGACAGAACAGGCCGGCACGAACAGATGCAAGGGTTTTGGGGATGGGATTCTTGCCATTAACCACGCACGGTTTGTCGCGGCTCCCCGATTGTCCCGGCTACTTCCGACCGGTCCAGAGCGCGCAACCCAGCGGAGGTATCCACAGCGTTTCCTCGACGGGCCGGCGGCTCCCGTGGGCATCCGCCAGGTAGAATCGATCCTGGTCCGCCAGCATGGACCACGAGACGGTTCCCACCCCGATCGTGTCGGCGTCAAGGGTAAGCGAGAACTCGTCCAGCGCCGGATTAATGGCAAACAACAGCCGGTTGGGACCTTGGGAATAGTCGGCATTGTAGACCACCGCCAGAGCCGGCCCTCCCGGGGCATGGAAGAACTTGAAGAACCCCTCGCTCGGCCGCTGCCACTGGCGCAACAATTGGCCCAAGTCGCCGCGCCGAAAGGCGATCCAGTCGGCAAAATAGCTGTGCGTAGCCTGATAGCGGTGGAGCCGACGGTAATCGAGGGCGTTGAGATCTCCCCGCAGGTAGGTGTTCATCACTCCGTGTTTCGACCGCAGGAAATCCTGACCCGCGGCGATCATCGGCACCCCGAGCGACATGAAGAGCACCGCGGCCATCAGGTGCGTGCGCTGCCGGTCGTTTTCGGTGGGGGTGAAGCCGTTGTGGTCTGACCGCTCCGTGATCATGTCGATCCAGGTGCGGTCGTCGTGCGACTCGGTGTAATTGATGGTTTGGGCCGGCCACTTGGCAAAATACCAGGGTGAGCCCCGCAGGAAGTACTCGAGGCGGGTCGCGTCGCCGTTGCCCCGCACGTATTCGCGCACGAAATCGCGGTACCCGTCGTTCCACGACGCCCAACCCGTGTCGCGCAGGGCGCCGGTGATGTGCCCCCGAAAGCTCCAGGGTTCCGCGATCAGGATCACGTCGGGCTTCACCCGCTTCAGCGCCTGCTCGATCTCGCGCAGCACCTCCACCCCGAGCAGCTCCGCCAAGTCGAAGCGGAAGCCGTCGACCCCGTAGGCCTCGATGAAGTGCACGCAGCTGTCGATGATGAGGCGGCGCGCCATGGCCGAGCGGGCCCGCAGGTCGTTGCCGCACCCGCTCCAATTGGTCAATGCCCCCTGGGCGTCCTGCTCGAAGTAGTACAAACGATCGATGAACATCAGGTGCGCCGGCACCCCCACGTGGTTGAACACCACGTCGAGCAAGACCGCCATGCCGCGCCGGTGCAGCGCCGTCACCAAGGTCTGCAATTCGCGCACCCCCGACGCCTTGTCCGGCTCCAGGGCGTAGGCACTCGCGGGCGCGAGATAGCCATTGGTCATGTATCCCCAGTGGTACTCCTCGACCGTCACGTTATCGAACTCGTGCACCGGCTGCAGTTCCACGCAATTGACGCCCAGCTGTTGCAGGTAAAACCCCTCGCTCTCCACCCACTTCGTCAGCCCCGTAAAGCCGCGGCGCTCCGCGGCCGTCGCCTCGATCGGCGCGTGCAGCACGAGATCGCGCACATGGATCTCCGCGATCACCAGATCGTGCCAGGCCGGAGTCTGGAACGAACGGTCCCCGTGACCCACCCACGCCGCATCCAACACGATCCCCGGCCCGTCGCGGCCGCAGGCGGCCAGGGCATAGGGATCGAGAATCCGCGTCCTGGCATCGAAGCCGTCCAGCACGCCGTCGACGGAGTACCAGTACAGCCAGCCGTGAAGGTTGCGATCCAGCACCAGCTGCCAGATCCCGGCCGCCCCCCCGTCGTCGTCCCGCCGCGCCAGCGGAAAGGACCCGGGACTCTCCAGGTCGCCGCGCTCCCGGGCGATCCGCAGCGTCACGGCGGTGGCCCGCGGCGCAAAGAGGCGGAAGACGGTTTCCCCGCCGCGCACCGTCGCACCGAGCCGGAGCTGACTCTGCAGCTTGAAGAAGAAGCGACCAGGAACCATCGGCACCGGCACCCCGGTTCCGTCCGCCCAACCCGCCGACCACGACTCGGCCAGGTTCAAGGCCTCCCCGATGGTGAACCGCCAGAGGTGCCAGCCGGTGCGCGTCGGATCCAGCACCCGGTTCAAATTGCCGGCGGCGTCGCGCACGACGTTGGGGGCATCCGGCGGCGGCAGCAGCCACTGGTTCTCACCGGTGACAAACTTGAAGCGTTGGCCCTCCGTGGCGAGGAAGCGCGCGGAGTCCCCTTTCCACAACAAAACCTGCTCCCCTTCCAACTCCATCGGCAGCATTTGCCACTCGGCCTGGCCAATCGCGTCCTGCCAGCCGTTGAAATCTCCCGCCAAATACACCCGGTCGTGCACCGGATCGATGTCGCACCCGTTTCCCAAGGGGAACACAAAGGAGATCTGCCCGGCATCATCGAGGAAATAACCGTAAAGACGCCCCGCCGGCAGGCCGGGGGCCGGAGCGAGCGCGTGGGGTGAGGGACAATGGCGACCCAGCGTGAACCGCGGAATGGACCGCCGCGCCCAATCGCGATCGAGTTCGATGATCCCGGAGGAGGGCGAATCGAGCCAGGCGCGGACGATGCGATGTGGTTCAACCATAAAGACGTGGAACCCACAGCATCCGCCGGACCGCGCCGGTCACAAGCGGGAATTGGGCCGCCCCTTGCCTTTGGGTGCTGCTGCCGGTTGGTCGCGACGTTTCCGGGAGTACCCGCCGGTCTTTGACCGGCGGCGCCAGTCGAAGACTGGAGCTACGGGTAGGACTGGCTGAAAGCCATCGTCAACCCAGCGATGCGCCCCTTGCGTTTCGGCGCCGGAGTCGGCCAACTTCTCCTTCCCGCTTCATCGCGGGCCTCCCGCCGCCCCTCAAGCGGCGTCTTGAGGACCGGCCGCTCCACCGCCATGGATCAATCGACCTGATGTCACCTTCTTTCCTCAAACCTTACTGGCCCGTCGCCGCCCTCGCGGTCGCCGGACTCGCCGTGTACCTGGGATGGCCGAACCCGCCGCCCCCCGCGTCCCCGACCCCGCGCCGCCTGCCGGCGGTGCCGCCCGCCTCCCCGCCGCCCCGCCCTGCGCCGCCTGCGCCGCCTACGCCGCAGCAATTATACGGGATCACTTTGACAATAAGTTGACATCATACGCATTAGGTAAGAAGTACGGTATCTCGGACGTGACAGCTATGAAAGTGATACGAGAAATACCCGACGACTCTAGTAAC
>JBBRWR010000205.1:0-7499 GCA_038249085.1 Opitutales bacterium
CGCGCGCGTCGGCTCGGGCGCGAAGTCGTCCTCCGTCGCCCCCGCCGCCACCGCGTACGCCCCGGTGCGCGTCGTGCCGTAACGCACGTTGTAGAGTTCGATCATGCGGGTCAGTTCGAGCAGGCTGAGGCGGAAGTTGCGATCGGTGTCGCCGCTGTGGGCGAAATTTTGCGGCACGGCCAGCGGTTCGGGTGTCACCGGCAGCGCGATCAGTTCTCCTCCCGGCGGGCGCACCAGCGCGGTGGCGGAAAGCGTCCGAGCTCCGCTTTCGCCGACGGGGATGTTCACGGTGTAACTGAACTCCACGGGACTCGGCGGCACGTTCGTCCACGCCCAGGCAATCGTGCCGGTGTCGCCCGCCTTCGGCCGGGGGTCTCCCGCCGCCCCGGAGTCGGAGGCGAACGACCAGCCGGCCGGCAGCGTCACCGACCACCCCAGACTGCCGGCGGCGCCGGTGTAGCTGAGCACGTTGGCCAGCGTCACCGTGCCACCCGCGAAGTAGCCCACCCCGGCCAGGCGGTGCGACGCCGTGTTTCCCACCGTGAACAGCGCGGGGCTCGACGCCGCCGAACCGAGGGCGCTCGCCACCAGCACATCGTAAAGGCCCGCGTGCGCCGGAGTCACCGCGTCCAGCGTCAGCGTGGCGCCCGTGGCGCCCGGCACCGCGATCCCGTCACGGCGCCACTGATACGTGAGCGGACCGCGCCCGTCTACCAGCGCGCGCAGCACGGTGCTGCCACCTGCGGCGGCGGTCTGGTTCGCCGGGCTGCCCACCACCAGCGGGGCGAGCATCGACTCACCCACGAGGGGCAAGTCATGAAATTCGAGCAGGACCTCGCCCGCCGCCGATCCGGGCGGAAGCTGCACCGTGTACGCCCCGGACCCCACGCGTTGGTCGAGCAGCACCGCGGCATCGGCACTGCCGGCCGGCAAAGGGAAGGCACCGGCCGCTGCGGTCGCCGCCACCAGCGCGGTACCGCCGCCCCAATTGTCGTTCTCCGTCACGAGGGTTGCACCATCGAGGATCCGGAGCAAGGGGTCGGGGTGCGCCGCCGCAGTTCCCAGCGTGGGCCCCACCGCGCGAATCAGCAGGCGCTTGGCCGCCGAGTTGGTCATCGTGACGCCCCCCGCGAGTGCGCCCGTGGCGGCCTCGACCCGGCCGCGCAGGCCCACATAAGCGAGGCGCGAGGCGGGATCGACGTCGGCATCATAGAGTTCGAGCCACGCGATCCCCGCCGCGCCCCCCACTCCCGTTACGCGGGCCGTGTAGCTGCCCGGCGCAAGCGTCGTGAAGATGACCGCGTCGCGGCTGCCCGCCGGCAGCGCCATCGCCCCCACCTGGGCGAAGACCGCCGCGAGGTTCGGCGGAGCGGCGTCGCCCCAATTGTCATTGCCCGCGAGCGGCTGGCCCACCGCGTTGCACAGCGTCAGGGCCGGGTCCGCCAACCCGCCCTCGAGGCCGAGCGACGCCAGCGCCGGCCCGAGGGCGCGCAGCAGGATCTTTTTCGGCTGCGGGCCGACGATGCTGAAGTGGCCCCACGCGCCCGCCGGACCGACATATTGACGCGCCGAATACGCGATCGGGTTGGGCCGCACGGTGAGCAGCGCCGGAGTGGAGACGGTGGTGCCCGCGCCGTTCGTGACTGCCACCGTGTAGTCACCGGCATCCGTCGAAACCACGGCGGGAACGACCAGCGTTGAAGTTGTCGCGCCGGGCACCGCGGCGCCGTCACGCCGCCACTGGTAGGAGAAAGGGCCGACCCCATCCGCCACCACTTGAAAAGAGGTGAGCCCGCCCACCCCCACGTAACGCGCGGTCGGCTCGCGCAGGAAGGTCGGAGCGCCATTCACGGTGACCATCACGCCGGCGGAGGTCACCGACCCCAGTTCGCTCGACACCACGACCGTGTAGAGACCGGCCTCCGCCGCGCTCGCGGCAGGCAGCACGAGTTGCAGACCGTTGGCCCCCGGGATGGGGAGCCCGTTGCGGTGCCATTGGTACGCCGCAGGCAGCAGGCTTTCCGCCGTCACCGCGATCGTCACCGCGCCGCCGGCAAAGACACTCTGCGCCCCCGACAGCGTGGCGATCACCGGCGGCGCGGCGGCGCGCATGGCGGCAAAGCCCCACGTGCCGTGCCCGCTGAGGCCCGCTTCGTGCAGCAACAATTGCCCGTCGTCGCGCATCGCGATGGTCGAGGGCACAGCCGTCGAGGCATTAAGGCCGCCCGCGAGAAAGGAGTTGTCCAGCGAACCATCGACGTTGAGCCGGGCCAGGAACTCGCGCGGCGGGGTGGCGCCCGGGATCGTGAAGTGGCCGCGGATGATGACGCGCCCATCCTCCTGCACGAGGACCGCCGGGATCTCGCCGCCGCCCGCCGGCCCAAAGGATTCGTCGAGCGCGCCGGAGGCGAGCACCCACGCAATCCCGGGGCGCGCCACGCCGTTGTAGGTGGTAAACGCACCGCTGATCATGATGCGACCGTCGGCCAACGGAGCGATGGCCTGCACCACCGCATCCGGCCCGCTGCCGCCCGCGTTGAAGGTCGTATCCAGGACACCAGAGATGCTCAATCGCACCAGCGAGGAGACGGTCACCCCATTGTAAGCGCGAAAGCTCCCGCCCACCAGCAGGCGACCATCGGGCAGAGCGGCGATGGTGTTGACCGGGAGATCAAAACCGCTGCCCGGCTGGAAGTCACCGGACAGCGTGCCATCGAGTTCGTACGCTGCGATGCCGTTGCGACTGCTTCCGCTGGCGGTGGTGAAGTTTCCGCCCACCACGAGCGAACCGCCGTTCCGTTCCGCAATCGTGGACACGGTGGTGGAGGTCGACGGGCGGGACAGGCCTTCGCCGGGGTCAAACGAGGTCGCGAGGGTGCCATCCGCATTGAGCAGGGCGATGCGCCCTCGCGCGACTCCGGCATAAGAGGTGAATTGTCCGCCGATGGCCAGGCGACCGTCCGCCAGACGGCGGAGCGCCGCGACGCGCCCGCCGGAGGCGCCCGTCCCGGCCGGACCACCGGTGATCGACGAGTTGAAGGTCGGGTCGACGCTGCCATCCGCCTGAACGCGCGTGATGCCCCCTGGAACCGTGGCACCGCGCAAGTAGTTGAACAGACCGGCCACAATGGTCCGACCGTCGGGGAGCGGCAGGCTCGTCGTGATTTCACCGGAACCGCGGAACGTGAAATTCGGCAGAAAGTTGAAGGTGTCGCCGACGAAGCGACCGAGGTACCACTTTGTGCCCGCTGCCAGGGTGCTGAAGGCGCCTCCGACGAGGAGTTCGTCCCCTGAGAGGCTCGCAAGCGCGTTGACCGTGCTGCCGGCGCCAGTGCCGACCGCGAAACCCGCATCGAGCACCCCGCTGGAGGTCAGACGGGTGACGCGATTGACGGGCACGCCATTGTAATTGGTGAAGCTGCCGCCGATCACGATGCGACCAGTGGCGGTCAGGGCCAGGGCATTGACCGATCCGCCACCGGCACCGGTGCCGGGATCAAAGGTGGAATCCAGGGTGCCATCGGCATTGAGCCGTGCGATGCCGCCGCGCGGGACGTCCCACACGCTGGAAAACGCCCCTCCCAGCACCAGCTTGCCGTCGGCCTGCTGCTGCAACGCATAGACCGCTCCCCCACTGACCGCGTGCGCCGGAAAGGCGCTGTCGGGAAAACCGTCCCCATTGAGCCGGACCAGGGAGCCGGCGAACAAACCCGGTGCGTTGATCGTCGAGCCGCCGGCCATGATTTGGCCGTTGGGCAATTCCCGCACGACGAAGATGGCGGCGGCGGCCGGGGCCAGAAACGAGTCGTCCAACGTGCCGTCGGGCAGCAGCCGGACCAAGGGGCTGGTGTCGCGCCCGCCAAATTTTGAAAAACTCCCGCCCACCAGGATGCGCCCTCCGGCCTGCGGCACAATCGTCGCCACCTCGCCATCGGCGCCACCCCGCGGATCGAACGATTCATCCAGCAGCCCGTCGGGCATGAGACGGACCAGGCGGTTGCAGCGCACGTCTTTTACGCGCAGAAAGTCGCCCCCCACCAGCAGCCGTCCGTCCGGCTGCAACGCCACGGTCCGGATCGCCCCATCGAACTCCACCGCCGGGAACGTGGCGTCGAGCGTGTGGTCAGCCCGGACCCGGATCAGGCAGGGACGCCGCACCCCTTCCACGCGGGTGAACAGCCCCGCCGCGTAGTAGCCGCCGCCAGGCAACAACGCAAAAGACCGGATCCCGTTGATCGCGCCCGTGACATTGATCTCCGGATACAACGCCCGGGTGCGGTCGACCATGATCACGCCGGGATAACTGGTCGGTGCCACCTGCAGCCTGACCCGGTTCGAGTTGACAGCCGCGCCGCCGGCCGCAGGGAAGACCGCGACCTCGTAGTCGTCGGCGTCGATCCGCGACGCGTGCGGAATCGTCAGCGTCGGCCCCGCGACTCCCGGAATCATGCTGCCATGGCGCCGCCACAAGTAGTTCAGAGTTCCGGGGCCGGTCGCGCCCACCGTGAAGGTCGCCGTCTGGCCGGCGGTCACGGTCTGGTCGGTCGGCTGGGTCGTAATGATCGGGGCGTTGGTCACCACCAGCGCAGCCGACTGACTGGTTGCGAGACCCAGGCCATGGGCGACGAGACAACGGAACATATCGCCAGACATCGCCAGGGTCGGCAGGGAGACCAGCAACGTCGGGGTATTCGTACCGGAATAGATGCTACCGGCGGCGAGATCGAAGTATCCGACGGTGCCGGCGGGTTGCCGCTGCCATTGGAAAGTCGTCCAGGGAAAACCGGTCGCGGCGATGCGGAAGGCGGCCACCCCAGTGCCGGAGGTCGTCCCGCTGACGGGCTGCAGCGTGATGACAGGCACCGCGGCCGGCGACGCGTCGCGCAGGACAACCGAAAAACTCGCTCCGCCGGCCAAGGTCACCACCCGATCCAAGCCACTCGGGATCGCCGTCTGCCCGGAACTGCCATCACCCCATGCCAACACCGTGCCGTCGGCCTCGAGAGCCAGCGTGTGCCCGGTACCGGCCGCCAGCGCGACCCCGTTCTTGACGGCGGAGGGAGCCGGCGGCACCGCGGCGCCCCCGAGCCCCCAACCGACCACCGTGCCGGTCGCTTGCAAGGCGACACTGTGTTGCAGGCCGCCGCGCAGGGCGACCACGTTGGAGAGTCCGGCGGGCACCGAAGTTTCGCCCGAGTAGTTGTTGCCCCAGGCGATGACCGTGCCGTCGGCCTTCAGCGCGAGGCAGTCGGTGCCGCCCGCACTGATCGCCACGACGTTGGAGAGATTGGCCGGAATCGCAAAAACGGAAGTCGGACCATTCCCCCATACCCGGACGGTGCCGTCGGCCAGAAGCCCGATGGCGTGATTATTGCCGATCGCCACATCGACGAAATTGGGCAAGCCCACCGGCACCGGGAGAAACCCGGACCCACTCACTCCCCACGCCGCAGTCGAACCATCGGCCTTCAGCGCCAGGCTGGTGCCAAAATTGCTGGAAAGCGCCACCACGTTGTTCAATCCCGCGGGCGGACTCGCCTGCCCGTAGGCATTGTAGCCCCACCCCACCACGGTGCCGTCGATCTTGAGCGCCAGCCCGTGCTCGGCGCCGCCGTTGGCGGCAACGGAGACCAGGGGGCCCAGTCCGGCGGGGGGAGTTTGGATCCCGGCCGCGTTGCCACCGAGGACCACGATTTGCGGACCCGGCACCGCGACCTGAACAAATATCACCGCGCTCGTCGTCGATCCGGCGGCATTCACGGCTACGAGTTGGTACCATCCGGCGTCGCGCCACGGGAGGGCCTCGGCGATCGCATAATTCGCCGCGGTAGCACCAGGCACGGGCCGGCCACTTCGTTTCCATTGGAAGGAGGTCGCTCCCGATGCGGAGGCACCCAGAGTGAGGTTCTGCCCGAGATTCACCACCTGCCGCGGCGCCGAGACCGCCGTGATGATTGGCACCTGGGCGAGGGCGAGGGAGCCCGGAAAAGCGCACGCCAGCAGGGCGAACCGGGCCGCGCAACTGCGGACCAAAGACGGGAAGTTCATGGATGCGGTTGAACCAGAAGGCGACAGCAGGGAATCAGATCGCCAGATTGTACAAAAGACGGATCGCGAAGGCCGGGAGGGTAAATACCCGCCTACTACCCCCACGCCGGACAACTCATGCCCGTAACGCCACCGGCGGATGCACCGACCGAGTTTCATCACGATTCTGCGGCGGCGAAGGTACTCGCCGCCCACCCCGGCGTCGCCGCTGGAAAGTCCAAAAGACAAGGGAGGTTCGGCAGGTCGTCTCGGATTGTCCTCAGGTTGACCTCCTGTGCAAAGTCCGGGTGCCGGGCCCTGATCGACCGGAGCGCCGTCAGGGTGGCTCGATCACCAGGGTCACAGGAGAACAATCCGAGATCGAACCGAGAAGGAGTGCCATCAATCCTCTTGTTTCTTGGATTTTGGGCGGGCACTTACTCCCCTCCACGCCGGGGTGCGTTTGCGCTCACATTCAGCGCGTTGGGGTCAACGCGCTCCTCGCCAGTATCGTGAGGTTTTCTCCCGCACGCCCTCCGCCCGACTTCCGCCCACAAAAAAGGCGCCCGGGAATTCCGGGCGCCGAAGGGAAGCGGAGCTTAGTTTTCCGAATGGCGCAGAATCCTGGTTTCCAAGCCGCGCAGAGCGACCGGCGCTGGAGTCAGCGTGGTCAGCTTGCCGGCCTTCCGCAGCAACACCGTCGGGACGGCCTGGGTGGACGCGGCGTTGGCCGGATACCGTACGATCACGGCGAACTCGGCGCGGCCCGCGGGCACACTCGTGTAGGCGAACTCCAAAGTGCCGGTGCTGCCCGCCTCCGGCGCGATGGCCGGGGCTTGGGGACCGTTGACGGCCACGAGCGACCAGTCAGCCGGCAGCGCGATCGCCCACCCGAGGGCACCCGGCTCACCGTCGTAATCGGCCGTGGCGCGCAGCACGAGCGTGCCACCCGACTGGGCCAGCACGGACGTGTCGGACACGAGCGAGGCGTTCTGGGCCAGGGCAAACGAGGCCACGAAGGCCGCAGCACCCGCGAAGAGAAAGCGAATTGTTTTCATGGGAGAAGAGAGGAGCCGAAACAAAGAATGGACGGAATCTATTGCCGTGCAATCCCGGATATTACGCGGAAAGAGGAAAGGGCCTCATTATTCGACCCTCCCCGGGGAGGGCTGCGAGTTGGCGGTGACTTCCCTGTGGGCGGGGTGCCCCCACCCCGCCTACAACCGCCAACTCGGAGATGCGACTTCTGGGAGTACCGCCGCGCCTCTGACCGGCGCCACGGGGAGGTGCGACCTCAATGCCACCGTCAACCTGAAGCGCCCCCCTGCGGCGGCAGGGTCCCGCACTGCTAACACTTAAGTGGTTGAAAAAGCTCGGTTAGGGCGGTGTGGCGCCGGGCTTGGTTGCGCTCCATGAACTGCGGACCACTGAGCAGCGGGTGGCCTTTGCGCCACCAGACCAGCACCAGTCCG
>JBBRWR010000206.1:0-7280 GCA_038249085.1 Opitutales bacterium
CGCGTGCCCCCACCTTTGACGTGTCCGCGGCGCTGGGGGGTGGGGGGTCAATTTCTGTTTGGCTGTGGGGGGGGCCCCCCCCCCCCGCTAATTCCCGGCGGCAATTTTTTTCGCCTGGGGGTGGGGGCCCCCCCGCCCACAACCGAGGCCGCTGCTTGATAAAACAGGATTATCTTCATGCGCTCAGTGGCCCGCCCTGGCGTCGTCGTCGTCGATGATGCCGAGGATGAGGTTGCGGAGCGGAGATTTGGGATCCTTCACGTGCAGGCGGGTCTGCGAACCATCGGAGGAGATGAGCACGCGCTGGTGGCGCCCGGCGCCGTGCGGGTCGAGCGCGAGGATGGGCGGACCTTCCTCGGCGCCCTGCGCGTCGAGCGGCTGACAGATGATCGTGCGATGGCCGCACATGCTCGGATGGCAGACCGTCGAGACGATCACTCCGTCGACGCGTGCAAGGATCATGGCTCAGTAAATCCGCAGGTTGTCGACCATCACGCAGCGGCGCGTGCGGGTGAAGGTTTCCGGCGTGGTGATGCCCTCGCCGGTGGTGGTCGCGATCGAGTAGCTGAGGTAGCCTTCGCCGCCGAGGCCGAGGCCGGCGACGCTCGGGCCGTTCTTCACGAACAGCGTGGTGTCGAGCGCCCGCGCCATCAGCGTCATGTGGTCGACGTTGAGCGAGTGGATGATCGCCGAGTGTTTGTAGCCGTGCTCGGACTTCTTCGCGGCCGCGATGCCCTGCTCGACGCTCTTCACGCGGACGACCGGCAGCATCGGCATCATCTGCTCCTCGAGGACGAACTCGTGCTCCGCCCCGGTCTCGGCGAAGAGCATGGGCGTATTGGCGGGCACCCTGGTGCCCGCGTACTGAGCCAACACGGCAGCGTCGGCCCCGATCAGCTTGCGGTTGACGGCGGCATGGGAACAACCGCCGGCGTCCTTCGAGACGGTGAACGCCGCCGCCGTAAGCTTGTCGAGTTGCGCCTCGTTGAGCTGCGCGGCCCCCGCCGCCTGGAGACCCGCGATGAACCCGTCAAAATACTGCTCCAGCACGAACACTTGCTTTTCGCCGATGCAGAGCAGGTTGTTGTCGAACGCCCCGCCCTGCAGAATGTCGCGGGCCGCCTTCTTCAGGCAGCCGGTGCCGTCGACCAGCACGGGCGGGTTGCCCGGTCCGGCGCAGATCGCGCGCTTGCCGGACTTCATCGCGGCGTTGACGACCGCCGGGCCCCCGGTGACGCAGAGGAGGCGGATGAACTCGTTTTTCGTCAGGGCGTCGAAGGAGTCGAGGGTGGGTTTCTCGACGGTGCAGACCAGGTTCTCGATCCCGAGCGCGGCGTAAATGGCCTCGTTGTACGTGCGCACCGCCAGGGCCGCGGACCGGGCCCCGCCCGGATGCGGGTTGAAGACGACGGCATTGCCCGCCGCGACGATGTTGATGACGTTGCCGCTGAGGGTCGGAATGGAATGCGTGACCGGCAGGATCGCGCCGACGACCCCAAAGGGCGTGTGCTCCTCCATCGTGATGCCGTGGTCCCCGCTGAGCCCGTACGGCTTGAGCCACTCGACGCCGGGGACGAGCTTCACGATCTGGAGTTTCTCGATCTTGTGCTCGAGCCGGCCGATCTTCGTCTCCTCAAATTCAAATTTGCCCCACTCGGCCGCCTTCTCCGTGCACAGGGCCTTCACGATTTCGACCACCTTGGCGCGGCCGGCGATACCCTTGGTCTTGAGCTGCTCGAAGGCATCCTGGGCGGCGGCGCAGGCTTCCTTCACGTCGTCGAACACCCCGAAGCGCGGGCCACCCCGACGGATGGCCGGAGTGGCGGTGGCGGCGGCGGAAACGACCCCCGGCGCGGCCGCCGGCGAAAGGACGGGGGAGCGGCCGAGGCTGCGCATGACGTCTTCGACGATCGTGCGCAGGGCCTGTTCATCAAGTTGGAGGGCGGTGCTCATCGGCTGGGGGGCGCGTTAGGGTTGCGCGGGATAGATTTTGTGGTTCAGCACGTCGACGGTATCGACGATGCCCACGATCACGGCGTCGACCGGGAGTGACTTCATGCCACTGGCCTGGCGCGCGGAGCTGCCCTGGCAGAACAACACCACCTCGTCCAAGCCGGCCCCGAGCGCATCCACCGCCACAATCGTGTTGGTGCCGGGACGGAATTGCGCGGGGTTGGACTCGTCGACCAGCAGCGGACGCAGCACGACGAGTTTACGCCCCTTCATCGCCTCGTCCTTCTTGGTGGAGACGACGGAACCAATAACACGCGCGAGGAACATGGGGGGAGGAGTGAAGGTGAGAGGAAAAGTGAAGTTGGGCCCGCGCTCCGAGCGGGCCGGGCGCCGCCCGCCTGCAAGCGGGCGCAAGCCGTCGTTACTTCTTGGCGGGAGCGGCGGGAGCCTTCGGCAGCACCACGGCGACATCGTCGTGCGGGCGCGGGATGACCTGCACGCTCACGACTTCGCCCACGGCGCGGGCCGCCTGGGCGCCGGCGTCGGTCGCGGCCTTGACGGCGGCGACATCGCCGACCACGACGGCTGTGACGAGGGCGTTACCGACCTGTTTCATCGGGCCGGCCAGCGTGACGTTGGCGGATTTCAGCATCGCATCGACGCCGGTGACGAGCGCGGTGAGACCGCGCGTTTCGAGAAGACCAATTGCTTTGGAGGCCATGAGTATTTGTTGGGTTGGGAGTGGTGGTTGCGGTTGAAAACGGTGACGGGCAATCAGTCTGTAGGAGTGGCTTTACGCCGCGATAAATCGGGTCCGAACGGCATGAGGTCGCGGCGTAAAGCCGCTCCTACAATACGCGAAGACATGGGACAGAACGGTGGCATCGTCAGTTCCTGGCCGTGATGCAGCGCACGGTTTCCCGCGCCACGACGAGTTCCTCGTTGGCGGGGATGACAAAGACGCGCGTCCGCGCGCCGGCGGGGGAAATCTCGCCCTCGGTGCCGCGCACCGCATCGTTGCGGGCCGGATCGAGCGCGAGGCCGAGATCGGCGAGACCGGCGCACAGCGCCGCGCGCAGGTCCGGATTGTTCTCGCCGATGCCGGCGGTGAAGACGAGGGCGTCGCACCCGCCGAGTTCGAGCAGGAAGGCGCCGATCCAATGCCGCGCCGAATGAATGAAGACGTCGAGGGCGAGCTGCGCGCGGGGGTTGCCCTGCGCCGCAGCGGCCCGCACGTCGCGCATGTCGTTGCCCACGCCGGAAAGCCCGAGCAACCCGCTCTCCTGCGTCATCTGCCGCTCCACTTCGGCCAGCGAGAGGCCCAGGGTCTTCATCACGAACGGCACTGCGGCGGAATCGAGATCGCCGACGCGGTTGTTCTGGGGCAGGCCCGACTGCGGGCTCAGACCCATGCTGGTGCCGATCGCGACGCCGTCGCGCATGCCCGTCACCGAGCTGCTGCCCCCGAGGTGACAGGAAATGATCCGCAGCGGTTTCGCGCCGGCGGGCAGCGGCGTGGGCCCGGCCTGGTAAAGCTGGCGCACGCGTTCCGCGATGTCGTCGCGGCCGAGCAATTCCGCGGATCGTTCCGCGACAAATTTGTGGCTCGCCCCGTGGAAGCCGTAGCGCCGCACGCCCGCCTCATGCCAGGCCGCGGGCACGGCGTAGCGCGTCGCCGCGTCCGGCACCCATTGGTAAAAGGCCGTCTCGAAGAGCGCGACCAGCGGCACCCCCGGCAGTTTTTCCCGGAAGCGCTGGATGCCGAGCGCGTACGGGGGATTGTGGGCCGGCGCGATCTCCCTAAAACCGTCGAGGGCCGCGATCACGCGATCGTCGGCCCGCACGCAGCCGGTGAGGTTCTTGCCGAGCACGGTCTTGAAGCCCACGCCATGCAGGTCCGCGGCGGTCTGCATGTGCCCGCCCGCCTTGAGTTCGGCGAGGCAGTCATCGATCGCCCGGCCGTAGTCGGTCACCCGCTCGTATCCACCTTTCGCCAACAACGTGGCCGCGCCGGCGCCGTCGAAGCGGAAGAGCCGGAACTTGAACGAGGTCGAACCGAGGTTGGCGACGAGGATGTTCATCGCACCGCTTGGCGGACCCACCGAACACCCGGAAAACACGGAACAGATACCGCCGAGAGCGGCGCGTTTGGCACGGGGCGCATCGTCAGTCTTCCGTGTTTTCCGTGTATTCCGTGGGCGCGGGCTTGGGGGGGTGCCGGGTCAGGCCGACGGCTGCACGAGCCACTTGCCGAGACCGGCGAGGTCTTCGTGCGGACGCGGGATGACTTGCACGGCGACGACTTCGCCGACCTTGGACGCGGCCTCGGCGGCGGCATCGATGGCGGCCTTCACAGCGGCGACATCGCCGCGGAAGAAACCGCACACATAGCCGCTACCGACGGCTTCGTAGCCCGTCATCGTGACATTGGCGGCCTTGAGGGCGGAGTCGGCGGCTTCGAGGAGCGCGCAGAATCCCTTTGTTTCGATTAAACCAACAGCTTCCTGTGCCATAGTGGGAGGGAGTTAAACGTGAGTGGAGGAGTGAGGGTGGACGCGCGGGAACTCAGAGACCGAGGGTCTTGACGAGTTCGACGTGCGGGCGGGCGATGAGGTGCGAGCAGAT
This sequence comes from Opitutales bacterium, assembly GCA_038249085.1. Classification (GTDB taxonomy): domain Bacteria; phylum Verrucomicrobiota; class Verrucomicrobiia; order Opitutales; family Opitutaceae; genus ER46. Next base: position 4,579 of record JBBRWR010000206.1, read on the forward strand.
GAGTTCGCCGACGCGCTTGGCGGCCTCGGCGCCGGCTTCGACGGCCGCTTTGACGCTGCCGACGTCACCTTTGACGATGACGGTGACGAAGCCACCGCCGATCTGGATTTGGCGAACGAGGGTGACGTTCGCGGCTTTGACCATGGCGTCGCTGGCTTCGACGCTGCCTACATAGCCACGGGTTTCTACCATGCCGATGGATTCATTCATTGTTGGGATCGTTGAGTTGGAAGGAACAGGTTGAAAAGGGGTGGGCGGGTTACGGCACGAGCTCCACCGGAGTGTCAGGTTGCAGGGCGCAGGCGTTGCCCTCGTCGGTGTCGATGTGCACCTCGAGTTTGAAATCGGCGTGCACGCGCACCAGCATGCGATCGAAGGTCGTCGCGCACGGTCCGCCCACGCGCAGCCGCATGAAGGCCCCGGCCTTCACGCCGTAGAAGGTCGCGTCGTCCGGGTGCATGTGCACGTGCGGCGCCGCGCGAATGACCCCCTCCTTCATTTCGAAGAAACCGGCCGGCCCCATCAGCATGCAGCCGGGCGTGCCGGCGATGTTGCCCGAGGCGCGGATCGGGATGTCGAACCCCAGCGCGATCGAATCGGTGAGCGCCAGCTCGATCTGGTTGAGCTCGCGGCAGGGGCCCAGAATGCGGAGGTTGGAAATGACGCGACTGCGCGGACCGATGAGCGTGACCGTCTCTTTCGCGGCGAATTGATCCTTCTGATACAGCCACTTCATCGGCGTGAGCTTCGCCCCCTGGCCGAAGAGCGCCTCGACCGCCGCGGGCGTGAGGTGGCAATGCCGGGCGCTGATGTTCACGAGCAGCGGATTCGGCGCCTGAGCGAGGCGCGGGAGCGGACGACCCACGCGCTGATAAATCGCCCGCCGCACAAGGTGCTCGATCTCGACCCGATGAGGGAGTGGCGGTGGGAGGGACATGACGGGGTTTACGCGGGTGAGGGACCACTCTACGCCAAATAACTCCGAAACTGTCAAGGGAACGATTGCATTTTATTCCATAATCTTCCAAAAGATTTCATCCACATGCAACCCGAGGAACGCCAAGCCAAGATCGAGGCCTACCTACAAAAGGCGGAATTCGCTTCCCTCGAAGAACTTGCCCTCCACGTCGAGGTCTCGGTTTCGACGGTGCGGCGGGATGTGGCCGCCTTGGAAAGCGGGCGGATGGTTCGCCGCACCCACGGGGGGGCCCGGTCGCTGCAGGCCCCCAAGAGCGATGAATTCGTCTTCAACATCCGCGACACCCACCAGGTCGCCGAGAAGGACAGCCTCGGCGAGGCCTGCGCCGCGCTGATCCAACCGGGGCAGAACGTCATCATCGACAGCGGCACCACGTGTTTTCATGTCGCCAGGCGGCTCGGCGACAAGGTCGCCCAGATCATCACCAACTCGCTGCCCGTCGCGAACCTCTTCTCCGGCTCCAACCGCCACGAGGTGCACCTGTCGGGCGGCGTGATCTATCCCCGCCTCGGCACCCTCGTGGGGCCGCACGCCGTCGAGACCTTCGCCCGCATGCACGCCGACGTCGCGATTCTGAGTGGCAGCGGGATCTCCGCCGACGGCATCTACAACTCCCACGCCCTGCTCGTCGACATCCAGCGCGCGATGATGGCCGGCGCCGCCCGGGTGATCTTCTGTCTCGACCACACCAAGTGGGGCCGGCCTTCGACCTTCTTCCTGTGTGATTTTTCCGAGGTGGATGTGATCGTCACCGACGCCGGCGCCCCCGAGTCCCTGGTGCTGGCACTCCGCGCCCAGGGGCTGGAAGTGCTCGTGGCACCCGCGCCGGCCTAGCCGGGAAGCGCGAGGCGGCCCCGAGCGGCCCATGCGTTCCGCCGGCACCGCAGGGCGGAAACCGCGTGGCCTCCCGGCTCCTCGCGTGGGCCTTTGGTTTGCAGACCCCGACCCGCGCGCCGGACCCACCGCCCACCCACCGGGATCAGCACGGCGGATTTTTGCACGGTGAACCGGCCCGAAAATGACTCGTCGGATCCCTCTTGTAGGAGCGGCTTTATGCCGCGATTCAGCGCGGGCGGATTTCCATCGCGGCATAAAGCCGCTCCTACAGCGCGACCGACCGTGCAAAAATCCGCCCTGCCGGGATCAGGGGACAACTCAATTCGGCCTTGTCGACCCAAACGAGCCCTTCCACGGTTCAATTATCCTGCCTATGAAAGCGAAAGATCTCTTGTACCTTCTCACCCTGGCCCTGCCCTTGGCCAATCCGGTTGAGGCCCAGACTGCGACCCCGGCCGGAACCTGGACGGTCACCCCGGCCGTCGTCTCGCAATATATGTTCCGCGGGGTGAGAATCGGCGGGCCCTCGCTGCAGCCCGCGGTGGAATATGGTCAGGGCGATTTGGCGGCCGGCCTTTGGGCCAACTTCCCCCTCAAGGACAAGGTGCCGGGGGTCTCGGATCCGGAATTCGATTTCTACGGAAGCTATACCCATTCCCTCAACGCCACCACCTCCGTGGTGACCGGCGCCACGTGTTACGCCTATCCCAATGCCGACAAGGCGGCCGGTTTCTACCAGTCCACCGTTGAACGAAGCCGCGGCGCGGGGGAGGGCTGGCGGGCGGACGTTTGGTAGTGGACCGACCATTACATTAGGCATGGTGGCGGGGCCATGTCCCCCCTACGAGAAAAATTCGAACGCGAGTTGAAAATCCGCGGGCGGTCC
>JBBRWR010000207.1:0-7244 GCA_038249085.1 Opitutales bacterium
CGCCGGGCGATCAACGCCCGGAACGCGCTGACTTCCTGCGCGAGTTCGCGGGCCGGAATCAGTCCCTGGAAATTTGCCGCGCGGAGCCAGAGCAGATACGTCGTGCAGGCGTCGGTCTCGTTGTAGGCGGTCAATTCCGCGAAATGCCCCCCCTGCCAGAGGTCGACCACGTTCGCGCCGTTGTGGTCGAGCTTGCCAGGGATGCCGCAGGCACAGGCGATTTCGTGCAGCGACGGGGTCACGGCGCCACCAAAGCCGCCCGCCGCGAGCAGACGGGCGAGATCGATGTGCGCTTCGCCGAAACGCTCGAAGTAGTCGAGCCCCAGCCAGGGCTTGGCGGGGCGCTGCCCGAACTTCGGGCAGCGGCAGCGGCTGGCGATTCCGCGCGGGATCAGGATCGGCAGGTCGGCGCCGGCGGAATTGTATCCGACCAGCTGCGCATTTTCGCCGGCCACGGCCTCAAGGAAGGAGGTGATAAGCTGGCGCTCGCTGGTCTGGCCTCCGGCCAGGGCCGGGTATGATACGAGCTCAAGCTTGACCGTCCCGTCGGTCGAACGGCGGCGCACGATACAACTGATGGACACGATTTCGGACAAACTGAGTTTCAGGAAAGGACGGGGGGCTTCCGGCTTCGCTCCGGCGCGGGCCCAGAGCTTTTCAAAAACCTCGGGAGACGGGCAGTCCTCGGGCAGCCCCAGCAGCGTGCGTCCGGTGCGGGCGCACGGGATCCACTCGCAATCAAAACAGTAAACGACATCGGCGACTTTTTTCATTTTTTTGGTTTGCGCGACCGCCGTCATTGACGGGTGCACGCCTGAAAGCTGCGAACCCCTGCACCACACCTCTCCGGCACCGGGATACATGACCGCTGCGGGCGGAGGGGGCCGGTTCGAAATCCCCCGGTCGAGGGAGCGGCGGCGCCCGCCGGTTCCGACGGCACGAGGAGGCCCCCCGGGGGAAACTCCGCCGAGGACCGGGACCGTGATCAAGTTCCCGCTGAGGCGTGGGCTCCGTCCGCCCGGATACCCGCCAGGCGTCCTAACGGTAACGCCGGGGCACGCGGTTTGACCGGCCGGAGATCCGGAACTCCCCGTTCTTGGGTGGCGCCCTCGTATTAGAGGTGTGCCGCCTGGAACCTCTATCGTGCTTCGCCTCCGGCCCCAGATAATTTCCTGGCCCTCGATGGCTCCGCCCCGCCGCGGCAGCCGTCGTATTCGGGGCAGGGAGCGCATGCGCCGCATTTCGATTTCCGCGTGGGATTCCCGCTCAAAATCTCAGCGAAGCTCACGCCTCGGGTTGGTTAGACCCGCCGGGGGGACGAGCGGTTCAATCGGCGAGCTCGGCGGGTCAAACCGGTTCCCCGGGGGCTCGCCATCGTTAGGACGGGCGAAACCGCGGGCGGGCCGGAAACCGAAAAATCCATACAGCCGGTTTTCGGGATGGCAGTAGTTTCGATACGTTAGCCGGGTTTTAAGGGCAGTATCAGACCAACCCCGACCCCGGGCCACCCGGTTGATGCCCGAAGCCGGAACCCGCGGATTGGTCGACGGCGTCGATGGATAACCGCCATACCAATCCCAGGTGTATTCCCACACGTTGCCAGCCATGTCGTACAAGCCGAAGCCGTGCTTCATGTCCGCTCCGGTCAGCATCTGACTTGCGTCATAGTAGCCCGCCAGTCGGGTGCCGTCTTCGGTGTTGCCGTTGTAGGAGTTGGCCTGACTGCCGGTGATGTGATCGCCCCACGGGTAATTCGCGTCGGCCAAACCCCCGCGCGCCGCATACTCCCACTCGGCTTCGGTCGGCAGTCGGAACACGCCACCCTAACGTCCGCTTGGAAAAACTCGTTTCTCCACTACCACTTCGCTACTCCGCCACTACTTTATCACTACCCGCCACTACTCGCGCCGTCCCGGTGAAAATTATTCTTTGGCTTTCCTTAAAGCCATATGGTGCTAATCTGAGGGCCATGACCCAAACCACCGATCTTCACGCCCGCCTCCTGCAGGACGCCCGGAACTACGACCCGGCCGCGCACCACCGCAGCTTGCTCGCGCCCTACCGCGACGTACTGCTCCTGTGGCGAGCCAAGGACAAGAGCTACGAACAAATTGCCGCGACGTTCGTCTCGCATGGCATCCGGGTCTCACCGGCCGGCATCGGCGCGTATTGCCGGAGCCAATTCACCAAGCATGAAATCGACCGCGCCCACAGCGAGGCGCCCGTGTCGAACCGCCCGGATCCTTCGGGTTGGCCTTCTGCCGCCGCCGCACCTTCCCCGGCGGCCGGGTTCACTCCCGCCGCACCCACCCCCAACCGCCGCGGACCCAAAATCGCCCGCGACAACTATTGAACCCGATCCAATCCATGCCCAGCAAGCGCATCATTCTCTTTCCCCAGGACAAAGGCGGCATCGGCAAGAGCTTCGTCGCCACCTTGCTCCACGACTACCAGACCGACGCCGGCGTCAGCCAGTGCACTTGGCCAGCCGCGCCAGCCTGATCTTCGAAAGTCCGCGCGGTTTGTTCGGAAAATCCTCGAGGAATTTCTTCACGCTCGGCGCCAGCTTCCTGCCGTCGGGCGCCGCGCGCAGAATGGCGCGAACCACGTAGGAGCGAGTGGCGATGATCTTTGCCCGGGCGAGGTGGGCCACGACCCCGTCGAGTTTCTTCACGTCCTCCTTCGGCAAATCAACCGTCGGATGATCACTGACGGTCTGCGGTTCCGACGTCGAAGTGCCGAGTGCGCTGGCGCCAGCCATGCGAACGGCGTGCGCCACCATCTCATTGGGTGTGGTAATGTGGATCAGTGCGCGCAACACCGTGGCCGAGCGCACCTTCACGCCTGCCTTCTTCAACTCCGCCACCCGCCTGACGAGGATCGAAGTGTCGGTCGGATAGAACGAGAAACTCACCTTGATGGGCCGCGATTCGCTCATCGCTCACTTTAGGACCGATCCCCGAGCAACTTCCAAGCGGCAATTATCGAAGGAGTTGTCGAACGCTTCGCTGAAGGCACGGCGCGGGATCGGCGCTTCACCCGGGTTGCCATCGGCCGTGGGTTCATTGTGGCGGTCGCACCGTCTCACGACGGACAGCGGGCCGCCCCCAGCCGCGGCCCGCCGACCGTCGCTCCGGGGCAGGATCCGGCCACGCCCCGGAAGGTCGGAGCCTTCACTTCGCGGCGCCGCCCGTCCGCCTCCGCCGAGCTTTCGGCTCCCGGACCGCGCCGCTTCTTTCCGGTCCCGACCCTCCGGATTTCAGGGCCGGTGCAGTTCACCACAACTAATCAGTCAAAAAAAACATGATCACCTGAGGTTGGTATGACATGCCGGAGATCAAGCATGGCCTCGGCGAAACGGTGTTGGTGAAGGAGGTGGTGCCGATGATCGACCGAACCTATCGCACCTGGGGCACGCGTGAAGGCCGCGCGCTGGAGGGTTACTCCCAGGGCGGGCGCGGCACGACGCGCATCATGTTCAAGCATCCCGAGTTCTTCCTTTCCGTCGCGCCCGGCGGCTCGGACTACGGTCCGGAGAAGACGATTCAGGAAAACCGGGGCTACGTGAACGAAACCCTGCGCTTTCTCCCCCTCGGCTACAACACCTGGGATCTGGCGGCGGCCTACGCCGCGCGCCGCGACCAGCCGGCGCTCAACATCCTGCTCTGGGACGGCACCAAGTGCTTCAACTACGAGTTCAATGTTAAATACTCCGCGTATCTCAAACAACTCGGAATCCCGCATGAATTCCTTGTCATCGAGGGGTCGGCCACACCACGGCCGGCAGCTACGACAAGAACGGCGACGACGTCATGCGGCATCACCAGCGGACCTTCGAGGCGCACCGATCGGCCTCGGCGCCCCCCGCCTCCAAAAAATAATCCGGCGCGCGCGGCATCCCGCCTCCCCGGCCCGCGCAACCAGGCAACTCGAATCGCAGCCTGCCCCTTGGGGGGGGCGGATGCCGGCCCCTGCTCGATTTTTCCGCGATCGCGATTTCCCAACCGCGTGACCGTCAGCCGCTCCAAGGCGCTGGTCACGCGAAAGTCCTTAACGGTGTCAGTAGCGGTGCGATTGACATCGAATCGACCCGATCGAACTGTCCCCGAGCTTACCCCGAGATCCCCTGCACCATATCCGTGAACCCTATGACCACCCCGACCCAGGCTCACCCGGTGATGCCGGCCCGCCCGTTTGCCAAAGGCGAACGTCGCCTGCGATCGTTCCTGTTCTCCCTCCTGCCGGCACTGGTGATCACGGTTGACGTTTCCGCGCAGGCCGTGACCGATACGCGGCTCACTCCGACCGAAAAGGATGTTACGCTCGTGCTGAGTCCCTTCGTCGTCACCGAGGAAAAGGATACGGGCTATGCGGCCTCTTCGACGCTGGCGGGCACGCGACTCAACACGAGTCTGCGCGACATCGGTTCGGCGATCTCCATCATCACGCAGGAGTTCATGGCGGATACCGGGACCACCAACGTCCAGGATCTGCTGGTGTACGCGACCAACGCCGAGGTGGGCGGCGTGGCCGGAAACTTCGCCAATGCCAGCGTGAACGGCGGACGCGCCGATCAGGACGACTCCCGCACGAATCCCGGGAGCAACACCCGCATCCGCGGGCTGAGCGCCGCGAACCTCTCCCGGGACTATTTCCTCACGGACATCCCGATGGACGGCTACAACACCACGGGCGTTACGATCGCGCGCGGCCCGAATTCGATCCTCTTCGGCATCGGCAGCCCCGGTGGCGTGATCGAAAATTCGTTGAAGAAGGCACTCATGTACCGGGACAGCTCAGAAATCAGCCACCGCGCCGGTCAGCGGGGTTCCATTCGGACGACCGCCGATTTCAACCGGGTCCTGGTCAAGAATCGGCTCGCCCTCCGCCTCAACGCCCTGAACGCCAACACGAATTACCAGCAGGAGCCGGCGCACGAGCGGGAACGACGCATCTTCCTCACCGGCACCGCCGTCCTGCGCACCAGCCAGCCCGACTCCTTCCTGGGTAGCACCACGCTCCGCGCGAATTATGAAGGGGGAAACACGAAAGGCGTGCCGCCCAACGTCGTCCCGCCGACCGACAATATCATTGGTTGGTTCGTCCCCATCGACGCCGAAGCGCTCGAGGCCGTCACCGGCGTGCTGATCCCGAACAACCTGCGGCCCGACAAGACGTGGCGGCCGCAATCCACCCGCAACAACCTGCAACAGTCCCTCACCAGCGCGCCCTACACGGGCACGGTCCAGCGCAGCCTGCTGTTCAACCAATTTGGCGTGGTTTTCGAAGGGAACGGCTCCCCCAACGCGGGCATCAGCTTTTCCGATCCGACCATCCCCGCCAATGCCACGCGCGGCTCCATGGCCTATGTGCGAAATATCGACGGCCGTAACGCCATGACCTGGGCCGGCGCCAACAACGTGGTCGATTCCGCCTATGTGCCGGGGTTCGTGGGCTCCACCTTGCAGGACCGGAACATCTTCGACTTCGCCAACCACCTCCTCACCGGCAGTCTTTCCCACCGGCAGTCCAAACTCCACGCAAGCGGGATCACGCTCGAACAACTCCTTTTCCAGAACAAGGCGGGCCTTGAGGTCTCGTACAACAAACAAAGTTACCAAACCTACACCCAATTGCCGTTCGGATCGGGCCGCAACTCCGACATCTGGGTCGACATCTCCGAATACCTGACCAACGACCAGCCCAACCCCAACGTGGGCCGGGCCCTGATGCTGGATAACCAACAGCGCCAGCGGCGCAACTGGGTGGATCGCGACGCCCTGCGTGCGACCGCTTTCTACGACCTCGACTTTCAGGAGAAGAAGGGGAGCTGGCAGGGGTGGCTGGGCCGCCACGTGTTTACCGGATTGTTAAATAACCAAACCCTCGACCGGAAGAGTACCAGCCATGTTTACAGCTGGGTGAGCGACGATTTCGACATCTTCGGACTGACCAACGGCCTGCTGACCACCTTCCCGCGCGCGGTGACCGCCATCACCTACCTCAGCGACGACCTGCGGAAAGTCGCCTCCTACCAGGACGTGCGACTGCACCCGATCGATGTCAACCTGCCGAAACCCGGCGACACCTACGAGACCTGGTACCTTGACCCGACGACCCGCAAGGTGACGTACGGGACGCTCAAGGTCGGCGAATACCTCAACGGCGGGGATATCAGCCGGCAGAAATTCGAGTCCAAGGCGTTCAGCTGGCAAAGCCATCTCCTCGGGGACAACCTCGTCGGTCTCTGGGGTTGGCGCAGCGATCGGACCAAGGAGTACTCGCGTCTCGGCAATAACATCCTGCCCAATGGCACCTACGATCCCGCCAATCTCCAACTCACCCCGGACACCGTGAGCGACGTCAAGGGCGTGACCCGCACCAAGAGCCTCGTCGGCCACCTGCCCGTCAAGCTGCCGTTTGGCTCCACGCTGAGCGCCCACTACGCGGAATCGGCCAACTTTTCGCCGACCGGCATCCGGCACAACGTCTACAATCAGGTGCTGCCGGCCGACACTGGAAAGACAAAGGAGTATGGCTTCACCCTCGACCTGCTGCGCGGCAAGCTGACCGCCCGCGCCAATTGGTTCGAAACGAACAATCAGAACGTCTCGTTCCCGGGGGCCACGAGTCTCGCCAGCACGGCCATTGGCTGGATCAAGGGATGGATGCAGCGGTACATCGACACGGAAGCCTCGGGCTTGCCGTTCGCCCAGTCGCCGGCCGGTCTGGCGGGCGTCGGGAAAAGCTACGCCGACTTTTACACGATCCTCGGCACCAAAATCCTGCCGCCCGAAACCGCCGCGGCGGATAACTTCCGCGTGGAAGGGGGCGGAGTGCAGCGCAACGGCATCGATGGCCTGAGCGAGACCACGAACGCGGTCGCGAAGGGATTCGAGTTCGAATTGGTCGCCAATCCCACCCCGAACTGGCGCGTCGCGTTCAACGCCGCCAAACAGGAAACCATCCAATCCGGCAGCGTCATCGCGCTGTCCAAGCTCGTGGCCACCGTGGAGCAGAACCTGCGTTCCCTCGGCCTCTGGAACGTGGACGATGCCCCGGCGGAAGCGAACGCCACGACCTTCGGCTCCCGCTGGTCCGGCGTCGCGCTGCGCCCGTTGAAGGCGTTCCAGGTCAAGGACGGCACCGTCAGCCAGGAACAGCGCAAATGGCGCGTCAACGCGGTGAGCACCTATCGCTTCAACGAAGGCTGGCTCAAGGGGGTGCTGGTCGGCGGCGCCTAC
>JBBRWR010000208.1:0-7182 GCA_038249085.1 Opitutales bacterium
CAGCATTCTCGCCGTTTTGAGCGTGAGTATGTTTGAGCAAGTGGATATTCATGAGCTATTTACGGAAGTCGGACTCTCGGATCCGATCACGGACGATCCTAACCAGCTAGTCATCAACTACTAATAACCGGACAGCAGTGGATCCGGATAAAACCCGCTCGTAATCCCAAACGGCACCAAGCCCGGCCCGACCGCCCGGGTGAGCAACGGCCTGGCTCCGACGGTGACAAACCCGACGACCAGTGTCTGGTTGGCCGCGAGATTGGTGCGCACGGAGAGATTGGCGATGCGGCTCGCGGGCGGATTGAGCAGGACCTTGCCGGTCTTGGCGGCCAGCGAAACCTGCGTGACGATGTTGCCGGAGTCGGGGTCGAGGCAGGCTTGGCCGAGGGTGATCATCTCGACCGCGCCGGGGTTGTCGCCAGGATTTACGAGAACAATGCCGTTTTCAAAACGGCGCTTGAAGGTCCTTTGACCAGGGAGCATATAGCCCAGATTGTCGGAGCTGGAACGGGTTTCCACGGGCCGACCGATGTCATAGAGAAAGAGGGGATCCAGTTGGATCGAGGGAGTGCCGGTGCCCGAATCAACGAGCGGCGTGAATCCGAACTTGGAGTAAATCCTACCATCAGGTTCGACGCGCACGGCCATCAAATAACTGGCGTAGCCGTAAAGGAGAAGCCGGTGGCGCACGGCGTTGGGCAGCTGCGCGAAATTTGCGTTTTGCGAGCCGGCATCCATGCACACGGCGACGGCCGCGACCTTCATCTCGCCCATGAGCATGGTGGAACGTAAATTGTTCGTCCACGTGGCGAAGTTGAAAAGTTCGTAGTCGGATTCGGTGATGCCGGCGGGAAAGCTTCCGATCTCGGCTTCCTGGGAAAACCCGTGGATCGGGCGGGGTTTCTCCGCGGTGGATTTCAACATGCGGATTTCGGTGTCGTTGGGATCAATCGGCCAACCCAGGTTGTTGCCCCAGATCACCGGATAGAAGCCGTGCGCATTGAAGAAACTTGTCTGGATGAAATTGACCCCTTCTTCGGAATACCTGGCCCAATCGAGTGCGCTGTAGATCCGCCCCTTCCGGGCATCCCACTTGTGAGCGGCGTTCATCTTCTCGCCGCCCATGGTGATGCAGTTGAAATCCCCCCCGAGGATATCAATCCAGATCCCCCGATGCGCGGTTTGATATTCCGCCTCTGCGGCCTCCGAGAGATATTGCCGGATGAGGGGCGCTGCCGGATCATTGAAATAGGAAACCTCCGTGGTCATGCCGGGGACCGGGGCGACAAAATAGGCGGGCGCGAGGACCGGGGCGCTACTTGCGTGTGGCGCCGCCAGCGTGCCGCCGAATCCGCGGGTGATCGCGACGGTGGCGACCATGGTGGACGTGTTGTTGTTGGCCGTCTCGATCCGCATCAGTTCATCGTCAATCTTGAGCCAGGTCGCGAACTTGAACACCCGGTTGGTGAAGTATCCGATGGTTCGACCCGGGTCAGCCGTGCTGGCCACGAGGGTGCCGAAGAGGTTTCGAATCGTCAGCGTCGTGGCGGTGGCATCGAGCGCCGACCCCGCATTGCCTGTTAGATAATATAGCAGGTCGTTTTTGTGCTCCTGCTCGATGTCCGACAGCGGTGGGCTGATCTTGCCGGTGCTCGCGCCGTTCCGGTATTGGACAACCTGGAAATTCGGGTTGAGGCCATGGAGCTGGTCGACCTTCTGCTTGGTCAGGTTGTTCTTGTAGCCGCCGTAGAGCGCATCGAAATTCCGGGCCAACAAGGTCAGTTCGTTCAGGGTGAACGCCGGGTCGTTGCCGTACTTTCCGGCCAAAAGCGGATACGGCGTGAGGTCGTCCTTGTAACTGGCCACGGGCATGTCCGGTGCCGGCTGCGCATCCACGCTGGCCGCCGCCCACAGAGCGCCCAGCAGCCAAAGACCGGAGCGCATCACCGCACGCGCATTTGCTTCCACGAGAGGCGCTCCTCCCTTACTTGAGCTTTTCAAGGGAACGCGTCGCTTTGATCTTGGGGTCGGGACCGGCCTGTTTGGCTTCCCTTCCACCGGTGTTAGGCGTGACGTCCGTGGCGTAGGTGGTGGGCAGCAACCCGGCCAGCCGCTGAATCTGCGTACGGTGCACGGGATCGGTGTAACGAATTGGGTTCGTCCATTGTGTCGGGTCGCCCTGCATGTCGTAGAACTCTTCCGTGCCGTCTTTGTAGCGGCTGAAATACCAGCGCTCGTCGAGCACGCACGGGTTGCCATTGCCGTTGGCCGCGGCGGCGAGCAACGGCGTGGCGGCGAGCGCGGTCAGCGCGGTCAACGCGAGAAACGGGAGTTTGGATTTCATGATTCTGAGAGGAAGCGCTGGAGGGCAGCGCGACGGGCGTTGCCACCGCTACCGCGGAGCGTGATCGACCATCAGGCGTTCGTTTTCCCATTTGAGGGGGACGAGAAGCGGACGGCAGGTGGCGGGCGTATGGCCGTCAAAGGCGTTCACTTCGCTGGCCTGCCCGTTGGGGTTGCCGAAGGCGGCGCCCCACCAGCGGCCCTGGGCGTCCTGAAACGGATTCAGATGCCCGCCGCCGACCACCGCCGTGTAGCGCGGACCGTAGGGGCCGTAGATGTTATCGGAGCTGGAGACGAGCGCGTCGTAGCCGTAGGTCGTGGGGTCGTCCCGCCGCTTGAGAGTTTTCGATTCCGAATACTCCAACCGATCCGGCGCGACCTTCCGCGACCAGAACGTTTGCACGAGGTGATATTTGCCGCCGCGTTTGAAGATATAACCGCCCTCGCAGTAATATTCGTTCTTCCACGGAGTCTCGATGAGAGGGTGCGGTGCCTCGGCGAAGCCCGAGAGATCATCCTTCATTTGATCACGTAATGATCCACGCCTACGAAGTACACCGCGCCGTCGTTGTCTTCGAAGAGACTGTTGTCCGCCGAGAAATTGCCGGGCAGATTGTTGATGGGGCCGTTCCGGCTGGCCTCGATGTTTTCGTAGGGGCCCTCCGGCTTGCCGGAAATGCTGCGTAGAATAAACGCACCGCGGCGGGGGTCCACCTTGCTGCCCATGCAGGCGTTGATGAGCCAGGTCCGCTTGCTCTTGATATAATGCAGCTCGGGCGTCCACGCGATGCGCTGCCTGCCGTCGCACACGTCTCCGCTCGGCGCGATGCGCCCCGGCGGCACGTCGATGAACGGCTGCTGCCATGTGCCATCGCGATCCAAATCGAAGACGAGGCCCATCGCCTCCCAGTGCTTCAGATCTTTGGAGCGCCACACGCGCAGCCCGTCGTTCCAATCCCAGATGTTGGTTCGCCACGGTGCCGGCGTCGTCCCGGTAAGGTAATGCCAGCCATCGGGACCCAGGGTGCAGCAGGTGTCCCGCATGAACTGGTCGAACAGCGGTTTCACCGTGGCGGGGATGCGGATGTTTTGATCGCGCGCGTCCACCGCGTAGTAGTCCGAACGCGAAACGTCGGCACCGGCCAACGCGATGGCGGACACGCCGAGAAGCAACCGCGAACCGAGAGTGGCAGGGAGAATGGACATGGGCGGGTTTGAGAAGCTGCCCGGTGCCTAGTTGGTTTTCTTACCGCCGGGAAGCTCCTCTCCGCCGTTGTTCTTCAGGATGAACGCGACGGTCGTCTGCCAGATTTCGTCGAGCGTCGGCGTGATCGGGCCCTTGTCCGTGCCGTTAAAACCATGGCGCATGTTTTTCACGGGGACGTAATCAATCGGAAATCCCAGGCGGTCTCCCCCGGCCTTCATTGCGCTGGACTGGCGCGGAAGCACGGTGAGGTCGCTGTCGCCGTGGACCAGCAGCATCGGCACCTTGGCGGTGCGTTTCTCCATATACCACATCGCGCTGATGATCTCGGTCTGGTGCGGGTCGTTGCGATTCACGGTGGTGAAGATGGCCTGACTGCGGTCGCGACCGGGACGCGTTTTTCCCATCTCTCTCATGTCGGTGGGCCCAAACCACGAGACCGCGCATTTGATCGGAGCGGAATATTTCGCCAGCGCGGAATCGCCCGGCAGATCAGCATCCCCACTCATCGCGAGCACCAGGGCGATCCCTCCGCCGGCAGAGGAACCGATGGTCACAATGCGTGCGGGGTTGATGCCGTATCGCGCGCTGTTCTTCACCAGAAAGCGCACCGCATCTTTGCAATCGGTCATGCATTGCACGACGCGCACTTTATCGTTGTCGGGGGTGCAGAGCCGATAATCCAGCGAGGCGACGAGGTAGCCGTGCTGCAGGAGTAGCGGCAACATCACCGCGGAGTTGTGCTTTACCGCCCCGTCCTTGCTGCCCTTGGCGAAGCCGCCGCCGTGCGTCCAAATGATGAGCGGGGCGTTTTCGTAGCTTTTCCCTTTCAGCCGATAGAGGTCGAGGGCGATGCTTTGACCGTCGACGGTCTTATAAACGATATCCGCCACCGTCTCGACAATATCGGGCACCGGCGTCGCCCCACGCGGTTCCCGGTCTTTTTTCACTGCGTCGGCGGCCGTGTCTTGCGCCGCGCTTTCGATGACGAAGCACAGGGCGAGGAGAACAGAGAGCGCGTAGCGTGGTTTTGTTTTCATTTCGCAGCTTTGCCGGCTTTGCGCATCTTCTTCGCCGCCGCTTTCGCGGCGCGATCCTCTCCGCCTTCGCCCTCTTCCGCTCCGCCGGCTGACATGGCCAGGGTGGGTTTGTTTTCCGTGGGCAGAAATGCCGCGAGTTCCCGTTTCTTGGCGGCGAACTCCGGCTTGCCCGCGAGGTTGGTGAATTCGTAGCGATCGTTTTCGTCGTCGTAGAGCTCCTCCGAGCCATCGCGGTAACGGATATAACGCCACTTTTCGGTGCGGACCGCGTGCTGGCCTTCCTGGGAAGTGGTGATGGCTGGATGCGCCCACCGCGCCTGTGGATTTTCCAGCAGCGGCCGGATGCTGATACCTTGAACATGTTTGGGCGTCGGTACGCTGCACAGCTCAGTCAGCGTGGGATAGATGCTCATGAAATCCACGGCGCGCGCACACACCGAACCGGGCTTGGTCAGGCCCGGCACCTTCCAGATGAGCGGCACCCGCGCCGACTCCTCCCAAAGCGTGGTCTTGCCCCAATGGTTCTTTTCGCCGAGATGCCAGCCGTTATCGCCCATCAGCACCACGATGGTGTTGGCGCGATAGGCGGACTTTTCCAGCGCATCGAGCACCCGCCCGATTTGGACATCCACATAGGAAATAGTGGCGAGGTAGGCCTGGATGGCTTCCTTCCATTTGCCCGCCTTGAGAATCATCTCGTGCGTGCCCTGGCCGATGGCCTTTCTCACGCCCTCGGGTGGCACGTCGGCGAGGTCATCTTCGCGGTAAGGCACCAACTGGATGCGCTCGAGCGGATGCAGATCGAAATACTTCTTCGGGACGACAAATGGCGGGTGCGGCTTGTGGAAACCGATGCCGAGGAAAAAGGGTTTGGCGTGCGGCTGGCCGAGTTGCTCGATGCCATAGTTGGCCGTGTTCCAATCCGGCAGACTGTCGTCGCCGCCATCCGTCGGACCGAAAACGACTTGGTTGAAACGCAGCAGCGGTGGGATCGGCCGGCCGCGCTCCCCTCCCGGCGCTTCCACCATGTAATCATCATATTCCTCCCGCCGGTCAAAACCCATGTGGTAAAGTTTGCCTGCGCCGAGCATCTCATATCCGCCTCTCCGCAAAGTGGTGATCATCGTCTTGTCCTCGGGCACCACCGGTCGCCAGTCATTAGCGTTGCCATAGACTCCGGTCGACCCGGGCCGCAGGCCAGAGAACAGGGCGGTCCGCGACGGATTGCAGACCGGCGCGGCGCAATTGGCGCGCGTGAAGCTGAGGCCCGCGGCTGACAGCCGATCCATGTTGGGGGTGATCGTCTGTTTGTTTCGGCCCAGGTAACCGACCCAATGATTCAGGTCGTCCACCATGATGAAAAGCACGTTGGGCCGCTTCGGCCGCGGGGCGGCGGCGCGGACGGTGAAACCGCCGCACGGCACCATGAGCGCGAGCGCGGCGGTGCGGAGGAGAGATTTTGCGAGGAACACCGGCAGCAGACGGAAGATTTTCAGATTCATGGGCGGATTGCTCACAACCGTTCAATTTCGATTAGGTGAAACACGGTGTCGGCTCCACCGACGTGGCGCAGGGACATGTCGGCGCCGCCGGCGAGACGATGATCCCACACCGCATCGGGGAGCCGTTCGGGCATGATGATGCGCGGCACTCCGGCCGCGTAGACCCATGCGGGCGGGTTCGGTGCGACCCACAGCATGATGTGCGTGTATCGATTGTTCGCCCGGGCTTTCCGCGCTCAAGGTTGGCCACCATTTCTTCAGCTTGCTCCGACAGTTCCCCGTGCAGTTGCGCCATCCACCGCGCCGGCGCCGCGAGCGTTGGTTCGAGCGAAACGCGACGGGAAGCGGGCATTCCATGCTTGAACGCGGGACGAGGGGGAATGTCCAGCTCGCACCGGCCGAGTCGTTTTCTGGCTCTGGCTCCGGTCAGCCCCGCCATGCCGGGGCCTCCCTCCGCCAGAGCCAAACCTCGGGCCAGTGTGGCGTACGCGCCGTTGCCATTGCCGCTTTCCCATCACCTTCGGGCCACGTTGTGGCCCTCAAATCCAAACGATAGCTCAACCTCGAATTGACCTTCCTCCGACGTACCAGTCACAAAATGTGCGAAACTTGGCAGACACTTCCTTGGCGTACTGCGAAGCGCCGGAGCCGCCCTGCACCCTCGCCAGCAGCAACTCGTGCTCGAGAACCAGGCCTTGCGGCATCAGCTCTTGGTTGCTCCTGAAACGAAACGCCGGGCGACCCATATTCCGCACCTCGGACCGAATGCCGGGATTTCACTGGGCCGTGTGGTCGCGCTGGGAGAGTTCGCTGGTGGCTCAGCGCACCATCTCACGCGGACCCGTTCCGGACACCGTACCTTTTCTGAACGCACTGTTTTCTTGGATACTTCATCAGGCACTTACGCGACCGCGCGAGTTCGGCGATTCCTCTATTTTCAACACGTCCACAATAGTCACTTATCCGGCAAATCCCGCGCAAAATGCGCAAGAAACTTGATATAGGCTCAGGGTCACTGGGCGACCGGCTGGAGTGCGGGAATGATTAGATTTTCGGTCAATTTGCGTGCGACGATGAGCGCACGGCGGCC
>JBBRWR010000209.1:0-7056 GCA_038249085.1 Opitutales bacterium
GTGGTCCGTTGTCCGTGGTCTGTGGTCCGTTGTCCGTGGTCTGTGGTCCGTTGTCCGTGGTCTGTGGTCCGTTGTCCGTGGTCCCTTCAGTACCGCGTGAAAACTTCCTGCAGGTTGAGGATGACCCGGCAGACGTTGGTCCACGCGGCCAGCTCGGCGGGGTCGCCGGTGGGGGCGGGGGCCAGACCCACCTGGAGCAGCTTCTCCGCTTCGCCGGCATTCGCGCGGTAATACTCCCGCTGCCTGTCCAGCAGCGCCCGCAAGGCCTCGGCTTCGCGGGGTTCGGGTACCCGGGCGACGGCCAGCTGGAAGGCCCGCTCGAGCCGCGCGGTCTCAGCCGGAGCGTAAACGACAATTCGCGCTGCCAGCAGCCGGGCGGCCTCGACGAAGGTGGGATCGTTGAGCAGGGTGAGCGCCTGCTGGGGCGTGTTGCTCACCACCCGCTGGGCGGCGCACTCATCGCGGGGCGGGGCGTCGAAATTTGCCAGCATCGGGTGCAGGAAGGTGCGCTGCCAGTGCATGTAGACGCCCCGGCGCCACTGCTCGTCGTCCGTACTGGCGACATACTCCCGGTTGGGAAACTGGATCGCGGCGTAGTATCCCGCCGGCTGGTACGGCCGTACGCTCGGCCAGCCGATCGCGTCGAGGTTGAGCACGCCGGCGATGAAGAGCGCGTTGTCGCGCACGAACTCCGCCTCGAGCCGACGGGGGTTCTGGGCGGCCAACAACCGGTTGGACGGATCGATCCCGCGCAGTTCCGGCCGCCCGCGGCTGCTCTGGCGGTAGGTCGCACTTGTTACCATCAGGCGGACCATATGCCGCAGATCCCAGCCGCTGTCCCGAAACTCGCTCGCCAGCCAGTCGAGCAGCTCCGGGTGCGAGGGCAGTTCACCCTGCGAACCGAGGTCATCGACCGCGGCACTCAGGCCGACGCCGAAGCATTGCTGCCACAGCCGGTTCATCACCGTGCGGGCGGTGATCGGATTTTCCCGCGACACGATCCACCGGGCGAGGTCGAGACGGGTGAGGCGTTTTTCCGGCGTACTTTCCCGCCGGCCGGGCAGGAAGCTCGGGGTCGCGGGCAACACCACCGGGCTCGTGTCGTCCTGCCAGTTGCCGCGGGGCAACACTCGCACCGTCAACGGCTCGGTCGCCTCCGTCACCAGCGTCCACGCCCGGCCGCCGCACGTTTCGCGGATGGCCGCGACGAGTTCCTGCCGATGGGCGAGGCCGCCGGGGTTACCGTTCGTACTGAGACTCCAGGCCTCGAACAACTGGTTGCGCTGGTCGGCCGTGCGCCGGGCCGGCGCCACCGCGGCCGCCGCCCGCCACTTCGCCGCCCCCGCGTCGAGCGGATCATCCGCCCCGAACGGACTGGTGGATACGCGCAGCGAAACGGCAACCTCCCCCGTCAGGGTCACGATCAGGCTGTCGGTCGCGGCGAACATCTCGGGCCCTTCGAGCAGCCACACTCCGAACACCCTGCGACGTTCCTCGCTCCGGGGCAGCGACCAGCCGGTCGTTATGCCCGGCAGTTCCGCGCCCCCTTCGTAGCGGGCGGCCTTCGCGCTGGCGTCGGCAAACGCGACCGCGAGTTGGTGCATCTTCCCGGCGGCGTCCCGGCGGCTCAAACTGAGCTTCAAAGTCCCTCGGCCCCGGGCCTTCTTGGCCGGCAGTTCGGTCGTCGGCGCGGCTTCCACCTCGACGCGCACGGCCGCCACATCCCCCGCGCCCGGCCAGAGGCTGAGGCGCACGCTCTCGTCGCGCCCGAGCGCCTTCTCCACCTGCACGGTCTGCCCTTCGCCGATCGGAATCTCGCCGTCGGCGGCGGGCTTGGCGCCCTTGATCAGCATCGCGCTCAACGGCGGCCGCCGCCAGCCGTCCGGGGCACGCGCGAGGAAGCGCTGTGCCCCGGCGACCCAGGCCTCGAACGCGGCGGAGACCTCCGGATTCCGGAGACCCTCCCGCCTCGCGGCCCCGTGCGCCCGCAACGCGGCCTCGGCCCGTCGCAACCGGGCCGTCAGGTACGGGCTCTCGACCTCGACCTCCGGCGGAAACGGATAGTCGTTGTTAAAGCCGGCGAGGTCGGGGTTCTTGGTGTAACCATAGTCGGAATACACACCCCATTGCTTTACGTCGGCGAAAAACGCCTGCAAGGCATAGAAGTCCCGCGTCTTGATCGGATCAAATTTGTGATCGTGGCACTCGGCGCAGCCGAAGGTGCTGCCAAACCAGGCCGCCGCGACCGACCGCACCCGCTCGGCCCCGTACTTCGCGAGGTACTCCGCGGGCTGCGCCCCGCCTTCCCGCGTCATCATGTTGAGCCGGTTGTAGCCGGTCGCGACGCGCTGCTCGACCGTGGGCTGCGGCAGCAGGTCGCCGGCAAGTTGCTCAATCGTGAACTGGTCGAAGGGCTTGTTGGCGTTGAAGGCGTTGATCACGTAGTCCCGGTAAGGGAAGATGCGCTGGTTCTGGTCGCCGTGAAACCCCACCGTGTCGGCAAACCGCGCGACATCGAGCCACCACACCGCCATCCGCTCACCGTGGTGCGGCGAGGCGAGCAGGCGGTCCACCTGCCGCTCGTAGCCCCCCCGGGACGTCGCCTCACCGGCAAAGGCCGTCACCTCCTCCGGGGTCGGCGGCAGGCCGGTGAGATCGAGCGAGACCCGGCGCAGCAGCCGGGACGGCGCCGCCTCCGGGGAAGGGGTGATGTCCTTTTCGGCCAGCCGGGCCCGGATGAACGCGTCGATCGGATTGGCCTGCCCGTTGGCCGGCACCGCCGGTTTGGTCAACGGCGTGTAGGCCCAATGCGACTCATACACCGCGCCCTGCTCCACCCAACGGCGAAACAACGCCTGCTGGTACGGCGAGAGCGTCTTGTGCGCCTCCTCGGGCGGCATGGGATCGCCCGCGTCCGTGATGCGCAGGATGATTTCGCTCTCGTCCGGTTTTCCGGGCACGATGGGAATCAGGTCGTGCTTCGTCGGCTTGAGCGCCTCCTCCCGCACGTCGAGCCGCATGCCCGCCTTGCGCGCCTTGGCGTCGAAGCCGTGGCAGTGAAAGCAGGTGTCCGACATGATCGGCCGGATGTGGCGGTTGAACGACACCACCTCGGGTAGCACCGGGGCCGGCGCAGCCGCCGCCCCCGCCGCCAGGGCGACGTGGGAAGCGAGGAACGCGATCAGACCAGGACAAGGACGAAACATGGGGAGTGGGTGCGGGTTCGCGAGCGGGCCGAACCGGGCCCGCGAAGGCCGATGGTGGGGTGTCTTTTACACGTCGTCCCCCGGCCGTCGATGCAAAGAATGCGGAAAGCGCAGCGTTGCAACCCAGCTCGCCTTCTTCCCCCACTCCGCCACCTTCCTTGCCGCCATGAATGCCCGAACCCTGCGCTTCGCCTTTCTCACCCTGACCGCCTCCGCGCTTTCCGCCGCCGAACCGGCGCGGGTCCTCGTAATCGTCGGTCCCAGCACGCATCCGCCCGGCACCCACGAAGTCGCGGCGGGCGGACGGTTGTTGGAGTATTGCCTCAATCACCTGGCGAATGTGCCGGGGGTGAAGGCCGAGGTGTTTTTCGATTGGCCGAAAGATGCCGCCGTGCTCGAGGCCGCGCGCACGCTCGTCTTCATCGGCGACATCTTTCCCCCGCAGCGACTGCCGGAATCCAAGACGATCCTCGCGCAGCTGGACGCGATGATGCGGCGAGGCTGCGGCCTCGTGTGCGTGCACTATGCCACCGGACTCCGCAACGAGGATGTGCCTCCCGGCGGTGGGCATCCCCTGCTGGAGTGGATGGGCGGGTACTTTGCCACCAAGTGCGATCACCACCAGTCGATTGCGAAGATCTATCCCGCCGCCACCATCACCCCCGCCGCCCCCGCGCATCCCATCAGTCGCGGTTGGCGCGCGTTCACCCTGAACGACGAGCCGTATATCAACAATTACTTCGGGCGCGACGGCAACCGGCCCGCGGCCAATGTCCTCACCTTCGCCACCTCCCAGCTGCCGCCGAACGCACCCCAACGCGAAACCGTGGCCTGGGGCGTGGAGCGCCCGGGCGGCGGACGCGGATTCGGCATCGTGATGCCACATTTCTTTCGGAACTGGGCGATCGAGGATCTGCGCCGTTTCATCCTGAACGGCATCGTCTGGAGCGCCGGGCTCGAGGTTCCGGCCGGCGGCGTGCAGACCACCCTGCCCGCCCTCGCCACCTTTGCCCCCGTGTCCGTCGAACCCCTGCCGCCCAAACCCAAGCCAGCCCCCAGGAAAAAGTCCGCCCGCAGCTGACCACACCACCCGCCATCACCCCGTCATCCGCCTCTCGGGCCTCCCCCCTCAACCCGCAGTGTCACGTATTACGTGACACTTTTGATGATGCTCAGGACTGGGCGGCAACCCTCCTGACGGATCATCGCCCGACGCAGAATTATCGGCGCAATCGGGTGAACCCGGTCGGGCCTCAACGGCGTCACACCCGGAATCACGCCCATGGTCACCTCTCTCCTTCGCACGCTACCGGGGATGCTCCTGGCCGTTTCCCTCTGGCGCGACGCCTTGGCCGCCGCGCCGGTTCATTCCGAACTGTGGGGCCAACACGGCGAAAAATGGGCGGAAGGCGGACGTCTGCCGGATTTTGCCCGCGTCGGTTACCATCGCGGCGCGCCCTTGCCGGCCGCCGGGCCGACCGCAGCCAATGTGCGTGACTTCGGCGCGGTGGGCGACGGCGTGACGGATGACACCAAGGCCATTCAGGCCGCCCTCGACGCCACGCGGAACGGCGCCGTCTTCGTACCGCCAGGCCGGTACCTGATTTCCGACTACATCACCATCAAGCAAAGCGGCGTGGTGCTCCGCGGCGCGGGCCCCGACCGGAGCGTATTGTGGTTTCCGCGCGGGCTGGACGAGATTCATCCCCGCCCGGGTCGCACCAGCACGGGTTCGCCCGCCAGCGGCTACTCGTTCGACGGCGCCTTCGTCCGGCTGCACGGCGATTACCAGGCGACAAAGCTCGCCCGCATCGTCGGTTTGGCGCGACGCGGGGACCATGAAGTGGAGGTCGACACCACGACCGGGCTCACCGTCGGCCAGCAGGTGCTCGTGGTGGTGCGTGAAGCGCCCGATCAGAGCCTGAAGACCCATTTGTACTGCGACGACCCGGGCGACATCCGGCGGGGCAAGCGACTCGACACCAAGATGCTGATGCAGGTGGTGGCCGTGAACGGCCACCGCGTGCGCTTCGATCGGCCGCTGCGCTTCGAGACGCGCGCCGCGTGGCAACCGGAAATCCGGAGCTTTCGCCCCACCGTCACCGAGTCCGGCATCGAGGGGATCGGTTTCGCATTTCCGGCCACGCCGTATCGCGGGCACTTCAAGGAAAACGGCGCCAACGCGATCGAACTCCGGCAGGTGCATGCCTGCTGGGTCAGCGACGTCGTCATCCACAACGGCGACCTCGGCATCAACCTAGTGGCCGCCGGCAACACCCTCAGCGGCATCGTCATCACCGCCGATCCCGGGCGCGGCCGGGCGGAAGCCGGCGTCGCCGCCTGCACCGGCCACCACGCGATTCAATGCAAGGGGGCCGAAGACAACCTGATCACCGCCTTCGACGTACGCGCGAGTTATGTGCACGACCTCTCGGTCGAACACGCCTCGGGCAACGTCTGGTCCCACGGACGCGGGACCGATCTCAACTTCGACCATCACAAGGACACCCCCTACGAAAACCTCTACACCGACATTGATTGCGGGCGCGGCAGCCGGGTGTGGCGCTGCGGCGGCGGGGCGAGCATCGGCCGGCAGAGTGCGGGCTGGGAAACCTTTTGGAACATCCGGGCGGCTGTGCCCATCGCCCCGCCGCCGCAAGGATGGGGGCCGATCAGCATGAACTTCGTGGGCCTGACCACAACCCACCAGAGCGAGTTGTCCGCCGCCACGTGGTGGTTCGAGGCGTTGCCGCCGGAGCAAGTGCAGCCCGCCAATCTTTACCTGGCCCAGCGAGCACAGCGCCGGCGGTGAGAATCGAGGCGGTCGGGTCAATCGATGCCTCGGCCTCCTGACGCGAAGGAGTGAACGCTCGCCCTTTTCCGCGCGGGCCGGGCTCATCGAAATCGCAGAAACAAACGGGGCAAGTGGCTGGAATGGCTCCGCGCGCGATTCAGGCGGAGCCCGGTTTGCGCCGATCGGATGGGGTCACGGGGATTGCGCCCCGTGACCCTTCCACACCACCGGACGTGCGGTTTTCCACATCCGGCGGTTGAGCAAGTGACCGCGCTAGTGGCCGGTCGAACTATAGCGAAAAATCGTCTAATTATATTACCTAGTACAGGGACTAGTAACATATTAGATGTTTAGTGTTCGAAATGGCCACCCGCTTCGTTTCCGTCGATCGCAACACTCCTCTGCTGCTGCCGCCGGACCTGCGGGATTGGGTGCCTGTCTGCCGTGCCGGCACAGGCAGGCCGGCCGACCATCTGGCGCACTTTGTCATCGATGCGGTCGAGGCGATCGACTTGCACGAGGTCCGGGTCAACACCCGCGGCACGGGCGACGAGCAGTATCCGCCGACGAGGTTGTTGAGCCTGCTGGTGTACAGCTACGCGACGGGCACTTTCGGGTCAGCCAGGCGCCCAACGACAAGCAGGAACTGGCGCCCACGCTCGCGGCGATTCCCCCGGAGCTCGGCGCGGTGAGTGCGGTGCTCACCGACAACGGATTCTACAGCGAAGCGGCGGTGCAAAAGATCGAACAGACCGCCGCGGGTGCGGCCACTGGCACGACGGTGTACGCCGCGTTGGACAAGACCTCGCATCATCGCAGCGTTGCCGATCTGGAAAAGAAGCCCGAACCGTCCGCCCCGGCGACCGGAGCGAGCGTCAGTGAGGTGAGGCGGCACCGGCTGCAAAGCGCCGCCGACAAACAACTCTACCAGCTGCGCCAGCAGACCGTCGAACCCGGGTTCGGGATCATCAAGTCGGTCCTCGGCTTCAGACAGTTCCTCCTGCGCGGCACGGTCAAGGTGTCCACCGAATGGACCTTGGTGTGCCTGGCGTACAA
>JBBRWR010000210.1:0-6964 GCA_038249085.1 Opitutales bacterium
GGAGGCACAGAGGGCACAGAGAGAAATCAGGTCGCCGATCCGATTCACCCACGGGGTGAAGCAGCCTTTGAGGCGGAGTTTCCCCAACTGCCTTTCTTTGTGATCTCTGTGTCTCTGTGGTCAATTTCATCTGCGGAATTTAGGATGATGGGATGCTGTCGGGCCGGACCTGGATCCGCGCCTCTCAGGCGCAACGGCGTCACCCAGGTGACGCCCTACCGTCCAGAAATCACGATCGGTTGGTCTTATTCCCCTTCCGGATTTGCCGCGCGTGAGCTCCGCCCGCCTTTGAGGCTCGAAAGGTAGGCCACGACATCTCGAATCTCCCGCGGCTGCAGAATGGCGCCCATCGGCGGCATAATCGAGACGGGGGGCGACTGGCTGGCGATTTCGGTCCGCGGGATGATCTGCTGCTTGCCATCGAAAAGCCGCACCGTGACCGCACCGGGCGTCTCCTTCGCCAGCGTACCCGTGACCTCGCTCTTGTCCTTCAGCGTCACGTTCACAAGGCCGAAGCCGGTCGCGATTTTCGCGCTGGGCACGAGCAGTGACTCCAGGAGGTATGCGGCATCCCGCTCCCGGCCGATCGACCGCAGGT
The DNA here is from genome assembly GCA_038249085.1 of Opitutales bacterium. Classification (GTDB taxonomy): domain Bacteria; phylum Verrucomicrobiota; class Verrucomicrobiia; order Opitutales; family Opitutaceae; genus ER46. The sequence continues at coordinate 599 of JBBRWR010000210.1, forward strand.
TGGGCCCCACCGCACTGCCTCCCCCCGACTCCACCGTGTGGCAGGCGGTGCAATTGGCGGCGAGGTGATTGGCCACCACGTTGCGGCCGCGACCGATGTCGCCGCCCAGGAGCAACTCCGCCTGCGCCTGCGCCCCGGCCGACGCCTGATACTCGCGCAGTTTCTCCGCCAGGCCGGCATTGGCCGTACTGCGGGTTTGCATCGCCTCCATGACATCGAGTTTCAGCGCCGGCTCGCCGGTGCCGGCCACCAGGCCGGCGGCCAGTTCGGTGATCACGACATCGGCCGCCGGCGTGGCCGCCTCAGCCAGCAACTCCACCGCATGCTGCTTTTCTGCCGGGGTGCGGGTCTTGAGCACGGTCCGCGCCTCGCTCACCAAACGCTCCGGGTGGGCCGGCAACAGCAACGCCAGCGCCGCCCGGTGCAGCGGCGCCGGGGCCTCCGCCGCCAGCGCGAAATCAAGCGCCCGCACCAACGCCGGATGCTCCCGCTGAGCCGCGGCCAGCAGGCGCAACGCCTCCGCCCGCAACTCCGCCGATGTCCCGGTCTCGGCCACGATTGCCGCCATCTGCTCGGCGCCGACCTGGAGGGCGTGGGCGATCATGATCTGGATGCCCAGCGCCTTGAGGCCCGGATCCTTCAGGGCCAGCAATTGATCCACCTGGGCCGAGAGTTCGGCGGTGATGGCGGCCGGCCGGAGCGTGCGAGCGCGGCCGTCGACGAGATCGAGGCGGGGCGGGTTCTGCCAAAGACGCAGCGTGGTCAGAGCCTCTTCCCGCATCGACCGTGGGCTGGCGTCATCGAGTGCAAACGCGAGCAGCCGGCTCGCCGCCTCCGGCGTACCGACGCGCAGGCCGGCGTTGATCGCCCGCCGCAGGACCACCTCGCTGCCGGGCTTTTCCGCGAGCAGCGCGGCGAGGGCCGGCAACGCGGCCGGAACCCCCAAGTCGTCGTGAATCGCCCGCGCGGCCTCCTCGACCACCAACGGATCGCCATCGTGCAGGAACTCCGCCACCGCCGGGTCCCCCTGCCGGCGCAGGGCCACCACCGCCACCAGGCGCACCCGCAACGCCGGATGCAGAATCCGCGCCACCAGATCCGCCCGTGTCGCGCATCCCGTCAGCCCGAAGGCCGCCCCGTGTCGCAGCACCGGGTCCGCGGCGTCCCGCTCGGCCAGCGCGAACAGCGCATCCACGGCGGCGGGCTCGCGATATTTTCCGAGCGCCAGGGCCGCCTGCAGCCGCACCCGCGGTGCCTCGTCAGCCAGCAACGGGATGAGCGACTTCCCCACCCCCGCCGCGCCCATCGTCACGGCGTCGCCCAGGATCTTCGCGGTCTGCGCCCGGATCTCCGGATCCGCGTCGCGCAGCAAAGCGATCACATCGGCGGCGTCGGCCGCACCGCGCCGCAGGAGTTGCCCGTATCCCCACACCGCATGTATACGGGCGAGCTGGCCCGCCCGGACTGCCCGCGCCACCGCCAGGAGTTCCCCCGTGCGGCCCCGCCTCGCCAGCTCCCATTGCGCGCCCAACCGCACCCGGCGGTCCGCGTGGCCCAGCCGGCCGAGTAACTCAAGATAGGGGCGATCCTCGAACCCATCCTCGAGGAGGGCCTTCGTTTCGTCCCGCAGCGGATGGTGCGCACCCTCCTTCACATCGACGCGCCAGAGCGCCCCCAGGCCGTCGAGCGGGTAACCCCCGATCCAGTCGACCATCATGAGCGAGCCATCGGGCTGCCAGCTCATGCCGATGCCCATGACACCGTCATTGAGGATGCGCGCATCCGTCATCCGATAAGTCGCCCCGGCCGGTTCGGTGCGAAAGCCCCGCATCTTGCCCGACGGAAATTCGTTGAGCAAAAACATGCCGCGCTGGGCCTCGCCGAGTGCCGTGCCGGGGTCGAACTTGAAGCCGGCCGGGCCGTCGGAGTAGCTGAGCAGCGGCGGCAGGATGTACGCGGCCTGGCCGGCAAAATGCGGTTTCCACAGCCCTTCCCGCATCCACGGGCTGTCCAGCTTCATGTACTGGTAATTGCACCGCCAGCCACTGTCGCTGCCCTCGACCAGATGGACGAAGCGCTCGCGTTCGCCCGGTTGGTCGGCGTCGTTGTCCACCCCGATGAGATCACCGTAATCGTTGAACGCGGGTTCCTGGATGTTGCGATTGCCGTGGGTGTAGACTTCGAAGCCGCTCCCGTCGGGTTCGATCCGCAGCGTGGCGCCCTCGTTCGGGTAAAAGAAATGCCGCCCTTCCCGCGAGGTCACATTCACGCCCTTGTCGCCGATGCTCCAGTAGATGCGCCCGTCGGGTCCGACCATGGGGCCGTGCATGTCGTGCCCCGCGTAGGCGATGTGCAGGCCAAATCCGTGCACCACGATCTCGCGCACATCGGCCACGCCGTCGTCGTCGGTGTCCTGGAAGCGCCACAGGTCCGGGGCGATCGTCGCGTAAACCCAACCGTCGTGATACAGCACACCCGCGGCGATGCCGGTAACCTCCGTGTTGAACCCCTCCGCAAACACCGTGATCTTGTCCGCCGTGCCATCGCCGTCCGTGTCGCGCAATTGATAGATGCGCTCCGTGTGGAACGTGAGGTCCTTCCAGTCGATCGACCCGTCGCCGTTGTGATCCCGCAGATCGCCCCGCGGCGCCCGCATCTTGCCGGGCGCGAGTTCCCGGTGATAAAAGGCCATCTTGTCGTCGACGCTCGTGAAGCCGACGTCGTCCGGTATCCACATCGTATGTTCGCGGATGTCCAGGTCGCCCACCTTGCGGCGCGTGGTCGAGGTGACATACACCCGCCCCCAGGGATCGACCGTGCAGGCCACCGGATCGGGGACGTTGAGGGCGCCCGACCACTTGTGCAGCACGAGTTCGCCCGAACCTTTGGCCTCGCTGTCCACGCTGCGTGTCTGGGCCGCCGGCGCGGCAACCGGAGCGAGGAGGAGGGCGCCGAGCGCGGCGATCAGGCAGGCGCGCAAAAACGGGAGGCGATCGGTGGGCATGGGGGAGAAAAAGACTTGGCGGGCGATGCCCCCGATGTCGCGGAAAAAGTGGAGCCGGCAGGAGATGCCCCTCTGACGCTCTGCCGGGACCGTCTCACCCTTCCGCGACGAGGCGGGGTTCCGGTTGTTTCCCTCCCCTTTGTCTCTTTCGACCCACCGTTCCAATGGGATGGCTTCTGGTCGCGACCAAGCGAGAAAAGAAATCAATTCTTGATCGAACCCAGTGCGACCGCAGCCAACGGCGGGGCGTCGTGGACTTGGGCGGTGGGGTTGATTTCATCTCGGCGGCACATGCGAAAAACCCCGGAGAAAGCGATCATCAGGGCACCAATATTTTCCCGGCCCGAGAGCAACGCCGCCCAGCCAACAGGCGTCCTGAGCTTCCGATTGGGACCGCTGAAAATGGCCTCGGCGAGGCGGGAAAATCGAATCGCTTCGCCGCCGCGCACCTCACCCACCCGTGCTGCACCCGCTTCGGGGTCGCCGGAGCCGCGCTCCAGGCTGGCTCGCTCGGTCTCGAATCCCAGCGGCGGCAGTAATGGAATCCTACCTCTTCTCATCCACACTGAATGTTATCGGCGCGCGCAGAATGGCGGGGGTGGCGATACCATTTCTTAGCGCCGGCTCAAACTTCGACTTCATCATCGCGGCAATAGCGGCCTCTGCGAGCTTCGGATGCGGCGAGTCGAGAGCCTTGGCTGCACTTACGCTCCCATCGACGGCGACAACAAACTCAATGGTCACCGTTCCCTTTATCCCCTCCGTTCGCAGGTCGGGAGGATAATCAGGATTCTGCATAAAAATGGGTCTGGGTGGTCTGTCGCTTTCCGTTTGTTGCTCACGACGGACCAAGGGAAGATCGGTGCCGGTCAATTTGGCGCCGGGCTGCGTCTTCACGGGTTCTGTGGCGCAACCGGCGAAGAATAAAACCAGGAAGAGTGTGGATCGATTTTTCAACCGCGTTATCGGCTTCTCCCCGGTAGCTGGCTGCCTGGGTAGCTCAGGGCGGCACGCGACATCAAGGTCAGCAGAGCACAACCACCACCAATAGTTGAGCGAAATCTTCGAGTTCGGGGCGGATCTGAAGTTACTCTGGTGCGTAGGGGAAGCCCGCCCATTGACCTCCTGGAGACGGTGGCCCTTTCTGAGCCCAGCCCATCATGACCGGGTATTCCTGGAATTGGCGGTGTTCCAGACCGGGATGCCGGTCCGGCCGGCCACCGTCGCCGCGGTCGTGATGAACCGGCTGGTCCGGGAAGGCCGGGCTGAACGGATCTCCACCCGGGCCGATGACTTGGTCGAGCGCCGGTCAACCCGATAGATATCGATTTGGCCGGCAGCGTTGGCACGGGTGTGGCGGAAGGGATCATCAGAGTCATCAGCTGGAGCCTAGACTAGGCCAAACCGGCCAGGATTTTCATCCTGAGGGCAACCGGTCATATTTTCCGGCCGGAACCGTTCTCGGACCCGGCGATCGAAGACGGGCACGCGGTCTGCCGTCCTGGTTCCAACTTGTTACCCCTCTGGGGCGCCATGCCGCGCACAGTTCCGCCTTCCCAATTTTCACCGCGGAAGACGCTGCCACCCACCGCCCGATAGAGCCGATGCGACACGAAAACTTCGTTTCGATCGAGGGGTGGGCGAATCTCAGCCACAAGTCCTCGAACTATCTCCCACGTGGAAGGGGTTATCCTACGCCGACCCAGCAATGGCGGCGCAACGGCGTGAATCTCGGCACGTCAGCGGTGGGTTTGCAAAATCTCTGGCTCGGCCCCGCTCCCACTTTCATGGCTGGCAACTACGATATCATCGTCGCCAACAGCCAGGGTCGGGGCATCTCCCAAACAGCCGTGCTCACCCTCTTGCCGGCGTCGTCACCATCACGGCACAACCGGCCCGCGTCACGTTGACCGCTCCCTGGCCGGATCCCCAGCTCAGCCTCATGGCACCGGGCCAGCGCGCAAAGCGCTAAGTCGCGAACTCGGCTCCTACCGCCGCCGCCGGCGATTCAGGGTCCGCTCAAGGCCGATCAACCCGCCCACGGCGGCAAGCAGTGATCCGAAGATACTGCCCCCCTCAGGAACCGGATTCTCCAGCAGCTTAATGCTCGTTTGGATGTTCAAATTCGATCCAACCGTGTGCCGCTCGGCGAAGTAAAAGTCGAAGTCGTAGGAGTTTCCGGCCGTGAGCCCGAGCAAATCCAAGTTCACCCCGGCAGACTCCGCACCGTGCACCCCACCGAGGTCAATGACCAGACTGTTGTTGATGTAGACCCATACGTCATCGTCACCCGTGAAAGAAAAACTCTGTCCGGTCTGGTACGTGAACTGGGTGTGCATTTCGAGGGTGAAATGGAAGTTGTGCCCGTACCCCTGGTTTCCGTACCCCGCGCCGTCGATGGGGAAGAAGGCGGAACTGTTGTAGTTGTAAACTCCGCTTCCCGCGAAGGTTTCGTTGAACGTGAGCGCGACCGGAATGACAATGCCCGCATCGATGCCTGCCACCGCCGGGCCGCCAAACCACATGTTGAATTCATCCGCCCCATGGGTCGTCGGATTTCCCACCGTCCCCATGTAAGTCGGGTCTTTGCTGGCGGGAAGCGTGGTTGCCACAATTCCTGGATCATTGCCAATGGCGTTCTCAAAATCAATGTGCCCTCCCGTGGTGCCGTAGGCCTTAAAATCACGGACCGTCGTATTTAGGACAATCGACCCGCCAATCGCGGGAGACGAGACGGCGGCGGCCAAGGCGAACAGGGTGACAGAGTGGGTAAGTATTTTCATGGGTTGAACTTTCCGAGTACTAACGCCCTAGCACTTGCAATGCCGTCTTGGCAGTCGGTTGGGCTGGTAGTTTTTAACATCCCTAATTAGTAATGGTTTATAAATTTTTTATTGAATCCGATTTATCGACTGCCGGACAAATTAAGCTTAAAAATGTAAGATTTTCTGACATAAGATGAAATTCCGAGCGGTATTCCGACACCTGATGCCGTTGAACCAAGTTTCCGCTCGATGATGGCGCAACCGGTTTGGTTAATCCTTTGAGCGCTGGCCGCGGCCACGGGTGCATCTCTGAGTTGACGCCGGGACTAATTCCAAAGGAAACGAGCGGACTGGTTTTTGAAAAGAACGTGGATGGCGAGCAGATGGGTGAGGCCTTGGCGGGACCAAAACTGGCCACAGGATTTGAAGCGGTTCTGCAGCTGCCGGCAGAGGGATTCAACCGCGCCGCTCCCCATGGGCGCTCCAGCGTTTTCCCGTGCCTGATAGTGGATGTGGTCCCGGTGGGTGAGCAGGTACTCGACTTCACGTGTCACCTCTTTCTGGGATTGGGCGCTGCGTGGCTCGGACGGTGCCAAC
>JBBRWR010000211.1:0-6949 GCA_038249085.1 Opitutales bacterium
GGTGCTGGAACTGGAGGCGGGAGAGATCTATGTGAACCGGCCGATGGGCGAGCAGCGGCAGGGTTTTCACAACGGCCACAAGCTGAGCGGCACGGGCGGCGAGGACGGCAAATACGGCCTCGAAAACTACCTCGAGAAGAAGACGTTTTACGTGAACTTCGGGTGAGGGGGCTAAATTTCGAGATCATGGCGGTGATCAAACGGACGCCGGAGGCGCTGGGCCTCTTTCGCACTCCGGATCATGAAAAGGGTCCGCTCGAGGGTCTGCGCTGGGGCTTGAGCCACGTCGTCGGGAAGGACTTCGGTTACATGGAGCGGTTCCAGGTCGACGAGCGAATGAAGATCCGATTTCTGGCCAAATCCAACTACGAGTAGATGCGATATCCTGGCCCAGATATTTTGGGAGAGTACACGATGAAGGCACTAACGATTCCGACACTCCTGCTCGCCGTCTCCATCACGGCGCCGTTATTGGACGCGCAAGAAACGGGGGCCTTCCCCTACACGGTCACCGCCGCGACGAAGGAGCGGGCTTTGAGCCGCGCTATGAAGCGGGCTTTCTCGGCATACCCGGGGCCCCGGCCGGCGGACAACGATCTCTATTCGTGCTTCAAGTACACCCGCTTGAACGGACTGGATTATCACGGCGGCGACGGGACGATCTCGCGCCGCGATCCCTCAAAGATCATTTTCGAGCACGGGAGATACTACGTCTGGTATACGAAAAGAGACACCCCGACCCCGCCGCAAGGCGCGCAACTTTGCACCGAAACCATCCCTTCGACCGACTGGGATCTGGGCGAAATCTGGTACGCCACCAGTGACGACGGTTTTACCTGGAAGGAACGGGGCGTCGCCGTCCCGCGCCCGCCCAAGCCGAATGTCGGCTGGCGGTCGGTCTCAACTGCCGACATCCTCGTCTGGAAAGGGAAATACTACCTCTATTACCAGGGGTTCATGGAACCGAGCGGCACCCGCGGCGACTATTGCCCGGTGACGGCATCCTATGCCGAGGCGCCGGAGGGCCCATGGACTCCGGTGAACCAGATCGTCATCCCCAATGGAGCCCCCGGTGAATGGGATCAATTTGCCATCCACGATCCCTACCCCCTGGTGCATGCCGGGAAGATATACTTGTATTACAAATCGGCCTTCAATCGGCCGGAGGTATGGGTCGGCGGTGGACTGGCCATAGCGGACGATCCCTTGGGTCCTTTCACCAAGCATCCCCTTAATCCCGTACTGAACTCCGGGCACGAAGTCGCCCTGTTTCCCTATAAGCAAGGGGTGGCCGCCCTGACGATCACGGATGGCATCGAGCACAACACGATTCAATATGCCGAAGACTGGGTGAACTTCGCAATCGCGTCGGTTTCGCAGCTCATGCCGCAAGCCGCCGGAGCGTATGTGCCCGACGCCTTTACGGATACCAGGAAGGGACGCGGCATCACTTGGGGATTGTCGCACTTCACCAATCCCGGCAGCGGTGCCAGGCAATACTCAATCCTGGCCCGATTCGACTGTGACCTCAGCCAGGACGTGGACGACCCGGAGATGAAACGGACCTTCCCGCGACTCGTGCCTGAGGTCTATTTCAGCCAGGGCCTGAGCGGGCAACAACGCGCGAGAATCCGGCAAAGTTCTGCGAAGAACAGCCGCTGAAACCCGGGTCGCTTTGCCGAGGAAGCGTTTTTCTCCGCGCGCGATCGCCTCACGGGCACCCTGCTGGACAAGGTGCAGCGAGAGCAGATGCCCTTCGACCGGGCGACGGTGCGGAAGCGGCACTGACCTGGCGTCCGCGCCCCGACCGCTTCGGCGCGCCCCAATCCGTTGAGGTCCAGCGCGAGGTCGCGACCGATCGAAACCATGCGGGGCGCCCGACCGAGCCGGCAGGCGTAAAGGAAAGAAAACAGCGGCAAAAGCGCTTGACGCGGGCACGCGTATTGTATGCAACATTTCATATTCAGGGGGCCTGCGCGCTCTCGTTCCCCTCCATCACCCCCCATCCCTACCCCCGTCCGAACCGTTACCTTCATGAATGCTTCCTTCGCTGCGGGCTCCGCCCGCCTCCTTGTCGCCCTTCGCCTGGCCGCCTCATTCGGCTGTGCCGCGTTGTTTTCTTCCGTGGCCTGGGCCGCCGAGACCGCGACGAGTTCCGCCGCCTCCACGGGTGACGTAATTCAGCTCACCCCCTTCGAAGTCGACGCCAGCCGCGACACGGGCTACGCCGCGCAAAACACGCTGTCGGGCACCCGCCTCAGCACCTCCGTCCAGGACATCGGCGGGACGATGACCATCCTCACGCCGGAGGTTTGGGAGGACCTCGCGCTCACCGGCACGAACGATCTGCTCCGGTTCACGCCGGGCGCCGAGAAAAACGACGTGCAGGACGCCGACGGCAACGGGCAGGCGTTGTTCTTCGGCGACAACACCCGCGTGCGCGGTCTGGCCTTCGAAAACATCGTGCGCAACGGCTTTCGCACAAACATCCCTTCGGACACCTACAACACCTCGCGCTTCGAGTTCCAGCGCGGGGCGAACGCGATCCTCTTCGGCACCACCGGCGCCGGCGGCGGCGTCGCGGGCATGGTGAATCGCACGACCCAGGACGCCATCTTTCAGAACAAGGGCCGCTACCAGTTCCGCCTCGATGAATTCGGGAGCCTGCGCCATGCCCTGAGTTACAACAAGGTGCTCATCCCGAAGAAACTCGCCCTCTACGCCGCGCTGCTGAAAGACGACACCGAATCCTGGATCGAGCCGACCTATCAGAAGCAGAAGCGGGCCTACGTCGCGCTCACCTATCGGCCGAATGACCAGCTCTCCTTTAATGCCCGCTACGAAAGCATCAACTGGCTGAGGACCGCCGCCGAGGCCGGCATGACGTATGACGGGGTCACGCCGGTGCTGAACGCCGCCGCCGCGGCCGGCACCACCCCCGCCGGACTCGCCGTCGTTTCAGCTTTCAACCGGCAGCAGACCAATGCCGCGGGGCTGCCCGCTTATTTCCAAAACAATGGCTACCGGAATCAGAACACCACTTCGGTGGTTTTCGGTTCGAATGACGGGGCGGCCTCCTTGCAAAACTGGCGCTACAAGATTGTCGGAACCAACGTCAATGTCGCCAGCTTCAGCAATGTATCGCTGCCGCCCGGGATCGTGCCGGTGGATTTTTACCCCCTGGGCGAGGTCGCGACCCAGGATTTCGACGGCTTCAACCTCCAGGGCAACCTCCGCTATGCGCCCAACCGCAAGGTCAGCTTCGAATATGCTTACAACTACGAATTCGTGACCTACGAATTCATCCAGGCCCAACAGCAGCGGCTCCTCATTGACGAGGCGAAGACACTGCAGGACGGCGTCACGCCCAACCCCAACGTGGGGCGCTTCTACGCTGACCTCGGCCCCAACTTTACCCTGTTTCAGGATCGCTACTCCAAGAATCACCGCGTCACCGCCACGCTGAACCACGATTTCCGGGAAGGCAGCAAGTTGCGCTGGCTCGGCAAGCACGACGTGGTGTTCATGTACGAACAACAGAATCAAACCCATTTCTGGGACCAACGGCGCCTCCTCAACACGACCCCACTCCCGGGCTACCCGGCGGCGCTCCAGGAGTCGACCCAGCAGAACTGGGTGCGGTTCATCACCTACGTCGATCCGCAGGCCCGGACCTTCAGCGGTCCGACCAATTCCCAGAACTTCGAGGCGGAAGCCAACAAGCTACCCGGCGTGCACGCCAAGTGGCTGCCCGTCTCGGGTTCCGGCCAGGCTTTCAACGAGACCACCGACTCGCTCCTCGCCGTCTGGCAGGGCCGCTTCTGGGACAATCGCATCGTGGCGACCGGCGGTTTCCGCGAGGATAAGTTCACCCGCTACTCCGGTCTCCCGCCCCAGGATCCCAACCAGCCGGTGGGGGTGGTCGTCCCGGCCCGTCAAATCGTCATGACGAAGGATTTGGATCAATCGGCCCTGGCGCCTCAGACTAAGAACTACTCCATCGTCTATCACGCCCTGCGCAACCTGGGTCCGATCGATTATCTCTCCCCCTACTACAACTACTCGGACGCCTTCTCCTCCGGCGTGTTCACCAAGCTCGTCGACGGCTCGGGCGCACCGAACGCCACGGGCGACTCCAAGGACTATGGCCTGAAGTTCGGTCTTTTCGGCGGCAAGATCTCCGGCCTCGTCAGCCTTTTCGACGCCACCAATGCCAACAATCCCAACGAGCGCTCGATCCTCTTCGGCGAACTCAGCAGCCTGTTTGAATACCTCGATCCGGTGAAGTACGCCAGCTACGTCAACGTCAGCAACGTCCGCGAGACGAAGGACGTGCACTCGAAAGGCTGGGAATTCCAATTGACGGCCAACTTGACCGGGCACTGGCGGGCCTCGCTGTCGGTCGATCACTTCAAGACCGAGACCTCGAACATCGCGCGGCTGACGGGCAAGCTGATTGAGCAGTACAAGAGCCAGTGGCTGGCGCATCCCACCGACTTGATTCCCGGCGGCGCCCGCACCGTGCAGGCCGTGTTCGACACCATGAACTTCAGCTACCTCGCGGCCGTGGCCCAGGAAGGTTCCGTCACCACCAACGAGCGGGCCTATCGCGTGAACGGCTTCACCAACTACAGCTTCACCACCGGGAAGCTGAAGGGGGTCGGTCTCGGCCTGAACGCGACCTGGCAGGACAAGCCGGCCAACGGCTTCGCGCTGCAACAGATCGGCACGAACTGGGTGCCCGATCCCAAACAGGTTTTTTATGGCAGCACGCTTCTCCGGGTGGGCGCAAACGTCAGCTATCAGCACAAGGTGTGGAAGGATCGGATCAACTGGCGCGTGCAGCTCAATGTCCAGGACATCGGGGGGGTCGAGCCCTATGCCGTGCGCAAGAGTGCCGTCAGCACTGCGCCCACTACGCCGGTGACGACCTACTGGCACCGCGGCTTCCCGCAGACGTTTATCCTGACCAACACGTTTGAGTTCTGAACGGTGGCTCACCCGGATTTGCAGGGGAGACCGCGGGTATAAGTCTTGTGCCCACAGGCATTGGGCAACAAGACGCAGCCAGACGCATTGATCGAGATTCCCCATGATTACCGCGAACCCGGGTTTGAGTTGCCGCAGCAACAGATTCTGTTCCTCCTGCGCGGGAAGGGCGATGACGGCGGTGCGGATCGGTCTGACCGCGCTTGTGGCGCTCCCCGGTATGGGGCGGCTCGGCGCGCAGGAGACGATGGACTTTGCCAGCGACAAGACGCCGGGTGGCGCCGCGCGTACAGGCGCGGGACGGCTGGAACTCGATCTGAGCGGCTGGGGGTGGCAAATGGAAGGAATGCTCCCCGGCCGTGGCGTCGAGGAGGGGTTTCAGGCGTTTCCGGCCGGCCATGTAGGGTCCACGTTCCTGTGGACGCATGCGAAGATCCCCGGCGACGTTTACACGGACTTGTGGAAAGCTGGCCGCCTGGAGGATCCGTATTTCGGACGGAATCTCGAGAAGGCCCGCTGGGTCATGGACCGGGAATGGTGGTACACCACCCAGTTCCGGGTGCCCCCGGCCATGAAGGATCGGATCCTCCGACTCCAGTTCGAGGGCGTGGACTACAAGTGCGACGTCTGGCTCAACGGCACGCCCCTCGGGGCGCACGAAGGCATGTTTTCCAGCTTCTCGTTTGACGTGACCAAGCTGATCGATCTGCAGAGTCAGAACCGCATCATGGTCCGGCTGGCGCCGCCGCCGCTGAATCTGGCCGGCTTTCAGGGAAAGAAGTTCTTCTGGGGCGGTGATTACTGGCGTTTCGCGAGTCCGATTGGAATCTGGCGTCCGGTGAAGTTGCTGGCGACGAGAAGTGCCCGGATCGTCGATGCGCGGGTGGAATCTTCGGTGGAGGCCGGAGGGAGCGCCACCGTCGAGATCGACGTGCAGATCGACAACGCCGCCGGCCGGGCCCTGCCGGCGACGGTAGGGGTCACCGTGGGGGGAAAGAACTTCGAATCTCCGCCGGTGACGGTATCCGAGCGCCGGCAGCTTTGGCCCGGCCAGAACCGCGTGCAGTTCAAGGTGGTCGTGCCGGCAGCGCAACTCTGGTGGCCGTGGGATCAGGGCCGGCCCAATCTGTATCGGGCCGACATCCAGGTCAGTGGCGAGGGGACGCCTTCCGATCGCACCGAGGTCACGTTTGGCATCCGCACCGTCACGTTGGAGATGAATCCGGGGTTTACGCCGGAGGAGGTCGAGTATCCCTGGACGGTGCGAATCAACGGCCGCCGGCATTATCTGCGCTCCGCGGCATGGGGCGGACCGCCGTCCATTCTTTATGGGCGCACGCCGCTCGAACACTACCGCCACCTGGTTCGCGAGGCCCGGGCCGCCAATCTCAACAACCTGCGCATCTTCGGCTGGCACCCGCCGGAGATCCGCGAGTTCTACGACCTCTGCGACGAGGCCGGCATCACCGTCTGGCAGGGTTTCCCGTTTGGGAGCGCCGTCCTGCCCAAGGACCCCGAGTTCATGAATGGCGCGTTGCTGGAGGCGGCGTCCATTGTGAAGGAACGTCGGAACCATCCCAGCCTGGTCCTGTGGCAGGGCGGCGAGGAGATCATCCACTCCCCGGAGCATCTCACGGGTTCGAATCTCAGCCTGATGTTTGCCATCGGCGACACCCTGAAGACGCTGACCACCACGCCGTTTTTCTTGATGAGTTCGATGACCACGGCCGCGGGGCGGCAGGCGGGCTTCAAGCCCAAGGAAAACACGCACGCCGGTGGCCGCTTTTATGGACTGCTGAAAGAGTCGATCGAGGAATACTATCCGAAACTCGATTACGCCATCGTGCCGGAGCTGATGATCACCTCGGCGCCCAATGTCGAAAGTATCAAGAAGTTCATTCCGCCGGCCGAACTCTGGCCGCCCGGACCAAGCTGGGGTTACCACTGGGCGGATCTCGAC
>JBBRWR010000212.1:0-6909 GCA_038249085.1 Opitutales bacterium
GCGTAATGCCGCCAAGAAGTCGCGCCGCCACCCGGACCGCATTCCACGAGGTAGAACAGCATGATTCATCCACCATCCGCCATGCTTCATCCTGGCAGCTTAACGCCTACATGACGGTTTCTATTTTTGCACAATCCCTTACTTTCAAATCCAGGATCAGGTTGGCTATACATTCTTAGCGACGCTGGCTTCGCCCGCCTATGTCACACGTTTCTTTTTTAACGACGGCCCGAAGATCACCTACCGCTACAGCGGGACGAGCCGCCTCGACTTCGAACTCGGCAAGAGTTGGACCGTCTATGCCAGTGCCAGCGCCAACTATTACCGCGCGGAACTGGCGAACAAGGTCCGCGATTGGACGACGGCGGCCGCGGCGGTCGCTCCGGGCTACACGGAACTCGTGACAGAAGCCCTCGTGTCGCCGAGTTCGGCGACGAGTTTCAGCCTCAACAACAGTGTCGTGGCGACGACGAGCCTGCTATTTCAGTCAGGCGGGCGCAATCGCTTCGAGTCGCGCGCGATTGATCTCGACTACGATTTCTCCTACTCGCCCGGTCAGCAGCGCGTCGAAAACAACGGCAAGCATGCGAACCTCACCGGCAACCTCACCGGCGTGGGCTGGCGGCTGGATCGTGGCACGAGCACCCAATATCCCGACGTCCGCTACACGGGAGGTCCCGATCCGCAGAATCTGAATAATTACAGCAACCTGCGCTACAACACGGGACTCAGCTACACATGGGACACCGTGTGGTCGGCGCGCTTCAACGCGCGGAAGACGTTTGCGACTCGCCTGCCGTTCGAACTCAAGGTCGGCGGAGTGGCCAAGGGTCAGCAACGCGACTTCAACAACCGAGCGGCGAATTGGATCTACCGTGGCGCCGACGGCGTGGCCGGCATGAACGCGGCAACCGGGGTGAACGACGACCAGTTCGCGCGATTTGCCGAGACGGAGTATCACCGCAATCCGACAACCGGCGGCTATCCGGAACCGATGTGGCCGAGTGCCGTGAAGCTCACGTCGCGTTTCCAGGCCGCGCCGAACGAATTTCAATACGACACCTACAACAACGTGCGCACCAAGCTGCAAAGCCAGCGCTCGGCGCGCGAATCGATCGACGCCGGCTATCTCCAGGGAAAACTCGGCATTGGCCTCTCGTTGCTTGGCGGTGTGCGCGTCGAGGCAACCGATGTGCGCGGCGTGGGACCGCTGCAGGGACCGATCCTCAATTCGGTGACGGTCAACGGCGTCACACGCAAGGAGACCGTGGCCGAGGCGCTCCAGCGCATCCGCACCGAGACGCCAGCGCAACGCACGGCGCGCACCGCGGCCGAAGCCGCCCGGCGCACGGCCGATCCCGTCGGCGCGGCCATCGAGGAGTGGGGCACCATCATCCGCACCAATACCGCAAGCTACGCCAAGGTGTTTCCGAGCATCCATGCGAAATATTCCTTCACCCCCAATCTGCTCGCGCGCGCGAGCTGGGCGACCGGCATCGGCCGGCCGAACTTCACCAACATCATGCCGCTCGAGACGGCGAACTATACCAACAGCACGGTGTCGGCCTCGAATCCCGACCTGAAACCGCAGTTCGTGAAGAACACGGATGTGACGCTCGAGTATTATTTCGAGCCGGTCGGCATGTTGTCGGCCGGTGTGTTCCGCAAGGACATCACGGATTTCATCTATAGCGATGGCGGCGGCACGATTCCCACCGGGCCGGACAACGGTTTCAACGGACTCTACGAAGGCTTCGCGCTCACGACCTCGAAAAACGGCGGCAACGCCCGCATTCAGGGCGCGGAGTTCGCCTATCAGCAGCAGCTCACGTTTCTCCCTTCCTTCCTGAAAGGGCTGGGGGTCTTTGCCAACTACACGAGGCTGTCGACGAGCGGCAACTACGGTTCGACGACCCCGCGCACCACCGCGAGCGTGCCCGGTTTCGTGCCGCGTTCCGCGAACCTTGGCGTCTCCTACACCTACCGGCGATTTTCCGTGCGGGCGAAATGGAACTACAAGTCGCTCGCGCTGTTTTCCTACAGCACAAACCCGGCGGCGCTGCGTTACAATCCTGGCACCGGACGCTGGGACGTGAGCGGTCGCCTCAAGCTCACGCGCAACCTCGACCTCTACGCCGACGCGATCAACGTGACCGCCGTGCCGATGATCTTCCAAGGCCCGATGCCGGGCCGGCGTGACAGTATCTCCGATTACGGCTGCAAGGTGAGCTTCGGGCTTTCGGGGCGCTATTGAAGCTCCGGTGCCCGCCGCTGCGGTGCTCGGTGAAGAATCCAGAGACGGCCGCGCGCACCGGAGCACAAAAATGCTCCGCCGTTCGAGCACGGCGGGGCGTTTGGCTTATTGCTGCCGGAGCGCGGGTTTTGCCGTCGCGCGGCGTCAGGCGATCCGGTCGGTCATGTCCGCCATCGTCCAACCCTTGCGCGCGTACTTCGGGTAGAGGAGCGCGTCGGCTTCCGGCAGCGAGGTCTTCATCGCCACGGCGTCCCAGGTGAAACTTTTGCCGACCAGGATCGCCACGGTGCCGAGGCAAACCGTCTCGGTAAACGGCACCGAGTATTCGAAGTTCGAACCGGCGGCGAGGGGGTTGTTGGCGCGGATCGCCTTGATCCATTCGAGGTGGGGGTTGCCCACCGGATCCGGACGAGGAACGGTCTTCGGTGGTAGTTTTCCACTGTCGACAAGTTCCTGGTGAAAGGATTCCGGAATGAACCGCGGACTGGTGCAGTAGTCGCCGCCGTCGTAAACGGTGGCCTTGCTGCCGATGATCAACTGCCCGCCGTGCGCGAGGGCGCGCTCGGCGTCGCGGTCCGCCTTTTCAAATTGCTTTGGTCGGGCGGGCTTGATGCCGCCTTCCGACCACGTGAGCGTCACGGGTGGTTGTTGGCCGCGGGCGGGGAACTTGAACTCAACCACCGCTGACTTCGGGAACGCGACCGAGCTCCTCTGATTGATTTCCTTGAGCTCCACGCTGGTCGGGGCACCGAGATCGAGATTCCAGAACGCCGCGTCCATGATATGGCAGGCCATGTCGCCGAGCGCGCCGCAACCGTAGTCGTGGTAGCCGCGCCAATTGAACGGATGAATCTTCGAGCTAAAGGTGCGCTCCGGGGCCCGGCCGAGAAATCCGTCGAAGTTCATGCCCGCCGGCACCGCTTCCGCCGCCGGCCATTCCTGCTGACCTTGCGGCCACACGGGACGATTCGTCCAGGTTTGCACTTCGCGCACCTCGCCGAGGAGTCCGGCCTGATACCACTCGCGCACGAGCCGGATGCCTTCGCCGGCGTGACCTTGGTTGCCCATCTGCGTGCAGACGCCGTTGAGGCGGGCCAACCGGAGGAGTTCGCGGGCTTCGCCGACCGTCTGCGTGAGGGGTTTTTGCACAAGGACGTGTTTGCCGAGCATGATCGCCATGTAGGCGGGCAGAAAATGCATGTGATCCGGCGTCGCGACATCGACCGCGTCGATCTGGCGGTCCATCTCGAGGAGCATCTTGCGGAAATCGGTATAGAATTTTGCGTGCGGAAACGCCTCCCGGAGCTTCTGCATGCGGTTGGTGACGCGCTCGCTCGTCGTGCCCCAATCGATGTCGCAGAGCGCGACGACGTCTTCGCCCTTGAGCGCCATGCTATCGTTGAAGCCCTTGCCGCCGCAGCCGATTTGGGCGACACGCACTTTGGCGCCGGGGGCGATCGGGCGGGGCTTCCGCGGATTGCTGGCCAAACTCTGACAGCCCGGGAACGCCAGCATGGCCGCAGCCACGGCGGTGAACGTAATAAAGTCGCGACGATTCAGGGTAGGTTGTGACATAGTGGGAGAAGACTTGGGCCGAGGGTTTTGAGAAGGAAGGCGCGTGGTCACGGAATGGGAAGCAGTGAATAGGTGGAGCCGGCGGTGGCCTCGAATTCGGCGATGTGGCCGGAACCATCGGCGCGGCTCGTGGCGAGCACGCGGCCGCCCGAGCGCAGCGTGAACGGCTGCGGAGCGCGCACGCGGGTGCGTCCATTGACGGAGGCGCGCAAGTCGGCCGTGGTGAGTTTGCCGGCGGACCACGCGAGCGCGACTTCACGCCCCCCGCGTGCGCGCAGGCCCGTAACGCTGCCGTCGGGCCAAGCGTGAGGCAGGGCGGGCAGGAGATGCACGTCTCCGCCGTGGCTTTGCAGGAGCATCTCGGCGATGGCGGCGGTGGCACCGAAATTGCCGTCGATCTGAAAGACGTTTCCTTCGCCGCGGTAGTGGTTGTCGAAAAAATTGGGAAACGTGCAATCCTTGAACAGCGCCACGATGCTCTCGTGGGCCCGGTCGCCGTCTTCAAGGCGCGCCCAAAAATTGATGAGCCACGCGCGACTCCAGCCGGTGTAGCCGCCCCCGTGGCTCAGGCGCGCCTCGAGGGACTTTCGCGCGGCTACGGCGAGGTCGGGGGTGCGGCGCACGGAAATCTCGTCGCCCGGGTGCAACGGGAAAAGGTGCGAGGTGTGGCGGTGGCCGGGCTCGTGCTCCTTGAAATCCTCGGACCATTCCAGCAGTCGATCGTCAGCGCCGATGCGGATCGGGGCGAGGCGGGCGCGCTTCTCGCGGAGGATTGCGGCAAACTCGCGGTCCGTGCCGAGTAGTTCAGTCGCGGCGATGCAGTGGTCGAACAACTCGCGCACGATTGCCATCGTCATCGCCGGTCCCATGTCGAGACCGGTGCGCGTGCCGTCGGGTGCGACATAGGAATTTTCCGGCGAAGTCGACGGGCCGCTGACGAGCCAATGGTGCCGCGGGTCCTCGACGAGGGTGTCGACGTAAAAGCGTGCGGCCTCGCGCAGGTAGGGCCAGGCGCGTTTGGCGAGGAACCCGCGGTCCTGCGAAAACAGCCAGTGCTCCCAGAAGTGTGTCGCGAGCCAGGCGGATGCCTCCGGCCAGAAGAGCCCGGTCGAGCCGCGCAAATCGCTGCGGCCCCAGATGGTGGTGCGCGTGCTGAGTGCGAGCCCGCCGGCGCCGAAGGAACGCTTCAAAGGGGTCGAACGCTCAAAGGGGTCAGGTTTTACCCTTTACCTTGACCGGTGCCGGCGCACTTGAAGGCGACGACGGATGTGCGCAACGGTTGGTTGGCGGCGCGGCTGGGCATGGGATCAGGAGTGTACGTGAGCAAACATACCGGATTGCTCAAGCGCGGGGTGGGCGGCGGCCAAAGGGTGTTGCGGAAACTGGAATAAGGTGAAAGGTAAAACCTGACCCCATTTTCAGCTCCCGTAGCTTGCCACGTTCGTTCCTGCGATTCCACGGGGCCGGCCTGAAGTCACCTCGAATCTTCGAACAGCCCATCGATGCCCGGAGTCATGAAGCTGCTTCTGGCACGCTCTTGATTGGTCGCAAGGTGAGACGTGACCCCTTGCCAGTTTCCGCGGCTCCCGGCGCACCGTGCGCCGGGCGAGAGATGCCGTCGACGCGCGCGGCGACTCAAAAGCCGACGGCTAAAATGAGAACGGCGGGCGCGGGTGCGCTCAACGCCAGTCGAGCACCGTGAGGCCGGGCACGCGGGCGAAGTGCGCGTCGCGCGTGATGAGCGGCAGGCCCTGTTCCAAGGCGTGGGCCGCAATCCAGATGTCGTTCTCGGGGATGAGCGCCCCCGCGACGGCGAGCGCATGCTTCAGCCGCGCGTATGCGTCGGCCGTGGCATCGGTCGGCAAGAGCCTCACCGTGCCCGGCGCGAACGCCGCCAGGTTGGCCAGCTCGCGGGCCGGCTGGCCGGAATGATGCGCCCCGTAGAGCAGCTCGCCCCAGGCGGTCAGCGGCAGGTAAACCGTCTCCTGCGCCGCGAGCTTGGCGCGCAGACGCGCGGTGACGGCGGCCACGCCGCGCAGGTGCGCCACGGCCGCGCTGGTGTCGAGGATCGCGTCACCAGTCACGCGGATCGATCCTCTCGCAGCCTTCCTCGATGGCCTTCTCGATGGCCTCGCCCTCGGGGCCGCTCCACACGCCGGCCGTACGTTCCAGCGCGGCCAGCCGCTCCTCGCGCGTCGTCTCGCGCAGGCGGTGGATGTAGCTCGCTGCCTCCGCCAGCTTCGGCGGCGGCAGCGTGCGCAACTCTTCGACGATGGTTTCCAGCGTGCTCATGGCGTCAGGCTACCGGGCGCCACCTCGTCCGCAAGCTCGGCGGCGTCCTCGGCCGGCGCCGGACGGGAGCGACCGCGAACGCCGGCGATAACGGGCTCGATGCCCGCCGCGCATATCAACGCCGTCCGCCCGGCCCGACCGCTACCTCACCGCACGCAGCGAAGCGGAGGAGGACAGCAGATCGCGTGAAAGCCCAGAGGCTCGGCGGCGGGCTGGCGCGAGACGTGTCGCTCGGTTGCACGTTGTCAGCGAGCGGCGACGTGACAGATTTCCGTTTTCGGACGACTTGAAATTTGGTGCCATCCTCGACGGGGGGCCGGACGGGGTCAGGTCGCGGATCGCGGATCAGGCTGGCAGTTGACAAAAGCCGGGGTGCGGGACGGCCTCAATCGGCAACGTCAGGCTCGTGGTCCACCCAAGGTCATTCCCTTCCAGTCGCGCAGGGCGGGCACGACTTCGCCCGCCACGGCGTCGTGAAACTCGCGCTGGCCGATTACCTCGTGCGGCAGGCGGAGTTGTCATCCGAACTTTCGGCGGTCCAAATCGCCGAACTGAATCGTCGTTACGCGGACGCCCTGGCGCATCCGGAGAAGCTTCTGTCACCCGAGGACGCTCACCGCCGATGGGTGCGATGACGCCAGGCAAGGACGCAGCCCCTTACGCGGCGGACTTGCCGCGAGCCTACGACTCTGTGAACACTCGCCCTGCGCCTGGCCATGATGCCCCGAGGCAAGTTTACCCGCCGGAGGCGGCGCCAAAGGCGACCAGGGCCTCGGGGCATCATGGCC
>JBBRWR010000213.1:0-6839 GCA_038249085.1 Opitutales bacterium
CGCTCTGTAAACAAGACCGTGTTCTGCGTCGCCGGCAAGGACCGCACCCGAATGTCCCGCGAAATAGCCGCTCGCATGCTGCTGCAAAAGTTAGAGAGCCTGGCGCGCTCCGGGCTGACGCATGTGCGTGCCCGGACCGAAAACCTCTACCCCCAATCTCGCGCAAAATAACTTTTCCCGCCGACCGCGATTCCGGACTTGTTTTCCGGCGGCGCGAGGGATACCGCCACTCTGTCTCGATTTGTTTGCCGCTGTGAATACGACCGCATCCGTAACCCCCGCTTCTCCCTCCGCCTGCGACGCACCGTCCGCCGCCCAGTCGGAGTGGTTTCGACAGGAGGTGCATGCGCACGACGACCAGTTGAAGTCCTACCTGCGGCTCGTGTTCCCAACCGTGCGGGACGTGGACGACATCGTGCAGGAATCTTACCTGCGCACCTGGCGCCGGCAGTCGAGCCAGCCGATCCGCGCCGCCAAGGCCTTTCTCTTCACCGTCGCGCGCCGCCTCTGCATCGACTGGGTGCGACGTGAGCGGACCTCGGTGGTCGAGGCGGTCGAGGATCTTGAGGCACTGCCCGTCCTGGCGGAGGGCAAGTCGACGGCCGACCTCGTCGCCCACGATGAGATCGCCACTCTCCTGGTCGCGGCGGTGGATGCGCTGCCGGCGCGTTGCCGCGAGGTTGTGATTCTCCGCAAATTCCAACTGTGGTCCGCGCGCGAGACCGCCCGCCAACTCGGGCTCAAGGAGGCGACAGTCGAGATGCAGCTTTCCCGCGGCAACGCCCGCATCCGCGCCTACCTGGCCGCACGCGGCATCACCTCGGTCCTTGGCCATGACGTCTGAACGCGAAGTCTCCGCGCCCGAAGTCGCGTCGGCGGCAGCCCGATGGGCCGAGTGCTACGCCTGCGGGATGTCTGCCTCCGAAAAGACCGAATTCAAGGCGTGGCTCGCGGCCGACCCGGAGCACCCGCGCGCGCTGGCCCGGGCCAACCAGACGCGCGTCGATTGCGACTGGGTTTGGCAGGCGGGCGTGGCGGAAGAGGTCGTAACGCGGCTGGCCGACCGGGCGGGTCGCCGCAGTCAGCGGCGCCGGCTGCTCGCAGGGGCGGGTGCCGCGGGGCTCCTCCTCGCGCTGGGCCTGACCTGGCAGGCGGGGGCACCGTCGGCCTTGGGCCCGCCCACGAGTGCGGGTTCCTCGTTCGTGGTGGTTCGGCCCGAGCGCACCGTGCTGCCCGACGGCTCCGTGGTGGAGTTGAAGGGCGACGCGCGGATTACGACCGATTTCAGCGGCAAGGTGCGGGCGATCGCGCTGCTCCGCGGGACCGCCTACTTCGAGGTCGCCAAAAATCCGGAGCGCCCCTTTGTCGTGCAGGCGGGGCAGGTGGCGGTCCGCGCGGTGGGCACGGCCTTCGCCCTGGAACTTTCCGGCGGCGACGAACTCTCGGTGCTCGTCACGGAGGGTCGCGTTGGTGTGCATGCCGTGCTCGAACCGGCGGCCGCGGCCGCCGCGGCCCCTTCCGCGGCGCTCGTTTCGCTCGATGCGGGCAAGGCGGTCTCGGTGCCGGTAGCGGGTCCCCTGCGCGAGGTGCCGGCGGTGCAGCCATTGGACGCAGAGGAGATGCGCCAGCGCACGGCCTGGCGCGTGCCGCGGCTGGAGTTTTCCGCCGCCCCGCTGCGCGACGTGGTGGCGCAGATGAACCCGCACAATCCCCGCCAGTTCGTGCTGGCCGACGATGCCGTGGGGCTGGTCCGCGTGAGCGGAGTTCTGAGTGCCGATAAAGCCGATACGCTCGCCGAGATGCTCGAAGCCGAGTTCCCGGTCAGCGTCGAACGCCATCCCGACCGGATTGTACTGCGCCGCAAACGGTGACGAGGCTGCGCCTCGGAGCAAGGGACGAGGGAGCAAGGGACCAAGGAACGGAAGGTGAACATAGGTTTTCCGCCATCGGCGGAAAACCCTGTAGAGGTTTCGTGCTGCCGTTCGTTTCAAGAGTAGTGGCCGAAATTTCTTTCCGCGCCGCGCCAAGCCAAACCCTGTGTCGAAGCCCCTTCATTTCCGTTTCTCCCAAATGGCCGCCCCGGGCTGGGTGGTGGCGATGGTCCTTCTCCTGCTGTCGGCGGTTCTTCGGCTGGCCGCCGCGGAGCCGCTGACGCGGGTATTCGACGTGCCGGCGGATCTGGCGGAAAAGACGCTCCGGCTTTTTTCCGTGCAGTCGGGCTTCGAGGTGCTGTTTTCCAGCGACGCCGCGCACGGGGTGAGGACCAACGCCATCAAGGGCGAGTTTTCGCCGCGCGAGGCCGTGAACCGGATGCTCGCGGGCACGGCGCTGCACGTGCGGGACGAACGCAACGGCGTGTTCCACCTCGGCCTGGTCGACCCACGGAAGAACGGCCCCGCCCCGCCGGCCCCGGGCGACGGCGCCCGCTCCATTAACAAAAAGAGCAGCGCGCACTCGCGCGATCCACCAGCGGCCGCCCCGCCCTCCGCTCCGCAAAACCCGCCTTCCACCCCTCCCACCCAACACAACGAATCTCCTCCTGTGAAGAACCGAACTTTTTTCGCCCTCCTCGCCGGCTGGCTCGCCGCCGGCACTCCCGCCGCCATCGCCCAAAGCACCGGCACCATCGAAGGCCGCGTGTTCAACGCCGCCACAGGTAGTGCGCTCGTCAACGCCCAAGTGACAATCGAGGGCACGGCACGCCAAGCGACCACCGACGATAGCGGCTCTTACCGGCTGGCGGGAGTACCCGCGGGCGAAGCGCGCCTCGGCGTCGCCTACGCCGGCATGGAACGTGAGTCCGCTACGGTCAATGTGCCGGCCGGCGGCGCCGTGCAGCGCGAGTTCGAACTACGACTGCTCGGCACAGGCGGGGCCGGTGAGGTCGTGAAGCTGGACGCGTTCAACGTCGTAGCCGACCGCGAGATGAGCGCCCAAGCCATCGCAATGAACGAGCAACGGTACGCCCCCAACATCAAGAACGTCGTTTCAATCGACGAATACGGCGATCGCGGCGGAGAGAACATCGGAGAGTTTCTGCGTTTCATGCCGGGCGTTGCGGTCATTGGTATCCCGGAGGCGGGCAACCTCTCCCTCCGGGGAATTCCCTCCGACAACACCAATATGTCGATTGATGGTGCGCCGGTGGCTTCCGCGGAACCAAGTTCCCGCTCGGTCAACCTGCAGGCCGTTCCGATGGCGAACGTCTCGCGGGTTGAAATCACCAAGGTGCCAACCCCCGACACTCCTGCCAGTGGACTGGGCGGATCGGTGAACCTGATCACCGCCAGCGCCTTCGACAAGAAGAGGCCCGAATTCTCCTATCAAGTGTATTGGCAGTTCGACGACACCACCGGAATTACGCTGGGCGGCGGACGCCAGTGGCAGTTGCCGGAGATGAACACCAAGTTCCACAAACCCTCCGTACAACTTCGGTATGCCCGTCCCCTGACGCGCAACTTCGCACTGACCCTCGGGGCGGATTACACCTGGCGCCGGATGATCCAAGGGGATGAACAGGGCACGTGGGATCAGGTGCGCCTCGTCCAGACCAGCGCCGCGTGGGCGGACCTCACCCAGCCCATCACCACCCGCTCCGCCCAACTCGGCGCGGAATGGCGGCTCGGGCCGTCGGACACCCTCTCTCTCAGCCTGCACCATCGCGAACATGAGCGGTGGACCACCCGAAGCCAGTTCGCCAGCCAATATGGAGCAGGGACGACCGGGGATGCCACGTTCTCGCAGGGAGCGCCGACCGGAGTGGGTTCGGTGAGTCACGGCAGCAACTGGAACCTCTTGGTGACAGAAACCAACCAGGCTACCCTGAAGTATCGCCATCTGGGCAGGTCGTGGCGCTTGGATGCAGTCGGCTCCTGGTCGGAATCCGAGGCGGTTCAAGACGACATCAAAAAAGGATTCTTCTTCACCGGGAACGCTTCGATCACCAACCTGATTCTCCGCGGCGACGGCATTGGGACGGCGGGTGGAATCCTGCCCGCCCGGCACTCTGCGGTTACTCGTACCGGCGCGCCGGTGGACATTTACAACGGCGCCAATTATTCGATCAACTATGGCCAGTCGTCAGAGCAAACGCGCGGGGGCAAGCTGGCCAACGGGCGGTTGGATTTGAGCCGTGAGTGGAATGCTGTCGTACCGATTGGCATCAAGATTGGAGCCGCGGCCAACGAGGAAAGGCGGGACCTCCGCTCCGGAATCAGGCAATGGAATTTTCGACCGAATGGCGCGAGTGATGTGACCTCCAGACTCGCGGCGAACTTCGATGTGTTTGACGAGGGCTTTCTCCGTGAACCGCCAAAAGTCGCCGGCTTTCCTCTGCGACTTACAAGTCAGAAGAAGCTGTTTGATCTCTACCGACTGCATCCCGACTGGTTCGTGTTGGACGAACCGCTCGCGCACCGGAATCTCGTTGCCGGCTCCCGAGCTTACAAGGAGACGATCACCTCAGCCTACGTGCGGGCGGATCTTCGATTGATACAAAATCGGTTGTGGATCGCCACAGGAGTCCGTTTTGAGCAAACCAGCGGCAAGGGGCAGGGTCCTCTTGATGACATCAACGCCCAGTACCAGCGGGATGCGGCGGGAAATTTTCTGCGCAATGCGAGCGGGCAAAGGATTCTGATCACGAGCGATGCACTCGCTCTCGCCAAGTTGCGCTACCGAGAAAGGGAGGCCCAATCATCGACTGATTATGGTGACTTCTTCCCAAGTCTGAATGCAACCTTCGACTTGACGGAGAAACTGGTATTGAGAGCGGCCTATGCTGGTACGATTGGGCGCCCCCGACTCGATTTTATCACCCCGGGAATCACAATCTCGGCCCCAGAGGTCGCAAATCCGACCATCACACTCAACAATCCCAACTTGAAGCCATGGAAGGCCCAGAACTTCGACTTGTCGTTGGAGGCGTACAACTTCAAGGACGGAGTCGGGTCAATCGGGGTCTTCCAGAAGGATATTAGGAATTTCTTCGGGGATCTGCGGACCCCGGTGACCCCAGAACTCCTGGCCCTCTACGGACTCGAAAATGACTCCTCCCTTCTCAACTACTCGATATCGACGCAAATCAACGCGGGCGATGCGAAGGTGACCGGATTGGAGTTCGGCTACCGGCAATCGCTGACCTTCCTGCCGCACTGGGCCCGCGGCCTCCAGGTGTTCGTGAGCGCAACCAAGCTGAAGGTTCAAGGTAGCAGCACGTCGGACTTCGTGGGATTTGCACCGGAAGTCTTCTCCGGCGGAGTCAACTTGATCCGTCCGCGCTTCTACATCAAAGCAAACTTCAGCTTTCAGGCCGAGACCCGCGGGGCCGCCTTCCCCGCCAGTGCGACCATTCCGGTGGGTACCTTCGACTACCAAGGGAAGGTTACGCGGCTGGCCCTCAGCGCGCAATATGCCTTCAGCCGAAGCGTCGCGCTTTACATCGCGCTGACGGACCTCTTGCCCGTGTCACAAGACAGCCGGCGCTACGCGCCACAGACTCCCGAGTACGCGAGGACCCGCCGGGCCCAAGCGCTGAATTCATACACGACCATCGGCGTCAAAGGGTCCTTTTGAGAAATTCTGAGGCGCGCGATCTGTCTCCGTGGCCAATAATCCGCCGGACGCCGGACCGCCTGCTTCTCAGCAGTCTCTCCCGCTCCGGATGGGATTGGCACCCATGGTAAGCAGCAGACCGCAGCAGACCGCAGCAGACCGCATTGCCGTTTCAACCCGCAATCCGATGAAGACACTTCCCATGAAAACCACCCTCGCACTCCTCACCGCCGTGCTGCTTTCGGTGACGCCCACACTGAATGCAGCTCGTGACACTAATGCGGACAACGCCGGGTCATACTGGGTGGCTGTTCAGCCCGGCGTCTTCCGGATGGGGGCGGAACCGGGCGCGGACGTGTTGAAGCCCGGACGGTTGAGAAGCTATGATGGTCCTGACTGGGACGAGACTCCGGTTCACGAGGTGCGCATCACCAAGGCATTTTCCATCGGGGAGTCACGTGTTACGCAGAAGGAGTTTGCGCGCTTCCGTCCGAAACACAGGGAGTATGTCCTTTCCCGCGGCTTAAAATGGGATGCGGACGCGCCAGTGATTATG
Organism: Opitutales bacterium; assembly: GCA_038249085.1. Classification (GTDB taxonomy): domain Bacteria; phylum Verrucomicrobiota; class Verrucomicrobiia; order Opitutales; family Opitutaceae; genus ER46. The sequence continues at coordinate 6,110 of JBBRWR010000213.1, forward strand.
GTGTCATGGCACGATGCAGAGGCTTATTGCCGTTGGCTAGGTGAAGAAAGAGGTGAGAGCATCCGGCTGCCTACAGAGGCAGAATGGGAGTTTGCGGCTCACCATGCGAAACGCCTTGGACTTGCGGGCATCTGTGACGGTGTTCAGGAGTGGTGTCATGACTGGTGGGGGCCTTACCGCCCGGGGCCGGTGACGGATCCGCTCGGTGCTGAAAAAGGCGATATCCGGGTTGCCCGTGGTGGGGGAAATGGCCCTGAACGCACGGAGACAGTTGATATTGAAATCAATGGTGTCGTAACGGAAGAGACCAGGAGAGTAACACCGCGCATCACCGACAGGTCCGGCAGCCTACCCGACGACCGAAGTGAGAATCTGTCGTTCCGGTTGGTGAGGAGTGAACTGCCGGATGGTTCATTCCGGCCTGAACCATCACCCGCCGTGGCCAATACTGATGTGTCACAGGAGGCCGCGAAATGGGAGAGACAAGGCGACCCTGATACACCCTACTTTATCGGGGGCATCCCCTTTATTGGGCGGCCGGAAGACCCTCTGTCATTGCCCTACTTCGGACGGCATCACGTACCCAGTATCGTCGAGTCATGTGGAGCTCCACATGAATCGACTCATGTGAAGTGGTCAAAAATGTGGAGTTGGGAGGGTGCGTTTCCCTCTGGGAATCCACCTTCGGCGGCGGCAACTCCACATAATTGACGACGGTTGGGTTCATCCC
>JBBRWR010000214.1:0-6790 GCA_038249085.1 Opitutales bacterium
ACACCCGACACTACGCGAAGGGCGTCAAGCTTACCCCCGAGCAGAAAAACCAGATCAGTCTCTACAGGCATGCTGTACTCCCGAACTGGAACTACACACTCTTGCCGAACGAAAATCGGAATTAATTTTTGCACACGCGCTTACCGGCAGCAGTTCAATTTCCTGCCCGGGTTGCTCAAGGGGCTGGCGGGGTCCTTCAATTACACCTGGATCGACACGCACGGGTTGTACGACGGCACTCTCTATCGTACGCGGCGCGAAGTGCAGGGCTTCATTCCGCTGGCCGCCAATGCCTCCTTGTCGTGGCGGTATCGCAATTTCAGCACCCGGGTGCTCTACAACTTCACGGGCGAGTACCTCAACACCGTCAACGTGGCCAGTCCGGCGCTCAACCTTTACCGGTATTCCAACAAGACCGTCAATGTGGGGGTGGGTTATCAGTTGCGGCCGGCGCTCAGCCTGAGTCTCGATGCGGCCAATGTCTTCAACGAGCCGCAGGTGTTTTACCGCAGCTTCAAGGAGCGCACGCAGCGCACGATCATCAACTTCGTGACGGTCACGGCCGGCATCAACGGGCGGTTCTGAGCTGACCCCAAATCGACGTGCGTTTCAGCGGTGACGATGAAGCCACTGAAAGGTGGGGCGCGTTGTCCCCAACGCGCCTTCGGGCGTTCGCGCTCACGCTGAGCGTCTTGAGGTCAAGCCGCTCCCCCGCGACGGCATTTTTACGGATAAGGACGGCCAATCGCTGATATGCGCCGGAATGCGAAACACCGCGGGGACGGACTTCGCGCTTGCGCGGGTGCGACGCGAGTGGATTCGCTACGCACCTATCTCCTCCGCCCCGGGCCATCGGTAACGGGGCGGGGCTTCCAGCACACCACCAACAACCTGCACCTAACCCGCCATGACCTCGTCCGCACCCTGCCCCGTCCCGTTGCTCCGCTGCGCCGGCCTCCGGCCTTTGGCCGCCGTCTTGTTGTCGACCGTCCTGCTGGGGCTCGGGTGGCTGACGCCCTCCGCCCGGGCCGCCGAAGTGGGCACGGTCGCGGGCACGGTGAGCAACACGGCGACAGGCAACCTGCTGGAAGGTGCGAAAGTCGCCGTGCCGGCGCTCGGCCTCGTGACCTACACGGATGACACCGGCCTCTATGTATTGCCGAACCTTCCGTCCGGCCCGCAGGAACTTGTCGTCTCCTACATCGGCCTGGATACCACACGGGCCACCGTCACCGTCGCCACCGGGCAGCGGGCCTCGCGCAATTTCGACCTCACGACGGGCATTTATCAAATGCAGGAGTTCAAGGTCACGGGCGAGCGCGAGGGCGGGGCGGCGGCGATCACCGCGCAGCGCAATGCCGACAACATGAAGAACATCGTGGCGATGGATTCATACGGCAACCTGCCCAACATGAACGCGGGCGAGGTGGCGATCCGGCTCCCCGGGGTCGCGGGCAATCTCAGCGATGAGAACCTGGTCGACGGGTTCACCATTCGCGGCATCGGTCCCGGCCTCAACAGCATCACCCTCGATGGTTCGCCCCTCACCAGCCAGGGCGCGCTCACGCGCAGCACCAACATCAACAACCTCACCGGGACGATGTTTGACCAGATGGAACTCGTGAAGGGTCACACCCCGGACAAAGGGGCCTCCTCGCTGGGCGGCACTATCAACCTCAAGAGCCGCTCCCCGCTCAGCATGCGCGAGAAGCGGCGCCTGTCCTACAGCGCGAGCGTGCGTTATGCGCCGCCTTTCCTGGAGCAGGTGCCGCTGCGCGAGGCGCACCGGGCGCATCCCCTCTTCAATCTGCAGTGGCAGGAGGTGTTCGGGGTGCTCGGCGGCGATCGCAATCTGGGCGTATCCGTCAACCTCTTCTACAGCGAAAACGCGGTCGGAGGGTTTCGCACCATCCGCGACTTTCAGAACACCGCCGCGCAGCCGGCGTACGTCTGGGACTACCGCACGTGGGACAATTACAACAACCGCAAGCAGGAGAGCATCAACGTCAAGACGGACTACCGGCTGTCGGCCAACACCAAGTTCTCCCTGAACGCGGTGGTGAACGACGCCAACGAGATCTTCCGCCGCCAGTACGAACACCGCGCGTTCACCGGCAACCAGAACACGGTGCCGAATGCGACGACCACCGGCGTGGTGCCGGGCCAGTTCACCGACACGATCACCGTCGTGCGCCCGGTGGCCGCGGCCATCATCGACCAGACCACCACCGGGCCGGGCAATTTCTACAACCGCATGCGCCGGCTGGATTTTGGCGCGGAGCATGTGTTTGGCCGCCTGCAACTCGACTACAACGCGCTCTATACCCAGACCAACATCAACGGCGGCGCCGGCGGTCGCGGCGGCGTTTTGATCACCCGCCTCACCGGAGCCGGCTGGATTCTCGACCGCACCGACTCCGACCTGTATCCGCGCTTCCTCCAGAACGGCGGGCCCGACTTCACCAATCCCGCCAATTACCGGCCCAACCAGTACACGAACACCGACCAGGCGAACTACAACACGAACAAGGAGGTTCGGGGCAACGCCCGCTACGAGCTGCCGGTCAGCTTCCCGTTGGCGGTGAAGGCGGGCGCGCTGTGGCGGGAACAGTATGCGAGCACGGACAGCGTGTCCCACCGCTGGACCTACGCCGGCACGACGGCGCTGGCGGCGGATCCGAGCATCGTTTCCTACGACTACGTCAAGACCGGGCGGCTCATGCCGTACTGGGAGCCGGTGCAATTCTTCGACGATCGCCAGCCGATCAACCCGGCCCTGTGGCGCGAGAACCTCTATTATCACTACCAGAACAACTACACCGCCAACCGCGCCGTGACGGAGTGGGTGACGGCCGGTTATGCCATGGCGCAGGGCCGGGTGGGGCGCACGACGTTTCTCGGCGGGGTGCGCACGGAGCGGACGGAGACGGAGAGCTGGGGCTGGGTGCGCACGCGCACCGGCAGCACCGCCGCGCAGCAGACCGCCGACCCCGCGGGATCGGCCGACCGCGACTATGCCAACACCCAGCGCAAGCTCCGCGGGGACTACACGAAATCGTTTCCGAGCCTCCATCTCGCCCACGACATCACGCCGAACCTCAAGGCCCGCCTGAGCTGGTCCACGAGCTTTGGCCGGCCGGCGCTCAACAACGCCATGCCCAACGAGACGGTCAACGAGACCCAGCAGACCCTCACCGTCAACAACCCGAACCTCCTGCCGCAGAACGCCACCAATTGGGACGCGGCCCTGGAGTATTACTTCGAGCCGGTGGGCAACCTGTCGGTGTCCTGGTTTCACAAGGCGATCACCGACTACATCGTGGCCGGCACCGAGGTGGGCACGGTCGCCACGGGCGGCGACAACGGCTACAATGGCGAATACGGCGGGTTCACCTTGTTGACATCCGCCAATGCCGGGACCGCCGTCGTGCAGGGCTGGGAGTTTACGTATCAGCAGCAGTTCACGTTCCTGCCGGGCCTGCTGAAGGGCCTCGGCGCCTCGGCGAACTACACCCTGATCGCCACGCATGGTGACTTTGGCGGCGCGGACAATCGCAGCACCGACGAAGTCCCGGGTTTCATTCCCCGCACGGGCAACGCGAGCCTCTCCTGGCGTTACCGGAAGTTCAGCGCGCGGGTACTCTACAACTTTGTCGGCAGTTATATCACGGCCTTCACCGCCGGCAGCCCGGGACGAAACAATTACCGCTACAAGTACCAGACGGTGACCGCGGGAGTGGCCTACCAGTACCGGCCGTGGCTGCAATTCACCCTCGATGTGGCCAACCTCTTCAATGAACCGCAGGCGCTCTATCGCGGCATCCCCTCCCAGATGTCCAACACCGTGATCAACGGCACCACGATCACCGGCGGGATCAACGGGCGGTTCTGAGGCCAATCGATCTTACAAATTGGCTTTGGGGCAGGGCGCGGACTCCGCTCCGCGCCGAAAAGACGGGAGGATGATCGTAAGGAACGAACGGCGGCGAAAGGACTCGCCGCCCTACCCATGAAACGAGGCGGTGGAGTCAACTTGCGACGGGCCCGGCGACGTCGGCGGGCCCTGCTCCGCGCCAAAAAAACGCCGCCCGGCAGGGGGCGGCGTCAGGCGAGGGGGCAAAGTCGTATCAGGGCGCGTAGGTGATGGTGCGGGCGTTGGCGATGCCGGAGATCGTGATGGTGATGCCCTGGGTGTAGTTGTCGGGATAGGATTCGCTCGCGACCGTGTTGAGCGCCTTCACGTAACTCGTCGGCCCGACGAGGCTGCTCGACGCGGCGAACGTCGCCCCGGCTTCGAGGTAATATTGGTCCGCGGCGGCCGCCATTTGCCGGGCATTGTTCAACACCGCTTTGTCTTGCGAGGCGACCCGCACCTTTTGGAAGGCGGGAATCGCCATGGCGGCCAGCAGCCCGATGATCACGACGACGATCATGATTTCGACGAGCGTGAATCCGGCGCGAGAGAAGGGAGGACGTTTCATGGAGGAGTGATGATGATGGGATGATTTGCCGAGTGGCGCGTCCGATATGGAGGGAGGGGGAGGGCAGCTCAATCCGAAAGTCGGAGTCTAGGTGTTAGTTCCCATCCTCGCCGGTGGCCCTGGCTCCGCCCGTAGGGGGAGTGGTCGCTGGCTTCCCCTCCGGGCATCAGCGCACGATCATCAGCCCGAAGCGGAGCTGATCCCGCCGGCGGACGTCGTAGTCGAGGAGGCTCTCGCCGTAGCCGTTGAAATACTGGATCTGGGCGTAGCCGCCGAGGGTGTTGACCAGGGGAAAATATCGGAGCAGCGGGGATTCAGTGGGCGGCCAGGTGAGGTTGAACTCGACGCTGCCATGGCCGCGGAGCCGGCCGCGCACGTGCGCGGAGAGTTGCAGGCCGCGCTCAAACCCGCCGCGCAACGTCAACTCGGCGTAGCCCCGGTACCGCGCGATGTCGCGGTTCTCGTCCACCTGCAGGTAGGCATTGGTGCGCAGCGCCGCCTCAAAGAACCGGCCGCTCCCGTCTTCCCAGCGGGCGCGCGGCACCACGTAGAGCGAATTCAGACTCCGGGAATCAAAGGGATGGCGCGCGCTCGTGGTCGGCGAGATCAGGCCGGGGAGCGAAGCCATCGGCGCGGCGCCACCGCCCTTGCCATTGGATTCGTGCTGGGCCCCGCCTTGCAGGGAGAAGGTCCAGTTCGTACCCGGGCGGCGGGGCAAGGCATGGAGAAAGAAGACGGTGGGCTTGTAGCTCGAGTCGTAGAACGGCTTGGAGACGCCCTCGAGGTCCCAAATCGACGTCTGCGTGTAGGCGAAATAAATCCGGCCGAGCGGGGCGAGCCACGGGGCATCGTCCAAGACGGCGGGTCCCGGTTCGATGACCCGGTATTTGAAGCTGAATTGGAAGCGGGCGTTGAAGCGATCGCGCCAGCCGACCGAAAAGTAGATGGGATCGTAGCCCGAGATGTGCAGGCGCATGTTTTCGATGTCGCTCGTGAGATCGAGGTGGGGGCGGCCCAAGCCGGGGCGGGTGATCGGCGGTGTGATCGGAGGCGGAACGGAGGCGTCGTCCGGGGGCACGGGGCCGGACGCGACGACCGCGGGCCCGGGCGGAAGCGCGCGCAGCATGATGGCGTTGGTTTCCGGGGTGCGCAGGCGCAGCGAGATGAACTCGCCCCGGCCGTTGAGATCGCCGGCGGGGCGCAATTTCACCGTGCGCCGGCTCAGCTTGGGCACGGCGACGGTGCGCTGGCTTTCATCCACGAGCAAGAGGCGCATCCGGGCGTGACCGCCCGCCTCGGCGTATTCCGCCTCAATCTCAGCCTCGAAACGAAACGTGCTGTCGAACTCCGTGGGGTTGTTCAGGTACAGCGTGAGTTCCGGTCGGCGGGAAGGCGCCTCCGTATCGGGCGGTGGCACCAACAGGAGGTCGACCCGGGCCTGGAGCGGGCCGGCGGCACCCGCTGCCAGCAGGAGGAGCATCACGGGGATGATTCTCATGGGAAGAAGGAGTTTGGCTTCAATCGCGGGGACGATCACACCAGCGCCACCAGCCGGCAAGCGTGCTGCCGATCACGGAATGAAACACGCTCGAGATGGCGCAGGGCACGGCCGTGAGGGGATCGGTGAAGTGCCGCCGGGCGAGGACGACGCCCAGGCCGGAGTTCTGCATGCCCACTTCGATCGAGACGGTGCGCGCCGCCGTCCGGTCGATCCCGGCCAGCCGCGCGACGACGGAGCCCAAGGCAAAGCCGCCGAGGTGCAGGCCCGCGACCGCCCCCAGCAGGCGCGGCGCCGCGCCCTGGATCGCGGCGGAGCTGCTGCCGATGATGCTCGCGCAAATCAGGGCGATCACGACGACCGACACCAGCGGCAGCCCGAGTTGCACCCGTTGCACGAGGCCCAGGGCCACCGCCTTGGGCATGTGGCCGACGGCGCGAAAATCTTCGAAGGTCAGCGTCAGCCCCATGCCGAGCATGATGATCGCCAGGCCCCAGACGATCCACGGGCCGCTGAACCAGGTGAACCAGGCGGGCTGGACGAGGGCCAGGGCGCTCAGCGCGACCGCCCAGAGCGGGAAGGCGTTGGTCGACCAGGTGAGGAAACGAGGCATGGCCGGCGAGTCAGGCATTCGTCGCGCCGGGTGGCGAGCGCGGAGGTCGGCGCGGATGCGGAGCCGGGCGGCGTGTGGCGGTGATGTCTCCGGGAGTAGCGCCGTGTCTCTGACCGGCGGGGGCCCCACGAAGAAAGGGGCGAACGGGGGGTGGGGGTGAAAAGGAGGCCGCCCCCACAAAAAAAAAACAAAATACAG
>JBBRWR010000215.1:0-6709 GCA_038249085.1 Opitutales bacterium
ACTCATGAGCTAGGGTATTGCTGCCGCCGCGTATTTCAACACGCCTGGCGCTTACCAAGCCGGCGGAGGCAGGCCTTGCGCCTGCCAATCACAGCCACATCAATTCCCCTCGCTCTTGGTTCCGGCTCCGCCGGGTTGGGGTAATAGTAGAAGGGCAGCAGCGGCGCCGCGGCCGCCATCTGGGCGCACCATTCAACGAGGCCCGACACGCCCGTCGGGTTTGAAAAAGTAGGGGGGGCAAGGGCCGCGATGCTGTCCGCGCCGGTCGCCTGGGCGTGCGTCGCGAGGGCCCGGGCCTCGGCGAGGCAGGTGTGCCCCACATGCCCGATGACCTGCGGGCCCGCCGGGGCCACGGCGATTCAGCGCTCAGCCACCTGCTGGCGCTCCTCGAACGTGAGCGAGGCGCCCTCGCCCGTCGTGCCACAGATGAAGGCGCCGACCACGCCGCTGCGGTGCAGCCAGGCCGCGTAGGCGCCGATGGCGTCGAAATTGATCGCGCCGTCGCCGCGCATGGGAGTGAAGGGAGCGGCGATAAGGCCGTTGGTTTTCCGAATGTTCATGAGAGAAAGGAGGCAGGCCCCATCATGGACGCCGCACCGCCGGCGGCAGCAGGGCGGAAAGTTCGCGGAGCCGGCCGGCCTCGCCGGGGTGGTCGGCGAGGTTTTCCGACTCGTGGAGCGCCAGCGCCGGGGCGCCGCGCGGGGCGGCGGCATGGGTGAGCGGAGGAATCCGCGCGGGGTCGTGCAGGTCCCAGTAGCGCTTGGGCGCGGAGAACGGCAGGTGCGGCTTGCGGAGACCGACGGCGAGGAAGAAGGGCTGGCGGCGGCCCGCGGCGGCCAAGCCCTCCAGCGCGGCGACGGCGGCGGCGGCGGCGGCGACCTGGCCATCGGGGTAGCAGCCGAGGTTCACGCGCAGGTCGTCGAACGCGACGAAGAGGACGTTGGGCCGCACGGGCACGGAATTGGCGGTAGCCGCAGCGGCGGAAGGCGCAGCCAAGAGCGCGAGGAGGGCGAAAAGGAGGAAGTGCATGACGGGTCAGTTTCGAGTGGCCGACGCCGATGCCGCGGCGAGGCTGGCGTCGCCCAGCCATTCGAGATTGCAGCGGGCGAGGGTGAGGCGGGCGTAAGGCCAATCCTCCCGCTTCGAGCCCGGACGCCGGGCCCCGGGGCGGCCGCTTTCGTAGAAGCACAGAATCGTGCCGTCCGGCAGCACCGCGAGATCGCTGTAGGCGCTCGGGCCCGGTTCGAGCACGCGGCTCACCGGCCAGGAGTGGCCATGGTCGGGGCTGAACTTGATGGTGAGATTCTTGCGGTCGCGTCGCTCGCCGGGTTTCGCCCGGCGGGCGACGAGATCGAGGGTGTCAGGGTTGGAGTGCAGCACGCGCGCCGTCGGCCGGCCCTGCGCATCGGGCAGCGTGAGGAGGCCGGACATGCACACCGGTTCGAGCAGCGCATCGACGAAGGCTGGCTTGCTCCAGCCCGTGGCGCCGTCGGGACTGAAGACCGCAACCTTGCGGTTGGCCGCGGCGTGCGTCCGCGCGAGCAGCATCACGCGGCCATCGCCGAGTTCGGTGGCGATGGTCTCACTTGGACCGGGTGTGGCTTCGTCGTTGGGGACGGCGATCTCGCCGCTCTGCCAGGTCGCGCCCCGGTCGTCGCTGTAGATCGTGGCTCCGACCCCGTGGCCGTGCGGGCTGCCCTGCGCGGTCGCGATCCACACCGGCACGACGAGTCGGCCCGACTGCAATTCGATGCCGTGGCCGGGACCGGTGGCGAGCACGCGCCAGGGCCAGTCGGGGCGGAACGGCTCGAAGGCCGCGGTGATTTCCACCGGGCGACTCCACGTGATGCCATCGTCGGTGCTGCGCAGGTAAAAGCAGCGCAGGTACTCGACGCAGTAGAGAAAATGCACCGTGCCGTCGCGGGCGGCGATGGCCACTGGATTGTTCACGGTCTGCTCGGTGGGACCGCCGACGTTCTTCAGCGGTGCACCTTCGTAGAGCACGGGATTGCGCGGCAGGCGCGGTCCGAGGTGGGCGATCTGGTGCGGCGCGTCCAACGTCCGTCCGCCGTCGGTGCTGCGGCGCAGGTGGACCTCGATTTCGCCCCAGTCGTAGCCGGATAGTTTCCGCGCCTCGCAGTAGGCGAGCACCGTACCGCGCGCGGTGACGACGAGGCCGGGGATCCGGTAGGAAACGAAGCCGTTGGTGTTCTCCGCGAAGAGGTCGACCCGTTCGAGGAACGGAGCGGCGGCCGACGCCGCCCCGGCGAGCGCGAGCGCCAGGCCGAGCATCGCGGGAGAAAACCCAACCGGCCGGCGCGGGAGGAATGAATTCATGGGCGCGGCGTCTGAGGCGGAGGGCGGCGGGATGGGCGGAAACTCAGTAACGGCCCTTGAGGCCGAACTGCACGGTTGCGGGGAATTCCTGGCGGCGCCGTTCCTTCATGAAGGCCGGCGTGCTGGGCGAGTAGCGCAGGTTGCCGCCGATGAAGCCGCCCACGTTGGCGATCGAACCATAGAGACTGAGGGCCCGGGAAAGGCTGTACTGCACGTTGATCCCGTAGCGGAGCCGTTTGCCCTGATAGGTGTAGGTATCGGTGGGAATCCCGTTGGCGGCGCTGGGCGTGATGAAGGGACCGCGTGTCACCCCCTGGTAGGTGACGGTGAACTTCACGTAGTAGCGCGGTCGGACGAGATTGATGCCGCCGGCGTAGTTTTTCGGCGAATACCCAGTGAAGTCGGCCAGGGAACTGCCCTCGAGTTCGAGCCGGGTGAAGCTGCCGAACCCCTGAAGCCCGCGGGCCCAGTGGGGCAGGAACGTCAGCGCCTGGCTGTAGGCGAATTCGTAGCCCGTGATCGTGGCGTCCCCGGCGTTGATCTGGGTCGAGAGGTTGTAGTTCAGGTAGAGCGGGTCGTTCGGCAGCCCGTAACGCGCCAGCAACTCGGGGGTGGCGTCCGTCACCGCGCCGCCGAAGAAGTCCTTGATTTTCTTCCGAAACACCCCGGCGGAGCCGGAGCCGCCCTTGAACTGGTAGGATTCGAGCGAGAGATCGAAGTTGTCGCCGGTCCAGGGCTTCAGGCCGGTGTTGCTGACGGTGATCGTCGGCTGGGCCGCGGTCGGTTCGCTGAAGGTGGCACCTGGCACGATGAAGTTGTAGTCGGGCCGGCCGAGGGTGCGGGCATAGGCGGCGCGCACCACCAGATTTTCGGTGAGGTGGTAGCTGGCGTTGACGCTGGGAAACCAATCGCCATAGCGGCGGTCCGCCCGGGCACCGCGCTCGACGTAGCGCAGCCGGGCGCGCTCGAGCGGATCGGTCGTGAGCAGGACGGGCTGGCCGTTGGAGCCGAGCACGAGGTGGTTGCCGGCATCGCGGACATATTGGCGCGAAGGATCGTTGAGCGCGCCCTCGCCATCGTCTTCGGTCTGCTCGAAGCGCACGCCCCCGCTGAGCCAGAGCCGGCGATCGAGCAGCCGGAGGTCGCCGCGCACGTAACCGGCAGAAACGGTTTCGATCAACCGGCTGGAGCTGGTCACCCGGTTCTGGTGCTCGGTGGCAGGATTGCGCACGAACCACTCCGGATGCTGGCGGTAGAGCGCGTAAACCTTGGCGACGCTGATCCAGTCCATCGGGTGGCCAAAGATCGTCGGAGCATCGGCGTTGAAGCCGGCATCCAGCACGTCGAAGTTGGCGACCGAGCGCGCGGCGGCGCTCGTCGAGCCGTTCGGCGTGAACGTCCAGGTCCGGCTGTAGCCGCGGCGATCGCGCACCATGCGGTCGATCAGCGCGCCCGTTTTCAGCGTGAAAGGCAGGCTGCCGCCGAAGTCCCGTGTGCAATCCAGGCGCAGCGTGTACTTGCCCGTCCGAGCCTCGTTCTGGGCGGAGGTGGGGTTGCCGAGGACGAAGTTGGACCCCCGGTAAACGTCGACGGCGGCGCCCGCGCGCGTGGCGCTGTAACGCACGGGGATCGGGTCGTTGGTCTCGCCGATCCCCTCGCCGCGGAGCACGAGGCCGGTGAGGGCGGAACTGACGGTGTTGAAATGCCCGTCGTCAAGATCGTCGAGGTAGGACTGGGAGATGGAGTAGGCGCCAAAGCCGTCGACCTTCCAGTCGCGGCCGCGGTGGAGGTACCTGAGCGTGGTGTGCACCGTGTCGGCACCGGTCGCCTGGTTCGTGCCGCCCATCTGGGTGATGCTGCCGTTACTGGCGGCACTGCCCTGGGTGAAGGTGCGATCGCCGGTCGCGCCGGCCCCGTAGTTGGCGACAAAATCCACGCGCATGATGTTGTTCGAGATATTGCGATACTGGACGTTGGCGGAGAGAGTGTCCTGAGCGGTGACCTTGATGTCCGTGCCGAGTTGCACCGACCAGGTGCGCAGCACCTGGGAAAGGCTCTGCCAGGTGCTGAGGCGCTGATAGCCGTTGACGAAGTTCCAGTCACCCTGCGTGTCGAGGTAGTCGTCGCGTTCCATCGGCTTGAGGCGCCACGTGCGCGAAGCGGAGGCGCTGACGGCGACCCGCGGGGTGAGGGGCAGGAGCGCGCTGACCTCAATTGAAGGCTCCTGGAACTTCGGGCTCAAGTCGCTGCTGGGGCCGCGCGGTCCACCGCCCAGCGACAACTGGCGTTGGTCGAGGATGAAGTAGGATTGGAAGGTGATCACCCGGCGCTTCGATTCGAAGCCGGACTTGCGGATGATGTTCAACGAACCGCCGAGGCTGTTGGCGGGCTGATCGGCCGTGGGCACCTTGGTCACCTCGACGCGGGACACGTTGCCCACGGGGATGTCGAGCAACGATTGTTCGCGGCTGTTGCCCCGCGCACTGGCGACGTCGGCGCCATCGATTTGGATGCCGGTGTTGCTGGCCGGCAGGCCGCGCAAGGTGACGGACTGCGCGATCTGGGCCGGCTCGTCGATGCCGACGCCCGGCAGGAAACGCAGAAAATCGCCGATGTTCTCCGCGCTGCGGTCGCCGAACTCGTCGTAGGCCACCACGTTCTTGATGTTCGGGGCGAGGCGACGTTCGTTGAGCGAGATCGCCTGTGCGCTCATCTCCCGATCGGCGAGCACGGTGAAGGTCGACAGTTTCACCGGCTCATCCGGCTGGAGCAGGGCGAGGTCGAAATTGCGCGAAACCCTGCCGCCGGCCGGAACGGCCAGCGTGGCGGTCTGCGGGGCAAATCCGAGATAACTGACACCAATCTGCGCCGGGCCCGCCGGGACGGTGGTGAACACGAAGAAGCCGTCGTCGTCCGTGACCGCCTGTTGCCCTGAGGCTTCGAGGGTGACGACGGCATTGCGCAGGGCGACGCCGCCGGAGGCGTTGAAGACGCGGCCCTCGATCGCGCCGGCGCTCGCCGGCTGGGCGGGCGAACCAAGAGGGAGAAGACACAAGGCGAATAGCACTGCGCCGAGTGCAGGCTTAAAGCGAGGAACGGAGTGAACTAAAGGGTGATGCACTGGGTTATTCATGACGGGACGATTTGGGTTTAACGGCAGGGGACCGGCGCAACGCAACCCGTTCGCCGGGGACGCCGCCAACGTGGTTCCCACCGTGTGAAGTGAAACACGAATTTTCTGGCTCTTTTTTGGAACCTCAAGGGCGCGGGACAACCGGCGTCGACCGCGCGACCGGGATCAAGTCGCCCGATCCGGGCCGGGCAGGCAACCGAGAGTATCGAGCCGCGTCCGCAAGGCCTTTGTCTGCCCGGTGGTCGGGTTGGCGAGCGGCGGCCGGGTCGCACTGCAGTCGCTGCCGGCGCGGCGCCCTCCGTCAAACGTCAGACAGCGGCTGAAATCATCGAGGTCATCGAACGTAAATTTGATGCCGGCGAGATTGGGAATCCGTTTGGACGCCGTCGCCAGAAACTTCGCCACCGGCACATCGGGACCCGTCATCGACGGCATATGGCAATAGTAGAAGGGCAGCATCGGCGCCGTGGCCGCCACCTAGGCGCACCACTCCTCCAACTCCGCCACGCCCGCCGGTTTGAAACAGTACGGGGCCATGCAGGCAATGCTGTCGGCGCCGCTGAGCTGCGCATGCTCCGCGAGTGCCCGACAGTCCTGGAGGCAGGTGGGCCCCACATGCACGATGACCCGCAGGCCCGGCGGAGCGACGGCGATCCAGCGCTCAGCCACCTGCCGGCGCTCCTCAATTGTGAGCGAGGCACCCTCGCCGGAGTCGGTCCGGCAGTCCTGGCCGGATTTGCCCGGCGGATACTGCCGCGGAGCGGACCGGTCGGAAGGAGGGAGCACGATTTCACGCGCAAGACCAGCGGCAAACGAATGCGCATTCCATCGACTTCGGTACTCGCGGGCTTCAGCACGACATCTCTGCTCGCGCGGATTGACGCGGCTGGGGAAGAGGGAGCCGGGCCTTGCCAACCCGGCACGAATGCTGCGACGATTCTCGAAGCCCAGTCAGCGGGCCGGTTCGGGTGTGCGCACGGCGGCAAACTCAGCGCGCCTCTGACGGTTTGGGGTGAGGGGCGCTTGCCAAGCGCCTTCGGCGGTTGGCAACCGCCGCTCCATTGGCTCCGCCCGCGCCACCACCAGGCAATTGTGCGAGCAACGCACAACAGGCGACCTTGTGCGCCCGCCCCACAATATTCGACGAAGAATCCGTTCCTAAGAAGCGTCGAAAAAGGTGCCCGCGGCACGATTCTTCGGAGGGCGGGGGGGGGGGGGGGGGGGGGGGGGGGGGGGGGG
>JBBRWR010000216.1:0-6530 GCA_038249085.1 Opitutales bacterium
ATCACCGCGGCGTATGTGAAGATCGGGTTCTTCCGCACAAATACGGATTTGCTCTACCACGACGAGATCCACGGCGACCTCTTCACGCAGGTGACCCAAACGATGGACCTGCTGCTCACGAAGTACCTCCAGGCAGGGCTGAGCTACCAGGGCATCCAACGGTTCGAGACGTTACCGGTGCCCGAGGCCGCCCTGCGCGAATCGGTACTCAACGCCATCATCCACAAGGATTATTCCTTGGGGACACCGATTCAGATCAGTGTTTATCCCGCCAAGCTGATGCTGTGGAACCCCGGTGAGCTGCCGCTCGACTGGACCGTGGCCAAACTGAAGGGCAAACATCCTTCGCAGCCCTTCAACCCGGATGTCGCCAACGCTTTTTTTCGTGCGGGCATGATCGAGGCCTGGGGTCGCGGGATCGAACGGATTCTGGAGGCATGCCGCATCGCCAGCACCCCCGAGCCACGGTTGCGTTACGAGCCGTCTGGGCTCTGGGTGGAGTTTTCCTTTCCGGCGCTATCCGCGGGAGCAGCATCCGACCCAATCGGGCCGGATTCACGGCCAGAGTCACGGCCAGAGTCGCGGCCAGAGTCGCAACTAGGATCATTGCTGGCGGCCCGAGTCGTTTTCGCATTGGAAAAAAGAGAACTGGGCCGGGCGGCAATTGCCGCACACTTGGGGCACAAGACCGTTTCCGGTGAACTCAAGAAACAGATCCAGCGACTGAGAGAGGCCGGCCTGATTGCCTACACTCTGCCCGCCAAACCCAACAGCCGCCTTCAGCGGTATCGCTTAACCGACGCCGGGAACGCCCAGCTGGCCCAGATCTCGGCCGTGCCTTCGGCCTCCTCCCGAGCAATGTCGCCAACGACGACTGCGCCATAAGAAGGGCGGCCAAGAGAAAACGTTCAACTCAGCAGCGGGTAACAGACGCGTTGCACCGGCAATCGACACCAATTTGGATCGCGCGACGGAATACTTGGAGTTGATCGGGGGCGCTCTGGGCGCCGGTCGTGATCTGCGCAATCACCAACCGCCTTCCATGCCCGACGTGCAAGAGAGTCATTGCATTTCCGCAATAGGGTTCTTGCATCTCGCGTCATTGCAGCCGCGCCGCTGACACCCACGTTTAATCTATCTGGGCGCAACACTGATCACCTTCGGTCTGATTTTGGCCCTCATCCTGGGGCGCAGTTTGATCGCAACGGATGCGCGTGCTGACGGTTCGGTGATGCGTATCCTCAAGCGCTTGGAATGGGTGCATCCGAATCGGGAAGCACTGTGTGTAGGTTGCCACCAGGTTGCCAAAAATCAGCGTTTTTGCTTCACTTTCCTGCAAATAGCTGCCTGAGTTTTCTCGCATCTAAGCCACTAATCATCAATCAAGTCCGTGTTTCTTAGCAGCTTAGCTTCGCGATAGAAAAAGGGTTCGAATCCCTCCCTCTCCGCCAGTATTTTTCGGTTAGCACCCAAAGCGTCAGATTTAAGTCCCGAGGCATTTCTTTATGGAATTAAATTAGGGTGCTATCTGGGAATGCCTGGCGGTCGCTTCTATCTGGCACAAAGGAGAGTCAGATTTAAGTCGGAAACGTCCATTTCATGGCGGCCAACTGTCGGTGCCAGCGCTGAATCGGATCGTGTCCTGACGCGCAGCAGCATGGTTCTTCTCGCCGTTCGCTGCGCTCGCGCCGAACCGTGGACTTGCCGGGCGGATCGACCGGAGGAGTCGGCGCGAAGACGTCGGGAGCGCGGCGTTGCTCCGCCCGCCCGGCCACCTCCGCTGGCCGCCGGAGGCGAGCACGCGGCGGCGTCCGGTCGCGCTCCGCGCCTGGCGTCCCGACGACTCCGCGCCGACCCGGAATAACAATCGAGGAAGCGCCGCCGGGAAAACACCGGGTGCGGCCACGCGCACGGCGGCGGAATGACTCGATCGGGGATGCGCCCGTGCGAGGGCATCGCGCCGCAGCCAACCTTACTTTTCGTCAAAACCAGCCGCGGTCAGACGATCGACTGCACCAAATTTCGGCGAGTCTTTGCCTCGGACAGTGGCATGTCCTCCGACGGCAGGACAAAGAGCGCCTTGTCTTCCGTAGGATCATCCGAGAGCAGGGCGGATAAAACCGTGCGCCGCAGTTCCTGAATCTCAGAGGGAGTCATGGTTCTTGATCCCCTCGACGAAACGGGCTTCACGGTTAGTGAGGCTGTCAAAGGAAGACCCGAGGTCTTGAGTGAATGACGCAAGGTCATGGGGAAAACGGCCTTTGATGCTTGTGGTGGATGACCAGTCGGGAACGAGTTTGGTCGAAAATATGACGGCGGAGAGCGTCGACGCAAGGACCGCGTGCCCGCCGTTCGACTCGATCCAGCCGCGGAGGGTGGCGGTTGAGTTCATGGGCGGAATCGGGCGCCGACCGCCGCGACGAGGCGCTGGGCGCGGTGGATGGAATCGTGAATCTGCGCCCGCAGGCCGAGGCCCACGAGCTGCCGGACCTCCGGCACGAGTTCGATGCCGAGCAGGCGTTCGCCGCTGGCGCCGATGCGCGACGCGAGGCCCTCGACGCTGTCCGTGTAAACGGCAATTCGGCGCCGGGCCCGGGAAATCGACACGTACCATTCCTTCCGGTGCGAGGCGGCTGCCACGCCGGCGTCCGCGAGGAG
The DNA here is from genome assembly GCA_038249085.1 of Opitutales bacterium. Taxonomy (GTDB): domain Bacteria; phylum Verrucomicrobiota; class Verrucomicrobiia; order Opitutales; family Opitutaceae; genus ER46. The sequence continues at coordinate 2,659 of JBBRWR010000216.1, forward strand.
GACTGCGTCGACCGTCTTGCCCTGCGAGCCGAACGACGTGACGGCGTACCCCAGCTGCAGGACGCGCTGATCCGGCCAGAGGATTTTCTCCTCTTCGTCGGCGTCGCCGACGCCGATCGAACCGTCCTCATGGAACGACCGGATCGTGACGAGTTCGCCGTTGCAGCACTTGCGGCCGTCCCGGCTCACGCCGTTCGCCCGGAGTTGCAGCACACTGCCGATGCCCGCGGTGACCTCATGCCGGTCGAGAATTTCCCAGCGGGCGGATTGTTTCAGAGACACGCGCCGGCGCTGCCCGCTGGCGGCCACCAAGGTCAGGGCATCCGCCGCCACGCTTTCGACTGTCACCAGGTCGCCGCGTTCGAGTGCGCTGTACTTGCGCAGGATGTGCAGCACGTCGCCGGCTTGATAGGTGTCCGGAATGCCCTTTTCCGCCGCCAGGGTGTCGCGCGGGGCGTAGGTTGGCCTGATCCCCGCCCCGATCCTTCCGCGTCGTGTTGCGACGCAGGGTCAGGGTCTCTCCGGTCGAGGGGTGGTTTCCGTCGCAGAGCGCCAGAAACTCGGCTTCGCGCACCGGGCCTTGCAGGCCCAGCCGCTCCGCGCCTTCGCCGCACCACAAGCCTTCGATCGCTTTGCCTTCGGTGTGGTAGTCGCCTACCCGCAAATGCTCGCGAAAATATCGTCGCGCGTTGGTTAAACTCGTCTGGGCACTGGGGGTGATCATGGGCTCCAGGGGGGTTCGGGAAAAGCACCCTGCTTTTCCTGATTTGTGGACACTTTACCCCTTAACTAAAAGGTAAGGTGAATTGCTATTCCGGATACCTCCGGATGATTTGGGCTGACCGTCTGGCCTTATCCGGAGTGCTCCGGAGTCGTTATTTCGCCGCAGGGCCGGGCGGAAACGGGTCCGGCCGGCGGCCCGGCCGCGCGCAGGGACCGCCGCTCCGGTCCCGCGTTGACGGTCGCCTCGGGCGGCGGTTACCGGCGGCGCGGGCGGCGCGGCGGAGACCGGAATCTCACGGCTCGGACTGCGGACGCCGGCCCGCCCGTTGGTCGCGCCGGATGCCGTGTTTCTCGCAGAAGCGGCGGATCTCGCGGCGGTCGACAAACGGGTTGCCGTTCCGCCGGATCCTCCGGCATTTCTCCGGGAGGACGGCGTAAAGATCGCTGGCGCGGTAGCACGGCTCCGGGTGGTCCAAAATGGGGAGGAGCAGGTGAACCTTCCACACGTCCGATTCGGAGTCCGCGCCACCCGGGACTTCGCCGGGTCGTTCGTTGAAGAAGGCCACGGCATGCCGAACGTCACGGAGGATGCGTCCGTCGCCTTCGCTGACGAGGGCCGCCCAGTGGTCGAGGGTGGCCCGCCAAAGGGCGGGCGGCGGGGGCCGGTTGGCGCCAGCAAGCTGGCGCCAAACCCGAACCAGGAGGAACGTCAGGACGTTGATCCGCCCGGCTTGGTACAGCTTGATCAGCACCCACACGGCAGCTTCCGAAAGTCCGCCGAAGGGGCCGTCCGTGGCGGGAACTGCCGGCGGGGTTGACGCGACTTCGCCTTCCAGGATCGGGGACCAGAGCCCTTCCGGGGAGCTGGCCGGATCGCGGAGGAACGCCCGGAACCTGGCCTGTGTTTCGGGCTCCTGGGCGAACCGGCCGAAGAGCCAGGTGCGGACGCGCAGCGAGGTGCGGCACAATTCGGCGAAGTGCCGCAGTTCCGACGCGTCGTCGTGCAGACTGAGTTCGTGCAGGAGGGCGGCCAGTTCGTCGGCCTTTTCCGGCAGGGGGACACGTTTCTTGGGTTGGGAGGGCATGGCCGGACGGGCTTATTTCTTCTTGCCGACGGCAAGGCAGGAATCACGCAGAAAACGCTCGATTTCCCAAACAGGAAAAAGAGGCCGGCGGGTCGCCCGGGAGGGGCGGAGAAGACCGCGCTTCGTGAGGCGGTCGACGGTGATCGTGCTGACGCCGATGGCGTGCGCGGCTTCTTCGCGCGAGAGCGCGAGTTTCAGGTTACCCGTATGGGATGGATCTGGGTTGCTCATGACGGCGCCCAGTTTGCCGGAGATTATCCACGGCGAATAAGGGGCAGATGAGAGCAGCCGCGCCCCTATTTAGACGACGAGCCGGTAGGCTGACGATACCAACCGCATGTTGGCGCCCCCACGGGGCGCACTTTTACGAGGGAGAGCGGAAAAAACTAACAGTTCTCACACAAACGCGACCCGTTTCGGGCGGGAAATGGATCGGAATGCCCGCGGGGGGATTGATTCATCACAGGCGATCTAACGGATGAGAACGTCCGCCGGCACGCCGAATCGCTCGCAGAGCGCCTTGATGTGGCCGGTCGTCAACCCACGCTCGCCTTTGAGAATCCGAAAGGCCACCGACCGATCCACATCGATGATCGTAGCCAGGTCGTCGCCGCCCAGACTGTTTTCGTCGAGAACGTAGCGCAGCATATCGAGCCCGCTGACGCGGGGGCGCTTCGGGAGCGTGTCAGCCTCGTAACGCTCGACGAGCCCCGCAAGGAGCAGGAGGTAATCGTCTTGGTCGCGGTTCAACGGGTGGCCGGCCAACGCGTCCACGATCTCCACGGTGTTCTTGTAGCCCACGTCGTCATGGATCGGACGAGGCGGATGCAGTTTGATGAGGCTGTCGAAGGTGGTCGGCAGCCGGTCGAAAGTCAATTTGCGCGCGGTCTTCATAAGTTCTTTTTCCAGTGGCCTTGGTCGTATTCGTTGTGCGTTAAAAGGAGGAGGATGTAAGCAATCTGGTGGTTGTAATGGACGGCAGTAATGAGCCGGTAGTGGTTCGTGATGTTGAAAATCGTTACCGTGCGCCCGCTCTTAACCCTGACTTGGTCAGCTGTCGGGAGCACGCGACGCAGTTCGACGAGATTGGCGAATTCGCCCCGTAGCATGAGTTCAGTCCAATGAGCCAACGTGCTGGCGATGGTCGGATGAAGTTCGGCATATTCGCGAAGGCGCTTGACGGTGATGAGTCGCATTAAGGCGCGATGAGTGTCGCCAAAATGGCGACTCGCGCAAGCAAAACCCGCCGAAACAACGCGAAGGCCACACCAGTCCCCCAAAGGGGGCTGAACGGCTACGTGGGATCGCTCAAAAGCGGACGCCGCCGATTGTCACCAAACGCGGACGCTCGGCTTTCCCGGTGTCGATCCCCATCAGCGCGAGGTTTTCCCGCAAGGCAACCTGCCCTTGGCCGGAGTCCGCGAGTTGCGCGACGCGCGCACGACTCTCCGCGTGGAAGACCTTCGCGTAAGCGGCAGCGTCCCGTTGGCGGCGCCAAGTCTCGAGTTGTTTGCGGAAAATCGTCACGCCGTGACTCCAAGCAGAGCGGCTCACACGTCAACCGGGATTCAGGCAAACGGCACAAGCGTAACCGGGCTCGAACGGAGTCGATCCACTCATCTTAGCGCAAGCTGTCGTTGGGTCGGTGAGTCAGGTATTGCCCGCGGAATACCCAAGCGATACCTCTGGCCGCGATGCCACCCCTGTTCCCCTTCGAATCCGACTTCAATAAATACGGCACTGTAGCGGAATCTGTGGGTGAAACGTATCCCGAAAGGTGGAGATTCAACTGCTCCAATCCGGCTGGGGATGGGGCGGGTTGGGCTACCTTCGCGCGTCCGTCCTCGCTCACTCGGGGGCGTCCGGTGTGCGCGCCAGGCCGATAACCCCCTCCGCGCGGTGCCCGGCGGCTATCGCCGTCCCAGTGCGTTATCACATGTATGAAATCAGAACGTGAAAGTCGAATCCCGCTGTTGGTATGGGCAGCGGAAGCCAAAGGTAACTGCGTCGCCGCGAGGCGGGGTGGGGAGCAACCGGCGGCGAACCTGTGGGCCGGAACGAAAG
>JBBRWR010000217.1:0-6417 GCA_038249085.1 Opitutales bacterium
CTCGAGTTCATGCGGGCTAAAAGCAAAACCGCTTGGCGGTTTTGCCTTAGCCGGGGAATGATTGCTGGCTCCGCGTACACGGTATGTGTCCGCCCACGCTGTGGGCTGCCAGCAGAGGAGAGGGTGAAATTTCCCGGCTAGCGGCTCCCTTTCGCCGCCCATGAACCTCCTGCGCCTCCTGCCTGCCCTGATCGTCCTCGCGACCGGAATCCTCCCGGCCGCGTCCGCCCTCGCCGCTCCGACCGTGCGGATCCCGGCCGGTATCGACGCGGCCCCGTGGGACTCGCTGCTGAAAAAGTATGTCAACGATCGCGGACTCGTGACCTACACCGCGGCCAATCTCGCCGCCCTCACGGAGCGCGCCTACCGGGCCTGGCTCGACCGCGACGACCTGAACCGCTACGATTCCAACGCCAACACGGTGGCAGTGTCGGCCATCTTCAAGTGGTTCAAGGACGACTTCACTGGCGCCGGCGCATTGCCCCAGGTGCTGGCGGCGTTCGGTCCGGCCGCGTCGGCTGATTTCTTCCGGCGGGGCGAATTCCGCGTGACGTATCAGGATTATCACTGGGGCCTGAATGATGCCGGGGGCCACGGGACGGCGTACGCCCCGGGCTGGTTCAAGCGCCTCTTTTGAGCCACCCGTGGCCTCCCTTCCTCCAGTCCGACCGGTCGTGCTGGCCATGCTGAAAGCCCCGCGCCCGGGCACGGTGAAGACGCGCCTGGGCCGGGAGGTGGGCCACGACCAGGCGACGAGGATCTACCGCCTTTTGGCCGAGCGCCAGTTGCGGGATGTGCCCGGAAATTTTCGGATCGAAGTGCACTATGCGCCGCGCGGGGCCGGGGCCGGGATGCGGGCCTGGCTCGGCCCCCATCATCATTACTGCGTGCAATCCGGGGGCGATCTCGGGGCGCGCCTCACGCATGCCTTTGCCCGCGGCTTCCGCCGCGGCGGCACCCACCTCATCGCCATCGGTGCGGACTGCCCCGGTGTGGATGGCGCCTGCCTCACCGAGGCGGCGCGGCGCCTGCGTCAGACCGATGTGGTGCTCGGCCCGGCGGCGGACGGCGGCTACTATCTCATCGGCCTGCGCCGGCCCGCCCCGCAACTCTTCGCCGGCATCACCTGGAGCTCTGCAGCGGTGTGGCAGCAGACCCTGGAGCGGATTGCGGCGTGCGGCCTGTCGCACCACGTGTTGCCGGTGAAAGAGGACATCGACGACCTGGAGAGCCTGCGCCGTCATCTGGATCAGGATACGACTGTAGGGCGTCACCTTGGTGACGCCGTTTCGCTCGAGAGGCGCGGACCAAGGTCCGGCCCTACAAAATCCAATCAGCTCAAGCCGTCGGTCATCCGCCATCTGGAATCGGTCATGCGGAAGGACCATCGGACAGCACGACCGGATTGAAATCCCAGATGCCCGATGATCGATACTCGATTCTCGATTTCCGAAATTCTTGCGAACGCGACTCCCCGAACGGCCCCGTCAGCGCCCTTTGCCCCGCTGCCCGTTGCGCCCCGGCTCAGCGCGGCGGCTCGTCGTCCACCCCGAAGGCAATGGCGCGGGGATTGGGGGAAAGTCGCAGCGTCCGAAAGATCCGATCCCACCAGGAGAAGAGGGAACTGTAATTCGAGTTCGCCTCGGCCCGCACCACCGAGTGATGCACCTTGTGCAGGTGCGGGGTCACGATCACCCAGCGGAGCCCGCGATCCAGCCACTCCGGCAATCCGATATTGGCATGTTGAAACTGCACCACGGCAAACAGCAGCGTGTCGTAGAGGGCCAGTTCCTCAATCCGCACGCCCAGCAGCGCGAACAGCGGCAGCCGCAGCGTGGACGATAGCACGATCTCCACGAGGTGAAAGCGGTTGGCGGTGGTGACGTTCATCTCGCGATCCGCATGATGCAGACGGTGAAACCGCCACAGCAGCGGGAAGGCGTGGTTGAGGCGGTGCCACTCATAGGTCCAGGCGTCGAGGAGCAGGATCGCCAGCACCCCGCGCCCGATCCCACCCACCGGCAGCCACCACAAGAGTCCGAAGTGGTGCGCCTCCGCCCACGCCATCGTCGCCGCCCAGAGCCCGACAAACCCGACGGAGATCACCAGGGCGTTGACGGTGCCGAGGCCCAGGTTGACCGCCGCGTTGAGCCCGCGCCGCCGCCAGGCGCCGGTGCCCCGGGTGAAGTTGGCGAAGAACGGCCGCGCCACTTCCCAGCCGAGCAGCAGCAGGAGCACCCCGACGGCGATCGGCAATCGAAAGGAGGCAATGTCGGTGGAAGAAATCATGACCCAGGCGGGCGGGCGAACTCCGGGCGAAGTGCGGCCCACCGCCGGACATCCGTCCGTCCGTCCCGCGGCAAAGTCAAACCGACCGGTCCCACGCCGCGGGAATCAGGCACATCTGTTCTTTGGCGGTGATGCCTCTGCGAGTAGCGCCGCCTCTCTGACCGGCGGGCGCCAGTCGCAGACTGGCGGGGAGGACCGGGCTCAATGCCACCGTCAACTCGGAGCGGCGCCCGCGGGAATTCTCGCGCCCTCCGTTGACTCTGCGGGCGGGTACGATTGGCTGCTGGCATGAGTCCCGCAGTGCAGAGCTACCTCGCCCTGGTCTTCGTCGCGATCGCGGCGGCGGGGTTGGTCTGGCATTTTGCCGCGAAAAAGAAGAAGCCGGGCTGCGGCGGGGATTGCGCCTGCCCGTCGAGCGACCTGAAGGCCAAGATCCGGCGCTGAGGGTGCGCGGCACGCCTTTGGGTTTTAGATTCCTGGGGGGGCGCGGACTCCGCTCCGCGCCGCGGTCACCGACCGAGTTTCATCCCGATCCTGCGGCGGCGAAGGGACTCGCCGCCCTACCCCTGCGTCGCCGATGGAAAGGAGCGGGTTTACCCCGACGGCTTGAAATGATTGTATTTTGTAGGGCCGGACCTTGGTCCGCGCCTCTCGGGCGAGAAGGCGTCACCAAGGTGACGCCCTACATTCCGGAAATCAAAAGCGGTTGTCATTACCCCGCGATTTCCCCGAACCCCCGCGGCCTCAAGCCGCCCCTGCCTGACGCGAAGCAGGGACCGCGGCCAACTTTCCGCCGCGGGTCACGATTGCCACGGCCGCGCCCTGGCTCACCCTTTCCCGGCCCTCGCATGATTCCCGAACCCGCCGCCCCGCGAACCGCCCCGACGCCCGCCGCCAGCGTCAGCGTGATCGTGCCGGTGTGGAACGAGGCGGCCAACCTGCCCTCGTGCCTCGCGCCGGTACTCGCCGCCGGCCACGCGGCGGAAGTGATCGTCGTCGACGCCGGCAGCACCGATGATTCCACTGCGATCGCCCGGTCCCTCGGCGCGAACGTACTGACTGCACCCGTCCGCCAGCGCGCCGCCCAGATGAACCACGGGGCGCAGGTCGCGCGCGGCGACGTGCTCGTCTTTCTCCACGCCGACACCCTCCTGCCCGCTCTCTGGCTTGAGGCCTTGCGCCACGCCCTCGCAGACCGACCAGATGCCGTGGGCGGAGTCTATCGGCGTCGCTTTCGGCGGCCGTCGATCTTCCTCCGCGTCACCTGCCGACTGGCGGACTGGCGGGCGCGACGCTTCGGCTGGTTGCTCGGAGATCAAACGCTCTTCGTTCGCCGAACCGCGTTTGCCGTGCTGGGCGGCTACGCCTCCCTGACCGCCTTCGAGGATCTCGATTTCTCCCGGCGCCTGAAACGCCTGGGCCCCACCGTGGTGTTGCCGGTCACCGCCTTCAGTTCGGGCCGGCGTTTCGCGGCGAAGGGACCCGTCCGGCAGACGCTCGCCGACCTCCGTCTGACCGCGCGCTTTCTCCGCCACCGCGAGGCGTTTGCGGCCGAGCGGCGCGAACCGGAACGGCGTCCTGCCTGATGTGGGCGGGGTGCCCCACCCCGCTGCTTTGGGCCTTCCCAACCCACGAGATGCGGGGTGAGGGCACCCCGCCTACAGATCCAACGCAGCCCCGTCGGCCCTTCGGGATAGCTACACTCGCTGCGGGAAGAAAAGCCCGCCGGCCTTGTCGGGCGCTACCTCGCGCGGGAGTGGGTCGCAAAAAAGATCGAGGGCAACCCGGCCTTCGCCGCCATCGATCGGGCGGTGGCCGCGGCAGGCTGGAAGATTGTCGGGCTCACCCGGCTGTCACCGGTCTTCCCCTTCACCCTGCTCAACTACGCCTTCGGGCTCACCCGCGTCAGCCTGCGCGACTACGTCCTCGCCTCGTGGATCGGCATGATGCCGGGCACCGTGATGTATGTGTACCTCGGCGCCCTGGCCCGCATCGGCGCGGCCGGGGAGGAAAAATCCCCCGCGGAGTGGGCGCTCTACGCGATCGGTCTCCTGGCCACGCTGGCCGTGACCGTATTCATCACGCGGATCGCCCGCCGCGCCCTCGTCCAGCGCACGCAGGCCCACCCTTGAAATCATGATCATTCCTCCCTCCCCCGCCGCGCCGCCGGCCTCGGGGCCCGGGTCGCCCTGGTGGCAAAACACCTGCTCGGCGGCGACTGCCTCAACGTCGGCTGCGTGCCGTCGAAGGCCCTGCTTCGCGCGGCCCGGGCGGCGGCGGCGGCCCGCGAGGCCGGCGATTTCGGTGTCCGTATCACCGGAAGTGTGACGGTCGACTTATACCTCGCCCGAGATCGCGCACGTGGGCCTCTACGCGCAGGACGCCGAGGCTCAGGGCATCGCGATCGACACCTACACGCAGGAACTCGGCAAGATCGACCGGGCCATTCTCGACGGCGAGACCGACGGCTTCGTGCGGGTGCATGTGCGCCAAGGCACCGATGAGATTCTCGGGGCGACCATCGTGGCCGCGCACGCCGGTGACCTGATCTCCGAACTCACGCTCGCGATGAACGGCAAACTCGGCCTCAAGACCGTCGGCGCGGCCATCCACCCCTATCCGACCCAGGCGGAGGCGATCCGCAAGGTGGGTGATCTCTACAACCGCACCCGCCTGACCCCGTTCGTGCAGGGCCTGTTCGCCAAGTGGCTGGCGTGGCAGCGCCGCTGAAGGCGGGCGGAGGAGCGAGTGAAAGCTGATCAACCATTGCTGACCCCGTGCGCGCTTCCGTGGCGCAGCCACCCGCGGCCCGCCCTGGTGGCCCAGCGCCTGCACCGTTACGGCGCCGGGATAATCTCGTGTCCGTCCGCCGTGTAATCGGTGTTGGGCTGGCGCCAGCGGATCGTGCAGCACCAGATGTCGCCATTGGTGGGTCGATTGTCGCGGGGCCACTCGGCGGTCACCACGACCGTCTCGCTGGATGAGACGGGCCAGGCCCAAAAGTTGCCGACGGCCATGCCCTTGTCGGGCACGATGACGCGCTCGGTGTCACGCCGAAGGCGCAGGGTGGTCGGATCAAGATCCGCGACGTGCAGGGGGGCGCGATGGCGGAAGGTCTTGGCGTTGTCATCGCGGATCCGGGTGTAGACCAGCACGAGACCACCGGGGTGGGAGAGGAGTTTGGTCATGGTCTGATCCATGGGGACCTCCGTGCCGTCGTCCCACGTCCAGGGTTGGGGATCGGACCACGTGAGGCCGTCGTCGCTGCTCAGGTGGTAGCCGCGTTGGTCCTCGGCGCGCCCCGTCATGTAGAAGCGATGATGCCAGCGCACGACCTGGGGTTCGTAGAGTCCGCGCTTGGACGCGGGAATCGTGTGCGCATTGCCGCGCTCGAGGGCGATGAGGGTGTTGTGCTCAAGCCGGCACCGGGCGCTGGTCACCGCGTTCTGCCCACCTTGGGTCACGAAGGTGAAGACCTTGATGGCGGTGGTGGCATCGAGCAGGATATGCGGGGAGTAGCTCGTATGGCCGATGGCTTGGGGAAAGTCGGGCAGATCGGATTTGAGCGGGAGAAAGGCGCGGCGGAAGGCCTCACCGCGATCGTCGATCGGGGTGAGGGTGCGGAGTCCATCGGTGGAGATGAACTGGTGCCGGCCAAAACTCTGGTCCTTCCCGAGGCGATCGGCGACGTTCACGCGCAGATAAAAGGTGATGGGGTCTCCCGGCACCGTGACGCACACGGGCACGTTCCAGAGATCGGGGTGCGCCTCGCCGGGAATGATGACCGCGCGGTGAATGTCGCGGATGATCGAACGTTCCGCGGCGGGGATGATGCTCCCGGGCTCGCCCGCCGCGGCGGCCTGCAGGCCCAGCCCGACGAACGACGACAGGAGGAGGCATTTGATGGTGCGCATGTTCTTCTCTGGGAAATCCCGGCCTTACCTCACGACGTTTTCCGCGGGGTGGTCAACCGCCATGACGGGGTGGACGGCGACGCCGCGCATCTGGCAGCTGACGGTGCTGCCTCTGCGAGTAGCGCCACGTCTCTGACCGGCGGGGGCCCCTACACAAAAGGGGGAACGGGGGGGACCGAGCACAAACCCAGCGACAAACACCCCAGACCCCCAC
>JBBRWR010000218.1:0-6086 GCA_038249085.1 Opitutales bacterium
AGCCCGCTTCCCGGCCGGCCTCGAAGTACCGTTGCCAGGGCGTCATGGCTTCACCTCGACGACGACCTCGCCGGGGCGGGGCTGGCCGTACACTTTGTCCAGGGCGACGTTCACCTCGAAGTGTACGGCCGGGGCGGGCTCCATGAGGGGCTCCAGCGCCATCCCGCTGGCCGCCCGGGCAAGCTTGGAAGCTAATTCGATTACGCGAGCGATCCCTTCCAGGGTTCCCGCCTTGTTGGGGTTGCGCCGCCAGCGGTCGATGACCAGGTCAGCGAGGGTCAGCAACATCTTGTGCCGTTCCCATTCCGCCAGGCGGATGACTTCATGGCGTTGCTCCCAAACGACGGCCTTGCCCACGGCCAGCCGTTCCCGGGCGGCTTGCTCCAGGTTGGCCAGGGCGAGCTCGATGCCGCGGACACGCTCCATCCAGCCGAACCGCTTCGACCAGACTTCGACCTGACGCTTCGTGATGCCCATGGTATCGCCCACCCGTTGCAGGCTCCGGTCGCGTCCTTGATCGAGGTAGATCCGGAAGGCGGCAAACGCCCTCGCCGTCTCGTTCGGCATCGGAACGAAGCGACCAGGCATCGGAGCCTCCAACGGTGGCGGGGCAGGCCGGTCGTACGCGGGAAGATCAGTCGATCGTATAGCGGCAACTAGGTTTCCCCGCTGACGACAACTAAAATTCCATAGTGCTGGGGAAGGCTCCGCGGGTTTTGGGTCGGGCCGGAGGCCCGACCGGGCAGACTGGCGGGGCATGATCAACCCACAACAGCGGGCTCGACTCGTCAGTGAGTTTGCGCGGACCGGAAGTGTTTCCATGAGTGCAATGAAGGCGGGGATGGATCGGAAGACGGCGCGGAAGTATCTGGCGGACCCGGAGCGGTTGGATCGACGGCCGGCGCGAACCTGGCGGACGCGAACTGATCCGCTGGCACAGGTGTGGGCCGAAGGGGAACGGCGTTTGCAAGCGGCCCCGGAACTGGAAGCCAAGGCGTTGTTCGTGTATCTGCAGATGCTGTACCCGGAGCAGGTGCAGGAGGGGCAGTTGCGCACCTTCCAGCGGCGGGTGCGGCAGTGGCGGTTGAGGCACGGGCCGGCGCCGGAGGTGATTTTTCCCCAGACGCATCAGCCTGGGGAAGTGTTGCAGTTGGATTGGACGCACGCGAAGGAACTGGGCGTCACGATCGCGGGCCAGCCATTGGACCATCTCTTGTGTCAGGCGGTGCTGCCGTATTCGAACTGGCAGTGGGCGACGCGGTGCCAGTCGGAGTCGCTGTTGTCGCTGCGGGCAGGGTTGCAGGCGGCGTTGTTCCGGCTGGGCAAGGTGCCCAAGGTGTTGCAGACGGACAACAGCAGCGCGGCCACGCACCAGATCAGCGGCGAGGGCAAACGGGAGTTCAACCCGGACTATCTGTCGCTGGTGGCGCATTATGGGCTGATGCCGCGCACGATCCATGTGCAGTGCCCCAACGAGAACGGCGATGTGGAGTCGCATAACCGGCATTTGAAGCGGCGGCTGGAGCAGCATCTGTTGCTGCGCGGCTCGCGGGACTTCGCCAGCGAAGCGGCTTACGATCAGTTTTTGGCCGGGGTGCTGCACCAGGCCAACGGCCTGCGTGTGGCGAAGGTGGCGGAAGAGTTGGCGGTGATGGGCGAACTGCCGCCCACGCGACTCTGCGAGTATGACGAGGTGGAATGCCGGGTGAGCAGTCACAGCACTATTCGCGTGCGGCGGGTGGCGTATTCGGTGCCGGCCCGGTTCATCGGGCGGCGGCTGCGGGCGCGGGTTTACGAACAACAGGTGGAGGTTTACCACGGCGCGGAGCCGGTCGCGCAAGTGCCGCGCAGTCCAGGCAAGGCGGCGGTGATTGATTACCGGCACGTGATCGAGGCCCTGCTGCGCAAGCCGGGGGCCTTTGCGCGCTACCATTACCGGGAGGAACTCTTTCCCAGCCGCACCTACCGGCGGGCGTATGACCGGCTGGTGCGGGATCATGGCGCGCGGCCCGGAGAGCTGGAATACCTGCGCCTGCTCAAGCTGACGGCGGAACTGGGCATCAACGCGGTGGAAGGGTTGTTGAGCGAGCTGTTGGGGCCGCAGACCGGCCCGTGGCGCACCGCCAGCCTGCGCAGCGCCCTGTGCCCGCCGCCGACGGTGGCATTGGCTGAGCCTGCCGTGGATCTGAGTTGGTATGACACATTGCTCTCACCGGAGGTGGCCCATGTCGCCTGACCCGCTGCCAGGACTGTTGCGCAGCTTCTGCCTGACGACGATGGCGGGCATTTACGCCGACACGCTGCAACAAGCCGAACAGAACCAATGGGGCTACCGGAAGTTCCTGCAATACCTCTGCGAGAGCGAAGCGGAAGACCGCCGCCAGCGCCGCGTGGCGCGGTTGCTCAAGCAATCCGGCCTGCCCGACGGCAAGAGCCTGGGCAACCTGGACGAGACGCTCTTGCCCGTGAAGCTCCGGCGCCAACTCCCGACGCTGCTGGAAGGCGGCTTTGTTGAGCGGGGCGAGAACCTGCTCGCGTTTGGTTTGCCGGGCCGGGGGAAGAGCCACTTTGTGGCGGCGCTGGGTCGGGAGTTGGTGCTGCGGCACGGCTACCCGGTGCTGTTCACGCCGACCTTCAGGCTGGTGCAGCAGTTGTTGCAGGCGAGGAAGGCGTTGAAGCTCGAAGCGCTGCTCAAGAAGCTCGACCGGTATGCGGTCGTGTGCCTCGACGACATCGGCTATGTGCAACAGGACCGGGAAGAGATGGAAGTGTTGTTCACGTTTTTAGCGGAACGCTACGAGCGGCGGAGCGTGATGATCACCAGCAATCTGGTGTTCTCGAAATGGGACCAGATCTTCAAGGATCCGTTGACGACGATGGCGGCGATCGACCGACTGGTGCATCACGCGACGATCCTGGAGTTCGACGGCGAGAGCGTGCGCGCGCAGAAAGCCAAGGCCCGCCCGGCGGCGTGAAGGCCACCTTCGGTGGCGGGTTGCGTTCCGCCGGTTCGGGCTGGCGCCCTCCCGGCTCCACTCCACCCGCCACCGAAAGTCAGAAACTCACCATCAACCAACTCTGGGACGCTGGGGAATTATAGTTGTCGCCAAGGGGAAGAATAATCGTCGTTGACCGCCTTCAGGCTGACGAGACGACGATGCCCTGTCAGACCGGGGAACGGACCGGGCGCCATCACCGGGCATTCCTGTGGGAGTTCAGCCAACCGGGTGGGGGGGTGGTCTTCGAGTTCCAGCTGGGCCGTGGGCGGGCGGGGCCGCGGGAGTTTCTCCAGGGATTCCGGGGCAAGCTCCAGTGCGACGGCTATGGGGCGTACGACAAGCTGGGCGCAGGGATCACCTACGTGGCCTGTGGGGCGCATGTGCGGCGGGGCTTTGTGGACGCGGCCAAGGTGGCGCCGTTGGATCCCCGACCAGCGGAGATCATCACGCGCTTTGCCCAACTCTACGCCGTGGAGCAGGAGGCGCGGGAGCGGAACCTGGGAGCGGAGCAGCGCTGGGCGCTGCGGCAGGCCATGAGCGCGCCGGTGATGGCCGCCCTCAAGGAGCGGGTGGTGGCGATCCGGCAGGCGATCGCCCCGGGCGGGAAGCTGGCCCAAGCCTGCGACTACGCGCTGGGACAGTGGAGCCGGTGGCAAGAGTATCTCGAAGACGGCCGCGTCGAGATCGACAACAACTGGTGCGAAGGAGCGATGCGTCCACTGGCCCTGGGCCGCAAGAATTGGCTGCACATTGGCAGTGTCGAAGCCGGGCCCAAAATCGCCGCCATCGCCTCGATCGTGGAAACCTGTCGCCGGCTGGACCTCAACGTCCGCACCTATCTGCTCGACATCCTGCCCAGGCTGGGTGAGTGGCCGATCAACCGGGTCGCCCAGTTGACGCCCAGCGCGTGGAAGGCAGCGCAAACCGCGCCGGCCGCCAAAGTTTAACATCCTCGCAGTTTAACCCGACTTCCGCAACTCACTGGGATTAGCGATGCAAGTGGTTGGGAAGCGGAGGGCGACGCCAAAACCTCGCCACTACATCGACGCGGGGGGCGGCGTGCGGATCTTCGGCGGTGGCTGGGGCGGAAGCGTCCGACCCAACCGCTGGAGGAGCAGTGCCACGTCCCGCTCCGGTTCGGTCCGCCGCTCCAGCAACAGCTCGCGCCCGTCGCTCGTCGGCACCAACACGTCCAGCATCTGGATCGTCCCCATCTTCTCCAACACCACCCGCGGCATCAGTCCCGGTGCCAGCGCGCGCAGTTGCTGGCGCAGCGTGATCGACAGGCAGTACGCCAGGAACGCGACGTAGAGGTGCGCCTCGATTCGCCCGGCCTTGTGGTGGAAGATCGGCCTCAATCCTAGATCCCCCTTGAGCGTGCGGAAGGCTTCCTCGACGTGGCAAAGCTGCATGTAGCAGCGCCAGATCAATTCCGGATCGTCGGCCGCCAGATTGGTGCGCAGCAAATAGCGTCCCTCGCGACGGCGCACGGCGCGCATGCGGGCGCGGTCCAGAGTATAACTCAGCGTGCCGCCCTCGGCGACGATCACGCTCACCAGATTGCTCGCGGAGCGGCCGGCACGCTCCTGCGCGCCGCCCAGCTTGCGCAGCAGCGCGTCGCGCGGCGGCTTCTGTTCCCGCAGTTCGCCCAATCGCTTCCAGTAGGCCTTGAGCTTGCGACGACGCATGCCGCGTTCCTTGCCCGCGCGGTCCTGGCTTTCCGCAAGGACATAAGTCTCGCCTTCCGAGGGCAGCAATTTCACGCGCAGGCACGGGCGGACTTCCTTCCACGGAAGGCCGGCCAATTGCGCCTCGTATCGGTTGAGCCGATCCTTGGGCGTGCCCACCAGATAGCGGACCGGCGAGTCCTGCTCGGCGCGCAGTTCGCCGAGGACTTCCTCCGTCGGGATTCCCCGGTCCATCACCCAGATCCGCTCGGCCGCGCCATAACGCTCGCGCACCGTCTTGATCATGCCGCGCAGGGTGGTCTTGTCGGCCGTGTTGCCGGGAAACATTTCATAAGCCAGCGGCAGTCCCTCGGGCGTGACGACCAGGGCCACGACCACCTGCACGCAGTCGCCGCGGCGATCACGGCTATAGCCGAAGCGGCGGGGATCCTCGGGGTCGGAGGGTTGGTCGCACTCGAAATAAGTGCTCGTCAGGTCGTAGAGAAGGATTTCGTAGCGGACCGCGAAGAGATCGCTCCAGCGTTGGCGGAGGTGTTTGAAGAGCGCTTCCTTGTGGGCGAGGACGAGGTCTAGGCACCGGTAGAGGGTGTCGTCCTGCGCGGCGCGGGCGTCGACGCCGAGCAAGTCGGCCAACGCGGTGGTGCCGAACCAATGGCGGTGCAGGCGCCATTCGGAGCCCGGCGCGAGCAGGCGGTAGATCGCGAGGATGCGGAGGACCTTTTCCCAATCGGTGCCCTCGCGGTTGGTGGGAAGCAGGGGAGCGAAGAAGGAGTCGAGCCCGAGGGTGCCCCACAACTCGTTGGCCAACCAACACGCGCCCCATTGCCTCGGGCGCTCCAGACGCAAGCCCTCCAGACACACCAGGACCGGCTCGGCGCCGCCCGGGGCCGGGGCGCGGTCCTCGGGAAAGAGGGCGATCTGGCGTTGGTCGCCGCGATCTTGGTCGAAGACCGAGATGGACTTCTCCCAGGCCAGACGCTGGGAGTCGTTGATCTCGCCGAGATAGAGGACGTGGCGTTGGGCGACCTTGCCGCCGGAGAAGCGGCGGCTCTCGACGATGGACCAGGTGCGATGGTCTTTGCCGTCTTTGTGACGGGTGCTGCACTTCAGGAACACGCCGTGAAACTAACAGCTCCGGCGGGGCCTCGAACAGGGGGTGGGTCGCCACTACACGACGATTTCGGCCGAATCGCCGAAACCGACCCCGGGTTTCCAAGTGGTTATGAAAACTGGACCACCGAAACTTTCTCGAAAACCGGTCCAGTTGCGGAAGTCGGGTTAGAACATGGCTAAAACACTGGTAAGCGACATCGTCATCCCGACGATCTTCGAAAAGTACGCGATTGAACGCACGGCGGAGCTCAACAACTTCGGTGCGGCCGGCATTGTGGAATCCTCG
>JBBRWR010000219.1:0-6067 GCA_038249085.1 Opitutales bacterium
CGCCACCCTCGGCCTGGGCGTGAAACGCGCGATGGTCCGCGGCCAGATTTTGCCGGGCGTGCCGGTGTGGCGGCTTGGCCCCGAAGCGCGTTTCCCCGACCTCGATTACGTCGTGTTCCCCGGCAACGTCGGAGGCGATTCCGCCCTCGCCGACGCCGTCACCAAGCTCCGTCCGTCCGTCCCGTCGCCATGAAAGTCGCCTCTCTCCTACTTCTTGCCCTCTTGCTGTCGGCTGTCTCGCGCAGCCCGGCCGCACCTCCGGCCGCCCCACTGGCCGCGCCCGATCTCGTGTTCGAGGAAACCGGCGGCCTCGTGGCGGTCGAGGCCGAGCACTTCTCAAAACAGGATCTCACGACGGTGCGCGCCTGGCACCTCTTCACCCCCACGGCGCGGCCCGGGCTCACGCCGGATACGGACGGCACGCATGTCGCCGGTGCCAGCGGCGGCGCCTACCTCGAAGTGCTGCCGGACACCCGCTGGACCCACAGTGAGAAGCTGATCGACGGGGAGAATTTCTCCGATGAACCCGGCCGGATCGCGGTGTTGTCCTACCCGGTCCATTTCAACACTCCCGGGCGTTACTACTTCTGGGCCCGCGTCTATTCCACCGGGGGCGAGGACAACGGCCTCCATGTCGGCCTCGACGGCCAGTGGCCCGAAAGCGGGCGCCGTTGGCAGACAGTGAAGAAGAACGCGTGGACCTGGGACAGCCGCCAGCGCACCGAGGAGGTTCACGTCGGCGTGCCCGGTCAGCTGTTTCTCGACGTGCCCACCGCGGGCGAGCACGTAGTGCAAATCTCGATGCGCGAGGACGGCTGCGAGCTCGACAAGTGGCTCATGACGACGGACCGCAACTACACGCCCGAGGGCGCGGGGCCGGCGTCGCGCGCCCGGAGTGGTCGCCTCCCCGCGGTGTTCGCGCTGCCCGCCGCCTACCGTGAGGCTCCCGCCCCCACGCCGACCGCCGCCAAACCCGCCCCAACAGCGGCCGGCGCGATTCCGCCGCCCCCGGGCACCATCCTCCCGGCGTTGCTCCAGCTCGAAGGCACCGGCTTCTACCTCGACCGGGGCAAGTGGGCCGCCGTCAATCCCGAGCAACGCAAGGCCGCCGCGGTGAAGTTCCCCTCCCCGGCCGCCAACGGTCGTTACCGCGTCACCCTGCACGCGGTCGGAGAAAATGACGGCAAGTCCTCCTACGAGGTTCTGCTCGGCGGTCGCAGCCTGGGCCCTTTCACCTGTCCGCCCAGCCGGCAGCCCTACGAGGAAGGCCCCGCCTTCACGCACACGTGGCCGGACGTCGCCTGCAATGAAGGCGACGTCGTCGAGGTGCGCGCCCGCGTGGCCTCGAACGACGGCAAGGAATACAGCCGCGCCCGCTGGTCGCGCCTGGTCTTCAGCGCGATTGAAGCGGATCCGGGTCGCGAGCAGGCCCGCCTCGAACTCGCCGCGGCCCAAAAACGCACCCTGGCCCGCGCCGTCGTGCGCCAACCGGACGGCGCCGGCACGATCGCGATCACCGGTGAACTCAAGCAATGGCACAAGGTCACCCTCGAACTCGCCGGTCCGTTCGCCGCCGAAAACGACACCGCGCCGAATCCGTTTTCCGACTGTCGCTTCGAGGTGCTCTTCACCCCCGCGTCCGGCGGAGCGGGCTACCGCGTCCCCGGTTACTTCGCGGCCGATGGTCGCGCCGCCGAGACGTCCGCCACGGCCGGCACCGTATGGCGCGCCCACCTCGCCCCCGATCAACCCGGGCGCTGGAATTACCGGGTCACCTTCACGCACGGTCCGCAGGCGGCCGTCGACGGCGGCGGCGCCCCGCTCGCGCCGTTCGACGGCCAGACCGGTGCGTTCACCGTCGCCGCCTCCGACAAACACGGGCGCGATTTCCGCGGCCAGGGCCGGCTGGTCCAGCGCGGCCGCTACCTGCAGCACGCCGGCACCGGCGCGGTCTTCCTGAAAGCCGGCGCCGATGCGCCGGAGACCCTCCTGGCGTATGTAGATTTCGATGACACCATCGCGTTGAAGAAGAACGTGCCGCTCAAGACCTGGTCGCCGCACGTCGGCGACTGGCGCGCGGGGGATCCGACCTGGCAGGGCGGCAAGGGCAAGGGAATGATCGGCGCCCTCAACTACCTCGCGGCCAAGGGGGCGAACTCCTTCTCGTTTCTGACCTACAACGCCGCCGGCGACGGCGACAACGTCTGGCCCTTTGTCGCCCGCGACGAAAAGTTTCACTACGATTGCTCCAAGCTCGACCAATGGGGTGTCGTCTTCGACCACGCGACGCAGCAGGGACTCTTCCTGCACTTCAAGCTGCAGGAAAACGAAAACGACGACCACCGCGCCGGCCCCCAGCGCACCCCCAAGATCATTCCCGAGGCGCTCGACGGCGGGCGCACCGGCCCCGAACGCAAACTCTACTTGCGCGAACTGATCGCGCGTTTTGGCCACGCCCTCGCCCTAAACTGGAACCTCGGCGAGGAAAACACCCAGAGCACGGAAGAGCAGATCGCGATGGCGGGGTACATCGCCGCCACCGATCCCTACCACCACCTGATCGTACTCCACACCTTTCCCAACCAGCAGGACAGCGTGTACGGGGCCCTCCTGCCGGTTCCTTCCGCACTCACCGGCCTGTCCATCCAGAACAGTTGGAACGTCACGCACGAGCGCACGGTGCACTGGCTGCAGGAAGCCGCGCGCGCCGGCCGTTCCTGGGTGGTGTGCAACGACGAGCAGAATTCCGCCGCCCTCGGCGTGCCACCCGATCCCGGCTACCGGGGGTTCACCGGCAAAAACAAGGCCGGCCAGCCCATCGGCTACGACCTCCATTCGATCCGCCAGGCAACGCTCTGGGGCGACCTGCTCGCCGGCGGCGGGGGGGTGGAGTACTACTTCGGCTACCAGCTCCCGGAAAACGATCTCCTCTGCGAGGATTTCCGCAGTCGCGATCGCTCCTGGAACTATTGCCGCATCGCGGTCGATTTTTTCCGCGCGGAGAATATCCCCGTGGCGGCGATGATCAACGCCGATGAACTCGTCGGCAACCCGGCACACGACAACTCCCGCTACTGCTTCGCCCAGGCCGGCACCATCTACCTGGTCTACCTGCCCAAGGGCGGCGCCGCGGAACTCGATCTCACCGGAACGGACGGGGACTTCGGCCTCGCCTGGTTCAACCCGCGGGAAGGCGGCGGCCTTCAACCCGCGGCCAAGGTTCGCGGCGGCGCCAAGGCCGCGCTCACCGCTCCTGGTCCCGACGACTGGCTGGCCGTCGTGCGGCGCTAGGCGGCGTCAGGTCAGGTCGGATGCCCGCGACACGAAGTCGCGCGGGCCGGTGGGCTGAAGTCGTGCCTCAACCGCGGCCGCGGTTGCGTTCCCGCCCGCCCCCGCTTTATATGCCCCCACGCGCCGCTTGCCAGCGTTTGGCCCAGCCATCGCATTTCCACTATGAGCTCAAAAATCAAAGCCTACGCCGCCCTCAGCAAGGGCGCTTCCCTCCAGCCCTACGAATACGAGCCCGGTCCGCTGGGCCTTGAGCAGGTCGAGATCAAGGTCGAGACCTGCGGCATTTGCCACTCGGACCTCTCGATGATCGACAACGAGTGGGGCTTCTCCACCTACCCGCTCGTCGGCGGTCACGAAGTGGTCGGTACCGTCGTCGCCGCCGGTCCGCAGGCCAAACGCGTCAAGGTCGGCGACCGGGTGGGCCTCGGCTGGAATTCCGGGAGCTGCCTTTGCTGTCCTCAATGTCTCGCGGGCGACCACAATCTCTGCACCAGTGGTGAAGGCACGATCGTCGGCCGCCCGGGCGGCTTTGCGGACCGGGTGCGCTGCAACTGGGTCTGGGCCGCGCCGATGCCCGCCGGGGTGGCCTCCGTTTCCGGGGGCCCCCTGCTCTGCGGCGGCATCACGGTCTTCAATCCCATCGTCCAGTTCGGAGTGCGGGCCACGCACCGCGTGGGCGTCGTCGGTATCGGGGGTCTCGGCCACATGGCGCTGCAATTCCTCAACAAATG
The DNA here is from genome assembly GCA_038249085.1 of Opitutales bacterium. Lineage (GTDB taxonomy): Bacteria > Verrucomicrobiota > Verrucomicrobiia > Opitutales > Opitutaceae > ER46. The sequence goes on from JBBRWR010000219.1 coordinate 4,023, forward strand.
GGGCTGCGAGGTCACCGCCTTCACTTCCAGCGCCGGCAAACGCGACGAGGCCCTCAAGCTCGGCGCCCATCATACCGTCGACTCGAAGGACTCCGCCGCGCTCAAAAAGATCGCCGGCTCGCTCGACTTCATCCTCGTGACCGTGAACGCGACGCTCGACTGGGACGCCATGATCGGCGCCCTCGCGCCGAGGGGCCGCATCCATTTCGTCGGCGCGGTGCTTGCCCCCGTGCCGGTGGCGGTGTTCGGACTCCTCATGGGCCAGCGCTCCGTTTCCGGCTCGCCCAGCGGGAGCCCCAGCACGGTGGATCAGATGCTGGCGTTCTGCGCCCGCCACCAGATCGCCCCGGTGATCGAGAAGTTCCCGATGTCCCGCCTCAACGATGCCCTGGAGCACTTGCGGTCCGGCAAGGCCCGCTACCGGATCGTACTCGAAAACGACCTCGCCTGAGCCCCCGTCGCCGGGGCCGTCGGGCCCCGACCCGCGAACTGGCCGGACTCATCGCCCCGGAGGGAAGGCCCGGCTCACGAGAGCCCCGGGGCCGACGGCATCGCCATGACCATGGCGCCATCGGCCCGGCGAGTCATGCGGTCTTCCAGCGATTTCCGCCCGCCCTCGTAATTGAACTCGAGCAGCGGACACAACGTCTCCAGCTGCGACGCCACGCAATGCGGGGCGGCCAGCCAGGGACTGGTGATGTGCGGCACCACTTTGACGCCCGGGTAGCCGCGCACCAGGTCGCAGATCCGCAACCATTCGCTGATGCCCCCGCACCAGATCGGGTCGGACTGCACATAGTCCAGGCATTGGCGGTCCAGGAAAGCCTTGACCGGCCAGCGCGTGTAAAGGTGTTCACCACCGGCGATCGGCACGCCGGTTTCCCCCTTGATCCGGGCATACCCGTCCACGTGCTCAGGGCAGATCGGCTCCTCGATCCAAAACGGTCGATACGCCGCCACGGCCCGGCAGAGCCGGACGGAGTAGTTCACGTCGTCAAAATACCGGATGCTGTGATTGTCGAACATGAGATGGGCGTCAGGTCCGAGTTCCTCGCGCAGCACCCGCGCCAGCTCCACGTTCTCCTTGAACCCGTCCGCGCCGTCCTGGGCGCTCTTGGTGAAGTACCATTTCTGATACCGGTAACCCTGGTCGAACGCCGCGCGGGCCCGCTGGCGGGCGTCGGCCAGCCCCAGCTTGGCCTCCCCGGGTCGCCAGTACACGGGAACCTGACTCCGCGCCGCCGGCGCCATGATCCGGTAAACCGGTTCGCGGCGCAATTTTCCCCGCAGGTCCCACAGCGCGATGTCCACCGTGCTGAACGCCATGAAAACCTGCCCCGTCTTCGTCTGCCGGCTGTCCCGGGGTCGGTTGGCGATGACCGCCCCCGAGAGCGGGTCCCGCCCTTCCGCATAGAGTCGGGCCTTGCCCGGGTAAAGGGCCTCCCACAAATCCTCGCCGTTGAGCGTCGGATCAAAAGGATCCCGGCCAATCCATCGCGCCCGGATGCGGGACAGATGGCCGGCGAGCGTCTTGAGATCCTGCCCGCCACTGCCCGCAAACGATCCCAGCGTGCCGTTATCCGCCTCAATCACCACGCCCTTTTCAATCCGCAGATCCTTGATGACGACCTTGCGCCCCGGACCCGGTGCCGGCGCGGCCAGGGCGGCGGGCAGGCCGGTGAATCCGCCCGCGATCGCGCCGGCTGTTTTCAGAAATTGTCGGCGGTCCAGGGGCGGAGGGAGGTCCATGGACCCAGCTTGCGGGAAAATCCGCATTCCGGCGAGCGGGAGTTCGCGCCCGGCCGGACGGCCACACGGCGGATTCTTGCACGGACGGTCGGGCGGATAGGGGTAGGGACGGGGATAGAACCCGCCCCTCCCTCCGAACCGGACAGGCGGAATTGCCGCATCCGGCTCTCCAGTTGGTGAGTACCCCGTCAAGGGACTGAATGTGCCTCTAGCCAAAGTCGCTCCAGGTTGAGCAACTTCAGTTCGGCGAAGTAACGGTTGGGCCAACGTTGATGGTCACTGCCGCGTCCACGCCC
>JBBRWR010000220.1:0-5897 GCA_038249085.1 Opitutales bacterium
ACAGCGCAAATGGCGCGTCAACGCGGTGAGCACCTATCGCTTCAACGAAGGCTGGCTCAAGGGGGTGCTGGTCGGCGGCGCCTACCGCTGGCAGGACAAGGCGGCGGTGGGCTACAAACTCCGGTTGGATGAAAACGGCGACCAGTATCCGGATCTCTCCAACGCCTTCTTTGCCCCGTCCCAGACGAATATCGATCTGTGGGTCGGCTACCGGCGGCGGCTCAACAAGACCATCGACTGGTCCATTCAGTTGAATGTGCGCAACGCCTTCGGCAGTGACGATCTGATCCCCGTGATCACGAACCCCGACGGCGTCGTGGCCGTGGCCCGCATCCCGCAGGAGAAGACCTGGTTTGTCACCAACACCTTCAGGTTCTGACGGCCGGCGCGCCCGTCGGTCGGGTCAGGAGACCGGATCGGCGGGCGGCGCCCGCCGGAGGGGCCGTTCAATTCGGGCACCGCACCCGGCCGCCGCGTGATTCTCGCCGCGTCGTCGCGGGGTCGGGCGGGTAGGTGACCGCTGCCGGGCCGACGAGGCCGAGGTGCCGCTCGAGGCGTTTACCGATTCGTCACCCGCTGGAGGGAACGGTGAGGGTGAAGCGTCTCCTTCCGGGTTCCCACCCGGAATCATCGGGGGAAAGCGGGTTCGCGTTTGCCCGGACCTGGCCGGAGTGTTCTTTGGCGGTCGGCGACGCGTCCCCGGTCGCCCCCACGATCTCGAAACCAAGAGGCAAAGCATGATCACTCCATCGAACAGAAGTGTTCCGGCAAGTTTGCGATTCTCCAGCCTGCTGCTCCTGCTGCCGGGCGTGATGCCGGGGTTGGCGGCGGGCGCGGAGGCCAGGCGCCCCAACATCCTGTTTGCCATTGCCGACGACGAGAGCTTCGGCACGGCCGGGGCCTACGGCTGTTCCTGGGTCAAGACCCCGGCGTTTGATCGTGTGGCCGCCCAGGGTGTGCTGTTCACCCATGCGTACACGCCGAACGCCAAATGCGCCCCATCGCGCGCCGCCATCCTCACCGGGCGCAACTCCTGGCAGCTCGAAGCGGCGGCCAATCACTGGTGCTTTTTCCCGCCCAAGTTCAAGTCGTCCTTCGAGGCGCTCGGCGAGCACGGTTATTTCACCGGTTACACGGGCAAACCCTGGGCGCCGGGTGTTGCCCGAAACGCGGCGGGCGGACCGCGCTTCCTGACCGGCCGGGAGTTTAGCCGGCGCACCCTCGAGCCCCCGACGACGGGTATCGCCAGGGACGATTACGCCGGCAATTTCGCCGATTTTCTGGATGCGGCGCCCCGAGGCCAACCGTGGTGCTTCTGGTATGGTTCGCGTGAACCCCATCGCCCCTACGAATACGGATCCGGAGCCGCCAAGGGCGGCAAGCAGGTGGCCGGCATCGACCGCGTGCCGCCGTACTGGCCGGACAATGACACGGTCCGCCACGACCTGCTCGATTACGCGCTGGAAGTGGAACACTTCGACGCGCATCTGGGCCGGATGCTGGCCGACCTGGAAAAGCGCGGCCAACTCGAGCACACGCTGGTGATCGTAACCTCGGACAACGGCATGCCGTTTCCCCGCGTGAAGGGGCAGGAATACGATTTCAGCAATCACCTGCCGCTCGCGATCATGTGGCTCGCGCGTCTGCCGAAGCCCGGCCGCGTGGTGGACGATTTTGTCAGCTTCATCGATTTTGCGCCGACCTTCATCGAGCTGGCCGGCTTGACGCCGACGCAGACCGGCATGGCGCCGATGACCGGCCGCAGCCTGACGGACCTCCTGTTTTCCGACCGGGCGGGCCACATCAACCCGGCGCGGGATCACGTGCTGATCGGCAAGGAGCGGCACGACGTCGGCCGTCCGCACGACTGGGGTTATCCGATCCGCGGCCTGGTCGAGGCCGGCATGATTTATCTGCACAATTTTGCGACCACCCGCTGGCCGGAAGGCGATCCGGTGACGGGCTACCTGAACTGCGATGGCAGCCCGACGAAGACCTTGATCCTCGAGGCGCACCGGGCGAACCCGGCGGACAAATACTGGGTGCTCGCCTTCGCCAAACGCCCCGGCGACGAACTCTACAACCTGCGGGCCGACCCCGATTGCATGCACAACCTGGCCGGGGAGCCGGGGCAGGCGGCGACGCTGCAGCGGATGCAGACCCAATTATTTCAGGAGCTGAAGCAGCAGGACGATGCGCGCATGTTCGGCCACGGCGACGTGTTTGACCGTTATCCCTATGCGGATGCCAGTGGGGTCAATTTCTACGAGCGCTACCTGAAGGGCGAAAAGCTCAACTTCAGCTGGGTCAATCCCGGCGATTTCGAGCCGCAACCGAAGGATTAGCGACGTGCCTCTGGCGCCGTCCTGACCACAGGATCAAACCGTTGGGGGTTTCAGCATGAAGACCGTGCCCAAGATGGAGGATGTCGCGCGCGCCTCCGGTTATTCCCGGGCGGCCGTCTCGATGGCCGAACGGCGTCAGTAACGGGCGGATTGCCAGGCCGACGCGTCCGGTCAACGTCGTTGACGGCTTCGTGCGTCGATCCGAGCGTCAGTTCAGATCGATGCCGACGCTGCACTCCAAGCAACCTGACCACCATGAAACCCAAATCACTCCGCCGCGCCCTCTGGGTGGCAATCTTCTCCCTCCCGCTGCTCGCGCCGGCCCAAGTCGCGGTGAGTTCCGCGTCCGGCCCCGATGCGGCCCCCGTCCGCACCCCCGCCGTCGGCGAAACGGTGGTGCTCGGCACGTTCACCGTGAACGCGGACAACGACGTGGGTTATCAAGCCGTCGATACGATCGTGGGCGGCCGGCTCAAGACCAACCTGATGCAGACGCCGACGGATGTGAGCGTGCTCACGCGTGAGTTCCTCGACGACCTGGCGATCACCGACCTGGCCACGGCGGGCAACTGGCTCACCGGCTCGGAGCAGACCTTCCCCAACGACGTCGCCAACGCCACCGACTTCGGCCAGATGACCAAGTTTCGCGGCCTCGGCACGGGGGTGGACACGCGCAACGGTTTCCGTGCGGATGCCACCATGGAAGCCTACGGGGCCGAGCGCATGGAAGGCGCCCGTGGATCCAACGCGATTCTCTTCGGCACCGCGCCCGCCGGCGGACAGGTGAATTTCACGACCAAGATGGCGCGTTTCCGCAACGTCACGACCCTGACGCTGCGGACCGATCAGTTTGGCACGCTGGCCACGTATCTGGATTTCAACCGGCGGATTTCCGACAAGCTCGCCGTCCGCGCGAATGCCCAGCTGCAGCGGAAGAAGACGTGGTTGGATCGCGGGTACGACAACCGCTACGGGTTTGCGCCCGCCGTCACCTACCGGCCCTGGTCGGGCGGCGAAATCCGCTTCGACGGGCAATTCGACTATGCGCGGCGCTCGGTGCAGATGCGTATCGGTGACCAGACCAGCAAATGGGACGGGGGCACGACGTTGTCGGCTCCGCTCACGGCCAATCCCGCCGCGGCCACGGGCTTGGGGCGATTCACCAACGACAAGATGATCTGGATTCCGGCCCTCGGTCATACCTACAACTTCCGGAATTTCGCCCAAACCACCGGGTCCGGCGTGCTCCTGGTCGATGACCCGCGCCGGCCGGACAATTTTCCGATCCTTTCGCGGCGTGAATTCATCCTGGCGCCGCCGGAGGATCGGCTCGCCGTGCATACGCGGACCGCGGCGCTGTTTTTCGAGCAGGCGTTGGCCGAGGGTCTGACTTTCGAGATCGCCGGCAGCACCTCGGCGGTGCTGCGCAGCAACGAACAGTTTAATCTGAACAACGTCCGCCGCGACGTTAACCGCGTGCTGCCGGCGCTGCCGACGGACCCCGCCAATGCGGCGCTGCAAGCCAATCCCAATTTTGGCCAGCTCTACTCCGAATCCACCTACGTCTTTGGCTCGAACGATCAGGTGAGCAACAGCACCCGCGCCGCGCTCGCCTATGATCTCAAGCGATTTCAGTGGTTTCATCAATTGTTCGGCGTTTCCGGGAGCACGCTCACCAATTGGTTTTACCCCAATACCAGCCAGACCGGCCGGACCAACGGCGCCAACCCGGATCGGCGCAATGCGGCAAACCAGCTGGTGACCTGGCGCTATTGGGACCATCCCACCCTGCGGGAGAACTGGCCCACCGGCACGAGCGATACCTACACGATCGAGCGCTACTACACCCGGGACGATTCGTCCTGGAATGTGAACCAGACCCTCCAGTTCTCGACGGTCGGTTACTTTTTTGGCGACAAGCTTTCGCTCATCGCGGGCTGGCGGCGGGATCGGTTCAAGAGCGGCGGTCGGGTCATCGGGACCTACGACACCCAGGGCAACATCGCGACCTACGACTACGTGACGAAGGAAAAGGCCCCGACCTTTTCCAACTCGCAGAGCCTCGGCCTCACGTATTTTCCCCTCAAACAAGTGGGGATCTACGCGAACAAGGGCGGCGGCCTGCAGCAGGGCGGTTCGAGCAGCTCTTTCCTGCCCGGCCGCACGGTGTTTTTCAGTCACTCGAAGACCTGGAGCGGCGGCCTGCGGTTTGCCCTGGCCGGGGGACGGATCATCGGGCGCATCGGGGCCTACGACAGCAAGGATCAAGACCGGGCCGTCGGCGTGACCAAGACCAATATCAATGCCATCTGGAATGCGATGGGCCATCCGGAGAAGATCATTTTCAGCGAGTTCAGCACCTATGCGGACACGCTGGACTACCACGGCTGGGGCCGGGAAGCCGAAGTCACGCTCAATGTGTCCAAACGGGTGCGCCTGACGGCCAATGTTTCGCTGCCCAAGGCGAGGCAGGTCAACGCCCGGCCGGGCACCGTTGAATATATCAACCGCAACCGGGCCGAGTGGGAGAACGCCGCCAAGGGGCTCGACCTCGCGGGCAAACCGCTGACCGGCACCGCCGTCATTTCCCCGGCCAGTCAGGTGTCGATCGCCAACAATCTGCCGGCGGTTTACGACCTCATCACCGCTGCGGCCGACCAGCGCAACATCGACGGAGTGTTCAAGTATCGGGCCAACGTGTTTGGAGTCGCCGAGCTCCCGGAGACCTGGATCAAGGGCGTATCGGTGGGCGGAGGGGCGAATTTCTACGGCAAACGGCAGATCGGAAACCAGCCGGACCTCGCCTACGATTACGTCTTCAACGAGGCCTCCTATACGGCGACGGCCTTTGCCAGCTACCGCCGGAAGATCGGCCGTACGCCGACCTCCTTCCAGATCAATGCGGAGAATCTGTTCGACTGGAACCGGCCGGTCTTCAGCAACACCGTGGTTTACCAGGCTGCCACCACCGCCCCCAAAATCGCCTACCGCAACGCCTACAATTACTACGTGCCGCGCAATTTCACGCTCACCGTGAAATTCGACCTTTGAGCGCGACGGAGTGCGGGTATCTTCGGGCACGAGGGCGGCTGCCCCAACGAGGCGCGGGCTCGAAGGTAACATTCTGCAAAGGACCATCGAAACGGGACTGCACGCCCGCCTCGACGCCTCGCGCAACGACGACCGCTGCCGCCTGCGTGAACGCAATGGCGTCCACCTGCACACACACACGGCATGTTCACCCGTTGGGCCAACAGTCTCTTCATCCACTGGCGGCAGGGCCGGTCCAACGCACGCCATCTCACCACGACCGACTTCATGACCCATCTCTGGCTGAAGATCACGACCGCCGCGCCGTCAGTGCCGTCAGCGCCCGCCGCTTCCCTTGATGAAGACGCGGTGCGGCAGACCGCAGGGTCCTGGACCGCTCGGCGGATCGAGCGCGCTGGCGTAACGACATAGAGATTTTGCTGGCCAAATGCCTGGCGGAGTGCCATGCGAGGATGGATGAACTTTGCCCTGCTGACGGAAACGCTGCCCGAACATGCGCTG
>JBBRWR010000221.1:0-5885 GCA_038249085.1 Opitutales bacterium
GTCCACCAAGCTCCCCGCGTTGGGGGAGGCCGGAACCCTGCTGCACCGGAAACAGGGCGATTACGTGATCCTGCGCGGCCACCACGGCGATGCGTCGCGAATCTATCCGCGGCAAGTCATGCTGGAGCACATGGAGGCCGTGAAAGCGCCGCGGCCCGAGTACACGCATGGCACCAGCTTCATTCAGGCCTGCCTGGGCAACACGACGACCCATTCGCCCTTCAGCGTGGCGGGCGAGCTGACGCAGGTGTTGAACTTGGGCGTGATTGCGGAGTTCCTGAACGTGGACCTGCAATTCGATCCGGCGCAAAAGCGGTTCATCGGCAACGACGAGGCAAACCAACTGCTCGCCGGCGCGCCACCTCGCGCGGAATGGGCCCATTACTACACGTTGGCGTAACCCTTGTCCCTGTCCCCTATGCCTGCTCGTAGCCTGGCCGGAATCATCGTCACCCGCCTTTGCCTCCCGCTCCTCATCGGCTGCCTCCTCGCCCCGGGAGCAATCGGGGCGCAGGATAATCCCGACTGGTACGGTGTCTGGTGGCGGGGTGGAAAAGATGCCCAGGCCATGAAGGAGCGATGCCCCTGGATCAAAGGCGTGTTCATCGGCATGCATTGGGCAAAGCTTGAACCCCGGCCGGGCGAGTTTGATTGGGTGTATTTCGAGTCGGAGATGACCCGCTATGCCGACGCCGGCCTGTACATCCAGTTCATGATCTGGACGGGCGGCCATGCCCCGCGCTGGCTGTACGACCACGGCGTGCCGGAGGTGGAGACCACCCCAACCATCAATCCCAACGGTGTTCCCCATGGCTGGACCTACCCCCACTACATGGATCCCGACTATCAGCGCTATTACTGGCGCATGATCCGGGAGGTCGCCGCCCACCTCGACAAGCTGCCAAAACACGTGCGGGATCGGATCATCAGCCTGCAAACCGCCGAGGGCACGACCGGGGATGAAGGTCCGTACAAGGGGAAGCCCCTCAAGCCCGCCTACGACTTCTCCGAGGAGGAGTGGGACAAGTTCAAGTTCAAGACCTGGCTTCTCTTCGATGAGCTCTACCGCCCGAAAACACCCCGGATATTCCTGCTGATCAACTCCGGCAATCAGGGCCAGTACCATGACTGGCTCATGGAGCACATTCCCGATGCCTGGCGAAAGGCCGGCAACCCGGGCCATGGCTACCAGCTCAATGAGGAAACCAAGATGATGGCCTTCCTCGATCCCATCATCAACCAACCCGGCAAGGACGGCCTGTTCATCCGTTGCCGCTCGGAAATGGACGAGCGCCACAAGGGCTGGTTTGCCGAGTCACCGGTCTGGAACCAGTATTGGCTGAATCTCTGGGGCCTGCATTTCGGCCTGGACATCTTCCAGCATGAAACCAGCGCCTTCCAGGATCCGCGCGACTACGAGGGTTATGAGATCTACGACCGCTATGGCGGACGGAAGGCCCCGGCGGAAAGCCCGGGGGCATTTTGCGCGCTGCGAGACGGCCTGGATGCGGCGGACACAACCCGTTTCCCGACGGCCATCTATGGCCCCGGCGAACTCAACCCGGCCGCGAAGGACCAGACGGAAGGCATCCGCCGGACGATGGCCATCGTGAACAAGTTTGCGGCCTACGGAGCCAGGCAGGGCGACCCTGACATGGCCATGCAGATCATCATGAAAAACCGCAGCGCCACGGCCATGAACGACGTCGGTTGGGATATCTGGCCCGGCAACTACGAACGCTACCTCACCCAGATCGACCCGCTGGAAACCAGCCTCGGCTGGTGGCGGGTGGGCGATCAGGGGCAGCCTTACGGACGCTTTGCCCGCTCCACGGACCGGGCCGCCGGCCGGGACACCCTGTACTTCGACCTCAACGATCAGCTGGCCGATTCCCTGCAGGGAGGCGTGCTCATCCGGGTCGTTTATTTCGACGAGGGCACCGGGGACTGGTCCTTGCACTACGACGGCAAGGTTGCATCCGCCCAGACCGCACTCGTGGTCAGAAAAACCAATACCGGCCGTTGGCTGGAGAAGAGGGTGAAGATCGACGATGCCCGCTTCAAAAACGGTGGCCCGCGCAAGGCCGATCTCCTGCTGCGCAGCCTCGGCACCGACGACACCAAGTTCCATCTCGTGGAGGTGCGACGTCAGTAACGCGCCCGGCGGAGATCAGCGAAGGGCACGAATTCACATTGCTCAGGCCATTCTCTGAACAACTTCTGGACCGACCATCCCGCCACCAGTCCATGGACACCCCGCCTTCGCTGCACGCCTGAACCCATTTGCACTCATCCTATGAAATTCACCACCCTGCCATCCCTCATCACGAGCCTGTCCCTCACGCTCGTCGCGCCCGCCGCCGACTTCGGCTCGGTTCCGGACCCGTACACCGGCAACTGGTCGGGAACGCTCGTCACGTCTGGCAAGACGCAGCCGCTGCACGCCACCATCATTCCCTACAAGGACAGTTTCGAGGTCACTTTTCGGGCGGAACCAAACCCGCGGGCCGAGGCCATCGTGATTCTCAACGGCACGGTTAAGCAGAACAAACTGGTCTTGGAACCGGCCAAAAAACCGAAATCGACGGAGGCAAGCGACGGGCAGGCCGGAAATCCGTCGGCCAAGACCCCGCTCTGGCAGGGACAGGCCGAGGGAATGGAACTCAAGGGAAGCATCGTGGGGAAGGGGACCGGCACCTTCTCCCTCAGGAAAGTGCCCTTCAAGCCATCGCCCAACCTGGGACAAAAGGCTCCACCAGGCGCAATGATCCTCTTCGACGGAGGTCCGCTGACCGCGTGGGAATCCAAGCAGGCTCCGACGGACTCCATTCAGTGGATCATCACCGATGTGGGTGCGCTCGAAGTCGTATCTCAGCGCGAGGGAAAAAAGAACAAACAGGACCTGCGGACGAAGGATAACTTTGGCGACTACCGCCTGCACCTGGAGTTCAAGCTCGCGCACAAACCTGACGCCACCGGACAGGGACGCTCCAACAGTGGCATCATCCATCTCGGGATCTATGAGACGCAGATCCTCGACAGTTTCGGCCTCTATGGCCGGGACAATGAATGCGGCGCCATTTACAAGATTCGCGAACCGGATTGTAATGCCGGATATCCCGCCGGCCTCTGGCAAACGTATGATATCGAGTTCAAGGCGCCGCGCTTTTCGTCCGAGGGAAACAAAACCACCGATGCCCGGCTGACCGTGCGGCTAAATGGCCTTTTGATCCACAACGACGTCGCCTTGCCCAAGCCCACCGGGGGTGGAAAAGAGACGGCCCGGGGGCCGATCGTTTTGCAAGACCACGGGAACCCGGTGCAGTTTGGAAATATCTGGGTGGTCAAACTCAATTGATCGGGATCATCCAACTCGCAACCCACGACCATGTCTCCTCGAACCATTTTCCTTCTGCTCACCGCGGGTCTCGTCCTTGCGACGGGTGTGAGCGCGGCCACGCCACCCAACATCCTGATCATTTTGGTGGATGACATGGGCTACTCGGACATCGGCTGTTACGGCGGAGAGATCCGCACGCCGAACATCGACCGGCTCGCGGTCAACGGGATGAAGTTCACCCAGATGTATAACACCGCGAAGTGCTACCCCACGCGCGCCTGTCTGCAGACCGGAGTGTATTTCCAACGCACGGATCGGGATTTTGCGAACACCGCGACGCTGGGCGAAGTGCTCCGGCCGGCCGGTTACCACACGCTTTGGTCGGGCAAGCACCACGCCCGGTTCAATCCCGTGTCGCGGGGCTACGACCGCTTCTACGGCTTGATCGGTGGCGCGCAGAACCACTTCAATCCGGGCAGCAAAGCCGCCCCGGGCCAGCCCGTTCCGGCGTCCAAAGGCGACGGGAACCGCTGGTCGCTCGACGGTCAGGAAGTGAAGGATTTCATCCCGGAGGATCCCAGGTTTTACGACACCGACGCCTTCACCGATCGGGCGCTGGTGTGGCTGAATGAGTATCCGAAGACGGATAAACCATTCCTGCTTTATCTGGCCTACACGGCCCCGCACTGGCCGCTGCAGGCCTGGCCGAAGGATATCGCCAAATACAAGGGCGTCTACGACGGCGGCTATGAGGCGGTCCGCCAGGCCCGTTATGAGCGTCAGATCGATCTGGGTTTGGTGGATCCGAAAACCTCGCCCCTGCCGCCAATGGAGTACGGGCGAAAGAGTGGAAATAAATGGGGCGACCTTTCCCCGGACGAACGCAGGCAGGAAGCGATGCGGATGGAGATTTATGCCGCCATGGTCGATCGGGTGGACCAAAACATCGGGCGGGTGCTGCAGCGACTGGAAGAGCAGGGCAAACTCGACAACACTTTGATCCTTTTTCTGTCGGATAACGGGGCCTGTGCGGAGAGCCCCAAGGTCAACAACGTCGATCCCAACGCCCCGCTGGGCAGCGTGGCGAGTTTTGTGAGCTACGGCCAGAACTGGGCATCGGTGGGCAACACGCCTTTGCGCAAATGGAAGCAAGACAGCTTCGAGGGTGGGATCGCCACGCCCCTGGTGGTGCACTGGCCCGCGGGCCTCAAGCCGCAAAGTGGTTATAACCGCGAACCGGCCCACTTGATCGACATCATGCCCACGGTGCTCGACATCTCCGGGGCAAAATACCCCGGCGCGTCAAAGCGGAGCAAAATTCCACCGATGGACGGCGTGAGTCTGCTGCCTGCCTTCAAGGGGCAGGCTATTGGCCGTTCCAAACCGCTTTTTTTCCAGTTCAACAAAGGCTCTGCGATTCGCGACGGGCGATGGAAACTCGCACGCAACAGTCCGACTTGGGAGCTTTATGACTTGGCGGTGGATCGCACGGAGACACACAACCTGGCGGCGGAGCGGCCCGAATTGGTCAGGCAAATGGATGTCGCGTGGCAGGCTTGGTGGCAGGACTGCACGGGCAAGGCGTGGACCGGCACCCCTCCCATGGAAAGGGTAGAAGAATGAACGGCCCTGGAAATCCCGAATGACGACCTTCCCCTCACGGCATGCTGTTTCCGCGCGTGAAGGGTCACACCTGCGACGATGCCCATCGGATTCCCCTCATGGCCAGCTGGCCCGGGCGGATTGTACAACCGAGCCGCCGCGTCGCCGACTTCATTGGGATCGACGGGGGGGGTGAACAGCGCTGTGCTTGGTGACGGTTGTTCGGTCGCGGTGCGTTCACAGCAAGCGCCGGGGATTCGGATGGGCGTATTTTGACGGATAAGGGTGCGTTCCCGCAGGAAGGCCGCGGCAAAAATACCCCGGGCTGGGATCGAAACTCGCACCCGCAAGTGTTCATCACCTCCGTCGAAAACCGTCACGCATTCAGGCGGAAATCGACGATTTCGAGATCCAAATCCGAAGAAACGAGGGGTGGTGATGAATACTCACTTTCGCAAACGGCGGTGATCCAGCCACTTCCACGAAGTGTTAATCACCCGCCGTTTTTTCGGATCGAAAAACGAATGGCTGCCCGAGCTGTTCGACTCCACGAACTTTGTGAGTCGAACACCCCGGCATTAGAGAGGAAACTACCTTCAAAATATTGGTGAGTGTTAAAATGGAAATCGCATTTTTCGGGCATCGAGTGCGTTTTTTGCATTCCGGGCTCGCCTCTTCGCCTCAAAATTAGAATTCCGACGTGCGAACTCTGAAACGCAGCCGTAGGGGGAGGATTTCTGCGCATCGTTCCCTGCGATGCTTCGCCACGGCGCGCTCGGCCCCGAACGCCGCCAGCGCCTATCTGGTGTCAGCTCGCCCCCACCGAACCTCTGCAACGACAATTATTTTCCGGCGGTGACGACAATTAAAAACCGCCATTGTCTTTGAGGGGGTGTAGGGGAGCGAAGCTCCCCACCGGTCCGGGTCTGAAAGAGATTCTAAA
>JBBRWR010000222.1:0-5713 GCA_038249085.1 Opitutales bacterium
GATAGTGAGGAATCGTTCGAAACTCCACTCCTGCCGGGATTGGTGGTGAACGCGCGCGAAGTCTTCGAACGCTGATCGGATTTGGAGTCCAACGGGAGGGTGGGGTGGATTCGCACGCGGACAGGGCCTGGGAGATCATCGGCCGCAAGCGGCACGGTTCGGTGGCACCGGAACCAAGGGGCGCCAGGCAATAGCCGCCAAAAAGCGAAAAGTGCGCAAAAAAGGAAGCTGCGGGTTTGCGACTTTTGAGCATTCTTGGCGGCCAATGCCGGGGTGGTTGGGGTTCCCGAAGCGCAGAGGATCGATCCTCGATCAGGTGGCCCACGGAACACACGGAACACGCGGAAACCGGGCATTGCTGCGGGCGCGGCGGTTTGACCTCGGATCGACCTCGGCTTGGTCTCCTGTGCGCATCTGGGATCGGGACCGCCGTGATCGGGCAACCCTGGCCGCGCTCCCGTTGTACCGGACCCAGGCTACCCGGATTTTGCACAAGAGGACGAACCGAGGCCAATCCGAGATCGCGCGGGGCGCATCCACGCCCTCTCCGGTCCCTCTCTCGGCCTTGGCCTGGAGGGATCTTCAGGAAGGCGCCGGGTGCGGTATCCTCCGCCCGCAGACGAGGGCGATAGTCATCCTGTTTGTCCTGCAAATCCGGGCACGCGGCACCCTGCGGTTGACGAAGAGGATCAATACCCTGGCATCCGACCGGGCCGCGATCTTTCGTCCGCCGTCGCGCGAACCTGGACTCGCGTCCGTTGGGACAGCCACCCAGGATCAATCCGGCCTCCGGAGAGGCCGGTCATGACGAACGCTTTCATGCTCCTGCTGCGCCGCCTGTTCGCGTGGAGCTTTGCCGCTCCGGGCTTCCTGCTGGCCGCAGCGGTCTCCCTGCCCAACATGGACCCCGAGGCCGGCCGCCTGTTTGTGCGTTCGTTCGGTCCGCACGACTATCAGGCGGGCAACGCGGTCCATGTCATCACCCAGGGGAGCGACGGGGTCGTGCACCTCGGCGCCGACGGCGTCGTGGTTTCGTTCGACGGCCGGAATTGGCTGCGCCACGAATTGCCGTTCGCGACGGCGGTGCGGGGTTTGGCGGTGGCGCCTGATGGCACCCTCTTTGTGGCGGGCGAGGGCGGCTTTTGCCTGCTGGAAAAGGACGCCCTTGGACAGCGGCACGTGACCGCGCTGCCGCCGCCGCCGGTGGTCGCCCACCAGGCGCCGCTGCATCCCTCGCGGGCATGGTGGCTGCGCGGGGAATTCCGCGTGGCCGTCCCCGGGGCGATGCTCGCCTGGTCCTCCAGGGGGTGGCGCACCTTCCCTTTGCCGGGAGGCGGCAACCCCGAGCTGTTGGCCGTGAGCGGTCCGGCGGTGATTGCGCGGGTGCCCGGCGCGGGTTTGTGGGAGTGGGCGGAAGGCGAGCCGGTGCGGCTGCCGGATTCGCCGGCGCTGACCGGGGCGCGCGGGTTTGCCGTGCAGCGTGAGGCCCAGGGACTGCTGGCCCACGACGAGACGGGGCGGGCCCACCGTTTGGTGGAAAGCGTCTGGCGCGAGGAGCCGGCATCGAATTTGCGCCTGCTGCCGCGCCGGCAACTCGAGTCCGCGTTGCAGCTGCGCAGCGGACTGACGGTCGTGGCCACGGAGAGCCAGGGGGTGTTCGTTCCGCTGCCGGATGGCACCGCCTGGCAGATCGACCAGCAGCGTGGGCTCGACGATCAGACGATCCACTGCGTGTTCGAAAGTGCGAGCGGCGGTCTGTGGCTCGGCACTCAATTCGGGGCGGCGCGCGTCGACCTGCCGGCGCCCTATTCCCTTTTTTTTCGCCGCGACGGGCTCGAACGCACGCGCGTGTCGGACATCGTCCGCTGGCAAAACCAATTGGTGGTCGCGCAGGACCTCGGCGTTTACGGGTTGGTGCCAGCCAGTGCCCTCACGGCGGAGCCGGCCCATTTTGTGCCCCTGCCGTTTCCCAAGAACGTGCACCCGACCGCCCTGCTGGTGTGGGATGACCGGCTGGTACTGACCGCCGATTCCGGACTGTACGCACTGGCCCCGGGCGCGGCGGGGGCGGAGCGGGTGTTGGAAGCGACGCTCCGGTTCAGCGTGGCGATGCCGGATGGGTCGGGATTACTGGCGTTTTCCGCCACCCACGCCTGGCACCTCCAGCGCACTCCGGCGGGCTGGGCCACGCGGGTCGCGGAATTGCCGGTGACATTTGAATTCGAGTCGGCGGCGTGGGGCGCCGACGGCACGTTGTGGCTTGGAGGAGACAAACGGGGCTTTGTCGCGTTGCGCCCAGCGCGGGAAGGATGGCCGCAGGGTACCGCCGAATCCTTCGCCCCGCCGCAGGCGCACTCGGGCAAGCCGCCGTTCAACCGCGTCGTGGCGCACGGAGCCGGTGTGTTTCTTGCCAGCAACGGCGGACTGGCGCGGTGGGACGCGGGGCGGGCCGCCTTGGTGTCCGATCCGCAAGGGCGCGCGTGGGCCGACACCGCCGAAGTGCCGCGAAGTCTGACGTTCCAGGCGGACGGTCGGCTCTGGGTTCAACTCACCCACCCGGTGCAGCCGGGCCTGAGCCGCCTCGTCCGGTTGGACGCGGGAGGGCGGGTCGAACATCAGGTCGCGCGCGAGGTGGTACAGACGCTCGACTATGGCGGCGCCCGTCACCTCTTCGTCGAAGCCCGCGGCGCGGGTGATCTGCTGTGGGCGGCCGGGACGGGCGGGCTCGCGCGCTGCGACCTCTCGGGACCGGGGGTGGTGCGGCCGCGTTTCGCCCCGGTGGTGCAAATCGACCCGGGCAACGCCGCCGTGGATCTCACGGACGGCGAACGGCCGGGCGAGCGCCTGCCGGTGTTTTCGGTGCTGAGCCGCCAGCCCCTGCGGTTCAGCTTTGCCCAACCGGAGATTCCGGTGGGCGCGGAGTGGGAGTTTGAATGGCGGCTGCTCGGCTACGACGACGCCTGGTCGTCGCATTCACCCCGGAGCGACACCGCGTTCACCAATTTGCCGGGCGGCAATTACGTGTTTGAGGTGCGCGCCCACGACGCCGTGGGCAACCAGGAGCCGGTCGCGCGCCAGCGGTTCATGGTGCGGCCGCCCTGGCATCGGAGTGTCTGGGCGTACGGCGCCTATGTCCTGGTCGCGGTGGGCCTGGTGACCGGATTGCTGCGTTGGCGCCTTGACGCGCACCAACGCGAGCGTGAGCGGCTCGAGGCGCTGGTGTCCCGCCGGACGGTGGAACTGGCGTTAGCCAAGGCAGAGGCCGAGCGCGCGAACCAGGCGAAATCGATTTTCCTGGCCAACATGAGCCACGAATTGCGCACGCCGCTCAATGCCATCCTCGGCTATGCGCAATTGCTGCGGCGGGCCCCCGCGCTGCCGCCGCGCGAACGGGCGCAGCTCGCGGTGATCAACGAAAGTGGCGAACATCTCCTCCAACTCATCAACGAGGTGCTGGACCTCGCCAAGATTGAGGCCGGCCGCATGGAATTGCGGCCCGTGGCTTTTCGGCTGGGGCCGTGGATCGATGCCCTGGTGGCGGGCATCACCCGACGCGCGCAGGTCAAGGGGCTGACCCTGAGCACCGAGCTGGCGCCGGACTTGCCTGCCCGGGTGATCGGTGATGCCCAAAAACTCCGGCAGGTGCTGGAGAACCTGCTGGCCAATGCGGTCAAGTACACGGCGCAGGGGCGGGTGAGCCTGCGCGTGGCGCGCCTGGCGGCGGACGCGTCCCGGCTGGAGTTCGTCGTGAGCGATACCGGACCGGGCATCGCGCCGGCCGACCGCGCGCGCGTATTCGAGGTCTTTGGCCAGGCCGTCGCAGGCCGCCCGCTCGAACCCGGCACGGGGCTGGGCCTGCCGCTGTGCCAACGGCTGCTCGCCCTGATGGGCGGGCAACTGGCGCTGGAGAGCGCGCCAGGGCAGGGAAGCTGCTTTTCGTTTTCGGTGGCCTTGCCGGCGACGGCGACGACGGCGGAGGTTACCGCGCTGCCGGCTGGTTATGCCGGCCCGCGACGGCAGATTCTGGCGGTGGATGATGTGCCGGCGAATCGGATGTTGTTGCGGGATTTTCTGACGTCGCTGGGTTTTGTCATCGAGGAGGCTGCCACCGGCGAAGAAGCATTGGCGAGGGTGGCGAGCAGCCGGCCGGATGCCATCCTGCTCGATTTGCGTTTGCCGGGCATGCACGGGCGGGACGTGCTGGCGCGCCTGCGAGCCGGGGAAGGAAGCCGGCGTTTGCCGATTCTGGCCATCTCGGCAAGCGCGCTCACCCTCAGCCGGTCGGAGGTGTTGGCGGCTGGCTTTGACGAATTTGTGCCCAAGCCGTTTCGCGCGGCCGACTTGGTGGAGAAACTGGGGTCCGTGCTCGGCCTGGAGTGGCTGCCCGCCCCGGCGGCGGATACGGCGGTGGTTGCGGCGGGGCCGGCATCGTACGCGTCAGGCGGAACCTCGGTGCTGCCAGCGTCCGCCCTGCGCCTCCTGCTCAGCTATGCCCGCGAAGGCCGCATCGAGCCGCTGCGGCGGCAGATCAGGGACATGCGCGGCGAGTGTCGGGATGCCCTGCTCGATGAAATTTCGGTGCTGGCGGAGAGTTTCCAGATGACACGGCTGGCGCATTTGCTTGAGACTGTGCTCGCCCGCTCCGCTCCTGAATCGTGATCCCTCCCGCCGCCACCCTCCTGCTGGTAGACGATACCCCCGCCAACCTCTCGCTCTTGCTCGCCGCGCTCGACGGGGCGGGTTACGACTTGCGGATCGCGGAGAGCGGGGAAAGCGCCCTGCGGCAACTAGACCTCAACCTGCCCGACCTCGTGCTGCTCGACGTCGTGATGCCGGGAATCGACGGCTTCGAGACCTGCCGGCGGATCAAGGGGCGGCCGCGCGGCGGGGAGATTCCGGTGATCTTCATGACGGTTCTTTCTGACCCGGAGGAGAAAGTCCGCGCGTTTGATGCGGGGGCGGTCGACTACATCACCAAGCCGGTCTACCCGCCGGAGTTGGTGGCGCATGTGCGCACGCATCTCGGTTTGCGGGCGCTGCAGGTGTCGTTGGAGGAGGAACTGGCCCTGCGGATCGACGCGGAGAACCAACTGAGCCACTCGCTCGACCGGGCGGTGCTGCTGGTCGACGCGACCGGGCGGATCGTGTTCACGACGCGGCTCGCCGAGAATCTGTTGCACCGCTATTGCCTCGGCTACGAGCCGGGTACCCTGCCGCCGGCATTGCGAGGGGATTCGCATCCGGCGCTGCGCGCGCGACGCTTCGCGGAGCGGGGGCGGGAGGATTTGGTCACGGTCGTCTTGGAGGAACGCGAGGCGGCGGGCGGTCCCGTGGCCCTGCGCAGCCTGGGAGTGTCGCCGCGCGAGGCGGAGGTGCTGTACTGGATTGCGCAAGGCAAGGGGAACGCGGATATCGCCAAGATTCTCGGCACCTCCATGCGAACGATTGAAAAGCACGTGGAGCGCATCTTCGACAAATTGGGTGTGGATTCGCGGGTGGCGGCGGCGGTGCGGGCGATCGGCGTGCTGCAGGCGGCCTGAAGCGGCGACGCCGGGTGGGGTGGGGCGTCGATAGCGTGGGAGGTCCCACGCCGATGGGGTTGAACCCAGGGCCCTTCACTCCTCTGACGTAAGGAGCTGCATGACGAAGTGGATGTCGATTTTGCTGGCCAAGTGAGGCGCGGAGCCTCATGGGAGAATGGGATGAACTTCGC
>JBBRWR010000223.1:0-5581 GCA_038249085.1 Opitutales bacterium
TGTGGGTAAAATTCTCGTTTTTAAATCGCGCGCGGGCCGCGCGCTATCGCGGGGGGTGCTCCCCCCGCGCCAGCCGGCCGGCGGAGCGCGGGCCGGTCGGGGCCGCCGCTGAGCTCCGCGGCGAACTCAGTGCCGAGCGCGAGGCGGACCGCGTGACCCTCAACCGGTTCGCGCCCCCCAGCGTGCTGATCAACGCCGACCTGCAGATCCTGCAGTTCCGCGGGTCGACCGGCGCGTTTCTCGAGCCGCCCACGGGCAAGGCCACGTTCGACCTGCTCAAGATGGCCCGGGAGGGCCTGATGCTGCCGCTGCGCGCCACCATCAACCGGGCGAAGAAGGAAAACCAGACCGCGCGGCTGGATCACGTGCCGGTGACACTGCATGGCAGGACCCGGGCAGTGACCGTCGAAGTCGTGCCGCTGAAGAATCTGAAGGAGCGCCGCTATCTGGTCCTGTTCGGGGAAGCGGAGCGACGCGGCAACGGCCGGCCCCCGGAGCCGCCCCCCGCCGCCGTGCGGCCCCCGCCCCCCGCGACCCGGCAGGAGAACGCCAGCCGCATCGCCGCCCTGGAACGTGATCTGGCGGAGACGCGCGACTACCTGGAATCGATCCAGGAAGACCAGGAGGCGGCCAACGAGGAACTGCAGGCGGCCAACGAAGAGGGCCAGTCCGCCAACGAGGAGTTGCAGAGCCTCAACGAGGAGCTGGAAACCTCCAAGGAGGAGCTCGAGTCGACCAACGAGGAGCTCACCACCGTCAACGAGGAGATGGTCAATCGGAATGCCGAACTCAACCGGCTCTACAGCGATCTCACCAACCTCCAGACCTCCGCCAACCTCGTCGTCGTGCTGCTGGGGCGCGACCGGGCCATCCGTCGCTTCACCGCGCAGGCCGAAAAGCAATTTCAACTCCTGGCCTCCGACCTCGGGCGGCCCCTGCGCACCGTCCGGCACAATCTGCATCTGACCGACCTGGACGGCCTCGTCGCCGAGGTCATCGCCAGCGCGCACGAGTGTGAACAGGAGGTGCGGGCCACGGACGGGCGCTGGTATTCGCTGCGCGTGCGCCCGTACCTCAACCTCGATCGGCAGGTCGACGGCGCGGTGCTCGTGCTGGTGGACATCGACGATCTGAAACGGACGGAACGTCTTATCACCGAGGCCCACGAACACGCCGCGGCCATCATCCGCACGGTGCCCAACCCGCTGGTTATTCTCAATGCGCAGTTGCGCCTCCAGTCCGCCAACGCATCATTCTACCGCACCTTCAAACTCGCGGAGGCCGAAACCAGGGATCGTTCGATCTTCGACGTCGGCCACGGCTCCTGGAACATTCCCCGGCTGCGTCACTTGCTGGAGGAAATTCTGCCCCGGAAGAGTGTTTTCGACGACTTCGAGGTCACGCATGAATTTGAAAAGATCGGGCGGCGCACCCTGCTGCTCAACGCCCGGGTCCTGGTGGAGCCCGACGGCAAGCCGCGGGAGATTCTGCTGGGCCTCCACGATATCACCGATCGCAAGCGGGCGGAAGTAGCCCTGGCCGACGCCCAGGTCAAACTGGCCGGACACGCCGGGAAGCTCGAGCGGAGGGTGGCCAAACGTACCGCCGAACTGACCGCGGCAAACCGCCGGCTGAAGGTCTCGGTCACCTCCGTCGGGGCGAGCCAGCAGGAATACCGCAAACTCTTTTTGAAATCGGAGATCATGCAGAAGAAGCTCCGGCACCTGACGCGTCAGATGCTCACGGTGCAGGAGGAAGAGCGAAAGTCGATCAGCCGCGAACTGCATGACGAGGTCGTGCAAACCCTGGTCGGCATCAACGTCGCGCTGTCGGCGCTGGGCCAGGCCCATGCCAGCGGCGGGCCCAATCTCCAGAAGAAAATCGCCTACACCCAGCGGCTGGTGGAGAATTCCGTGCACGCGGTGCATCGGTTCGCCCGCACGCTGCGGCCGTCGGTCTTGGACGACCTCGGCCTGATCCCGGCCCTGCACGCCTTCAGCGTGAACCTGGCGGAGCACCACAAATTCAAAATCAAGATCAGGGCCTTCGGCGGGGTCGAGGCCCTGCGCGAAACCGTGCGCACCGCGTTGTTCCGCGTGGCGCAGGAGGCACTCAACAACATCGCCCGCCACGCGCACGCCACGCGGGTGGAGTTGCAGATCAGCCGGATTCCGGGCGCGGTCCGCATGGAGATCCGCGACGATGGGAAGTCGTTTTCGGTCGCGAAAGCCTTGCTGGCGAAAAGCCGGAAACGGTTGGGCCTGATCGGCATGAAGGAACGCATCGAAATGATCGGTGGCACCCTGGACCTTGACTCCACCCCCGGCACCGGCACGACCGTACGCGCCGAAGTCCCATTCACCGCGGAGCAAGCGAAGTCATGAACACCCTGAAACCCATCAACGTCTTGCTGGCCGAGGATCACGCCATCGTCCGGCAGGGCCTGTGCGCCCTGATCACCGCCGCCGACCAGTGCACGATTGTCGGGGAGGCGCGCAACGGACGGGAGGCCGTGGAGCTGGCGCAGACCCTGCAGCCCGACGTCATCGTGATGGACATCGCCATGCCGGTGCTCAACGGCCTCGAGGCGACGAAGCAGATCCTCGCGGCCAACCCCGCCGCCCGCGTGCTCATCCTTTCGGCGCATAGTGACGACGCCTATCTCGACAACCTGTGCGCGGCCGGCGCGATCGGCTTTCTCGAAAAACAGACCTCCGCCGACGTTCTCATCCGGGCGATCCGCGAAGTCGCCCTGGGCCGGGCCTATTTCAGCCCGTCCATCACCCAGCGGCTGCAGCAGAAGAAAGCCCGCCTGCGCGGGCGCGATGGCCAGATCCAGGTCGATGGCGCCCAGCTCACTTCCCGCGAATACGAAGTCCTGCAGCTGGTCGCGGAGGGAAATCCGAACAAGGGCGTCGCCGCCGAACTCGGCATCAGCATCAAGACGGTTGAAAAGCACCGGCAGCACCTGATGGACAAGCTCAACATCCACGACACCGCCGGGCTCACCCGTTACGCGATCGCCACCGGCATCATCGAAAGCAGCGTGCAGGTGACGATCGAATAGGGGGGCGCGCCGTGGAGCGGCCCAGGAGGGAAAGCCGGAGTCGTGCCAGCTCCGTCCTCGGTTTGTCCTCGGCTCGACCTCCTGTGCCAATGGTCTGATCCCAATCCCCGGAGGTGCACAGGAGGACAAACCGAGGCCGAGCCGAGGGGGAATTGAAGCTTCACCTTGTGATTGAGTCAGTCTGGGCGGGCGCGCAAACAACCCGCAGATTCTCGCAAACCCAACCCGGTTTTGTGACAGCTCCGTCCTCGGTTTGTCCTCGGCTCGACCTCCTGTGCCAATCGTCTGATCCCGATCCCCGGAGTTGTACAGGAGAACAAACCGAGGCCGAGCCGAGAAAGAGTTGAAACCTCGCAACGTGTGGTTAGCCCGAACTGGGCGGGCTTGGGTCATCCGGTCGGTCGGACCCGGGCAACGTGAGTCGGATGACTCCGTCAGTAAGTTTCGCGACATTGAAGTTGATCAACAGCCCCACCGGCACATCAAGCAGCTTCATATAACTGAGGAGCTGGGCTTGATGGATCGGGAGAAGTCTTTCCACGGCTTTGACTTCGACCAAAACGAAACCTTCCACGAGGACGTCGCAACGGAGCTGCTCTTCTCGGCGAAACTCCTTGTACCGAACCTCGACTACACGCTGCGCCTCCGTTGAAAGATGGCGGAGCTTCAATTCACACCCGAGGCACCATTCGTAAACCGACTCAATCAAACCTGGGCCTTTGTCTCTGTGCACCTCTATCGCCGCGCCGATGATTTGCGCTGTGAGGTCGTTACCTTTGCGGAAGAACGGATGCACGGAAGGCATTGCATGAGCGTCGGGAAACTCAGTGCAATCGCCTCAATACCCCAAATTTTGGGTAAGGGACTCGGGTCCCGCGGGATGGCCGGGTAATCCGTCCTCGGTTTGTCCTCGGCTCGACCTCCTGTAAAAATGGTCTGATCCCAATCCCCGGAGTTGCACAGGAGGACAAACCGAGGCCGAGCCGAGGGGTGTGCTGAAGCCTTGTGATCGGATCAGTCTGGGCGGGCGCGCAAACAACCCGCAGCTTTCCGCAAAACCAACCCGGAGTCGTGCCAGCTCCGTCCTCGGTTTGTCCTCGGCTCGACCTCCTGTAAAAATGGTCTGATCCCGATCCCCGGAGTTACACAGGAGGACAAACCGAGGGCGAGCCGAGGGGTGTGCTGAAGCCTTGTGATCGGATCAGTCTGGGCGCGTGCACAAACAACCCGCAGCTTTCCGCAAAACCAACCCGGAGTCATGCCAGCTCCGTCCTCGGTTTGTCCTCGGCTCGACCTCCTGTGCCAATGGTCTGATCCCGATCCCCGGAGTTGCACAGGAGGACAAACCGAGGCCGAGCCGAGGGGGAACGAAGCCTGGCCCCTGTGAGCAGATTGTTTTCGACGGGCCGGCGACCAACGGCGGATCACCCGGCCGGCTGGCGCCGCGGTATGCGCACCGTGATCTTGGTGCCGGTGCGGCGGACCGAGGTGATCGAAAACACGCCGCGCACATAGGCCGCCCGCTCGCGCATGCTGAGCAAACCCAGCCCGCGCCCGCCTTTCCCGCCGGCCGCACTTCGTTCCGGGTCGAAGCCAATCCCGTTGTCCTGAATCGTCAACTGCACGAAGCCCCCCCGCTCGCTCACCTCCACCGTGACCCGCCGGGCCCGGGCGTGCCGCTCGACGTTTCCCAACGCCTCCTGCAGAATGCGGTAAAGCCCCAATTCGATGTCAGCCGGCAGCCGCGCGTTCAACTGCCTCCCGGTCAGGCTGAACGCCACTCCGGTCCGGCGCGCAAACTCCCGGCCCCGCTCGCGCACGGCCTCGATCAGACCGAGCTGATCCAGGACACTGGGCCGCAAGTCGCGCGAGATGCGCTCCACCTCCGCGGCCGTCTCCCCCAGCATGGCGCGGAGTTTCACCGCCTCCTGCCGGGCCGGCCCGTCGCGCCCCGAGAGACTGTCCGTCAAAGCCTGGCTGCGAAAAATGACCGCACACAGCAACTGGGTGATGTTGTCGTGCAGTTCGAGCGCGACGCGCCCGCGTTCCACTTCCTGCACCTGCACGATGCGGTGCGTCAGGGCCCGCAGCAGTTCCTCGGTCCGCCGGGCCTCGGTCATGTCCGTCACCACCATGCCGATCGTCACGCGCTCGAAGCCAGCCCGGGCCTGTTCCTGAACCGAAATCTGCACCGGCAGCCGCGCGCCGTCCTCGGCGATCAGTTGCACTTGGATCTTGGCGCCGGTTTTGGCGGCCCGTTTCATCAGCGGACGGAGCGCGTCGCGATCGGCGACGGAAAGAAACCGGCGGAAGGAACTGCCCGTCACCTGCTCCAGCGGGCATTTGACCATCCGGGCGAAACACTGGTTGGCGTCACTGCTGTCCGGTTATTGAAGGATGTGTATTGTGCATGCATCTAATGACCCTTCACTTAGCGGACCTAAATTCTCGCCGCGATTTCAACTCGGCCGAAATTCTGCTTCTGTAGCTATCTATGGATGAGTGTGATATGAA
>JBBRWR010000224.1:0-5572 GCA_038249085.1 Opitutales bacterium
CGGCCGCCGTGCGCTCATCGTCGCACGCAAATTGACCGAAAATCTAATCATTCCCGCACTCCAGCCGGTCGCCCAGTGACCCTGAGCCTATATCAAGTTTCTTGCGCATTTTGCGCGGGATTTGCCGGATAAGTGACTAAGGGCGCCCCGGAGGTTGTCGCCGACGACCTCAGGCTGGCCGCGTCAAGACGACGTCACTCCACTCCCCCATCACCCGGGCATCATTCCCCCAACCCGGGGTGAGCAGCGCAAACGCCGCCCGCACCTTTTCCTTTTCTTCGGCGAGAATCCCGCTCAGAACCAGCGTCCCGCCCGGCGCCACCGCCGCAACCAATTGGGCGGCGTGGCGCACGAGCACGTCGGCCAGGATGTTCGCCATCACCACGTCCCCCTCGCGGCCGGCCAGGCCACTGATCAGGTCCGCCGCGAAAAAATAGACCCGGCCGGAGAGCCCGTTGAGCAGCGCGTTTTCTTCGCTGACGCGCACGGCTTCCGGGTCGTGGTCGAAACCCACGACATCGCGATGCCCCAGCAAGGTCGCCGACAACGCCAGGATGCCCGATCCGCAGCCCGCGTCGATCACCCGGCCCGCCGGGCCGCGTTGCTCAACCAGAGCCACGAGCCGCTCCACGCACAGCCGCGTCGTCTCGTGGTTGCCGGTGCCAAACGCCATCCCAGGATCAAGCCACAGCACGCTGTCTCCCGGCGGGACCACATAGGTCTCCCGTTCCCAGACCGGCACCCAGTGCAACCGGCCGAATTGCCAG
This sequence comes from Opitutales bacterium, assembly GCA_038249085.1. Lineage (GTDB taxonomy): Bacteria > Verrucomicrobiota > Verrucomicrobiia > Opitutales > Opitutaceae > ER46. The sequence goes on from JBBRWR010000224.1 coordinate 768, forward strand.
GGGTGAAAATGAGCCTTGTAGCTCTCGCGCCAGTCGGAATCGAGCAGCACCCGCTCTGTCGGCGCCCCGCCGAACGCGATCTGGCTCGAGACCAGCAAGGGTTCGATGATCCGCCATTGCGCGTGCGCCTCCTCGCGATTCGCGCAGATTCCGACCAACCACGCCCGCTGCTCGATCACATCATTGAAGACGCTCCAATTCTCCAGTTCCTGCTCCAGCAGGATCTGGTCCACGGTCTCCGCGGCGGTGGCCGGGACTTCGAGCTTGAATTCAAATAGTGCCACGCCTCCCACCGTCGTCCCGACGGCGGGACTTCGCAACGCCATTTCCGGCCCGACGCCTCCGGGTGTAGCGCCGCGTCTTTGACCGGCGCACGCCAGTCGCCAGTCTTAGCCTGGCGCTACGGGAGACCGGGCTGAACGCCACCGTGAACCTGGAGATACACCCGACGACGACGCCCGCCCCGCTGACGGGACGCAGGGCAGGGTCAAAGTCGATCGACTTTCTCGTTCCTCTTTATCTTTCTCTTTCGTCAGGGATTATCCGGGAGGGGAGAAAGATTAAGAGAAAGAGGGAAGAGAAAGACTACGAGGCGAGAGAACGACTTTGACCCTGCCCGCCGGCGGAACGCCCTCAGGCCAGAATGTCGTCCACCACCCGGGCCGGCACCACGCCGGTGAGACGTTGATCCAGGCCCTGGAACTTGAACGACAGTCGTTCATGGTCGATGCCCATGAGGCGCAGAATCGTGGCGTGCAGATCACGCACATGCACCGGATCGCGCACGACGTTGTAGGACATCTCGTCGGTTTCGCCGTGCACCATGCCGCCCTTGATGCCGCCGCCCGCCAGCCAGATTGAAAAACACCGCGGGTGGTGGTCGCGCCCGTAGTTCATCTCGGTCAGCGTCCCCTGGCAGTACACGGTGCGGCCAAACTCGCCGCCCCAGATCACCAGGGTGTCGTCCAGGAGGCCGCGTTGCTTGAGATCCTGCACCAGACCGTAGCACGCCTGGTCGACATCCTTGCACTGCGAGACGATGTCGCGCGGGAGCGTGCCGTGCTGGTCCCAGCCCCGATGAAAGATCTGCACAAACCGCACGCCGCGCTCAACCAGGCGCCGCGCCATCAAGGCCGAGCTGGCAAACGTGCCGCGCTGGCGCGCCTCGTCTCCGTACAGCGCATACGTCGACGCCGGTTCCTGCGAAAGATCCGCGAGCTCCGGGATGCTGGCCTGCATGCGGAACGCCATCTCGTATTGCTGCGTGCGCGTCTGGATCTCGGGGTCGCCGATACTCGCGTAGCTGCGGCGGTTGAGTTCCTCGAGTCCGTCGAGCATCTTCCGGCGCAGCTCGCGCGGGATGCCGGGCGCGTCGTTGAGATAGAGCACCGGATCGCCCTGCGGCCGGAAGGAGACGCCCGCGTACTTGCCCGGCAGGAAGCCTGAACCCCAGAGCCGCGCCGAAATCGCCTGCACGTTGGACAAGGGGCTCGAGTGTTTGGCGTGCAGGACCACGAACTCCGGCAAATCCGTGTTGAGCGAGCCGAGCCCGTAGGAAAGCCACGAGCCCATCGAGGCCTTTCCGTTCTGCATCGAACCCGTGTAGATCAGCTGGTTGGCCGGCTCATGGTTGATCGCATCGGTGTGCATCGAGCGGATGATGCAGAGATCGTCCGCCATCTTGGACGTCCACGGGAGCAGCTCGCTCATCCAGGTGCCGCTCTGGCCGTGCTGGGCAAAGTTGAAAATGCTCGGCGCCAGGGGAAACGCCGCCTGCTTCGACGTCATACCTGTGAGCCGCTCGCCCTGTCCCGCCAGCCAGTCCTTCAGGTCCTCCTTGAAGCGGCGGCGCAGGTCCGGCTTGTAGTCGAAGAGTTCCAGTTGCGACGGCGCCCCGATGAGGGAGATGTAGATCGCGCGTTTCGCCTTGGGCGCGATGAGCCACGGCGCGGCGGAGGCCGGCGCGGCCGGACCGGCGGCCCGCGCCCGGTTGCCCAGCTGGGCGGCGAGGGCCGCCGCGCCCAGCCCCGTGCCGGATTGCCGGAAGAACTGCCGGCGCGTGAGCGCGGCGTTGTACGTTTCGATCGAAGCCTGCCAGTCGGGGGGAAGAGAATGCATCGGGAGGGGTGGAGGGCCGGGCCGGCGGCGTTGGGCCTAATTCGTCAGCGCTTCGTCGAGGTTCATCACCTGGCTCGCGACCAGGGTCCAGGCCGCGAGTTCCGGGGAAGGGAGCGTGGCATCAACGGCGGACTCACCGACGTCGAGGAGCTTGGCCGCGGCGGCGGGATCGCGTTGGTAGAAGGCCAGGGCGGAATCGAAGGTGCGCCGCAGCACCCCGCGTTCGCCCCACCCGAAGGAGCGGCCGATGAGACGCAGCGAAACGGCCTCGAGGCGACCGTTGAAGGTATGCGCCTCGCGCAGCGCCCGGGTCGCCAATTGGCGCGAGGCCTCGATGAAGATCGGGTCGTTCATCGTGACCAGCGCCTGCAGCGGCGTGTTGGTGCGGTCGCGCCGCACGCACGCCACTTCGCGGCTGGGGGCGTTGAGGATGTCCATGGAGGGCGGCGGGGCGGTGCGCTTCCAGAGCGTGTAGATCGATCGGCGGTAGAGATTCGCCCCCGTATCCGGCCGGTAAAACCGCGTGGTCGACTCCTTCATGGCGACGTCCTCCCAAACGCCCTCGGGCTGATAAGGGCGCACCGGCCGGCCGCCGACCTGGGTCACCAGCAGTCCGGAGGCGGCCAGGGCTTGATCCCGCAGTTCCTCGGCCTCGAGCCGGTAACGCGGCCCCCGGGCCAGCAGCCGGTTGGTGGGATCACGCTCCGCCAGCGCCGGCGCCACGGCCGCCGACTGCCGGTAGGTCGCGCTGGTGACCATCAGCCGCACCAGCCGCCGGTAGTCCCAACCGGAATCCCGAAACTCCACCGCCAGCCAGTCCAGCAGGCGCGGGTGCGACGGCCGGCTGCCGGTCACGCCGAAATCCCCGGTCGTCTCGACGAACCCGGTTCCGAAAAACTGCTGCCACGTCCGATTGACCGTGACCCGGGCGGTGAGCGGATTTTCCGGGGCCACCAGCCAGCGCGCGAGCGCCAGGCGGTTGCGCGGGACATCGGCGGGCAGGGGCGGCAGCACCACAGGCACGTTGGCCCCCACCGCTTCACCGGGCTGCGTGTACTCCCCGCGCTTCAGGACATGCGCAGTCGGCGCCGAGTCCTCGATCTCCTCCATCACGAGCGTAATGCCACCGCGCATACGGATGGCGTCATCCTCCCGCATCAGGGCGTCCAGCTTCGCGGCCAGCGGCAGGGACGCCGCGTCCACCGTCTCGAGATAAAACTCGCGCAGCCGCCGCTGGTGCGCCGCGGTTCGTTTCTCCGGTGCGATCGCCAAAGCGGCGTGCGCCTCGATCACGGCCGCCAGTTCTTTGGCGTCACTGGCCAGAAAGCCCCGATCATAGCGGCGCAGGTCCTGCACCCAGACGTCGCCATCGGTGATGGTCTCGGCCGCCCGGCCACCGGCCCCCTGCCGCGAGCCGAGCCGCAGCGGCGCAGTCGGGATGATGTCGTTGGGAAAGTTGCTCGTCGGGCCCGAATTCGCGACCGCCTTGCCGTCGACATAGACCTGAATGGCGCGACTGCGCATCGAGGCGGCGTCGTAGCTCAGGAGCACATGATGCCACCGGCCGGGCGCCAGCGGCCCGGTGCCGATCCCCCGGGCGGAGACGCCACTCTTTCCGTCCGAAAAATCGAGGCCAATCCGGCCATCCTCAAGCAGCAGTTCCCAACCGCCGCCCTTGCCGTCGGCATTGAGGCACGACAGGAGGGTGCCACACGGCCGGCCGGTCACGCGCACCAGCAGACCGAAGCTTTCCGCGCCCTCCTTCAACATGGGCACGGGTGGCCCGAGCACGAGATCGAGATCGTTGAGGCGGGGCGCGGGACCGTAGAGCCCGGGCACCCGTGCCCGCGCACCCACGGGGATTGGCCCGGTCCGGCCACCCGGCAGCAGGATCGGACCCTCCGCTTCGGCCAGTGGTACGTGCAATCTCACCCGGCGATCCCCCGGCGGCGGCGCCAGCGTTACCGCGGTCGCGAGCCAGTGCTCGAAATCCGGTCCGGCCGCCTCGGCGCGAGTCTGCAGGGCAGCTTTTGCTGCCTCAACTTGCGGCTGCAATTCGGCCCAGGCCGGGCGGTCGCCAACCGCGGGCACGAAGAGACTCGGACGCGTATCGGAAACATTTCCGTCCATCGCCGGCATCGTATTGTTCCGGAAGAACGCCGTCAGGGCATAGAAGTCGCGCTGCGTGATGGGATCAAATTTGTGATCGTGGCAGGCCGCGCAACCGGTCGTGAGGCCCAGCCAGACGGCCGACATCGTGTCGACCCGGTCTTTCGCGTAAATGGCCTCGTACTCGGCGGCGATCGCGCCGCCCTCGCTGGTGGTGGGCAGGCAACGGTTGAAGCCCGACGCGACCTTTTGCTCGAGGGTCGCCCCGGGCAGCATGTCTCCCGCCATCTGCTCGATCGTGAACTGATCGAACGGCAGATTGCGGCGATACGCCCCGATCACCCAGTCGCGGTAGGGCCAGATCGAACGATAATTGTCGATGTGAATGCCGTGCGTGTCCGCGTAACGCACCGCATCGAGCCAGTGGCGGGCGAAGTTTTCGGCCGAGGCATCCCCGGCGAGCAAACGATCGACGGCGCGTTCGTAGGCGTCGGGCAACTGGTCTCTCGCATAGGCGGCGATCTCCTCCGGAGTCGGTGGCAGGCCGGTGAGATCGAAGGTCACGCGGCGCAGCAGGC
>JBBRWR010000225.1:0-5526 GCA_038249085.1 Opitutales bacterium
CCCGACACTACGCGAAGGGCGTCAAGCTTACCCCCGAGCAGAAAAACCAGATCAGTCTCTACAGGCATGCTGTACTCCCGAACTGGAACTACACACTCTTGCCGAACGAAAATCGGAATTAATTTTTGCACACGCGCTAAGGGGTGTAGTTCGCGGCCAAGGTGACACCGATGCGTCGCCCTTCGGCGCCGAACACCCGCGTCAAACTGCCGCTCATCGAAGGGTTGGACCGGTGCGCCGAGTCCGAGCGCGTCTCGGTGTTGCCGCCGAGCTGGAACTGGTAGCTACGGGTGATCCGCGATTGAAACGGCGCTTTCGAGCGCAGGTTGATCGCTCCACCTACGGACGCCGCATCCATCTCCGGCATGAGCGACTTCGTCACCTCCACGCTCTCCAGCATCTGAATGTTGGAAGTGATCGTGAAGCGAAACGTCCGGGCGGTGCCGGCCACGGCATTGGAGACGGGCGCCCCATCAATTGTCACGGTGCTGAGCTCGGGCGAAACTCCGCGAATGCTCACCTGATCGGGATCGGCCGACGTATAACTGACAGTGACGCCCGGCAGGCGTTGCAGCAGGTCTGCCACGTTGCCCTCCGCCGCACTGCCGAAGGCATCGGCGGCGACGACGTTGCGCACGTTGTCCGATGCGCGCTGCTGCATGATGGCCAGCGCGCGGCCCGCGCGATCCGCGGCGACCGTGAAGGCGGCCATCACTTGGACAGCGGGCGCAAGGTCAACGTCGGCGATCGCTACCTGCCCCGCGATGACGTTCACGTTCACCGTCTTCGTATCGAGTCCCGTGTAACTCACGCGCAGCTGTTGCGCGCCTGTCGCCACGCCGGTGAGCAGGAACTCGCCGTCACGGTTCGAGTAGGTCGTGAGACGCTGCGCCTCGATGGTGACGCTGGCACCTTGGAGAAACGCGTTGGCCTGCGCATCAAGGATGCGGCCTCGCACGGTGCCAGAGGGAGCTTGCGCGAAGGCCTTGGCACCGAGGACGAGAGTAACCGCGACAATCGCACACGATGCGACTACGCGACTGATCGAAGTGTGGTGTGTAATCATAGGGTGGGGGCGAACTTGCTGGCAGTCGCCCCGATGGCGCTGCCCGATGACCTTTACCTCTCCTTGCATTTGAAACGGCGTAACCTGTCCGTTGCTCAATCGTTGACTCGGCGTCCGCGAGAGAAGGTCAACGATTGAGCGAGCCGGCGCTTCCCCTTGGGCAAGGACGATGTCTTGCTGCACCCCAACACCCCGCCCCCGTGCTCCCGCCCCTAACACGCTGCTTTTTTTCAACCGTGATTGCGACGATGCTCGCGAGAATTCTAGGCGCCGCCTTGGCGGGGCTGTCCGGTTGCGCGCTGCCCGGCGTCCTCATCGCCGTCGTCGCGCGGGCGGATTCCAGGGTGTGGTTTGTGGCGCCGAGTGCGCCGCTCGGAGGCGATGGAGCCAGTTGGGCGCGCGCCCTGCCTTCGCTTGGGCACGCGCTCGATGCCGCCCACACCGGCGATGCGGTATGGGTGCGCGCCGGGACTTTCGATCTCGCCGGCACCCTTCGCCTTCCGTCAGGCGTGGCGTTCTACGGTGGGTTCGCCGGAACCGAGTCCTCCCCCGACGAACGCCGCGGGATCAACTTCGCCCACGAAACCACGCTGCGCATCCGGCGCGCCGGCGCGAGCGTGGCCGAGATCGTGGCGGCGCGCGAGGTGCGGCTCGATGGCTTCACGCTCACCGGCGCCGATGGCGCGCCCGGCCTGGTCGTGCGCCGCAGCGGTGCCACGGTCGTGCTTGCAAACTGCCGCATCGCCCGCAACGCCGGCCCGCGCCCCGGCGCTGGTCTGGCCGTGCTCGACGGCAGCCAGCCGGTGCTGCGCAACGTCCAACTCGCCGACAATCGTGCGACCGACGGCGCCAGCGGCGGCGGCCTCTTCATCGACGCGACCTCCGGATGCGACTGGATCGACGGCATCGTGAGCGGCAACATTGCCGATGGCCCTCGTGGCGGCGGTGCCTTGATCGCGAGCGCGCCGGCCAGCCCCGCCCGTCTCACGCGCTGCGACTTCTATTTCAACGAATCCGGCGCGAGCAGCAGTGCGATCGAGGTCACCGGCACCCTCGAATTTCGCGACGGCGCGATCTGCTCAAATCTCGCGCGCATCGCGGAGCCCGGCCTGCCCCTCGCCGCCAGCGGCGCCACTGCCCACGTCCTCCTTGGCGGCCAAGCTTTCGTGATCGGCAACCTCTGTGATCGTGCGACGCCGCGCTACGCCTCCGCGCTCGAGGGCGCGGAGCGTTGCGACCTGCGTGACGACGCGTTGGTGTCGAGCAAGGAGACCGGCCCCGCCGAACTCGCGTTGTTCACGCAGCGCAACGACGTCCACACGACGATGCTCGATGTCATCGCACCGCCTCTCACCGCCGGCGCTCCGGCGCCAGGAAAATGGGTGAAACAGACGTTGCCGTCGCGCGCCGGCACCGCCGCCTACCACTGTGTCTACCTCCCGGCCGACTGGCAGCCCGGAAAAAAGTTTTCGCTGCTCGTTGGCTTTCCCGGCAACGGCCCGTTCCGCAACCGCTTCGGCGATCGCAGCGGCGGGATGCCTGAGGACAACCCGCTCGGCATCGGCGTCACGGGCGGCCGCGGCGCGATCGTGCTCGGGCTCGGCTATCTCGATTCGCGAAAAAACCTCGCGCCCACCGGCTCGTGGTGGGGCGATGTCGCCGCCACGCTCGCCTACACGAAAGACGCCGTGCGGTTCGTCTGCGAGAATTACGGTGCCGATCCCGCGCTTTTCGTGCTCTTTGGTTTCTCGCGCTCGGCGATCGGTGCGAGTTTCATCGGCCTGCACGACGACTCCATCGCGCCGCGGTGGCGCGCCATCCTTTGCTACGACGGTTGGGAGTCTCAGGCCGATATGGCGCGCAACTGGTATCGACACGACCAGAGTAGCTACCACTACGACGCCGGCGACTTCGGCGGCACGGGCGTCGCGCAGCGTTTTCAGCGGCTCTCCGGCCGGCCGCTTTTCATTCTCGGAGGGCGCGGAGAAGTTGAAAAACTCAACGCCACGCTCCACTGGCCCGTCCAGCTCCTCGCCAAGCCGCACCGCAACCACAATGTCTCATGGGCGCTGCGCGACACGCCTGAACGCGCCGCGGTGCGCGCGTGGCTCGAGCGCGTGCTCGACGATTGATTGAATTCACGCTTTCCCACCTCGCCGCGGCCCGCCTCCATCGGCCGCGGTCGTTCGCCCGATGCTCGTTGCCGACAATCTCCAAGCTTTTTTCCCAAAATCATGATTCCACTATTGGGCCGATCTTTTTGCACCCTGCTGCTCGCGGTAGCGCTCACCGCGCCCGCGTTCGCCGCCGCGCCCAGTGCCGCTGGCGGCTACGAACTCAAGGTCACCACCGATCGCGCCGGGCAGGTATATCGTCGTGGCGACAACGTCATGTTCACCGTGGCGCTCCTGCGGGACGGCAAACCCATCACCGGCCCCGAGGCCAAATGGAGCGTCACGAAAGACGGTGTGCCCCTGCGGCGCGCAGGCGCCTCCACGCTTCCCCCGGACGGCCTTGTCCTTACCGCTTCGCTCGACGAGCCCGGCTTTCTACACTGCGTGGTCGAGTGCTCGCCGCCGGACCCACCGAAACTCACCGCCCGCGGCGGCGCGGCAATCGAACCGCTGGGCATCCAACCGTCGAGCCCGGCACCGGCGGACTTCGACGCGTTCTGGGCCGCGCAAAAAAAACGGCTCGCCGCCACCGCCGCGAACCTCCGCCTCACGCCCGTCGCATCCGCCGTGGCCGGCGTCGAGTGTTTTGACGTGCAGGCTGACACCGGCGTCGGCCGAGGTCTGTCCGGCTATCTCGCGCGTCCCGCCGGCGCGCAGACAAAAAGCCTCCCCGCCATCGTGCTCACCCACGGCGCGGGCGTAACCACTTCACGGTTATCCATCGCGGTAAAGTGGGCGCAGGACGGCTTCGTCGCGCTCGACTTCAACGCCAACGGCCTGCCCAACGGCCAGTCGCTCGAGTTTTACGCCGCGCTCCAGGCCGGCGAGCTCAAGGAATACTATCTGCAAGGCCGCGAATCGCGCGACACGATGTATCTACGCGGGATCTTCCTTCGGCTTCTCCGCGCCCTCGACACGGTCACCGCGCAACCCGAATGGGACGGACGTCAGCTGGTCGCGCTCGGCCGCAGCCAGGGCGGCGGCCAGGCCATCGCTGCCGGCGGACTCGATCCGCGCGTGACCTATGTCTCGGCGGAGATTCCCGCCTTCTGCGATCACACAGGCATCACGATCAATCGGATCAACGGCTGGCCGCGCCTCATTCCCAACGGCACGCCCACTCCCGATCCCAAAGTCGTCGAGGCGGCGCGCTACTACGACTCGGTGAACTTCGCGCCACGCATCCGCGGGCAGGTCTTTTTCACCGTCGGCTTCATCGACCACATCTGCCCGCCCACCGGCGTCTACGCCGCGTTCAACCAGATTAGATCCAAGAAAGACATCTGGAACCATCTCGACACCGGCCACGTCAGCCGCCCCGACTACGAGGCGCGTGTGCGCGACGAAGTGCTCGCGCACGTGCGGGCTACCGCAGGTCAACGGTGAACCGAACTGATCGTTGCATTCCGCGGGTCGTGTTGCGAACTCGTTGTCCCCAAGTTTGCGCCGACCCCGCCTCCTCGCTGTGTTGGGTTTCCCCATTCCACCCCACTCGTTTTTCCAGCCATGAACTACACCCCCGCCTCCCGCTCCGCTTCATTTCTCCCCGTGGCGCACGCCATCTTCGCCGCACTCGCGGCATTCCCGATGGTGTCGCCAGCGCAATCCGCCCGCCCGGTTAGTCAGACCCCGCCGAACGACGATCTGGTCTCCCTGCCCGAATTCCGGATCGAGACCAACAAGGACAACGCCTATCTCGCCACCGAGACGACCTCCGGCACCCGCACCGCCGCGAAATTGATCGACCTGCCGTTCTCCGTGCAGTCGCTGCCGAGCGAGTTCTTCAATGGCTTCATGTTATTCGATTTCGACGAACTCAACGGCTACGTGAGCAACGTGAAACCCGCCGACTCCGCCGGCGCCGGCAATGGCGGTTCGACGATCCGCGGCTTCGGCCCGCCGCAATTTCGCAATGGTTTTTCGATCATCCAGCAGCCGGACTCCAACAACGTCGACCGCGTTGAGGTGCTCAAGGGCCCGTCCGCCGGCATCTACGGCGCGACGGCGCCTGGCGGAGTGATCAATTTTATCACCAAAAAACCGAAGAGCAAAGCGGAAAGATCGCACGCGGCGTGACAGATCCCGGCGTTGGCTGTAGCGGCTGGTTCAGGAGTCGAGTTGTCGGCTGCGCGACAACTCAACTCCCAGGGTTAGCCTTCTTTTTGGCTATTTCAGCCGCCAACTCATCCAGACTCCGATACATCTGCACCTCTATCTGAAGCGTGCTTTCGGTAGCCAATTTCTCGCGAATAGGCTCATATAATTCATGCGGTGGATTCATGCTGC
>JBBRWR010000226.1:0-5495 GCA_038249085.1 Opitutales bacterium
CACTATGACCGCAACATACATTAACATGGCGTACGATGTCATGGTGCTGGCGACGGGCGCGGGGAAGGCGCAGGCGATAAATCATGCGCTTGCGGGCACGGCAAATGCTAGTGACTGCCCTATACGGCTGATATCGCCAAAGAGCGGCCGAATGGTCTGGCTGATGGATGCGCAAGCGGCGGGGATGGACGCCGATGAGTCCGAAGGCGAAGATAGCTTGGAAGATTTTAACGAAGACGATGAGTCTGGCTTGGTTTGACCGCGGGGAGCGCCGCCGCGGGGGCTGAAGCACCGCTCTACCCAAAACGTTCAACCCGACTCTGGCTGCAGTTGTGGCGTCATGAATTCTCCGGACTGATCCGCGCGGCTTCGCCCCATGGCCACCGAAACCCAAACGAGACCGCACCGCCGGCGGACCTTAATCCGCTGGGCAGTGCTCGTGGTAATCGTCATCCTCGCGTGGCCGTGGCGGCCGGAGGCATGGAGCTGGACGTCGCTCGTCCTGCCCTCGCTCAGCCCGTTGGTCGCGATCGGCGGGGCGCTGGCAACGCGCTCGGTGGGGGTGATTGTCGCGCTGGCATTGCCGGTCATCGGGCTGGCGTGGTTCTTTCCGCGCGTCGTTTGTGCCTACGGCTGCCCGGTCGGCCTGATACAGGAAGTCGTGGCCCGGCTGCGGCGCTTTCCGAGACACTTCTGGCGGCACCTCCCGCCGATCGGAGCTTGGCTCGCTGTGGCCACTTTCGCCGGCGCCGGCCTCGGCTATCCGCTCTTCCTCTTTCTGGATCCGCTGGCGATCTTCAACGGCTGGCTCAACGCCTGGCGCCTGCCGCTTACCTGGGCCAGCCTCGCCGCCGGGCTGGGCTTGCCGGCGCTGCTGCTGCTCGAGGTGTTTTCCCCGCAGCTCTGGTGCCGGCGACTCTGCCCGCTCGGCGCGACGCAGGACTTTTTCACGCAGGCGCGGCGGCGGCTGGGCCGCGGGATCCAGGGAGGCGAACTCAGCATCAAGTCGCCCGGCGCCGCCCCGGTGTCCCGGGCGCGACGCGCCTTCCTCGCCGCCTGCGCGGGAGCGGCCGGGGCGATCGCGGCGAAGTCGGTGAAGGCCCAGCCGACGCCGCCGCGCCCGCCGGGCTCGCTCGACGAGGAGAACTTCACCGGCGTGTGCGTCCGCTGCGGCAATTGCGCGCAAGCCTGCCCGACCCACATCATCCAGCCCGATCTCGCCGGCGGCCTGACGGGCCTGCTGGCACCGCGCCTCAGTTTCGCGGAAGGCTACTGTCGCGAAGACTGCCACCGCTGCGAACAGGTGTGTCCCAGCGGCGCCATTACGCGCCTTGCCCTGCCCGCGAAGCGCCGCGCTGTCATTGGCTCGGCGCAGGTGGATCCCGAAACCTGCCTGATGGCGCTCGGCCGGGAGTGCAACGCATGCGTCCAGAACTGCCCCTACGAGGCGATTGCCATCGCGAGCGCGGGCGACGCGTTTTCCTCGCGCCCCCACGTGGACCTCGCGCGCTGCAACGGCTGCGGCGCGTGCGAGGCGGCCTGCCCCGTGCGGCCCGTGCGCTCGATCCGCATTGGCCCGGCCAGGGGCGCGCGTTTTCTTACGGTTTGATCGGCTGGCTGGCGTCCCATCCGGCCCAGGACTCAACCCACTTTCCGGATAGAAGGCGATGCCGACGGGGGCAGGCTGAAACCTGCAACACGCGACCAGAGTCGCGGCGAACCGTGCCGTCCTCGGACCGAACAGGCTCACTCGTGATGTTGCAGGGTTCGCCCCACCCCATCCGGGTGCACGCCTAGGATTTCCCCTCGCTCAACTCGTCGTAGGCCGTGCTCAGGTTGCTCGCGAGGCGGTTGGGGAGCGGTTGGTGAAAATCGGGGAAGCCGGGCAGGTTTTCCAGCGCGGCAGTCTCCGCTTTCGATTTGCCGGCGGCGATCTGTTGCTGCACGTGCGCGAGCACGGCGGTCCAATAGTCGCGCAACACCAGCAGTTCGTCGCGGCGGCCCGTGACCCCGAACTTAGGGTTGCCGTGGCCGAAGATGTAGATCGCGTCGGCGGGATAGGTTTTCACGGCTTCCTCGAGCACCTTGATCCACCCCGCGATGCGCGCGCCCGCCGGGCGATCGATGACGGGATACATGCGATTGAAAACGAGATCGCCCATGTGCACCACGTTGGCTCTTGCAAAGACAATGACCACGTCGCCGCTCGTGTGCGCCGGGCCGTGGTACTTGGCGGAAACGATCTCGTCGCCGAGTTCGCGGCGCCAGGCCTCGGGGAACGTGGTGTCGGCGTAGACTTGCCGGTCGAGGTTGCCGGCTTTCTCGGCGGCGGCGCGTTGGAGCTTCGGAACGTTCGCATGCGCGACGATGGTCTTGCTCGCGGGCTTGAACACGGGGTTGCCGCCCGTGTGATCGCCATGGTGGTGCGTGTTGAGCACGACATCGATGGGGCGGTTGCCGCGTCCCGGAAGCCCGGTCAGGCAGATGGCCGCGGTCTCGGGAAACTGCGTGTCAACGACGGCGAGAGCGTCCGGGTTCGCGAGCCAGCCAATGGAGCCGCCGCGGCCGGTGAAGAGGCCAACGCCGCGGCGCAGCGGCCGGAACTCCGTGGTGGTCGGCGCGGGCGCCGGGCGCCGGGCGGCGGGCGCCTGGGCGAACGAATGCGAGCGAACCAGCAGGCTCGCGGAAGTGAAGAGCGACGAGCGGACGAGGAAATCGCGGCGGTTCATGGGTCGGAGCAAAACACCACGGCGCGCCAGGCGCACGCCGAAAGGCAGCCGCCCGCCCCCGGCCGCCGGCCACGGCCAGGCGCAATCCGATCCGACCAGCCTACGCGCCCTTCACCTTCGCAAACGTCTCCTGCAAGGCCCGCGCGGAAGCCTGCAGGGCCTGCTGCTCCTTCGGCCAGAGTTCGACCTCAAGGTGCGCCAGCGCCCCGGCGCGACCGACGACGGTCGGCACGCTGATCGCGACGCCGCGCAATCCGTAGGCGCCCTGCTGCACGGTGGACACCGGCAGGACCTGGCGCTTGTCGTGCGCAATCGCATGCACGACCTCCGCAATCGTGAGGCCGACAGCCCAGCCCGCCCCGCCCTTGCGGCGGATGACCTCGGCGCCGCTGCCCTTGGTCCGCTCGAAGATCTGCGACTGGAAGGTCGGCGTACAGCCGGCCACCTTGGTGAGCGGCAGCCCCGCGTACGTGGCGGACGACCACACCGGGAACATCGAGTCGCCGTGCTCCCCGAGGATCAGGGCCTTCACCTGGGTCGGCGCGAGCTTGAGTTCCTGCGCGATCAGCGAGCGGAAACGCGCCGTGTCCAGCATCGTGCCCAGGCCGAGCACCTGCGACCACGGCAGGTTCAACTTCGCCTGCGCGAGCTGCGTGAGGATATCGACGGGATTGGAGACCACGAAGACCAGCGCATCCTGGCGCAGCCCCGCCGCCTTCAGGCGGTCGAGGATGCCGGAAAACAGCGCCACATTGCGGTTGATCAGATCAAGCCGCGACTCGTCGGGCTTGCGGCGCAGGCCCGCCGTGATGACGAAGACATCGCTGTCCTTCGCCCGGCCATAGTCACCCGCGTAGATCCGCTGGTCGGCGATCGACGAGGCTCCGTGCAGGAGGTCGAGCGCCTCACCCTCCGCCAGGTCCTGGTTGGCATCGAGAATCTGGATTTCTGATACGATGCCGGCGCATTGCAGGGCAAACGCCGCGTTGGAACCGACCCGGCCGCCGCCGCCAATGATGGAAATTTTCATGAGTGGGAAAGGGAGAGAAAAAACTGTAGGAGCGGGTTTACCCCGCGACCCAACTGCGTCAAATCGCGGCGTAAAGCCGCTCCTACAACCGGCGGAAGCTCAGCTCTTGAGCTGCTTCAAAATCTGCGCCGTGACGGCCTGGACGATGGCTTCGATCTGGGGATCGGGCTGGCCGCCGGCCTGGTTCTGGCTGCGACCGCCCGCCGCGGGGGCGGCGGGCGTCTGGCAGACGGCGCCGGGACGGAATTCCGCACTGTCGCACAATTCGCATTCCTTGAGGCCGGCGCGCGGATCAGGCATGCCGAGCTTCTGGCGCAGATCGATCAGTTCCTTCGCCTGGCTGCCGGTGAAGCGGTGCAGTCCGCCGCCGAGGCCCGCCGCGATCCAGACGGTGCGGCAATAGGAGTCGATGTTCTCCATCTTCCAGTAGGCGTCCTCGACGTCCTTGCCCCAGCAGATCACGCCATGGTTCTGCATGAGCACGGCCTGGTGGGTCTTGCCCACCTCGCCGACCTCGTCGGCGTTGGCGGGCGTGCCAGGCGTCTTGTATTTCGCCACCCCGATCTTGCCGAGAAACACTTCGGCCTCGGGAATGAGGCACGACGGGATGTCGACGTTGGCGATGGCAAACGCCGTCGCATGCGGCGGGTGCGCGTGCACACACGACTTGGCCGCCGGCTGGCGTTTCATGATGCCGAAATGCGTCATCGCCTCGCTCGTGCGCTTGCGCGTGCCGGCAAGCTGGTTGCCATCGAGGTCGACGAGGCACATGTCGGCGGGCGTCATGAAGCCCTTGCAGATCAGCGTGGGTGTGCAGAGCGCGAGGTTGTCGCCGACGCGGATGGTGATGTTGCCGCCGTTGCCGTCGGTGTAGTCCTTCTGCCACAGGCGCCGGCCCATCTCGCAGATGCGCTCCTTCAGGATCTGAATCGCCGGGGAGTTGAAAAATCTTTCAAGCTCGGCCGGGGTCTTCGGGTCCGATCCCGGGGTCCACCGGAACTCGTAGTCCGGCACGGAGGGCTCGACGGGTTTCCTGGCCGTCGCCGCCGCCTTCACGCCCGAGCCCTTGAAGGAGGACTGCAGGCTGCCGCCGCCAAACACGTCGCGGGCAGAGGGCGTGAGGATGGATCCGGCGGGCGGCTGTTCGCCCTTGCGCAACATTTCCTCGGCTTCGCGGGCAGTGATGACTTTAGACATGATGATGAAAGGGACTAAGGGACCAAGAGACTAAGGGACAAAAGGACCAAGGGACGAAACGACCGGGGCACACGTACGGGAGCGACGGAGGTGTGGTCCATTTGTCCCTTGGTCTCTTGGTCCTCGGCTCATTTGGGCGGGTGGTAGAAAAATTCGTCGATGATCGCCGCATTGAAGGCGTCGACCGGTGTGGGACGATCAAAGGGCGCCGTGGCCTCCGCGCCCTCGGTAAATCCCACCACGTGCCCCACCCCGGCACCCAGGTTGTCGTAGATCACCAGGCTGTTGCCCTTCGCCAGCGGCGTCATACCCGCGCCGAGAAATTGCTCCGGCGCAAACGGCTGCACGAGCAGGAAGCGACCGCCCTGGTAGGCGGGGTCCTGCTTTGAGAGCGTGACGCGACCGATGACGTGTCCGAGGCGCATGGTGGAGGGTCGGGAAATTCAGGTTTGCTGTGGGCGGGGGGGGCGCGCCCCCCCCGATGACCGCGGGCCCGGTTGGTGGCGGCGGGGGGGGGGGGGCCCCCCCCCACCCGCGGG
>JBBRWR010000227.1:0-5492 GCA_038249085.1 Opitutales bacterium
ACCGGTGGCGGCGCACTTGAAGGCGACGACGGATGTGCGCAACGGTTGGTTGGCGGAGCGGCTGGACATGGGATCAGGAGTGTACGTGAGCAAACATACCGGATTGCTCAAGCGCGGGGTGGGCGGCGGCCAAAGGGTGTTGCGAAAACTGGAATAAGGTGAAAGGTAAAACCTGACCCCATTTTCAGCTCCCAGGCTTGATCGGCGAGCGCGCGCAGGCGCGCGTGCAGTTCGCCCTGGGCTGGCGGCGACGCCAACAAGGGACCCACCACGCTGAAGCGCAAATGCGCCCAGCGGGCGGGGGAGGAGATGGGAGTGGAGGGGGCAGGAGGATTTGGGTCCATGCCGGCAGGGTTTACCCGTCCCTTGGTCCGGCGCCACCGGCAGGTTCTGCGGGCGGCGATTCGACCCTCAGTTTCCCGGCGCCGCGCGGGTCGTCCACGGCACCAGGAAGCGCAGCAGATCCAGGAGCGACTTGTCCCCTTCGCCGCCAAAGCACCGCCACAGCGACCACGGCAGGCTCGCCTCGGCGGGCGGCGGCATGAAATGCCCCCGGGCCGCCCGCCACGACCGCCCCTTGGCAAACTGCTGCAGCCACCACGTCCGCCACCGTTCCAACGTGCGCCGGTCCACGCCCAAGTGTTCCTGCAACGCCGTCACGCGTTGCGCCGTCAGGCCGTGCCGTAGCGCCGTCAGCAAGACCACGATGAATCCGGCGTAGATCCGGCGGCCCAGAAAGCGCACCGAACCGGGCGTCAGCCGCCGGCGGCAACCTTCCTCGGCGCAGCAAAAACTATCCCGCCACGCCCCCAGCGCCGTCTTGTTCATCAGCGCCCACACCTTGCGTGGATAGTTCGACCGATGCAGCGCACCCGCACAATGCGGACAACCCTGCGCGCAGGCTTGCACTGCCAGATCCGCATCGATTTGAGTCAACCACGCCCACAAGCTCAGGCGGAAGCATTCATTCGCCAGCAGTTTTTCTCCGAAGGTTTTGTTCATACCAACATTCGGAAAGATTGAACCCCTGCGGAGCAACCCTCCGCGGGGGTTTCAAGTTGCCGGCCCCGTCGCTCAACCGGGCACCAGCAACGCCGTCACCACGGATCGAGATAATTGATGGGCCGCCGACTCATTCCTTTACTTACCGAGATCAAGACCGGCCTGCTTCCCATCAATGAGCGAGGTCATGCACATATTCACCCATTAAGAAACCGGAAGAACCTGACGCTGGCGTCAACTTGTGAATGCACCGTAGCTATAGTGTCTGGCCAAATCTAAGTTGCGTCTCATCAGAGTGGAGCTAAGATTTCACATCATGAGCCTTACCGAAATCGAGAAAGCCGTGGAGCGCCTTGGACCCTCCGAATTCGCGGAGTTCACCCGCTGGCTGGACGATATCGCGGAAGCCAAGTGGAACGAACGTTTTACCGCGGACGTGAGAGCTGGCAAGCTCGACGCACTGGGCAGGAAAGCCATTGCCGACTTTGAGGCTGGTCGTTGCACCGAGCTGTGAAGCATCGGGTGTCCCCAGATTTCTGGGCTCATTACCGGAAGCTACCGGAGGCGATTCAAGAACTTGCGGATAAGAATTTCGAATTGCTGAAGGCGGATACACGTCACCCTTCATTGCGTTTGAAAAAGGTCGGGGCGCAATGGTCTGCCCGTGTCGGAATCGGATACCGAGCTCTCGGAATCGAACATAAGGAAGGAATACAGTGGTATTGGATCGGGTCCCACGCCGAATACGACAAGCTCACCGGATAGAAGGCAAAGGGCCAACCAGCCGCTGCAGCCAACGCCGGGATCTGTCACGCCGCGTGCGATCGAATGAAAACTCCAATGCTCAATACGGAATCGAAACGCGAAAGCTGCACGCAGCGCGCCAGCTCCCGGCGTGGCTGACCTCGGACGTTGATATAGCTTGCTCAAAATCCGCCTCGGATGCAGCGTTCTGCCATGCAAATTGAAATCGAGAGAGAAGAAGACGGACGCTGGATCGCCGAGGTTCCGACGCTTCAGGGAGCCATGGCGTACGGGAAGACGAAGAAGGAAGCTGTCGCGCGAGTGGAGGCGTTGGTCCTGCGGGCGTTGGCGGACAAGATTGAGCATGGGGAAGAGCCGCCGGAAGTCAGCCAAGTCTTCACGGTGGCGGCATGAGCACCTGGGGCGCTCGAAAAGCGCGAGCGGTACTTGCGGCGCTGCTGCGAATTGGGTGGCGCGTCAAGCGGCAGAGCGGATCTCATAAAGTCCTTACCCGCGATGGTTGGTCCGATTTCATCTTTGCCTTTCACGACGGCGAGGAGATCGGTCTGCGGATGTTGGACCGCGTTGCTCGTCACACAGGGCTGCGTCCCGAAGATCTCTGAAGGGCCGAACCCTGAGAGTTGAGTTGTCGCGCAGCCGACAACTCGACTCCTGTTGAACAAGCCCGGGAATGACGGCGGACGGTGGACCGCGGCTTATGCGCTTTGTATTGGCGCGGGAGGCGTGGCGACGACGGGCCGAGGTAAGATCGCGCAGCAGTGCGCTGGAGTCCCCGGCGAAACTGGGCCGGCGGAGGGAGACGCAACGGCGCTTTCGGGGCGGCGGAACGCCGTCTGTATCACCATCACCGTGACCGGGACAGAGCTCCGCCCGAGGTGCGCGGCGGGACGAGCACTCGATGGCTTGGAAAGCATGCGGTGGTGGCTCGTCATCGGTCGCAGGCGGGCGGGCTGCGGGGAATCCGGCCGACGCAGACCAGCGTGAAGCCGCCGCAATGCGGGCAGCGCAGGTGCCACGGCTCCGGCGTGTCGACCTTGGGCCGCATGATAATCGGCACCGCCAGCAGGGTCTCCACGATCAGTCGGCGCTTTTTCGCCGCCGGATGCATCCAGCCGAAATACCGCACGCGGTGCTGGCCGGGTGGCAGCACATGCTGGAGATACCGCTGCATGAAGGCGGCGGCCGTTAGGGGGCATTCCCGGCGTTCCTGCGTCTGCGAATCAGTATAGCGGAACGTCACGCTGTCTTCCGTCGCCGTGACGATGCGTTCGTCGCTGATGGCGGTGCGGCTGACGTAGCGGGCGAGATACTTGACCACGTTTTGTGCTGTGCACTGCCCGCGGCGCGGGCGCCCGTGCCCAGCCCCCTCGGCGGCGCCTCGGGCCTGCGCTTCGCTGCGGCCATCTTCGCGCTGTCGCGCTGCGTCGCCGGAACCGGCCGGCTGCCAGTGCCCCCACCAGCCGTCGCGCCAGCAGGCGTCCGACACCTGCGCATGGAGATCAGGGGCGGCGTGGCGCAGCGCCTCGGAAAACCCCTGGCGCAGCGCCGCCGCCACTGCGTCTTTGGGCAGCAACCAGTCGGGTTGGCGAGAGTGGCGCCACGTCTGGTGGTCGGCGGTGAGACCGCCGCCGGGCACGATGAAATGCAGGTGGGGATGATACTGGAGCTGGCGGCCCCAAGTGTGCAAAACGCCGAGGCAACCCAACTCGGCGCCAAGGTGGCGGGGGATCGCCGCCACGGTTTGCAGCGCCCGGGCCGCCTGGGTGAAGAACAGATCGTGGAGCACCCCGGGGCGGGCGGAGAAGATCGGGCGCATCTCCTCCGGCACCGTGAAGGTCACCAGGAAATACGGCACCGGCAGGAGCCGTTCGGTCTGGCGGGCGGTCCACTCGGCGGTGCGCGCGCCGCCGCAGCGCGGACACGCCCGGTGATGGAAACTGTGATACGCGTAGTCGGTCTTCGTGCAATCCGTGCAGCGATAGACGTGCCCGCCCAGTTCGGGCGTGCGGCAGCGCCGGATCGCGTGCAGGGCGCGGCGGGCGGCCGGCGTGATCGGATGCGCACCGTCCAACCACGCCGGCGCCTGCCGCGCCAGCCAATCGGCCAGGACCGACATCGGCGTGCGTTAGAGCGCGGGCTTGGTTGTCGGCCGCAGTTGGTCGAGGGCGGCGCGGGCACCGGCCTCGTTGGCCGCGGTCAGATGCGCGTAGATCAACGTCGTCTCCAGCGAGGCGTGGCCGAGATAGGCGGAGATCAGCCGGATGCTCACGCCCGCGTCGAGCAGATGAGTGGCGTAGCTGTGGCGCAGGGTATGGACGCAGGTGCCCTTGGGCTGTTGGGGCCGCGGCGACCGCCAGTCGCATGCAGTGCTGGATTGACCCGTCGCCCATGGGCTCGACCGCCTGCGCGAGCTTCTCCTGGGCGGAGGCACCGTCCCGCCAGCCCCGGCCCACGCCTGGGAACACCCACTTCGGGTGCCGGTGCGTTTTCCACCAAAGCTTCAGCTCCTCGTAGGCCCAGCGGGGCCGCGGCACGTATGGTCGGCGGAAGCCCGGAGGTCTCTGCGATCGATTCAGAGGTATCCGTGATGATCGCCGATTCGGCATCCGATCGAATGTGGTTTTTGTCCCCGTAGAACGTCTCGGAATTTTTCTTCGTCCAGCGCGCGTCCAGATCTTTTTGGCTGAGTTTGTGCGGCTGATTCTCCCACGCGGGCGGTGTCTGTCCTTCCTTGACCATCTTGTTTTCCTCCCGGGTGTTGCGCTGCCTCGGCACCTCCACGAAGCTCGCATCCACAATTGTCCCCACCTTGGTGAAGACGCCCTGCTTTTCCAGAATCGCGCCGCAGGTGTCAAACAACGGCTTGATCAGAGCAGCAACCAGCGCTTGATCGCGACCTCGACCTCCGCACTGACGCGGGCATCAAACTTGCCGGGGGCTTTGCGAATGAATTCGGTGAACTTAACGGGTTGGAGACTTTGGGCGTTAACGTAGCTTTGCTCGCGCAACCAAGGCACGCGAGGGAGAGTGACCTCGTAAGGTGTGCCCTCGAATTGCTTCGTGATCAGCACCACGCTCGCGACGGCCAGCCGGGCATCAGCTTGCGCCGCCATTACGAGCGCGTAGCGTGGTTTGCCAACCATCCCTAGGTCCACAAACCAGACTTCACCCGCTCGCAAGGGTGTGCTCACGCTCAGAACTCATCCGCCAACGCGTTGCGGCGAGCGGCAGAACTCAGGACCTCGTCTTCCGGAACGTCCGCTTGAACCGGGAAGGGAATGGCCCGCCGCTTGACAATTTGTTTGTAAAAGAGCTCCAGAGCGGCCCGCGGTTTCAGTCCAATCTCTTCCAGAACTCCTTCAGCTTGGCGTTTCAACTCGGGATCGATGCGGCTTTTGGCGATTGCACTCATGGACCCAATGGGGCCCAAATGTGGCCCTGCGTCAATCATCATGGCACGGAGAATCGACGGGCAGTGGATGAGACCAGCGCCCCCACCGCGATCCAGGCCTCGCCATGCCGCCAAGTCGTCCGTGACCTTGGCGTCCTGCGGGTGAAACGCGCCGAGCCCCGCGAGGTGGGTCAGGTAGTCACTTATCCGGCAAATCCCGCGCAAAATGCGCAAGAAACTTGATATAGGCTCAGGGTCACTGGGCGACCGGCTGGAGTGCGGGAATGATTAGATTTTCGGTCAATTTGCGTGCGACGATGAGCGCACGGCGGCC
>JBBRWR010000228.1:0-5433 GCA_038249085.1 Opitutales bacterium
GCAAAAGCAGAAAACTCCAAACGCAGAGCCGGCGTTGCACCGGTTTTCGGTTCCTCGGGTTTGGGATTTGTTTCGAACTTCGAGCTTCGGATTTCGAGTTTCCCGGTGAAGCGCTTGGTTCCGGCTTCGCCGGGTTGGGGCTGGTCGGGGACGATTCCGTAAAATTTGGGCAGGCTTCGCGAATATTGGGATATGCTCGACGCGCCCCGCACGCAGTCGCTTCAGGAAATACTTCCCGCCTATCGTCGCGTTCGGCGGGATGAGGGGAAGTGGCGGATCTACTGCGCGCTCTTCCCGCCGTGGTACCGGCTATGGCGGAATGCGAGGTTGTTCCTGGGGGCCGATCCTTTCGACGCGGAACATCGCTTTGTTCTGCGGGTGGCCCTGGCAACTTCGGCGGCTGAAATTGAGCAGGCCGTTCGTGGGCACGACTTCGGTTTTCTGCGCCGGCGACTGAAAGTGAGAGTCTCGGTCCTGAAACTTCGCCGCCTGGTAAGTCGCACTTTTGCGGCCGAACGGGATTCTGACCCGCAGGCACCTGCGAAGGCATGATGGATTCCCAACTCCAGTCTTCGTGGCCAGGGGTCAACGGGCGCCCGCCGGTCAGAGACGCGGCGCTACTCCCGGAGGCATCACCGCCAACTCGCGGCCGCACCCGAATAACAGCCTCCCGACGCAACATTCTGGACTTGGACGGCGCGAGAGGATAGCCAGCTTGATCTCCCTGCCTAAGACGTGCCGCACTTGAACGGCTGACCTCTACCCATCTCCCACCCGTGGAACTCTCCGAGAAAACGCTGCAGCACCTGCAAGACGAAGCTTATGCCCTCCTGTGTCGCGAGGCCCTGCAGGAACACCTCACCTTGATCGAACGCAAGAAGGCGGAGATCGAGGAGACCCGGCCACCCTTCGCCCTGCTGGCGCGCAAGGAGACCGTTTCGGCATTCAAGCAATCGATGCGGACCGCCATCGAGGACGAGGCCGCCCTGCGGCAACGCATCGTCCAGCTCGATCGCATCGACGACTGGGTGCGCCCGCTGCTGCGCAACGACCTGGACCGCTATCTGGCGGCGGAGAGCAAGTCATACCTCGCCCTGCTGCAGATTGCCGCCCGGTTGGACGATTGGGAAAAGACGTTCCGGGGATTGCCGGAGTTGCTCACGGCCTTGGCCCGCGATCTTCGCGAGCTGCGTACCGTCACCCTGGCCACGGGCGGGCCCCGGACCGACTTTACCCAAGATCTCGCCCCGCTGCTCGAGTCCGTCCGGCAGGTGGAAGCGTCCGGCCACGAACTCGCCCTCATTGCGCGAGCGATTGGGGCCCTGAAAATCTTCGCGGGCGCCGGGGAGGTTTCGCCTCCCTCCCTGGCCACCTTCCCCGGCGTGGCCTGGGTAACGCAACTGGCTTTGCTGCCGGTGGCCCAGATTCTCGCCGAGTCGCAGCAGGCCGAGAAATTGGTGCGAACGTTTCTCGCGGGAGACCAAACCCAGGCTGCCGCCCGGCTGCAAGCCGCCCGCGAAGCCTGCACAAATTCCGCCGAAAACGCCCTCGAACAATACTGGTCGCAGCTGCGTGCCCATGCCCGCCAGCACTACGTCGAGGAGCGCGACGTCGACGAAGTGCTGGAGATGCTCCGGCAGCGCTACGTCGATGCCACCCTGAAGGGGGCCCGAGGCTCGGGGACCGTCGACCCGTTCCGTTTCGAGCGGTAATCGCACCGGCGGGAGAGGAGCGCCCCTCTCCGCCACCGGATGGCACCCCTTCGCTCCGGCACGTGGGAACCACTCAGCCGTAGAAATTCAGTCGCGGTGGAGCGGCTTGACCCCAAGACGCTCGACGTGAGAGCGAACGCACGAAGGCGCGTTGGGGTCAACGCGCCCCACCGTTCAGTGGTTTCCTTCTCCCGGCTGAAACGCACTCCGATTGAATCGTTACGGCTCCGCCGTACCCGGGCACTCGAAGTACGTTCCCACCCCGGTAATGAAACCACTGCAAGGTGGGGCGCGGTGCCCTCACCGTGTGGCCCGGCGACCTATCGCGGGGTGTGGGCACTCCGCCTGCATCTACAACCGCCAACTCGGACCGGCGGCCACGGCAGACATTTCCGCCCGGTCGCCGAACGCCGGTCGGAGACCGGCGGTACTCCCGGACCGATCTTCCGACTCCGGCGTCGAATCCGGCCACCGCTCCCCGTAGCGCCGCGTCTCCGACCGGCGCCCCGGGGACGTGCGCCGCCAAACCCGCCCGCGCATCGCCCCTCCTCCGCGTCCTGCCGCCACGGCAGACATTTCCGCCCGGTCGCCGAACGCCGGTCGGAGACCGGCGGTACTCCCGGCCCCGGGCGGCCGCTCAATGCATCTCGACCTGACAGGTGCCGAGACCGCCGCGGTAAAAATTGAACTGCACGTTGGGGTGCTCGGCGAGCAGCGACATCGGCACCGCGCTGTCGGCGAGGCGCTGCGCGATCATCAGCGTCGTGAGCCGCTGGCCAAAGGGACTGTCGTGCGTGCCGGCCTGCCAGATGGAAACCTTCTCCGCCCGCCACGTCTCGACCGGGCCGACCGTCAGCGCCTGCGTCGGCACCAGGGAGATGTTGCCGCCGCCGGACGTGCGCGCGTTCTGCGCCAGCGTGACCGGATGGAGTTCAACCACCCGCGTCGCCAGCCGGCGGTACTCCGCCGGGCTGGGCGGGGCGTGGCGGTATTTGCCGCGGCGCCGCACCGGATCGTTGAACGCCCAGTGCTTCGTGTCGCCCTGGCCGCCCTGCATCACCGCGCAGCGCACGCCGTCCCAACTCTTCCGGTACGTCGTCGCGTCCGCCTTGGGGAAGTGCAGGTTCGCCTCGGGCATCGCCAGTTCGCGGCGGATGCGGTTGAAACAGAGCTCGCGATCGGCGCGCTCGAAGGACAGCGGATGCGTCACCGGCACCTCCGCCCCGTCCGCATACCATTCGTCCATGCCCCAGAAATGCGCGTGCCGGAGCGAGAGGCCGAGGTCGTTCACCAGCCGCGCCACCAACGGCAGCTGTTCGGTCGGGCCGATCGGACCGCAGATCCCGACCGGATTGTCCGCCGTGGCCTGCCGCCACGCACCGATGTACTCGAGCGCCTCGGCGAGATAAAATTCCTCGAGGGTGTCGTAGAAGACGACCCGGAAACCCTCGCGCGAGAGTTTCGCCATCTGCGCCGGGGTGAGGCGCGCCGCCTCCCGGATCAGGTCGTCGTCGAGCGTGGTGTAATCCCACCAATCGGGGGCAATGGTGCTGAGTTTGCGGGGCATAAGAGGAGGGTGGATCGGGATTTGTAGGAGCGGGTTTACCCCGCGATGGTGCGAGATATCGCGGCCTAAAGCCGCTCCTACTGTCGGCAGATGATTCTCGGGATGGGATCGCGCGGGTCAGGGTGAACGCAGGCCGCGCTCGTAGGCACGGTTCACGAGATATTTCTTGCCCAGGGCCTCCCGCAACGGGTCGGCCTGCGGCCCGCAGAAACCCATCGGCGAGTGGCGGCGCCAGCCCTCGGCCATCCGAAAGCGCCGCGACTGCCGACCCAGTTCGCGCGCCATCGTCTCCATGGTGCGCAGGTAGGAATTCATCCCCTGCGATGCCTGCAGCCAGCCATGCTGGCTCTCATGGCAGGCCAGCGCGGCGAGTTTCGTCGCCTGCACCGTGGTGGTGTCGACATAGGCTCCCGCCACCACCCGGCGGCGCAGGCCGTCGCAGCAACTGTGCGGCATGGCGTGGTAAATCGTCGCGTCGCCGCTCCAGGCCGGCCGGCGGGGCTGCGAGACGAAATTGGGGACCCCGCGCGCAAAGGTCGCGCTCACGGCCAGGCGGCAGGTCTCGGTGTGGTCTTCCATGTAGTCCTGCGGCGAATGCGTCAGGACAATGGCCGGCTTCACCTCCCGGATGACGCCCGTCAGCCAGCGCAAAAGCGGCAGGCCGTAGATGATCTCGAGGTCGTCGGCCCGGCTGGCGTGGAAGGTCGCCCCGAGCAGGGCCGCGGCCCGCCGGGCCTCGCGCCGCCGGATGCGGCGCAGCGCCGCCGCACCAAACACCAGGCTGCCGCCGGAACCCGTGGCCACGTTGAGGTAATGCGTCCGCCAGCCCGCCTCCCGCAGGAGGCATAGCGTGCCGGCCATCATGAACTCGATGTCGTCCGGATGCGCCGCGATCGCGATGGCAGTCCGTTCAGCCATTCAATTCGGCGAGCGCCACCGTGCGCTGTTCGCGGGCCGAAAGATCCGCGGCGAGCACCGCCCGGTGCGACCGCAGCGCAACCTCGAGCGAGGTCAGGGCCATTTCCCGGCCGGCATCGAGCGCGTCGAAAAACGCCTGGAACTGCACCTGGTACGGATGATCCGACACATCGCCCGAATCGAGCAGCTTCATCGAGAGTTCGCTCCACTTGCCCTTGTCCGTCGCCAGCTTCGTGGAATGAAACTTCTGGTCGAGCAGGCTGCCCTCGCTTCCAACCAGGTGGGTGTGGAAATAATAGGGCTGCAGGCAGTCGATCACCGACGCCACTTTGCCGATGGCGCCGTTCTTGAATCGCAGGATCGAGACGCTGGTGGTCGGGTACTCGTATGGGGCGAAGATCGCGTTGGCGGAGGTCGTGGACTGGCTCGTGACGCTCTCGACGTCGCTGCCCATGCACAGCAGCAGGGCATCCATCGCATGACAGCCGGCGGAGAGCAGGCTGCTGCCGCCCGCCTCCTGTTTCACGTTCCAGCGGAACTGTCCGTACCAGGGGCCGATGCCGTGGTAATAATCGACCTCGCCATAATGCAGTGGCCCGAGCAGCCCGGCATCAATCACCGCCTTGGTGGCGAGGAACTGACTCGAGTAACGGCACTCGAAGCACACGCAGGTCTTCACCCCGGCGGCCTTGACGGCGGCGGCGATCGCCTGGGCGTCCGCCAGCGTCAGACTGATGGGTTTTTCGAGGATGAGGTGTTTGCCCGCGCGCGCCGCCGCCAGGGCATGCGCGGCGTGCTGGTGCGGGTAGCTGCAAATCGACACCGCCTGGATGTCGCGGCGCTGCAGGAGCGCATCGAGATCCGTATAGGTCGCGATCGCGCCGCCATGCCGCGCACTCAGCTCCGCCGGATCCTGCGGCCGCGACGAATAGATCGCCGTCACCTGGGCCTGGGCGGTGCCGTTGATGGCCTGGATGTGGGCCGTGCTGGCCCAACCGTAACCAATCACCGCGACGTTGTATTTCTTCATTGTTGGGAACTCCTCAATTCATCTCAGCCAGCAAAGGTTTTGGGTGGCGGCGGCGGGTGCCTTTGGCGGGGCATCCTGGATCGGCCGGAAGAACGGTTTTGAATCTTGCGGCCGTCGACGAGTCAATCCGCATCCCCCGTAGCGGCCCGAATCGAAGGGCGCCCCCCCCGCCCAGACACCCCGCGACACCCCCAGACAAAACCCCC
>JBBRWR010000229.1:0-5396 GCA_038249085.1 Opitutales bacterium
AGCCATGCATTTTCATAATCCATGCAATCTCGTAGCAGGCTTGGTCTCCGTGCTTGGTATCGCCTGCCTGTGTCAAGGCAACTTGTTCGCACAGGTGACAATCGATCTCCAAGTGCGGATTCAGCCGATATCGGTTGCAAAATAAGTGGTTAATTTGGACGTGGTGACAGGATCGCCGCAAGCTGATAGTCTCACGGGGTGAGCACGCCAGGGTCCTGGACCGCTCGGCGGATCGAGCGCGCTGGCGTAACGACATAGAGATTTTACTGGCCAATTGCCCGGCGGAGTGCCATGCGAGGATGGGATGAACTTTACCCTGCTGACGGAAACGCTGCCCGAACATGCGCTGCGGGAGGTGACGCTGCGCCTGGTGCAGCCCGACGAGATCGCGGCCGCCCGCGCGGCCCTCGAGGCCGAGCATTATCTCGGCGCCCCCAAGCCCGCGGAGTGCGACGTGATGCAGCTCGCCCAGCGCGGTGAGCAAGTGCTCGCCGTGCTGGTGTGGACGCGCGGGTCGCAGAAACTCGCCGCGCGCGACGCGTGGCTCGAGTGGGATCCGCGCACCCGGGCGCGCCGCGTGCCGCTGGTGGTGCAGAACAACCGCTTCCTGGTGTTGTCGCACCAGCGCCAGCCCAACCTGGCCAGCCGCGTACTCGGCCTCGCGGTCGCGGCGCTGCCCGCCCAGTGGCAGCAGCGCCGTGGCGTCACTCCGCTGCTGGCCGAAACCTTCGTCGATCCCGAGCGCTATCAAGGCACCTGTTACAAGGCGACCGGCTGGATTGAAGTGGGGAAGACCGCCGGTTGTGGCCGGCACGGTGACGACTACTACGTGCGCCACGACCAACCCAAGCGCCTCTGGTTGCGGCCGCTGGTGGACGAGGCTCCCCGGCGGCTGCGCGACCCGCTCGCGCCCCTGCCGGGGGAGAAACCGCGGGCCTTCGGCCAGGCTCCCGTGCCGGTGAAGACCGCCACCAGCCTTGCCGACGCGCTTTACACCGTGACGGACCCGCGGCGCGCCCAAGGCCTGCAATTCCCGCTGCACGCGATGCTCGCGGCAGCCGTGCTCGGAGTCGCCTGCGGCGTCACCACGGTGGCCGGGCTGTTTCGTTTCGTGCAGGAGCTCAGCCCCGCCCAGCGCCGCGCGCTGCGCTTCCGCTCTTCGCCTTCCCACCGCGACCTGGTGCCCCCACCCGGTGAAAGCTGCTGGCGCGATGTCCTGAAACGGCTCGAACCCACCGCCCTCGCCGGCGCCATCGTGCAGTGGCAGTTGCGCCAGACCAAGTTGCCGCCGCTGTTGGCCATCGACGGCAAGACGCTGCACCGCGGACTGGCCACGCTGGTCACCCTCTGCGATGCCCAGACCGGAGAGCCCCTCGTGCAACTGGCTCAGGCCGGTCCCGGCCATGAGAAAAACCTCGCGCACGCCCTGGTCGAATCGCTGCCACCCGGCACCCTCGACGGCTGCATCGTCGGCGGCGACGCGCTTTACGCCGACCCGGCGCTGGTGCGCCCGCTCGTGCAGGACCAAGGCGCCGTCACGCTCATGCAGCTCAAGAACAACCAGCCCACGACCGTCGCCGCCGCCGAAGCCGCGCTCGACCAAGGCCCGCCCTTTTTTTTTCGACACCGCCCGAGACCGGCCACGGCCGCGTCGACCAACGGCACGTGCGCACCGCGAGCGTGACGTCCGAGCAGCTTGAGTTTCCCCATGCCGCCCAGGTCGTGGAAATCACCCGCGAGAGTACGCGAAAGAAAACCGGTGAAACCACCACGGGGCGCCGCCTCTTCGTGTTGAGCGAACCGCTCAGCACGCGTGATTGCCTGCTGGCCTGCCGTGGGCGCTGGGGCGTGGAGAACAAGAACCACCACCCCCGCGATGCGACGTGGCTGGAGGACAAGACTCGCGCCGCGGCCGGCCACACCGCCGCGAACCTGACGCTGTTGCGCGGGCTGGTGCTCGTCTGGTGGCGCCAGCGCCACCCGCAGCTCAGCGCCCCGCGGTTCATCGCGCGCAACCAAGCCCGGCGCCACATTGCCTTGGGCGAGCTTTTCCAACCACTTAAGTGTTAGCAGTGCGGGACCCTGGAGCACGAGCCAGGGCTCCGCACTGAACTGACGTAACGCTGACGAGGGAAAGAAGATCGCTTCAAACCTTAACATCTTCAGCGCGGAGGCGCAGGTTAGGCTAGGATGAAAGTCGAACTATTGGTTGAGGAGATACCATCGCATTTATTGCGGGAGGTAACGCTGGAGTCGTGGGCTGAGAGGGAGAAGGAAGGGTTCTTCGCCGTGCTCGAGGCCCGCCATTATCTCGGAGCGCCCGATCTCCGACAGTGCCTGCTGGGACAGGTGGCGAAGCTGGGCGAGCGCGTGGTGGGGCTCTTGGTGTGGACGCACGCGGCGCGGTCGCTGCGCTGGCGGGACGAGTTCGTCAGCTGGGACGCACGCACCCGCCAGAAACGGTTGGGGTATGTGGTGCAGAACAATCGGTTCTTGGTCCTGAGCGAGGTGCGCCAGCCAAATCTGGCGAGCCGGATTCTGGGCTTGGCGGCGCAAAGCCTGCCGACGGCATGGGAGCAGCGTTGCGGGATCAAGCCGCTCCTGGCGGAGACCTTCGTCGATCCGGAACAATATGCGGGGACCTGCTACCGGGCGGCCGGCTGGATCGAGATGGGCGAGACTTCGGGGCGGGGCCACAACGACTACTACGAGGAGGACCTCAAGCCAAAGGTCCTGTGGCTGAAGGAACTGGAGCCGGGCATCGCACCGCGATTGCGCGATCCGCTGCAACCCTTGGCCAGAGAGAAACCCCGGGCGCCCGGGGGCATGCCCGCCTCCGCCAAGCTCGCGCAAAGCATCGCCGCCGCGATGGCCACGGTGAAGGATCCGCGCCAGCGCAGGGAGTTTCCGCTGAGCGCGATGCTGACCAGGGTGATTCTGGCCCTGGCCAGCGGCGAGCGCACGGTCAGCGACATCTTCCGCTTCGTCCAGGATCTACGGCCGGGCCAGCGCAGGGCGCTGGGCTTTCGTTCCTATCCCCCGGCGGGCCGGACGCCGCCGCCCGGAGAGGGCTGTTGGCGCGACGTGTTGCGCCGGGTGTCGCCGGCCAGCATTTCCCACGCGTTCCTCACCTGGCGCCTGCAACAAAGCAGCGTGCCGCCGATTCTCGCCTTCGATGGCAAGACCCTCGACCACCATTTGGCCACGCTGGTGAGCCTGGTCGATACGCGGGACGGCAGTCCTGTGGCCCAAGTGGCCTGCCCGGGTCAAGGTCACGAGAAACGCCTCGCCCACGAACTGGTCGCGACGCTTCCCCCTGGCACCCTCGACCACAAGGTCGTCGTGGGCGACGCCTTGTACGCGGACAAGCAGTTGGTTCGCCGGTTGGTGCAGGAGCAAGGGGCGATCGCCGTGGTGCAGTTGAAGGATAATCAACCGCTCGCCGCGGAACGCGCGGCCACCCTGTTCAAAAAAAACTCCCGCCAGCTTCGAGTTGGGCCTCGAAACCGGACACGGCCGCATTGACGACCGCCAGCTTCGCCACTTGGAAGTGAAGGCCGAGGAAATCGGCATCCCTCATGCCGCGCAACTGATCGAACTCACCCGTCAATCGACGAAGAAAAAATCCGGGGTGTCCGGCGAGGGACGCCGGATCTTCATGGCCACGCAGATCTTTTCTCCCGCCGACGCGGCCCGCGTGCCCCGGGACCGCTGGGGCATCGAGAACAAAAATCATCATCCGAGGGATGCCACGCTCCTCGAAGATGAAAACCGCTGTCGCACCGGCAACACGGCCGCCAACCTCACGCTTTTGCGCGGCTTCGTCCTGGGTTGGTGGCGCCTGAGCGAACCCGCCATGCCCGCTCCGGCTTTCCTCGCCAAAAACAAACGCGGCCTCGATCGGGCCCTCCACCAACTCATCCGCCCCATCTCCCACGGCTGAATCGCCCTCGGCCGACCGGCATTTCCGCCTCCGCCTCCTTCTCAAACTGACGGATCGCTGCTGCGTTCACTCCGTGCGGCCGATCGCGCCGCGCCGCGCCGCGTTTTTTTCCCCGCGCGCGCAATCATCGCTGCGGCGCACGCCAAATGTTCCGTCGCGCCGGTCTCCTCTGCGCCGGCGCGGCCGGCGCGGCCGCCGCAGTTACCCAATCACGACGCACGTTCCATCTTTCCTCAACGACTTACTGTCCCATAGTGCGGAGCCCTGGAGCACGAGCACTGCCCCCACGGCTCCCCGGCCACAATAGCGGCCGCGACCATCACCACTACCGCAGATGGCAAGCCTCAGACCCGCCGGCGCTGGAGCGCTCATGCCCCGTCGCGTCTTTGGTCGCGTTGCCTCACTTGAAATCTTACCGACGCTACGGGGGATCCGGCCGCCGAACTCGGCGCTTTTCCGGCTGCGATCCCTGTCCCGCCCCCAGATATTTTGGCGCCGTTTCCCGGTGCATGCCCGCTTTCTCGCTTTCATTGCCGCCGTGCCGAGCACGCCGGACTTCGCATATTCTTTCATCAGTCGTTGGTATTGTCGCTCGGTAATCATGGACCTGCGTAGGCCCCGAGCTTCACCAACGGCAGACCGACGGCGCTTCAAAAACCACCGGCAACATCGCCGGTGACCTCAAGCTCGTCGGTCGGATTCAGAATGTCGTTCGACAGGTAAAGGCTGGTTTAGGCGATTCTTACGGGAAAATGGGCGGGCCTCGCCCCGCTAGATGCTTACGATTTCGGAATTCCTTTCAAATCGCCGCCCACTAATGAAACGTCGTAAGCGACTGTTAAATAGTGACCTAGAACTCACTTTTCGGTCTTCACGAACAACTGGTCATTATTTGTGTCGCGATCATTTACAGTTTGCCGCTCATGGCGGACTCACATAAAAACTTAGTAATTTGTAAACAACTATAAAGGAGTAGGTTAAGTATAGTATCATCAGATTGGCACAAACCGTGCTTATTGGTTCGAGAATTTAAATTACCTAGAACGACAACATGAAGACACACATCACAGTCATCCGGAGCCAGGCTCTCGCGACCGGACTTCTCGCCATAGCCACCTCTGCCTTTGCCGTCGATATTACGATTTGGGATCGCAATAACACTGGCGCAGATTCCTGGTACCAAGGATCTACAGATCTGCAATTGCGCCCAACCGCTCCATCTTATGCTGGCTTCCCGGCTTATCAGGCTGTCAGAGAAGATAATGAGGTCGACGCGAGCAATGAATCGCCGAATTTAGTTCGTACTCAGAGCTGGGATTTGGAAGCGGTGGTCTTGAATACGACCACTGCTGACCTTACTATCGTTGGGGGTTACCGATGGGACGGTGGATCGTCGGGTAATAGTTCATTTACGGCGGCCACCAATAATACGTCGTATTTCTATCCAGGAGAT
>JBBRWR010000230.1:0-5371 GCA_038249085.1 Opitutales bacterium
CGGCCGCCGTGCGCTCATCGTCGCACGCAAATTGACCGAAAATCTAATCATTCCCGCACTCCAGCCGGTCGCCCAGTGACCCTGAGCCTATATCAAGTTTCTTGCGCATTTTGCGCGGGATTTGCCGGATAAGTGACTACAGTGGCCGGCCGGTCAGGCGGAGGCGCGCTGGAGCGCGGTGCTCTTGGTCGCAACCACCGCCATCAATTCCTTCCAGGATTTCACGAAGGACTTTGCGCCCTCGTCCTGAAGTTGCGCGGCCAGGGCATCCACGTTGATGCCGGCCTCGGCGAACTGCGCCAGCACCGGTTCGCAATCGCCACCAGCCGAGGACAGGCCCGGCCCGATTTCGCCGTGATCGGCGAAGGCATGCAACGTTTTCTCGGGGATCGTGTTCACCGTGAATGGGGCGGCCAGCGCCTTGATATAGAGGGTGTCGGCCGCCTTGGGGTCCTTGGTGCCAGTGCTCGCCCACAACAGGCGTTGCGGCCGGGCGCCGGCATTATAGGCGCGCTGCCAGTGCGGCGACGCCAGTTGCTCAACATAGGCCTGGTAGGTGCGGCCGGCGATGGCGATGCCCAGCCGGTGGCGCAACCCGTCCGGGACCTTCCCCGCCACCGCGACGTCCCAACGGCTGATGAAAATGGACGCCACGGAACCGACCTGGGGATTGAGCCCGGCGGCAATGCGGCGTTCGATGCCGCGCAGGCAGGCCGTGGCCGCCGCCACGTACTGCTTGGCGGAGAACAGGAGCGTGACGTTGACCGGCACCCCCGCAAAGATCACCTCCTCGATCGCCGGCAGGCCCTCCGGGGTGCCCGGGATTTTGATGAACAGGTTCGGCCGGCCCGCGCGGGCCGAAAGCTCCCTGGCGGCGACGATGGTGCCGGCGGTGTCATGCGCCAGCAGCGGCGACACCTCAAGCGACACCCAGCCGTCCACGCCGTTCGTGCGGTCATGCACCGGCCGGAACAGGTCGGCCGCCCGGGTGAGATCATCGAGGGCCAGGTCGAAAAACAGCGCCTCGCCGGTTTTCCCTTTCGCCAGCTCCGCGCGGATCGCCGCGTCGTAGGCGGCGCTGTCTTTGAGCGCGTGGTCAAAGATCGTCGGGTTCGAGGTCAGCCCCGTCACCGACAGTTCGTCGATGTAGCGCTGGAGCGTGCCGTGGTCCAGGAGGTCGCGGGTGATGTTGTCGAGCCAGAGACTCTGGCCCAGGTCGTGCAGTCGTTGCGTGGCTTTCATGGTGTTTCCTTCATGGGGTGAAAACCGCCGGACAAGAACGCAGGACCGAGCGCGCGATCATGAGTTCCTCGTCGGTGTGAATAACGCGCACGGCCACCCGACCGGCGCCGCGGGAAATCACCGGGGCGTTTTTCGTATTGCGCTTCCGGTCGATGGCAACGCCGAGAAAGCCCAGTCCGGTGCAGATGCGTTCGCGGATGCGCGGCGCGTTTTCGCCGATGCCGCCGGCGAAGACGAGCGCGTCGAGGCCGCCGAGCGCCGCGGCGTAGGCGCCGATCCCCTTTCTTGCCTGATAGCAAAAGAGCGCGATGGCTTCCGCCGCCCGCCCGTCGCGCTTTTCCCGCGCGAGCAGATCGCGCACGTCGGAGCTGGTTGCGGACACGCCCAGCAGTCCGGATTCATGGTTCACCATCTTTTCGAATTGCGCCGGCGTCATCTGGTCGCTCCGGGCGAGAAACGACAGCAGCCCGGGATCCAGATCCCCGGACCGCGTGCTCATGACCAGGCCGGCCGCGGGCGTGAAACCCATGCTGGTGTCGATGCTTTTGCCGCGGTGCACGGCGGCGAGGCTCGCTCCGTTGCCGAGGTGCGCGAGAATCACGCGACCCTTGGCGGCCGCCGGGTCGAGGCGGCCCAGTTCCTCCATCAGATACGCGTAGGACAGGCCGTGGAAGCCGTAGCGTTGCACGCCCTGCGCTTCGTAGCGCCGCGGGATGGGCAGTAGTTTGGCGACCCGCGGCATCGTGCGGTGAAACGCGGTGTCGAAACAGACCACCTGGGGCAGCCGGGGATGCCGCTTTCGCAACGCCTCGATCAGCTCGATCTCCCGTGGCAGGTGTTCGGGATCATATGGCGTGATGCGGCGCAGCTCCACGAGCAGCTTCGAGGTCACCTGCTCCGGCTCGGAGTGCTGCATGCCATGCACCACGCGGTGACCCACGGCCCGGATGGAGGCGAACTCCCGCCGGGCCTCGAGCCAGTCCAGCAGAAAGCCCACCGCCGTGCGATGATCGGTGGTGGCGAGGCGACGGGGGCGCAGCGATTTTCCCGCGGCATCGTTGACGCTCAGATTCGTGCCACGCCGGCCGATGCGATCGATTTTCCCGGCGAGCAGCCGTTTTGGCCCCTTACCGGCCGCATAGACGGCAAACCGGATGCTCGAAGAGCCGCCATTGATCGTCAGCACGGAAGGCCCTCCCGTTTTCATGCGTCAACCTCCGTCCGGGCGGGCCGCAAATTCCTGCACGAAACGTTTCATGCCAAACTCCCAGCCGGACATGCCGTACCGCCCGGCCTCGGCCAGCGCGCGTTCCGCCGACCAGCCGTCATGCTGGATCCGATAACACGCGATGATGGTGCCCGTGCGATCCGCCCCATGCTCGCAATGCACAAACACCGGCGCGGGTGACGTCGCCAGGAGCGACAGGATCCGGGCCACCGTGGCGGCGTCCGGCGCGCTGAGGCCGGGCAGCGGGACATTAGTATAGCCGAGGCCGTGCCGGCGCGCGATCCCCTCTTCTTTGACCCCGCCATCGTCGGCCGCGCGCAGGTTGACGATGGTCGCGGCGCCGAGTTGTTTCAGTTTGGCGAGGCCGCGCTCGTCGGGTTGCGCGCCGCGCCAGAGGGCGTCGCTGGCGCGGCCGAAATTGGCGATCCCCTCCGTCGCCGGCTCCCCCCGCGGACTGCCCGTGCAGCCCCCGCCCAGTAGCAGGACCGCCAGGGCGCTCGTGATCAGGAACCGCAGCGAAGTCGGTGGAAATGCCATGAGGAGACCGACAGCACCGCGACCCAGGTGGCTACAGATTCATTTCCGCGGAGGAAATGCCGCTAGAAACTCCGGGAGAGCAGCAACCGCGTCGAACCGGGGGAAAACTCCGGCTGAACGCTCCAGCCGTGATACGGCGTGGTCATGAAATAGGATGAGGCGGCGCCGATGGCCGCCCCGGCGAGCACATCGCGGGTGTAATGCTCGTGGGCGCGGACGCGGCTGTAGCCGACAAACGAGGCGAAGACATACGCCGGAGCCCCGTACTGCCAGCCGTAGCGCTTGCGCAGGAATTCCGCACTGGCAAAAGCGAAGGCGGCGTGGCCCGACGGAAACGAGTAGGGATCGCCATTGGGCCGCCGGGCCCGCACGGAATACTTGAGGCCGACGGTGACGACCGCCGTGATCGCCATGGATTCGGTGACCTGGATCGCGCCTTCCCCATCCTTGAACCAGGCCGTCGTACCAAAGGCCACCGCCGGCAGGACATACGCCATCACGTTGCCGACGTTGGTCACCGTATCGGTCAGGACCGGCACAAAGTCGACGGCCCGCAATCCAGGTGGCAGCGCGAGGCAAAGGAGCGGGATGAGCCAGAGGGGGAGAGGGGATTTCATAAAAGGGATCGCGGGTCGAAGGTTGGGTACGAATCAGAGTTTTGCTCCCACCGCGCCGAAATGAGTGTCGCTCAGGAACGTGTAGGTGAGGCTCACCGTACCCACGGTTTGATGACGGCTGGGAAAGACGTTGTATTTCGCCGTGCGGTGGGAGGCGACGAACTGGAGGCCGAGCGCGTTGCGCTCGTAGACGCGCACGACGAGGGCCACGTTGCCGCGAAAGATTCGCTCCGAGCCGCGCGTGTCGTCGGAGCCCGTGCCACTGACGTAATATTCCCGCGCCGTCAGGTCGAGCATCGCGCGCTCCCCGAAGATGAGCCGGAGGGCGACTAGACTCTGAGGCGTGATGCCATAGTGATAATCGCGCTCGCCGCTGACGTATTTGGTGCCCGCGCCGCCGAAACCGACGCCGCCCAACACGGAGCCCTGGAGGGCCACCTCCCGGGCGAGCCACCACTGGTAGGTGGTGCCGAGCGAAAGGGCGGTGCTCGAGATGCGAAAGATCTGCGGCGAGATGAAATCGTAACTGCCGTAGACGCCAAACACCCCTGCATAGTTGTCGCCGGCTTCATACGGTTTTCCCCAGAGCAGCCCGCGGCAGAGAATATTTTCCAGCCAGTTGTGGGTGTGGGCGCTGGTCAGGGCGGCGAACTCGAACTGAAAATAATCGAAGGGGCGATCGTAGGTGTACTGCGGCTTGCCGGGCAGACCGTAAGCCATGGTGAAATCCAGGATGGCCTCCTGCCGTTTCACCGTGTGGGCCGCACTGTTGTCGCTCACCTTGGCGTCGGCGCTCGCGCCGAAGCGCAACTGCCAGTGCGTGGCCGGATCGTGGCTCGGATAGACGCCTTTGAAGCGGTCCCCGTAGACCAGCCGGTTGAAACCGAGGGGAGGCAGCAGCACCGCCGCGCCCACTTCCTGCCAGAAGCCGGGGGGGCGATGGTCATTTTCGAGCACCAGGCTCGCCATGCGAAAGAGCGACTCGCCCAGCAAACTGCCGGCCTGACTGGTCGAGATCAAATCGTTGACGCTGGCCGGTCCCCTTTCGCCGGCCATCTCCCAGGCAAAGCTGCCGGCGTTGCTGTAAACCAGCGCCTCCCAGAAAGTGAGGCCGGCCGAGCGGGCGAGGCCATGCATCGTCGCCCCGAGGTAGGGGTGGGAGAACTGGTTTATGTCGAAAGGATCTTCGTCATACTTCCAGGTTGACGGCGACAGGTGGTCCTTGGTGGTCGCAATCGTCGAGCCGTAAACGTCGCGACCGTAGACCTGACGATCGTAAAGGTTGAGCGCGACCAGGAAGATCGGAATCTCGACGGCCGGGACGATCAGGCTTCGGCTCTCTCCGGAGCCCCAGGCGGGCACCGGTTTCCGCGCCACGTCCGGCGTCGCCGGATCAACCGTCGCGGCCCGGCTCATGGACGCGAGGAACCCCGCGGTCGCGAAAACGCCGATGCGAATCAACCACCTCAGTCTTGAAGTCGGCATCGTTTGAAGATACGGACGACTTCAGGCGGAGGGCATGGGGTGTAACCCGACTGGCAGCGACGGTGCTGAGGGCGGCGCCTCCTGGTCCGGACACCGCACCTGAATGCGTCCCGGCGCCCTGATCCCAACCCGGCGAAGCCGGAACCAAGCGCTTCACCGGGAAACTCGAAATCCGAAGCTCGAAGTTCGAAACAAATCCCAAACCCGAGGAACCGAAAACCGGTGCAACGCCGGCTCTGCGTTTGGAGTTTTCTGCTTTTGC
>JBBRWR010000231.1:0-4991 GCA_038249085.1 Opitutales bacterium
CCGAGTTCCAATTTGCGCTCGAGCACTTCCGCCGCTTGAAGCCGAGGGTCAGCGGCACGGGCGTGTGCCATTTCATGACCCACTGGCCGGACTTCAAGTGGGGCATCGTCGATTACTACGGTGAGCGCAAACGGTCCTTCGCGATGGTGGCGCGGGCCTATCAACCCGTGCTGGTCTCGCTCGAATATGCGAAGCGCCGGTGGCTGCCGGGCGAGCCGCTCGTGGCCTCGATCTGGGTCGTGAACGACCGGTATGAGGAATATCCGCACGCGACCGTCCGCTGTCGGATCGTCGGAGACGGTGGTCAACTCCTCCACGAAGAAACCATTCCCGCCGAGGTGCCGGCCGACAGCTCGAACCGGCTGGCGGGCATCCGTTGGAAGCTGCCGGGGAATATGGCGGGCAACTTCGACTGTCATCTGGCGTTGCTCGATCGGGGCGGGAAGGAACTCTCGCAGAACCAATACCGGTTCATGGTTGGCGATGAAGCGAAAGCCCGCGCGGAGCGCCTGCAGTTGCGCGCAAAATACCTGGAGTTGCGCGAGCAGGGTGGCGGGAGGCTCTACTATCGCTTCTTCCCCGAACTTTATGGCGCCGGGCAGACCCGGAACCACTGAGGCCGGGGAGACAATATCCCTCCATTGTCCACGGAACATTGTATGGAAATGTTCTGGCGAATGGAGCGACGACGGTCCATTCTCCTCCCCATGTCCGATCAACCGATCTTCCGTACGATTCGAGAGCAGATTGTGCACCGCCTGCGCGACGACGTCCTCCACGGGGTCTTCAAGCCCGGCGAAGATCTGCGGGAGTTCGCCCTCTCGAAACGCTACGGCGTGAGCCGGTCGCCGATTCGCGATGCGTTGCTGCAGCTGACCCAGGAGGGACTGCTCGTGGCCACGCCCAATTGCGGCGTGAAGGTGGGTTCACCGCTGGACGAGGAGATCCAGCCGCTGGTGATCGACATCCGCCGCAAGGTCGAGCTCTTCGCGGTGGAGCGGCTGATCAACAAACTCAAGGAGTCCGACCTCTACGTGCTGCAGCGGCAATTGGAGCGCAATCGCGAGGCCTGCAAGGCGGGCGCGCTGCCGGGGATCATCAAGACCGATATGGATTTTCACCAGAGCATCGTGGAACTCAACGGGCTGACGAAACTGCTGGGCGTGTGGAAGCAGGTCACGTCGTCGATGATGCTGCACTACGAGCGGCTGCACAACTGGATGGACAATTACGCCGAACACGAGGCGATCTTCGAAGCGATCAAGAAAGTGGACAAGAAGGCGGCCAAGGCGGCGCTGTCGAAGAACGTCCGGTAGGATGATGTCGGGTGCGACCCAACCACGCGACAAACGTGTGGAGATTGATGCGCCCACGAATGTATCCGGATTCCCGTCCTCAGGATAACATGGACCATCGGATGGGAAGCCCGCTCACCCACTTCTGCGCCTTAATCCTGGCGACGACCCTTGGCGCGGCCAGACCTGGGCCATGAGCTCGTTGCGGTCCTCGATCATGTCGCGAAACGTCGAGGAGAGGGTCCCAGCGCTACGCGGGAGATCCGGGCGACGCTGGGGGAGAGACTGTAACTTGTGGCGGCGTTTGTGAAAATGGCTCGATCCACGACATCGCTGACTGTGCGGTCAGTAATCGACTTTGGGATATGTCCGATGCCGGCGCTTCCCCGCGGCCCGGGGGCGGCTGGAAGCAGGGGTTGATTCCCTGGGTGTGATTTCCCGGGAGGGGCCTGCAAATGCATCGAGTTCCGCCGGGAAATGTCACATTCGCGCTCAACCATGAGTGCCGAGTCAGCGTCCATTCTAAGCGGCGAGCGTGAAGTCGTCGGTTTCTGGCGGTTAGGAATGCATCTGTTCTTCGGCGGTTTTTCTTCTCTGTCAGAAGCAAAAAGCACTTCTTCCGTGGGTGGTTTTTCTTCCTTTTAACCGAGGTAATTGCGGGTGAGTGCGCGGGCGGATTTGAGGCTGCAGGCGGGTGGGCCCATGTCAGGCGATGCATCCAATCGGCTCGTGCAAATGCCTGCACTGCACCGTCTTTTTTATCCCCGACGCACGTAATCGAGCGAAGCAGCGCTACTGCGACAGGGAGGCCTGCCGCCAGGAGAGCAAGGCGGCGAGCCAACGGGCGTGGCTGAGCAAACCCGGCAACGCGGATTGGTGGAAAGGCGAGGCCAACGTGATTCGGATGCAAGAGTGGCGGCGGGCGCATCCTGGTTACTCGCGGCGGCGGGGGTCCCGCCGTCGCGTGGCGTTACAAGTTCTCTTGAATCCGCAACCCACACCACTCCAGCCACCTGCGCCACCAGACGCCGCGGTGGCGTTACAAGAGGCCAGCGTGGCGTTACAAGATGACTGGAAACAGCAACCGCCTATTGTGGTGGGACTTGTCGCGCATCTCACGGGGTTGGCGTTACAAGAGGACATCGCTCCGATGCTGCGATCGATGCACTCCCACGGCCGGGCCATCCTGGGCATCGACGTCCCGCGGCCCGACTATGGAAAAACAACTGATCGATCACGAACGGGTGCGGCGCACGCCGCCCCAATTTAGCTGGGTGGACCATCGGCTGGTGCGCGGCAATTACCTCATGCGGGCCTCGGCGCCGGCGTGGGCCTTGTACCTCGTGCTGGTCACCGTCGGGGACGAACACGGCCTGAGTTACTACGCGGAACGTACACTCGCGCGGCTGCTCTCCCTGAGCGAAGACGGGGTGGCGGAGGCGCGCCGCCAGCTCATCGCGGCCGGCGTGCTCGCCTATGCGGAACCGCTCTACCAGGTGCTCGGCCTGGCGACGGCTCCGGCCACCGCGCCCACGCTGCCGTCGGCTCCCGCTGGCCCGCTGGCGGCGGCGCCGGCCCGGGAGGTGGCGTCATGATCGACTACGACCTGTATTGTAAACTCAAGCACGCGGCCGCGGCCGGTCACACCCCGCCGCAAATCGCCCGGGCCCTCCACCTGCACGTGCAGACCGTGCGCCGCTGGCTCGCGCTGGAGCGCTACGAACGCCGCCGGGGCGCGGACACGCCGCGCCCGAGCAAACTCGACGCCTACAAGGGCGCGATCGCCCGCTGGCTCGAAACCCATCCCTTCACCGCGATGCAGCTCTGGCACAAGGTGAAGGAGCAGGGCTACAGCGGCGGCTATTCGATTCTCAAGGACCACGTGCGCCGCGTGCGCCCCCGCCACCCGGAGGCGTTTCTCACCCTGAAGTTCGCGCCGGGCCAGTGCGCCCAAGTGGACTGGGGTAGCTACGGCGCGGTCGACGTGGACGGCACGCGGCGGGCGCTGAGTTTTTTTGTCATGGTCTTGGGCCATAGCCGCTGGCTCTACGTCGAGTTTACCCTCGGCCAGAGTCAGGAGTGGTGGCTGGGCTGCCACCAGCGCGCCTTGGAAAAACTCGGGGGCGTGCCGCAGGAGGTGATGGTCGACAACTGCAAGACCGCGGTCCTCTCGCATGAGCCGGGGACGGCGCCGGTGTTCAACCCGCAGTATCTGGATTTTGCCGCCCACTACGGCTTCCAGATCAAGGCCTGCGGCCCGGCGCACCCACAGTCGAAGGGCATGGTGGAAAACGCGGTGGCCTACGTGAAGAAGAGCTTCCTCGCCGGCCGCACGATCAACCGCTTCGCGGAACTCGCGCCGGCGGCGGGCCTGTGGCTGGAAACCGTGGCCAACGTGCGCCTGCACGGGGAAACGCAAGTTCGTCCCGTGGACCGCCTCCCGGAGGAACGCGCCGCGCTCGGCGCGCTCAACCCCGTGCCGTATGCGGCGGTGCGGACCTTGACGGTGCGGGCCTCGCGTCGTTGTCGGGTAACCTTGGATACGAACCGCTACTCCGTGCCACCCCAGCAGGCCGGCGCGCTGCTCACCCTGCAACTGACGAGCGACTGGGTGCGTCTCTACGCGGAGACCACGCTGGTCGCCGAACATGCGCGCAGTTTTGCCCGGCGGGCCGATTTGGAGAACCCCGAGCACGTGCGCGAGCTGGAGGAGCGCAAGCGCCACGGGGCGCGCCAGCGTTTGCTCCTGCGCTTCCTGGAGCTGGCGCCGGCCGCGGCGGCCTATCAGCGCGGGCTGGAGGAACGGCGCCTGAACGCCGGCCAGCACGTGGCGCGCATCCTCGGCCTGGTGCCCACCTACGGGGCCGGGGCCGTCGGCCGCGCCCTCGCCGACGCGCTGGAACTCGGCGCCTACTCCAGCGACTATATCGTTAATCTGCTCGAGCAGCGGGCGCGGCGCCTGCCGGAGCCGGGCCCGTTGCACCTCACCCGCGCCGACGCCACCGCCGCACTCCAGCTCGAACTGTCCGCCCCCGATCTCACTCCCTACACCCAAGGCCACCGATGAACCTCACCCTCGAAGACCAACTAAAGTACTTAAAACTGGGCTACCTGCTACGGCACCATCCCGAGCTGACCGCCGAGGCGGCCAAGGCCCGCTGGTCGCACGCCGAGTTCCTGCGCCGCCTGATCGAGGCGGAGACCCTGGACCGCCAGACCCGCGCGCACGAACGGCGCATCCAGGCCGCGCGTTTCCCCGTGCGCAAGACCCTGGACCAGTTCAAATGGGACTGGCCCAAGCAACTCAACGAGGCGCAAGTGCGGCACCTCTTCGAACTGCGCTTTGTGACGGAGCGGACCAACGCCGTCTTTTGCGGCGGCGTGGGGCTCGGCAAGACGCATCTGGCCACGGCACTCGGCTACGCCGCCTGTCAGGCCGGGCACACGGTGCTCTTCACCACCGCCGTTGATGCCATCAACGCCCTGGTGACCGCCCAGGCCCTGCACCGCCTCCAAGCGGAGCTAAAGCGGTATGTCTCCCCGTCGCTGCTCATCCTCGACTCATGTGAAGTGGTCAAAAATGTGGAGTTGGGAGGGTGCGTTTCCCTCTGGGAATCCACCTCCGGCGGCGGCAACTCCACATAATTGATAGGTCTTTGGCAGGCTTCAGAGACCGTCCAGCCAACGAAGGAGATC
>JBBRWR010000232.1:0-4907 GCA_038249085.1 Opitutales bacterium
ACCATTGGCACAGGAGGTCGAGCCGAGGACAAACCGAGGACGGAGCTGGCACGACTCCGGGTTGGTTTTGCGGAAAGCTGCGGGTTGTTTGTGCACGCGCCCAGACTGATCCGATCACAAGGGCAAGGCTCCAACCCCCTCGGCTCGACCTCGGTTTGACCTCCTGTGCAACTCCGGGGATTGGGACCAGACG
Source organism: Opitutales bacterium (assembly GCA_038249085.1). GTDB lineage: Bacteria > Verrucomicrobiota > Verrucomicrobiia > Opitutales > Opitutaceae > ER46. The sequence goes on from JBBRWR010000232.1 coordinate 194, forward strand.
ATTTTTACAGGAGGTCGAGCCGAGGACAAACCGAGGACGGATCGATCACGACCCCGGGTTGGGTTGGTGAAAATCGGCGGGTGGTTACCGCACGCGCCCGGTCAGATCCAACTACAAGGTGAAGCTCCAACCCCCTCGGCTCGACCTCGGTTTGTCCTCCTGTGCAACTCCGGGGCTGGAGCCGATTGGCACCAGGTGAGGTCCGCGCGCTGACGCGCTACGCTTCTGGCCCGCGTTTAACCCCGGCCCGCCACTGCGGGCGGGTGGGGTGTCGTCTCGCGGCTACTTGCTGCGCCGGCCCACCAGCGCGCCGACGAGCAGGCCAATGCCGGCCGCGATCGCCAGGGCCTGGTAGGGATTCTCGCGAATTGTGGCGTCGGTGTACCGGGCCCCGGCGACGACGTTTTTCTTCGCCACCACGCAGGCGGCGTTGAAGCGTTCCTGGGCGGCGGTGAAACGCGCCCGCAGGTGACCGAGGGCTTCGGCCGAGTGTTCGGAGACGGAGCCGACCAGCATCGTTTCGGCTTCAGCGACGAGGGCGTGCAACTCGTTGAGGAGTTCTTTGGGGGTGCGGGTGGTGTCTGGGTTGTTTTGCATGAGCATAAAAGGTTGGAGGGATCAGGAATTCGATTTCCGGCCGCGGAGCAGTGAAACCACGAACAGGACGAGGAAGATGAGGAAACACACCCGGGCGATGGTGGCGGCGGTGCCGGCGATGACGCCGAAACCGAGGACGCCTGCGATCACCGCGATGATGAGGAAAATGACGGCGTAGCTAAGCATGGGAGGTAAGTTTGGAAGGAAGAGGGCGAGAGGGGAGGACGAGGCACGCGCGGATCAAGGCCGCGGACCGCGCGGCCGGCGGAGCAGGCCGGCCGGGACGAGCCGGCCGGATCATCAGGGGGATTTTGATCCGCGCAGCAGCCCGCCGGCGCCGATCGCCGCGATGACGGCGCCACCGATTAGCAGCCAGATGGATTTGTCCGTGGGCGAGCCGGTGAACAACCGGGAGAAGTCGGAGCCGATGGAGTTCGAGGCGTTGACGCCGTAGACAATGAGGACGATGCCGGCGGCGAGGAAAACAAGCGATAGGATGCGGTTCATGGGAGGAGGAATCAGATTTTCACCGTCATGTTGTTATTGACCGATTTCACGCCGCGGACGTCCTCGGCGAGTTTCGTGACCAGGGATTTCTCCGCGGCGGAACCCGCTTCACCGGTCACTTCGATGACCCCGTCGGTGGTGGTGAGTTTGGTCTTGAGGGCACTGGTGCCCTTGTGGCTCAGGAGGGCGTATTTTACCTGGGTGGTGATGGAGGCGTCGTCGATCTTTTCGCCGAGCGTTTCGCCGGCCGGGGGCGAGTCCTGCACGACAATCTTGTTCTGCACCGACTTCACCCAGTCGATCTCCCGGGCGTAAACTTCGGTGAGATCCTTTTGCGCCTGGTTCCCGGCCGTTCCGCCCAGGGTGACGACTCCGTCTGCGACCGCCACGGTCGTGGTGGTGGCGCTGACATGGGCTTTCACCAGCAACCGCCCGCGCACCTTGAGGGCGATCCACGCGTCCGAGTGTTCGGGCTGCGAGGGTTTGATCTTGATCAGGTTCTTTACGCCCATGACCCCCGGGAGGTTTTCCACGGTGTCGGCGGCGAGCGCCTTGTCATCCTTGTCCTCCACGGTTCCGGTGAGCGTGACGATGCCGTCATTGGCCTTCACCTTCACGTGATCCTCGAGGACCGTGCGGTAATTATAGGAAGCCTTGGCGGCCTCCTCGATTTTGCGGTCGGTGGAGGACGAGCCGAGGAGCGCCAGCGGGCTGGCGGCGAGAAAAAGGAGAGTGGCGATACTTTTTTTGTTCATGGAGTGAAAGGCGGACTCTACGCGGTCGGAGCGGTCGCCGCTATGGGGCCTTGCCCTACCTCCGGCAGGGACGCCCCCCGGAGCATAGGGAAATACCCCATAGGTCCCGCACGGCCATTCGGTCTAGTCTCGCACGTCGAAGCCAAAGGGGCCTCAGCGTGAGCGCGCCCCGCCGTTCCGACCGCCGATGCCCACCACCGCCAACCACCAAAAAAAGCTCCGGCCCGTTACGTCCGCGGCGCCCATGCCGGCGGGGCGCAGCCGGGTCGACCGGTCCGCTCTCATGAAAACGCAACACCTCCCACCCAGCGGCGCCGGGATCCGACTGCCCAAGAGCCGCACCGGCATTCAGGGCCTCGACGAGATCACGGATGGCGGGTTGCCGCGCGGGCGGCCCACGCTGGTGTGCGGCGGCGCGGGCTGCGGCAAGACGCTGCTGGCCGCGGAATTTCTGGTGCGGGGCGCCACCCAGTTCGACGAACCGGGTGTGTTCATGGCCTTCGAGGAGACGGAACAGGAGCTGACGGCCAATGTCGCGTCGCTCGGCTTTGATCTACCGAGCCTGATCCGTCGTAATAAAATCGTGGTCGACTACGTGCACATCGAGCGCAGCGAAGTTCAGGAGAGCGGCGAGTATGACCTGGCAGGACTATTCGTCCGGCTGGGGCACGCGATCGATGCCATCGGCGCCCGGCGCGTGGTCCTCGACACGCTGGAAGTGCTGTTTGCCAGCCTGCCGAACGACACCCTCCTGCGCAGCGAGTTGCGCCGCCTCTTCCGCTGGCTCAAGGACAAGGGCGTGACCGCCGTCATCACCGCCGAGCGCGGACGCGAATCCCTGACGCGTCACGGGCTCGAGGAATACGTGTCCGACTGCGTCATTCTGCTCGATCACCGCGTCGACGACCAGATTGCCACCCGGCACCTGCGCGTGGTGAAATACCGCGGGGCACTGCACGGCACCAACGAATTTCCCTTTCTCATCGGGAACACGGGCATCAGCGTGCTGCCGATCACCTCGGCGGCGCTGAATCACAAGGTGTCGAACCGGCGGATCGCGACCGGCATTCCGCGGCTCGACGCGATGCTGGGCGGGAAGGGTTTCTTCCGCGGCAGCAGCATTTTGCTCACGGGCACGCCCGGCACCGGCAAGACCATTGTCTCCGCCAACTTTGCCCAGGCCGCCGCGAAGCGCGACGAACGCGTGCTCTACTTCTCGTTCGAGGAATCCCCCAACCAGATCATCCGCAACTTGCACTCCATCGGGCTGCGGCTGGAGCCGATGGTCAAGCGGGGCCTGTTGCGGTTTCACTCGGCGCGGCCCTCGCTCTACGGCCTGGAAATGCATCTGGCCACGATGTTCAATGAGATCTCCACGTTCCGTCCCCACGTCGTCATCGTGGATCCCATCACCAGCCTGTTGGAGACCGGCACCGCCTCGGAGGGCAAGGGGATGGTGACGCGATTGATCGATTATCTGAAGGCCGGGCAGATCACGTCGCTGTTCACCAGTCTGACCCAGGGCGGCCACGCGCTCCAGCAGAGCGAGGCCGCGATGTCGTCGCTCATGGATGCCTGGCTGCTGTTGCAGGACTTCGAAGGCAACGGCGAACGCAACCGGGTGTTCTACGTGTTGAAGGCGCGCGGCATGGCGCACTCCAACCAAATCCGCGAGTTTCTGATCTCCAATCATGGCATCGACATTGTGGATGCCTACATCGGGCCCAGCGGCGTGCTGACCGGCTCGGCCCGCGCGGCCCAAGGAGCTCTCGAAAAAGCCGCGGTGCTGACCAACCAGCAGGAAGCGGCCCGGCTCAAGCGCGAAGTGGAGCGCAAGCGCACGGCGATCGAAAGGCAGATCAGCGGACTGCGCTCCGATTACGAAGCCGAGTCACTGGAGCTGAGGCGCATCGCCGAACAGGTCGGCACCAGCACGCTCCTGCTCACCACGGAGCAGGCCGCTTCCGGCCGCCTGCGCCAGGCGGATGTCAAGGCGGTGGCCGGCTCGCGGCGGAATGGAAACGGGCACGGGAAAAAACGCGGATGAAATCCAAAAAGACAAAACGACCGGCCTCCGGCTCCCCCCGACCGCCACCGACGCTCTGGCAACTGCGTCTCTTCGTGGCGGGGGCCACGGGGCGATCCCAGCAGGCCATTCTGCGGGTGCGCGAGCTGTGCGCGACGGAGCTGAAAGGCAGCGGCCAACTGGAGGTGATCGACATCTACCAGCAGCCGGCCCTGGCCCGCGCCAACCAGATCGTCGCGACGCCGACGCTGATCATCGAATTTCCCCAGCCGATCCGCCGGTTCATCGGCAACCTCGCCAATACCGCCGGCCTGTTCGTCGAGCTGACCGGGAACACCCGAATTAAGATCGCAACATGAATATCACCCGCCCACCGGGCGCCGCCCGCCCCGCGCCCTCGCGCGCACCGACCCGGCCCACCGCCCCTCGGGTGGCCGTCACGCCGGCCCCCGGGGCAAAGCCGACGTTGGGGCAGGAGGTGGCCGGGCTGAGGACGCGCCTGGCCGTGGCCGATGAAACCCTCCGCGCCATCCGCAGCGGCGAGGTCGATGCGATGTTGGTTGCCGGAAAACAGGGGGACAAAGTGTTCAGCCTGGAAGGCGCCGGGCACGCCTACCGCAAGCTGATCGAATCCATGAACGAGGGGGCGCTGATGCTCACGGCGGACAAGGTGATCCTTTACGCCAACCCACTGCTGTCCGGTTATTAGTAGTTGATGACTAGCTGGTTAGGATCGTCCGTGATCGGATCCGAGAGTCCGACTTCCGTAAATAGCTCATGAATATCCACTTGCTCAAACATACTCACGCTCAAAACGGCGAGAATGCTG
>JBBRWR010000233.1:0-4746 GCA_038249085.1 Opitutales bacterium
GAAGAAAGCCAAGAAACCAGTCGATCCACGTGATCTCGATCCGAGCAATTTTTCGGCTGAGCTCAATCGCCAGTAGATTGGGGGCAAGCGCGGTCACGAACATTGAGCTCGTCACGCACGTGGTGGCGAATGCCACCCACATGAGGTAGGCGCCGACCCTTCGGGCAGTCTCTCCGGGATGCGATCCGTACAATTCTGGGATACTTCGAATCACCGGGTAAATGGTGCCGGCACTCCGAGCGGTATTCGACGGGGTAAACGGCGCCAGCACCACGTCAGCGAGCATGATCGCGTACCCCAGACCCAGCGTACGATGCCCGAGGCGATGAACCAGCAACAGCGCGATCCGCCGTCCCAAGCCGGTTTTCTCATAGCCCAGCGCAAACATAAAGGCGCCGAAAATCAGCCATACCGTGCTGTTGGCAAAACCACCCAGAGCCCACCGTATCGACTCCGCTGGGACGTTGAACCCCGGTTGGGTCAACTGCGCGGGGGAAAAGACCAGGCCAAGGCCCGCGACGACCGTGACGCCAATGAGCCCAACCGCCGCCGGGGGAAACGGCTCAAGTACCAACGCCACAATTACGGCGACAAAAGCGGCGAAATAAAGCCACGCATGCGGCGCAAGTCCCGACGGCGCCGGCAGCAATGCCAGGGTGATTCCGACCGCCAAGGGCGTAGTCACTCGCCCGAATCCCCACCTACCCGCCACCGCCGTAGCCGGCGGCGCGCGTCGTGGGGATTCCGGAGCAGGCGTCTGCATTCTCCGTACCTACTGAAACCTGCGGCGAAAAGCGACCGCCGAGAACACGTGCGTCCTTCCCAACGACGAGCGGAGGGAAGGGGTTGTCTCGCGTCCGTTGATTCTTTTTCGGCGTCGGCGGTGCCGCATCACCTTCAAGGATGTTTTGAGTGGTCGCGTGAAGACGTTCGTATGCGTCCGGCCGGCGACCCCTCGCGGCGGACTTGAAAGCGTGATCGGCGCTGTCGTGATGCTGAGCACTCCCACATCGTAGTGCTCAGCAATCCGATCATATCTTCTCAGCAATTACGAGGTCGCCGGTTTCCATTTAGCGGGCGTCAACGCGTCGATGTCGTCCTGATTGGTCATCGTCGGCAAACGCTGGAGCACGTCGCGCACATAGAGGAGCGGATCGATGCCGTGGCGCTGGCACGACACGACAATCGAGTAAATGATCGCCGAACGCTGACCCGCGTCGGGATGGCCGATGAACAGCCAGTTCTTTTTGCCCAGCGCCGAGGGTCGAATGGCATTTTCAACCAGATTATTATCGATGCGGCTACGGCCGTGCTGGCAAACCGCGACGAGCACTTCCCAATGGTTGAGCAGGTAGGAGCACGCCTGGCCGAGTTGCGATTTGGGCAACCCGCGGCCGAGCAGGTGCATGGCGGTGCGCTTGAGCAGCTTCAGGGTCAGCCCAAATTCGCTCTGACGCAGGTGCGCACGCAGCGCCGGCCCGGTCAGGCCCGCTTCGTCCCAGGTTTTCTCCAGGCGGTAGAGGTGCGAGATGAGCCGCAGCACAAAACCGGCGCGCATCGGCGCTTCCTCCAGCGCCTCGTGAAAACCGCGTCTGGCGTGCGCCCAACAACCTAGATGCACGACCCCGGCGTTGGCTTTGACGAAGGCCGCATACGCCTGGTATCCATCCGACTGGAGCAGGCCCTTGTATCCACGCAGCAGCGACGACACTTCCTCGTGGCGCCGGCTCATGCGCCACTCGAAAATGACATCGCCGCCAGGGCGGCCCATCACCCACAGCCAGCCTTGCACGGTTTTGCCCGGCGTGTCCGGATCCTGGCAACGCACCGGGGTTTCGTCGGCCTGGATATAGCCGCCCTCCAGCAAGCCGCGGTGCATGCGGCGATAAATCATCTCGAGCCAGAACGCGCCGAGCGCGACCCATTCCATCAGGGTCTGGCGGGCGAGCCGCGCGCCCCAGCGCACGGACTGTTTTTCCAAACGGTAGAGCGGCTGGTGGTCGACGTATTTGGCGATCAGGATGAACGCGATCAGCCCGGCCGACACGTAACCACCGGGCGCGGGTCGCGCCGGCGCGGGCGCCACCACCGGCGCCAGGCTCTTGTCCCCGATTTTCCGATACTTCGGGCGCACGATCTCGCGCTTGAAGAGCTGCGGCGGCACAATATCGACCTCGAAGGTGCGCTCCTCGCCGATTTTTTCGTAGGCGGCGGGCGCGGCTTTCACTTCCTCGGGCACGATCTCGATGGTTTCCTTGACCGGCAGCTTCGCGAAGTGCTCGGCGGGCGTCGTCCGCTCGGCCGGCGCCGACGGCGTGCGCTCGTAGCTGACGAGCTGCGTGGGCGTGGCGAGCCGCGCGGCGAGTTTTTCCAAGCCCTCGATTTGCAGGAGCATTTGCGCGCGGTCGAGCGTTTCGCCGAGGCCCGGGCCGTAGAAGCGCTTTTTCAGCCACGCGATCTGCACCTTGAGCTGGGCGATTTCCTCCTGCGCCGCCGTCAGCGTCCCCTGTAGTGCCGCCACCGCGCCTTTGAGCGAGAGGGTTTCGGCGTAAAGCTGTTCGGCAGGAGGCATGAAGCTTGTAAGTATTCATACCATGGATACTTGGTGCGACCGGGTCAATATATTATTGCCTATAATTATATAAATAGTTGGTTTATTTTAACGTTCATACCAGGCCTTGGCGGCACCCGCTTTCAGATCGATGCCGCCGGTGAGCATCGCGAAGGCCTCCGGGGTAAGCGCGAGCTTGGCGCCGCCGCTGGCGCTTTGCGGCCAGGAAAATCGGCCTTGCTCCAGACGTTTGGCCAGCACCCAAGGCCCGGTGCCGTCCCAATAGAGAACCTTGAGCCGGTCGCGGTTTTTATTGGCGAAGACAAACAACGCGCCGGACTTGGGGTTTTCGCCGAGCGCTTGCTCGGCGTGCGCCCACAGGCCGTTAAATTGCTTGCGCATATCGACCGGCTCCACGGCGACGTAGATGCGTAGCGAGGCGGGAAAGGCGAACATGGCGTTGGTCAGTTCCGCAGCGCTTGCGCCACCTCGGCCACCTCGCGCGCGCTGGCCCCGCACACCCGCGTGCCGTCGGGCAGCGTGACTTCCAGTCCCCTCCCGCCGGCGGGCGCGCTCGCCTCAACGAAGCGCAGTGGCGGCGCGGGCGCCGCGCACGTGCCTTGCGCCGCTCGACGACGGCCCTGCAGCCACGCCGTGAGGGTCGAATATTTAATGCCCTCTCGCCGCGCGAACGCCACCTGCGTCAGCCCGCTCGCCTGATACGCGACGATGATCTCGTCCCGCCGCCCGGCGCTGTAGAGGCGATGGCCTCGGCCGTCGCGCACGCGTTCCTGAGCGATGATTTCCGTAAGAGTCGTTTCCATCGCCGCAGTCTACCCGCGTGAATACCGACTGTATAGTGGGTCGCTGGTCGGACGCATACTTTTGAGTGGTCGCGTGAAGACGTTCGACGAACCGTTCGACACGTTTACCTCGCTGCGTGGAACGGAAACCAGCCTTGACCCTAGTCAGGCCGGGAGGGCAAAAAAAAGGCCCGATGCTTCGATTAGAAGCACCGGGCCATAAACCTGGCAACGACCTACTCTCGCGGGACCTAACGTCCAACTACCATTGGCTGCTCGGGGCTTAACGGCCGTGTTCGGGATGGGAACGGGTGGAACCCCCGGCATATGGTCACCAGGAAGGGGAGCACTGAGGCGGGGACCGCATCAGGCAATGGATAACAAAAGTGTAGGAAGTGTACTTAAAAAGGTAAGGAGGTAAAATAAACGCCTAGAACGTTAATAGCGAAAATCTGCATAAACCGGAAAGGTCATTAGTACCAGTTAACTCAACGGGTTACCCCGATTACATTTCTGGCCTATCAACCGGGTGGTCTACCCGGACCTTTCACCCCTTGCGGGGATTGTGATCTTATCTTGGGATGGGCTTGGCGCTTAGATGCTTTCAGCGCTTATCCCTTCCGAACATAGCTACCCGGCGCTGCCACTGACGTGACAACCGGAACACCAGAGGTTCGTCATTCTCGGTCCTCTCGTACTAGAGAATGAACCCCTCAAATCACAGACGCCCACAGCGGATAGAGGACCGAACTGTCTCACGACGTTCTGAACCCAGCTCGCGTACCACTTTAATCGGCGAACAGCCGAACCCTTGGGACCTTCTCCAGCCCCAGGATGTGATGAGCCGACATCGAGGTGCCAAACCGCGCCGTCGCTGTGAACGCTTGGGCGCGATCAGCCTGTTATCCCTAGCGTACCTTTTGTCCTATGAGCGATGGCGATTCCACATTCAACCACCGGATCACTTGAACCTGCTTTCGCAACTGCTCGACTTGTTGGTCTCACAGTAAAGCTCCCTTATACTCATGCGCTCTATAGCCCGATTACCGACCGGGCCGAGGGAACCTTCGTAATCCTCCGTTACTCTTTAGGAGGATTCCGCCCCAGAAAAACTGACCTGCTATCACTGTCCCTCAACCAGATAATGGTACGAGGTTAGACGCCTAACCAACAAAAAGTGGTATTTCACATTGTGACTCGGCCCGATCCTGGAACCAGGCTTCACAGTCTCCCACCTATTCTACGTATTGAAAGTCAAGCGACAATAACAGCTTACAGTAAAGGTGCATAGGGTCTTTCCGTCCTGCTGCGGGTAGGCGGCATCTTCACCGCCACTACAATTTCACCAGGCATCTCTCCGAGACAGTCGTCAACTCGTTACACGATTCGTGC
>JBBRWR010000234.1:0-4600 GCA_038249085.1 Opitutales bacterium
CTGGGGAAAGTAGACGGTGCCCGGTGGGATCGCGCGGTTGTTGTCGATGACGCGGTGGCGAAACGTGTAGAGGCCCGTGAGGATCGAGGCCCGGCTCGGCGAACACAGCGACGTCGTGACCAGGGAATTTTTCAGATAGACGCCGTTGTGCGCCATCGCATCCAGGTTGGGGGTCTCCGCGATGGGATGACCGAGGAAGCTCATCGCGTCGTAGCGATGATCGTCGGTGAGGATGAAGATGACGTTGCGCGGCTTGGCGCCGGCGACGCGCTCAGGCACGATCTCGCGGGGCACCGGCACGACGGCGGCACGGAGACTCGGGCCGATCAGGCCCGCGAGTAAGGAGAGCAGCAAGGCTGGGAGGGAGCGAAGGCGCATGGCGGGTTGGGGGAAGAGGAAGGAAACCGGGAGAAAGAAGAAACGGCAGAAAGAAGAAATCAGAGAGACCGGGAAGACGGGGGCGGGCTACCAGAGCGGGGGCTTTTGGGTGGAGTTCCACTTTTCCCAGAGGGCGGTGAGCTCGGCGACGCGGGCGGGTTCCCTGGCGGCAAGGTCGTTTGCCTCGCCAATGTCGTGGGCGAGATCAAAGAGCATCCACGCCCCGGCCTGGCGGCGTCCGCCGTCGCGCACGAGTTTCCAGTCGCCGTCGCGGATGGCGCGCCGCTGGCCCATGCGCCAATAAAACGTGCGGGACTCCGCGGGTGGCGTGCCGGAGGCCAATTGGGCGAGGAGGTCGCGACCGTCGAACACCTTGGGATCGACCTTGAGGCCCGCGGCGGCGAGGGCGGTGGCGGTGAGATCGAGGGAGATCACGGGGGTGGTGACGACGCGACCGGCGGGAATCTTCCCGGGCCAGCGCACGATGTACGGCACGCGAATGCCACCTTCGAAGAGCGAACCCTTCTCGCCGCGCAACGGGGCGTTGCTGGACGTAAGTTCGCGGGTGGCACCGCCATTGTCGGAGAGAAAGACGACGAGGGTGTCGCGCTCAAGGCCGGCGGTCTGGATTTGGGCCAGCACCGTGCCGATCGAGTCATCGAGGTGCGCCAGCATCGCGGCGAAGATCCGCCGGTGGATGTCGGCGATGTGGGCGAACTTCGCGAAGTAGCGATCGTCGGCCTGCAGGGGGCTGTGCACGGCGTTGTAGGCCAGATGGAGATAAAACGGCTGGGCGGCGTGGCGTTGGATGAAGTCACAGGCCTCGCGGGTGAAGGCGGCGGTGAGATTGCCGGGTTCGTCGACGGGCTGGCTGCCGCGGAGGATGGGATTGTCGGCGTTGTAGTCGGGTTCGCTCCCGCCCAGGTGGGTCGTCCAGACGATGCGGCCATCCGGCGAGGTCCAGCGACCCTTGCCGCCGTCGGGGAGAGCGCGCCGCCGGAGCCACGTGATGGCGTTGCGCCAGGGTGGCGGCACATAATAATGCCCCTCGTGGAGGAAGCCGAAGAATTCGTCGAAGCCGCGGCGATACGGATGGAAGGCGGCGGTGCCGCCCATATGCCACTTACCGATGAGGGCGGTCACGTAGCCGGTGTCGCTGAGGCGTTGCGCGAGGGTGGGTTCATCGGCGGGCAGGCCGACGCGGGGGTCGGCGTTGACGGCGCCGATGGCGTTGCCCTCGAAACCAAAGCGGGTCTGGTACCGACCGGTGTAGAGCGCCGCACGGGAAGGGGCGCAAACCGACGCGGTCACATACCCCTGGGTGAAACGCACGCCCTCCGCCGCGATGCGGTCGATGTTCGGCGTGGGAATCTCGTGCCCGCCGTAGCAGCCGGGCTCACCATAGCCAAGATCGTCGGCGATGATGAAAACGATGTTGGGGCGCGGCGCGCGGGAGGCCGGGGCCGCGGCCAAGGAGGGCGGGAGCAGCGCCGCCTGGGCGATCAGGGCGGCGGACCATAGAGCCGGGACGGAGAGACGGGGAGGAAGGAGCGACATGGTAGGGGCGTTGGCTCCATCATGAGGCGCAGGGCTGGTGCCTGCCAAGTCGCAACCCAGCCAACCGGAATCCAGGTCGGGTGGAAATCGTCATCGCCACCGCGACGTCAACGTACCACCCTGCCCGGCCAAGATCACTGTGACCAAGCCAACTCCGGGGTATTCCGCCCTGAGGGCGATGATCGCGGGGGCTCATTTGTTCCATGAGAGACGATTACCTGAGGGGCGCGCAGCGAGTGGTGGAGGATCCCACGATCCTCATCAACGTGATCTCGCGGCGGGTGAAACAACTCCGCCGCGGCAACCGCCCGCTGGTGGAGTCGCTCGAAAAGCTGAGTGCCGAGGACACGGCGTTGCGCGAGGTCGCGGAACAGAAGATTAGCTACGAACTCGGGCCGATCGAGCGGGCCCACGCGCGCTGAACCCGCGCGCCGGAAACGCGGGTGCGGCCGGCACGTTTTCCGGATTCTTGACCTGACCCGTGCGATGGGGACGCGGGCGGATACCGGCGCCGCGAACGAGCGTCACCTGACCCGGACCTCCCTGGGGCTTCGGCCCTGCTCCCTCCAAACGCCCTTTCAATGAACCGTCCTCCTTCCCTCCCCGCGAAATCCCTCGGCCTGCTCGGCCTCCTCGCCGCCGCCTGCCTGCCGATCGCCGCCGCCACCCGCCAGCCCAACATCGTCCTCTTCGTCGCCGACGACATGGGTTTCGCCGATTGCGGCGTCTACGGCTGCAAGGATGTCGCCACCCCGAACATCGATTCGCTGGCGAACAACGGCACGATGTTTCGGAACGCCTACACCTCCGGCTGCGTCTGCAGCCCGACCCGCGCCGGCTTGGTGACCGGGCGCTACCAGAATCGCTTCGGCTTCGACGCCAACGCCGAGGGCCACGGTCGCGACGACCGGGGGCCGCGCGCCTTGGACATCGCCCAAGTCACCATCGCCCAGCGAATGAAGGCCCTGGGTTATGCCACGGGCATCGTCGGCAAGTGGCACATCGGCGCGGAGTCCGGCTACCTGCCCACCCAGCGCGGCTTCGATGAGTTCTACGGTTTTCTCCCCTATGGGATCGCCGCCCAGAAACCCAACGGACCACCCATCTATCGCGGCACCACGATCGTGCCGACTCCCGCCAATCATATGGAGCAATTCTGCGCCGAGGCCCTCGATTTCATCGACCGGCGGCAACCGTCCCCTTTCCTCCTCTACCTGCCGTTCTCCGCCGTGCACGGGCCGATGGTGGGACCCGAGCCCTGGCTCGGCCGCCTCGACAACGTGGTGCCGCTCAACCGCCGCAAGTACGCCGCCGACCTCAGCCAGATGGATGACATCATCGGCCGCGTGATGGCGCGCCTGCGCGCACGGGGCTTGGAGGAAAACACGCTGGTCTTCTTCTTCAGCGACAACGGCGGCCCCGGCGGCGCGGCGAACAACGGTCCGCTGCGCGGCACCAAGTGGACCCTCTGGGAAGGCGGCATGCATGTGCCGTTCATCGTGCAATGGAAGGGTCGCATTCCCGCCGGCCGCGTGCTCGACCACCCCATCATCCAACTCGACGTGCTGCCCACCGCCATCGCCGCCGCCGGGGGCAAAACCGACCCCGCCTGGAAACTCGACGGCGCCAACCTCCTCCCGCTGCTCGAAGGGAAAAGCACCGCCGCCCCGCACGAGGCGCTCTTCTGGCGCTTCGGGGTGCAATACGCCGTTCGCCGGGGCGACTGGAAACTCGTCAAGGCACACGTCAATTCCCGCCCTCTCCTTTTCAATCTCGCGCAGGACCTCGGCGAGAAGCAGGACCTCGCCTCCCGCGAGCCGGCGAAGGCCCGGGAATTGCAGGCCCTATGGGACGCCTGGAACGCCGGCAACGAGGCGCCGCGCTGGATCGATCCGCGCTGGAATGGCGATGCCGCGGGCGCCAAAACCGCCGCCAAGCAGGGCCCCGCGAATGCGCGCAAGCGCAAGTAGCCGCGCCCGCCACGCCCCGCGCGGGCGCGGGACGCATCTGGCGGTTGGCGGTGATGCCTCTGGGAGTAGCGCCGCGTCTCGGACCGGCGGGCGCCAGTCGAAGACGGGCGCGACGGGAAGGACCGGGCTCAACGCCACCGTCATCCTGGAGTGGTAGGGGATCACTTATGTGAAGCAGGCCGACTACGCCCGCCATGGCCTGCTCGCGCGCCGCCGGATTGAGCGCGGCGGGCGATTCGTCCAACTTTTTCACGAGGCGTGGGAGCTACCTCGCCTCGCTCGTGAAAAACGAATTCGCCCTGACGGGTGCCCCGACCCAGGTGTTGGTCCCCTCGCGCGATGCGCCCCTCGAGGGCAAGATTGTCGCCGAGACCGAACTCTTTTTCGGCCACAGCCGGCGCCCCGGCTCGCGGGTGAACTGGCGCGTGCAGCTCAACATCCGCAACCTCCTCGACCGACGGGATCGGATGGAGCAACGCGCCAATGTCGGCGCGGGGTACACCACCGTGTACGCTGTGCCGGAGCCCCGGAGCTTCATCCTCACGAACACTTTCTCCCAACCCGGCGAAGCCGGAACCAAGCGCTTCACCGGGAAACTCGAAATCCGAAGCTCGAAGTTCGAAACAAATCCCAAACCCGAGGAACCGAAAACCGGTGCAACGCCGGCTCTGCGTTTGGAGTTTTCTGCTTTTGCC
>JBBRWR010000235.1:0-4483 GCA_038249085.1 Opitutales bacterium
AGGGGGGGATGGCCGTCGTGGGCGGAATGGAACGGCCACGACGGTAGGTCGGTGCCGCCGCCGATCCATCGCTTTCCTTGAAGTGTGGGCGGGGTGCCCTCACCCCGCGTTCCCCTCAAATCACCCGCACAGCCGGTGGCGCCAGCCGCGCGATCGCCGCCATGATGCGCTCGCTCGCGATCTGGGCGCGCTCCTTGCCGGCTTTCGGTTCATCATAAACCGCCGGCGGGATCGGCCGGCCAAACACCACCGTCACCGGCGTGCCGAGCCGCAGCGCCCCGCCCTTGCCGAAGGCTTCGTAAGAGCCGAAGATCCGCACCGGCACGACCGGCACCTGCGTCTTCACCGCGATGAAGCCCACGCCGGGTTTGGCGGATTGGAGTTGGCCGTCGGAGGTCCGGGTGCCCTCCGGAAACAGGATGAGACCGCGCTCGTCCCGGATGGCGCGCAGCACCCGCTTGATCGCGCTCACGTCCTGCCCGCCGTCGCGGTCGACAGGAATCGTGCCGACGGTGTCGAGCCACCAGGAGGAGGCGCGGCCCTTCCAGAGGGTCTTGCGGGCGAAGTAGGCGATCTGGCGTGAGACCTGGCAGCCGATCAGCGGCGGGTCGAGGAAGCTGGCATGGTTGGCGGCGAGGAGAAAACCGCCGGAGGCCGGCAGGTTGTCCTGGCCGGAGACCTCGCCCCGGAAGAACATGTCGAAGACCACGCCGATGACATAGTGGAACAGCCCATAGACCCGCTGCATCTCGACCTGGGGGAACGCGCGGCTCATGGGGCGGAGAGCGCGGCCGCGATCGGGTGGGCCATGGTGGCCACCACCTCGGGCAGCGTCAGGAGGGTGGTGTCGATCGCCACCGCGCCGGGCGGGCAGGCGAGCGGGGCGGTCTTGCGGGACGAGTCGAGGCGATCGCGTTCCGCGATGGCATCGTCGCCCCCCTCGAGGGCGCGTCGCCGCGCCCGCTCCTGCGGATCCGCGTACAGGAAGAAACGAAACGTCGCGTCCGGAAAAATCACCGAGCCGATGTCCCGGCCTTCCATCACGAGGCCGCGGAAGCCCTGGGCGCGGCCGACCTCCGCCTGGCCGCGTTGGTAGGCCAGCAGGGCGGTGCGCACCGCCGGAATCGCGGCGAAATGCGACACGTGATCGTTGACCTCCCGGCGGCGAATCTCGGCGTCGGGCACGACCCTTCCGGCGATTTCCATCTGGGCGGAACGTCCGCTCACGCGGGTGCCCAGGGTCAACCCCGCCAACACGCCCTGGACCGCGGCGAGATCGCCGGCGTTCACCTGCCGCCGCAAGAATTCCGCCGTGATGGCCCGGTAGAAAGATCCCGTGTCGACATGCAGGAGGTTGAAACGCTCGCTCAGCGTCCGCGACGAGGAGGATTTGCCGGACGCGGCGCCGCCGTCGATGGCGACGATGATAAAGGGAAGATGAGCCATCAGCGGGTCGACGATTTTTGGCGCAGCGCCTCGAGCAACTCAAAAAAGTGCGGGAAGGTCTTGGCGCAGCAGGCCGGATTGCGGATCGAGAGCCAGGGCCGGCCGTCGCCGTGGTGATCGTGGCAGCCGAGGATCCCGAAACTCATGGCAAAACGGTGATCGCCGTAGGTCTCGATGATCTCACCGGCGCGCAGGGGCCGCGGGTGGATTGCGAGCGTGTCCTCGGTCTCGACAACCTCCTGCCCTAGTTTGCGCAGCTCCCGCGCCATCCCGGCGACACGATCCGTTTCCTGTTGGCGCGTGTGCGCGATGCCGGAGATGAAGGTGGGTCCCTCCAACAGCGGAGCAATCGCGGCGAGGGTGAGGAAGGTGTCGGAGAATTTATTGAAGTCCCGGCCGACCCCGCGCCGGGTCCCGGCGCCGGCCTGCGCCACCACGGCGCCGCCCTGCGCGGAGATTTCCAGCCCGGCTTCCGCCATGACCTGGATGAACCGCGTGTCTCCCTGCAGTCCCTGCCCGGGCCGCGACAGCCCCCGCAGCGTGAGCGATCCCCCGGTGACCAGTGGGAGCGCGAGGAAGTAGCTTGCGGCCGTGGCGTCGGGTTCGATGCCGTAGGCTCCCGCCTCGACCGCGTACCGGCGCTGCGGCCAGATCGAGATCAAGTCCGCCGCCAGCCATTGGGGGGCCGGTTGTCCGAATTCGGTCATCAGGGCCGCCGTCATGTCGACGAACGGGCGGCGCACCTCGCCCGTCAACTGGATCTCCACGGCCCTTGCCGCCAGCGGAGCGACCAAGAGCAAGGCGGAGAGCAATTGGCTGCTTTCGCTGGCATCGAGCGTCACGCGGCCGCCGTCGAGCCCCCGCGCGCGAATCTCCAGCGGGAAAAACCCCTCCTGGCCAGGGCAGCGAATGTCGGCCCCGAGTTGGCGGAGGGCGTCGAGCAACGGCTTCATCGGCCGCTGGCGCATCTGCGGCACGCCGTCGAGGCGATAGGTGCCGCGGGGGGCGGCGGTGCACAACGCGGTGAGAAAACGCGCGGCCGTGCCCGCCAGGCCCACGAAGAGTTCCGCCCCGCCCACCGTGAACCCGTTGGCCTGTCCGCCGACCCGCAAGGTCGCGGCGCGTTCGTCGGCCTCGATCGCAAAGCCAAGTTGGCGCAGGGCCGCTGCCATCAAGTGGGTATCCTCGCTGAACAAGGCGCCGGTGAGAGCGACGGGGGTAGCGCAGAGGGAGGCGAGCAGGAGAGCCCGATTGGTCAGGCTCTTCGATCCGGGCAGCGTGACCTCGCCTCTCACGGGATGCGTGAAGGGGGGAATGGGCAGCGGGTCGGGCAGCGACATGAAGGGGCCGAGGGTCGCGAAGGGGACCGCGCACGCCAAGGAGTTTTTGTCGCCAAGATCCGGGCGGGTGGCGGGTTGCCCTCGCGGCGTGGGGTCGGGGGGCATCTGCCGGTTGACGGTGGCATCGGGCCCGGCCATCCCCGTAGCGCCAGTCTCCGACTGGCGTCCGCCGGTCAGAGACGCGGCGCTACTCCCAGAGGCATCACCGGCAAACGACCGACGCGCCCGGGGGCGGGCGGTTGCCTGTCGGGGGCTTGACGCGTCGGGGTGGGGCGGTCTGCCTTGATTCGCCCCATTCCCCATGCTGCGACGCGACTTTCTTCATCAGACCTCGGGCGCGGTCGCCTTGGCGTTAGGTGCCAAGGTGTGGGGGGCGGGATCGCCGGCCTCCGGCGCGCCGCTCACGGCTGCCGTGATTGGACATACGGGACGCGGCAACTTCGGGCACAGCCTCGAACTCATTTTCCAGAACCGGCCGGGCATCGAGGTGGTGGCGCTGGCCGACCCGGATTCAGCGGGTCGGGCCAAGGCGCAGGCGCGCGTCCACGCCCGACAGACCTACGCCGATTACCGGGAAATGCTGGCGAAGGAGCGACCGCAGTTGGTCTGCGTGGCGCCGCGCTGGAGTGACCAGCATCATGCCATGGTGAGTGCGGCCCTGGGCGTCGGGGCGCACGTTTACTGTGAGAAGCCCTTCACGCTCACGCTGGCGGAGGCGGATGAGTTATTGGCGCTGGCGGGCCGGACCCGGCGAAAGATCGCGGTGGCCCACCAGGGCAGGGTCGCGCCGGCCACGCTGCTCCTGAAGCAGAGATGGGACGAGGGGCAGTTTGGTGAGTTGCTCGAGATCCGGGTGCACGGGAAGCAGGACAAGCGGGCCGGCGGGGAAGATATGCTGGTGCTCGGCACGCACCAATTTGATCTCGTACGCTTCTTCGCCGGTGATCCGTTGTGGTGCACGGCGCGGATTTTTCAGGGAGGGCGGGAGGTCACCGCGGCCGATGCCCGGAAGGTGACGGAAGACATCGGCCCGGTAATCGGCGACGAGATCGAGGCCCTTTTTGCCCTGCCGCAAGGCGTGAATGTGCACTACACCAGCCGGGCGAAAAACGCCGCTGCGGCCGGCCCCTGGGGCATGGAGTTGATTGGCACCAAGGGCAGCGCGCGTCTGCTCAATGACCAGCACACCCAGGTGTACGCTCTGCATTCCGGGGCATTGACGGCGCCGGGCCAGACCCGCGAGTGGCGGCCGCTGGCGCCGGGTTCCACCGCTTCCAATCTGGAACTTGGGGGCGCCACAACCGCCAACGCGCGGGTGGTCGACGACTGGCTCGCGGCCATCGCCGGGGACCGCGAGCCGGGGTGCAGCGGGTTCGCGGCGATGAAGGCGCTCGAGATGATCCATGCCGTGTTCACGGCGGGTATCACCCGCGCGCGCGTGGCCCTGCCTTTGCGGTCGCGCGCGCATCCGCTGGCCGTCAATCGGTGAGTCGTGCGGCGGGTCTGCCGGCGGCGGGCGCGACTTCGGAGATCGGTTTGCTTGTGGGCGGGGTGCCCTCACCCCGCAGTCCCCGAGGGAAACGGATCCTGACGCGGGGTGGCCGCACCCCCCAGGCCCCCTGGGGAACGGAGCCGGAGGCGGGGGGGGGGGCCGCCGCCCCCACCCACAAAGGGGGCGGGCGAGGGGGCGCCGTGCC
>JBBRWR010000236.1:0-4375 GCA_038249085.1 Opitutales bacterium
CGCCGGCGATGCCTGGCGGACCATCTTCACCGGCGGAAAAATCGGCCGCACCTTCACCAAGACCTTTCCGCCCGTGATCGCGCGCGAGTTCAGGCTGAACATCCTCGACGCCACCGACGGCCCGACGATCGCCGAGATCGAACTCCTGGAAAAATGAGTTCGCGAAAATCCTGCATCCCGTCCTCCGTGTCCGTCGAAGCCCAACCCCCAACCCCGATGAGAATTTCACTCCTCCACCTGTTGCCCGGCGCGCTTTTCCTTGGCCTCACCCAGCCCGCGTCCGCCGCAGCGATCGCCGCGGCTCCGCCCCCCACGCCCCGGCCCGCCGCCGACGAAATCGTCGAACTCAGCCCGTTCACGGTCGATGCCTCGAAGGACAAGGGATATCGCGCCGAAAACACCCTCGCGGGCAGCCGGCTCAACGCGAGCCTCCGCGACACGCCCGCCTCCGTCACCGTGTTCACGGAGGAATTTCTGCAGGACATCGGCCTGAACGAGATCGAGCAGCTCATCGACTACTCCGTCGGCTCCCAGTTGAATCTGCAGGACATCAACGCCAGCCCCAACGCCAACGCCCTGATCAATGGCCAGAACTTGCTCCGCAAGATCGACATTCGGGGCGTGGAGTCGTCCCAGGGACTCGATTTCTTCAAAAGCATCACGCCGAACGACTCGTATCGGGTCGGTCGCTACGACGAGAGCCGCGGACCCAACGGCATCCTCTTCGGCATTGGCAGTGCCGGCGGCCTGATCAACCAGAGCTCGCTCCTCGCGAGCACCCACCGCGACAGCGGCCGCGTCAGCTACCAGCTGGGCAATGACGACGTGAGCCGGGTGGAGTTCAATTTCAACAAGGTGATCGTCCCGCAGAAGCTCGCCCTCACGGTGGCGGCGGTGGACCAGGAGAACGGCGGCTGGCGCCAGCCTGGGTTCCAGGACAAGGCGCGGCTCTACGCCACGCTCACCGCCAACCTCACCGCGCGGATCACCCTGCGGGTGATGGCGGAGCGCGGCAACGAATACCGCGCCATCGTCACGCCGTTTACGGCCTCCGACAACGTGCTGGCGTGGCTGGATAACCGCGAGGCGCGCGGCGTCGGCGCCGTCACGTTCGTTCCGCCGTCCACCGCTCCCACCGCGGCGATGCAGGCGCTGGGCATCACCTCCCGCAACGGCGCCCCGGGCGCGACCGTGCGGCGGTATGTCGCCATCGCCAACGACGGCACCGTGTTCAATTCCGCCGGGGCGATGCTCACGGGCTCCTACAACAACCCCGCCGTGCGCGCGCCGGACGGGACTCCGGGCGTGAGCGGCGACACGATGCGGCTCAACCTCCCGGGCTTCCTGCCCTACGACGTGAATTCCGGCGGCCCGGGCATGTTCCGCGACCAGAACCTCGCCAACTACTCCGCGACGCTCGACTGGCGCATCACCGACCGGCTCAGCCTGAACCTGGCGCACAACTACCAGGTGACCGACCTGATCAACCCGCACGTGGCCGGGTCGAATCCGGCCATCGCCGGCGAAGCGAACCGCACCCTCGGCGTGAACGGCCCGGCCAATCCCTACGCTGGCCGGCTCTACCTCGACGCACCCTGGCAGAACGACACCCACCGCGCGACCTATCGCGAGTCGCGGGTCGGGCTCTCCTACGACCTCGATCCAAAATGGACGTGGCTCGGCTCCCACCGCCTCGCTGCCGCGTATTCATTCAGCAAAGACACCGACCGCCGCAACTCGCTGCGGCTTGGCTTCGCCGGCGCGCCCTTCAACGCCGATCCGCTCAACAACAACAACCTGCTCACCCAGCGCGCGTACCTCGACGAATCCAACCCCGCGGGCTTCGTCGCGCCCGACTGGCGGAAGCTCCCGCAGTCGCTCACGATCGACGGCCGGGCCTATGACCTGGTCTGGCTCGACGGCGCCGCCGGCACCGGCAACGCCTTCGCGACCCAGGAGTCCGCCGCCCGGCTCGTCGTGGCGCAGAGCCGTTTCTGGAATCGCCGGCTCGTCACGACGCTGGGCTATCGCGTCGATGATGCGGACGTGGTCAGCTACGGCTACGGCACCGATCCGGTCCGGCGGACGGCGACCATCGATTTCGACGAGGCGAAGGCGGAGAAGAACAGCTTCCGCGGAATCACGCGCACGCAGGGCCTCGTCCTGCACGCGACGTCGTGGCTTTCGCTGCTGGCCAACCACTCGACCAACATCGGTGTGCCGACCTTCACCAACAGCGTGCTGCCCAACGGCAAGGTGCCTGACCCGCCGAAAGGCGAGGGCGAAGACTACGGCCTCGCGTTCGATCTCCTGGACCGCCGGCTATCCTTGAAGGCCGTGTATTTCAAGACGGCCGCGCTGGGCGACACGGGCAGCGGCGGCATCAATGCCCGTTACAACCTGCCGAACATCCGGATCGCCGAGGCGTTCGAAGGCGTGCTCGTCGGCCCCGGCCGCCGCTACACCGCGGCCGAATGGGCGCCGATCCGGCAGAGCATCACGACGACGGTCAACGCGCAGATGTCCGACATGGAGGCCGACGGCTACGAGTTCAGCGCCGTGGCGAACCCCACGCCCAACTGGCGGTTCATGGTGAACTACTCCTACACTGATCGCGTTCGCACCAACTCCGGTGCGCGCGACGTGGTCCCCTGGTATGGCTTCACGGCCAATGGCAAGCTCGTGCAGGAAGGCGTGACGCAGAACCCCAACGGCAGCTTCAGCGTCGATCCCGCGGCCTTCGCCACCGGCGGCACGGTCGCACGCTGGATCGAACTCTCCAACCAGAGCCCGGCCGCGGCGATGTCCACCCTGCTGACGAGCACGGGCATCACGATCGCCGAAGAGCTCCGCACCATGATTCGTGCGCTCAACGACGGCCGCCTGGAAAACGATCAGCGCTGGGGCCTGCGGCCGCACAAGGTCAGCCTGTTCAGCGCGTATGACGTGACGGAGGGCCGGCTGCGCGGGGCGAGCGCGGGGCTCGGCTACCGCTGGCGCAGCGCGAATATCATCGGCCTCAATGCCTCCGGCGGCGAAATCATGGGCCGCACGCTGTCGGCCTTCGACCTGATGCTCCGCTACCGGCACAAGGTGGACGCTGGGCGCCTGAAGGCCTCGCTGACCTACCAGGTGAACGTCTCGAACCTCCTCAATCGCGACGGCATCATGCCGCAACGCTTCTCCGCGCTCCCGGCATACAATGTGCCCGGCGGCCGCGGCATCGCCTACAGCCGCTTCGACTTCATCGACCCGCGGTCGATCCGACTGACGACCACGTTGTCGTTCTGAGACCGCGCCAGCGGAGGAGGAACGGGCCAACTCCTGCGGAACGGCTCCCGGCCAGCCCATGAAACCTCCCCTTACCCTCCTCACCGCCCTGCTCCTCTCTCCGCTGGCCGCGTTGCCCGCGGCCGCTCACCGGCCCAATGTCATCGTGCTGCTGACCGATGACCGCCGACCCCGGCCAGCAGCGCAACCTGGCCGGCGAACAACCGCAGGTCGTGGAGACCTTGCGCGCAGCCTACCGGCGCTACTGGAGCAGCGTGAGCGCACGCGACGAGGGCTGGCGCGGTCGTCCCATCATCGGGTCCACCCAGGCGCGGGACGTCGAGTTGTGCGCGGAAGACTGGTACCCCACTCAGGGCAACTGCCCCTGGAACCAGGCGGCCGTCGCCGGGGCACCCCCGCGTTTGGCCACTGGCCGATCCGCATCGCCGAGGCCGGCACCTGCCGCATCGAGGTCCGTCGCTGGCCCCGGGAGGCGGACGCGCCCCACTCCGGCATTCCCATCGGCGGGAAAACGGTCGACGCCTGCCTCCCCAACGGCTCCGTCAGCGATCTGCTTTACGGCGGTGCACCCACGGCTCTGCCCGTAACGCGGGTGCAACTCAGAATTGGCGGGAAAATCCAGGAGGCCGCCGTCGAGGCTTCCGCCACCGCAGCGAGCTTCCTCGCGCCCCTGGAGGCGGGCCCCGTCGATCTCGAAGCCACCCTGCTCGACCGCCAGGGCAAGCCGCTCGGCGGCGCTCCTTATGTTACCATTCGTCGCCTCACCTCTCCTATCGACCGCTCATGAAACCTCCCCTCCGCCACTTACTGCCCTGCGCGCTGTTGCTTGGTCTCACCCCGACCGCGCCCGCCGCAGGACCTGCCGTCACGGCAAATCCGTCCCTCGAATCCTGGCGCGCTGATCGCTTCGGCCTCTTCATCCATTGGGGCCCCGTCAGTCTCCAGGGCACCGAGATCGGCTGGTCGCGTGCCGGCGAGCGCCGCGGCTATCGCGGCCCCGGCACGCTGGTGCCCACCGAGGTCTATGACAATCTCTACCGCGAGTTCAACCCAACCCAATTCGACGCCGACGCGTGGGTGAAGA
>JBBRWR010000237.1:0-4360 GCA_038249085.1 Opitutales bacterium
CAGGCGCGGACTCCGTTCCGCGCCGAGGTCAGCGACCGCGTCTCAGCACGATCCTGCGGCGGCGAAGGGACTCGCCGCCCCACCCCATAGTCGCCGAGGCAGAGGCGAAAGGCACGAGAGGCGCGGACCAAGGTCCGGCCCGACAAGATCCAATCATTTCAAGGGGTTGGTTTGATAGCCGCGTTTCCCCTCGTTTTCACTGCAACGCCTCATCCGGCGCGGAGCGGAGTCCGCGCCCTACCCAAGGGCCAGGACGCAGGAGCGAAGGGGGTCGGGAGCTTGCGACGGGGACCTGTCGTGCATCGTGACCAACGCTGCGAAACCGCTGCGAAAGCCCGCCCCGTGGTCAATGCGGTCACGATGCACGACACCTCCCATGTTTTCCCCCGCTTTCGCGTCGAACCACGGACTCGCCGACCCGAAGTCGACGCCGGCCACTACCACGCGATCTCGTACCAGAGGGTCCGATACCTGCCCGACAGCTCGAAACGCGACCCGGCGGCGCCAGCCGCGGCCGGCACCTCGCCCAGGCGCTGGCCGCGGCCGTCGAGCGCGAACACCCGCGCCCCCGGGCGCGGCAGCGTCAGGGCCACGGCGATCCCGTTCACTTCGGCCGGCCCCTCGCCCCAGTCCCGGCCCACCGAGGTGCGCGCGGCATTCCATTTCATCCCGGGATTCGTGGCCGAGCCCACCGCGGCGATGAGTGCGCTCCGCGTGGTCTCCAGCGATTTTCCGTCCATCGCCGTCAACACGATCACGGCGTAGTCGCGCTCCACGGCGCCAACCGCGAGCTTCACTCCGCCAAGATCGAAGCTCCGCCCGCCCACCAACCCCCACACCGCGCGGGTCGCGGGCGCGTTGAGCACGACGCGGGCGCGGGCGGGATCGCTGGCATCCCACACCACCCGTTCGTCCGGCGTCGCGAGCCGTTGGCCGGACGGCGCCGCGGCCTCCGAGGATCGAGCCGCCTTGGGATCGATCCCGATGCGGTGGCTGAACCCGAGCGTGGCCGGCACCATCTGATCCAGCGTGCCGGCCGCGACGGTGTCGAGGGCCGCCAGATCCCCCCGGCGAAAGAGCTGCGCGCAGGCGGTGAGCAACGCGAGTTTCACCGGCTGGCCGTTGAAGGAGAAAAACCGCTGCACCTTGTCCCCGTACCAGCCGCCCTCTCCGCCGCTCTGGTATTGGAAGAAAAAGATCCCGTCCCATTCCTGCAGCGCCGCCACCACCGCCGCAAACGGCACCACACTCGCCGCGTAGTCGTGCGGATCCGGGATGTTCCATTCGGAGAAGGTGAACGGGCGATCCAGGAGCCGCCACGGCGCGCGGGCCAGCAACGCATCGGCGTCGGGCGCCCGCTCCATCGGCGTGTTCAGGACCAACCAGTCCACGGGGTCCCAGGGTTTGCGCGGAAAGCGCGGATGCTGCCAGTAGGCGTGGATGTCGGTGTAGTCGCAGGTGGCCGCGACAATGCGCGGCGTGTGATAGGTGATCTGCGAGGCCGTGATCGGCACGCGCACGCCCAGATCCTTTTTCAGAAAATCCATCATCTCGCGGATGAAGGCCTCCTCGGTCTCCGCCATGAAACGCACCGCGTCGCGCTGGGCCGGCTCGTTCCAGCCCGCCACCGGAATCTCGATCGTGCCGGCCTCGAGGGTCTGGCCCTCCGGCACCACGATCCAGTCTCCACCCCGCCGCAGCGTCAGCCCGGCCAGGGCAAACGGCACCCCGCTGCCGCCGAATTTGAAGCAGATCCGCGCCGCACCCGGGATCGCGGCGCTCGTCCGAAAGACGCGATGCACCCGCTGCCACTCCGGGCGCAGCGCGAGCGTTTCGCGCAAGCCCACCGGATTCCAATTGCCGGGGCCCGCGTTGGACACGTCGACAAACAACGACCGCGGCGCCGGGGCCCGCACCCAGAACGACAGCGTGTAGATCTGCCCCGGCTCGAGCTTGAGATTTGGATACTGGAGCTCCTGCGCGCTGAGTTCGGGGCTGGTGCCCGACGGTTCGAGCGTCAGGGCCGGCACCCCGGCCAGCGGTCCCGGCTGGCCGAAAAGCGGGCGTACCGGGAATTCGCGGTTCGGCTTCAGGCGCCACACCCCGAGGCCGTCGCGCCAGGCGGCCGAATCGGCGATCGCCGGCCCGGGCGGCTCGTTCGCCCCGCCCCAGGCCCGCTGCAGCGCGGCGGTGTCGCGATACTGCCGCGCCAGCCAGGTGTTCCACTGGCGCTTGAACTCGCCCCGGTGCGGCTCCGGCAGAGCCGCGGCGAGGCCCGGGCCGAGTTTGCTGAACGAATTCTCGTTGGTGATCTCGATCATCGCGATGCCCGGGTCGTCCACGCGCCGCCGGTGGCGGTACGGATTCTCATGCAGCAGGTAGTCGCGACAGAATTCCTTCAGGCGGGCGCGCGGCTCCGGCTCGAAGTAGAGCAGGTATTTGTCGAAGCGCGTCGCATAGGGCAGACCCTCCCGCGAAAAACCCTCCGCCGCAGTGAGCTCGCGGCCCACGTGCAGGTTGAGGTTGGCGTAGATGCCATGGCGGTGGAGCTGATCGAGAAAGTAGTCCTGCCGCTCGATCTCCCGCGCGCTCAAGGTGCGCCGCCCGTCGACCACCGCGCCCCAGACGCCGCGCGGGGCCGCGCTGGTGTCGTGGTGGTGCATGCGCACGGCGTTGACCCCGAGCTTCGCCAGGTGCGCCGCCACCTTTTCCGCATCGGCGTGCTCGGGAAAATTCGCCCCGAAGCACGTGTTGACCCCCCAGAAGCGCAGCCGGCCGGCCTCCGTGAAAAAATGACCGTCGCGGACGCGGGCAAAGCCGTCGGCCCCGGCGGGCCGGGGCGAGAGCGACGCGAGGTTGGTGATCGACGGCGAGGCGTCGTCGCCCGGAATAACGAAGGGGAAACGCACGTCGGCCGAGGACAGCGGCAACGACGCGAACAGCGCGGCCCCCGCGAGGCCGAGGGGGGCGAGCGAGACGGTGAGAAGGCGCATGGCGATTGACGCATGACAGATCCGACCGGGAACGAAACCCCAACCACACCGCGGATCTTGGCTTTTGCCGGCGCCCGCGGGTGAATCGCAGGTGTTTTTCCTCGTGGGCGGTGACATCGAGTTCGGTCCTCCCCACGGCGCCGGTCAAAGACGCGGCGCTACTCCCAGCGGCACCACGGCCTACCGGCAGACGCCCCGGTGAATCGCGCCAACCAGAACGTCTCGGTCGCCCTCGGCGGCACTCGCAATGGCGGCACCTGGCACTACCCCGACTCCGAGAAATGGGGTCTGCGCGCACCGCGGAAATTCTTCCGCCCGATCGAGGTCGATTACTGGGACGGCGAGGAGTGAAGCGAAACGGCAGGAGCAGGCGGTATTTCACGGCGGATTGAGGGCGGACAACATGACCCGCCGGCCGCGGCAAAAAAACCCGCTCACGCACAACAGCAGATGTGCGATGCAATCCGCGGGCGCACCCACCGCGATGGTTGCAC
Organism: Opitutales bacterium; assembly: GCA_038249085.1. Lineage (GTDB taxonomy): Bacteria > Verrucomicrobiota > Verrucomicrobiia > Opitutales > Opitutaceae > ER46. The sequence goes on from JBBRWR010000237.1 coordinate 3,488, forward strand.
CCCGCGGCGGATTTTCTCAAAACCATGGCATGACTGACCACTCGGAGGGCCGCACCCGCATCCTGATGATCGACGACGATCGGAAACTCTGCCGCCTGGTCGCGACCTACCTTGAGCCGTTGGGCTTCGATGTCGCGGCCGTTCACAACGGACCGGAAGGAGTCGAAAAGGCCACCGCGGAGGATGCCGCCTGGCACGCCGTGATTCTCGATGTGATGCTGCCCGGCATCGACGGCTTCGAGGTGCTGAAGCGCATTCGCGCCCACAGCCTGGTCCCCGTGCTGATGCTGACCGCGCGGGGCGACGAAACCGACCGGATTGTCGGGCTTGAGGTCGGCGCGGACGACTACCTGCCCAAGACCTTTTCCACGCGGGAATTGCTGGCGCGGCTCCGCGCCGTCCTGCGCCGCAGCGCCACCACCGGAACCGGGGTCAAGACCAACGCCCCGCCCACCGAGCTCGTGGTCGGCACCCTGCACGTGAATCTCGACGCCCGCTCCGCCGTCATGAACACCACCCCGCTGACGCTTACGCCGGTCGAGTTCGATCTGTTGGCCAGCCTGGCCAAGGCCAAGGGCCGGGTTAAGACGCGCGAGTCCCTCCTGGATGAATGCCGCGACCGCAATTACGACGTGTTTGATCGTTCGATCGACGTGCATATCTCCTCGCTGCGGAAGAAGCTGGGGGACGACGCCAAGGAGCCGCGTTACATCCGGACGGTCCGCTCGGCCGGATACATGATGGTGGGGCCGGAGTAGGCGGCGGGTGCATCTCCGAGTTGACGCCACCACGGGAGCTCCCGAGCGGCGCCCGGGGCGGAACCGCGCTGCGCCCAAGGGAGCGCGGGCACTCCTGCCCGCCTCTGCGCCGGGC
>JBBRWR010000238.1:0-4359 GCA_038249085.1 Opitutales bacterium
AGGCCGCCACCGCCACCGCCCCGAGCAATTCCGGCGCGAGCTTGTTGGTGAGGAAGATCGCCGTCGGACCATCGGCTCCCCCGATGATGCCGATCGAAGCCGCCTGCTTCGCGGAGAAGCCCAGCAGGGAGGCGCCCATGAACGTGATGAACAGCCCCACCTGCGCCGCCGCCCCGAGCATCAGGGTGCGCGGCATCGCGATGAGCGGCCCGAAGTCGGTGAGCGCGCCCACGCCAAGGAAAATCAGCGGGGGAACAGCTCGAGTTTGATGCCCTGGGAAATGAAATCGTAGAGCCCACCCTCGACTTTCTCCACTTTCAGCACCTTGAGGTTCGCCTCCGCAGAAACAGCAACCGGCCACCGACGCACCCGCCGCCGAGGCTCCGGCGGCGCCGGCCGCGCAATAAGCCCTTCGATTCACGTTTCGAATCCAGGGGGGCTGATTTTATGACTTTGGCCCCTGCCCTTAAACCCCTCCCGGCCCAGCCCCCGAAATCCGGCTTCCTATCTGTAATTCTACTTGTCCTGCTGGGAGCGCAGATGGTTGGCGCAGGGCAATCGCCTGCAGTTCATGCCTCGGGCGGGGCGGAATTGAAGCAAGTTGGCGTGAAGAATGGCACGCTCTGCTTTGCGGATGGTACTGAGGTCGCGTTGTGGGGCGTGAACTTCCAAACCTGCCTTTGGTGGGAATACCGGCGGATTTCCAAGAAAGGCGAGTTCACTCCTTTCAACCTCGACGAATACAAGGCCATGGTCGATCAGAGTTTCGATGAGATCCAGCTGATGGGTTGCGACCTCATCCGCATCCATCTTTGCCCGGGCGATTTCACCGATGCCGAAGGGAATCTGGTGCAAAACCAATGGTTGGACCTGCTCGATCACACCCTGGCTGAGTGCCGCAAACGGAAGATCTACCTCCATCTCGCTTTTCTCAACGAGATGGGCAGCACGTTGAAAGACTCCTTCGTCAAGCAGGGCAAAAGCTCCAAGTGGCAATGGATGGCCGCACCGGATCTGATCAAGAAGTGCGATAACTACATGCGCCAGCTGGTCAACCGCAGGAACCCCTGTGACGAGGGGCGGCCCTATAAGCAAAATCCAGCCCTGATCATCGCAGAAATGATCAACGAGCCGACCTTTCCCAAGGAGAAACCTGCCGGGAAGGACGCAGAACTCAGCGAGCCGGGGATGGCCGCATACAAGGCCTGGCTCGGCCGCAAGGCGCAGCCGGATACGCAAGACGCCTGGCTCGCCTTCAGGAACGAGACCTTCCTCTCCGCCATAAACCGCTTCTGCGACTTCATGCAGAGTGAAGAGGTCAAGGCGGTGCCCTGCTGGAACCTTTACTGGGCCAAGGGGCCAATCCATCAGTTGCCGGGTCCGTACGATGCGGCCGCCCAGTCCCGGATCGAATTGGTTTCCTTCTCCACGTATCCCGGGCAGGACCAGTCCAAATTGGTGGCCGGGCAGAAAGAGCCGGACCTGAACGAGGTCAATTTCCTGCCTTACCTCGAACAGTCCCTGCGCCGGGCCGACTGGCAAGGTTGGCTGCAAACGCCCGCCTTCAAAGGCCGGCGCGCCCGCATCGTCTACGAGTACGAGACCTGGCACAATCGTTCGACCTACCTATATCCGGCGATGGCGAAATACTTCCGCGCCCAGGGTGCGCAGGCCGCCACCATGTGGACCTATACCTTCGGCCCCCTGGGCCCTTACATGAGTCCGGGGGCAAGTCACAACCTCTCGTTGACCTACACTCCCCGCAAGGCGGCATCCTTCCTTGTGGCGCACGAGGTCTTTAAACGATTTCCGCGATTTGGTGAATATAAGACGACCGGCAGCGACACCGACAACTTCGATTACTGTGCGCTATCGTTGCCCCGGGATCTGAGCGCCTTCAGCGATGACGCCACCTTCATTCACACCGGAGACGTTACCCGTGAATTCATCCGCATTCCTGCGTCTCCCCAAAGGATCGTCGGCTATGGCTCTTCGCCTTTCGCGACCTACCAAGGATCGGGTCTCTATTTTCTCGACCGGGGATCCGGGGCGGAGCGCAATCGGTGGAATCTTAGGATCCTCCCTCACTTCGAATGGCTCGCGGACAAAGAAGACCATGGGCAGTCGAACGGCGCGGTCTCCCGTCTGGACCGGGAGAAAGCCATGCCCATGAAGCTGAGACTTCCAGGGATGAAGGCCGGAACGAAGGTGTGGCGGCGCGAGGGGAATCAGTTCGTCGAAGAAACAAGCTCCTTTCAAGGCAACGCGTTGAGCTTCACCCCGAAACCAGGGCAATATGTCATCGAATAGTCAGAAAACCCCTCCCGGCCCAGCCCCCGCAATCCGGCTTCCCATCAGTTGATGAACACATCCGCCCCCACGCCGAACCGCGCCCGCAGCATCTTGATGTGCCCGGTCGTGAGCTGGCGTTCGCCACTCAGGATGCGGAACGCCACCGAGCGATCCACTCCGAGAATCTTCGCGAGGTCGTCGCCGCCCTGATCGTTTTCCTCCAGGAGGTATTTTAGCATCTCCACGCCGGAAACGCGGGGACGCTTCGGGAGGGTGTCAGCTTCGTAGCGCTCCACCAGCGCCGAGAGCAGCAGCAGGTAGTCGTCCTGGTCGCGGTTGAGTTTATGGCCGGCGAGGGCGGCGACGATTTCGACCGTGTTCGCATACGCCACCGCCTCGTGGAGGGGACGCGGAGCGTGCCGCTTGATGAGCCCGTCAAAGGTCGCCGGCAACCGGGCGAAGGCGGGTTTGCGCACGTTTTTCATAGGTTTTCTTTCCAATGTTCCGCCTTGTAGTCGCTGGGCGTGAGCAGCAACAAAATGCAGACGATTTGGTGGTTGTAGTGAATGGCGGTGATGAGCCGATCGTGCGTCTTGATGTTGAAAATCGTAACTGTCTGGCCACGCTCGACCCGCACTTGGTCCGCCGTCGGCAGCACCCGCCGTAATTCGACGAGATTCGCAAATTTGCCGGCTAACATCAGCTCTGTCCAGTGGGCCAGCGTCGTAGCAATCGTCGAGTGTCGTGCGGCATGGTCGGCGAGTCGCTTGACGGTGATGAGGCGCAGGTCGGCCGGGACCCTGTCGCCATTTTGGCGACTCATTCAAGAAAAAGCGCGCGGCGCCCAGCCCCTCTGCAATGCCCGACCCGGGCATTTGGCGTCGCGTCGTTTCCGACCGTTTCATGATCGGTCACCCAGGTCACACCTCGATTAGCCGGCCGACGTGATGCGCTTGGACCGGCTGAATCGTCCCGGCCGGCGATTCCAGCAAGATGCTCCCGTTCTCATCGATGCCACGGAACACTCCCCAGGAGACGATCGGCCGCACCCCGGCTGCCGCCTCGATCTCCACTTCGCGCGGCGGACCCCAACATTGGTTAAGGGTCGCCACGAAACCCGCCAGCCGCCGCAGCCGGAAGGCCTCATGCGCCGTCCGCACGGCCTGCAAAACCAAGCTGGCCAGCGCGGCGGGTTCCGGCAGCGCGCCACCCGGCACCGCATCCGCCAACCGGCCTGCAATCGCCTCCAGTGCCGGTTCCACTCGCCACGGACGATTGCTCACGTTGAGCCCTACTCCCACCAACAAGGTATCCGGTCCGCCCTGCTCGACCAGAATTCCGCCCACCTTGCGGGCCCCCACCATCAGATCGTTGGGCCAGCGCAGCCGCAGCCCTTCCACTCCGACACCGCGGAGCTTCTCTCGCAGCGCCCAACCCACCGCCAGCGCAAAGCCCCGGGTCGCGAGTGGATCGCCGGCGTAGGGCAGGACCGCGGTCAGATAGAGTCCACCTGGATCCGACGCGAAGGTGCGCGCCGCCTGACCCCGACCGGCCGTCTGCTCGGCGGCCACCACCGCCGACCACACGGGGAGGCCTCGGGCCACCACCTGGGTCGAGCCGACCTGCCGATAGTGGGCCACCGACCAGGTCCGGCAACCATCGGCCCGCCGGAGCCGGGTTGAGGACGGCGCCTTCAGGTGCGACGCCCCCGCCGGAAATTCGCCGGCAGGACTCCGCGACCGCTGGCCGGAAGGGTTAGGCGTCGCGCTCAATGGCCCAGGGTGGAGAGAAAATATCCCGCCGCCACCGCCGTGCCGATGACGCCCGCCACATTGGGTCCCATGGCATGCATCAGCAGGTAGTTGTTGGGATCGTATTTCTGCCCCTCGACGTGCGAGACGCGCGCCGCCATCGGCACCGCCGACACGCCGGCGGAACCAATCAGGGGATTCACCGGATTGTTCGGCGACAGCACGTTCATGAGCTTGGCCACCAGCACCCCGCTCGCGGTCGAAAAACAGAAGGCGATCACCCCGAGCACGATGATCTTCAACGTCTCGGCTGCGA
>JBBRWR010000239.1:0-4333 GCA_038249085.1 Opitutales bacterium
TCGTCGATATTGAAGCTCGGTAATCATGGGACCTGCGAAAAGGTCCAAGCTTACCGCTCTCGCAGACCAACGACCGAAAAAACCGCCAGGATGGCGGTTTTTAATTGTCGTCAGTGGCGAGGTCTAATTGTCGTTGGGCGGTTCAGGGGGATTTGCCGGTACGTCGCTTCTGGCCGGCTGGCGATGGCACTGCCATCCTTGTTCCAGTGGTAGTGCTCGCGAGTCCACTCTGCTGGCAATACCTCGTAAACTGCGGGGGGTGCATTGTAGGAGTAGACTTTTACCCACACCGACCCCTCTGCCAGTTCTTCGACGATACCAAAGGTTCCATTCACCCATCGTTTCTGTGCGTCGTTTTTCACGAACATGACCCAAGCCCCGCGTCGCAAACACTGTTCGATTGGCACAGGTAAGTCGCGCTCGCTCCATCGACCAGTGACCGTTCCCCGGTAAACCCCCTCAGGTTCCGATAGTCTGGAAAGCTTCGCTTGGTTGATTCTGTCAGTGGCCGAGTTACTGCCTACCAGCGTAACGCTTGCTTCGTTCGCCTCTGGAATGCTGACCAAGTTCCGCAGCATTTCGAGGTCGTCTGGCGTTACTTCCCCGAATCGCGCACGATTCAGAAATGCGAGATAAGGGCCATCTTCCTGCCTGTAAACGTGCCGAAGATCGTGGCAGTGTACATTTGCTTCCCGCCAGGCGCGTGCGGCAAAAAAATAGGGTGCTGGGTAGCCGGGGCCGCTTTCGTCGGCACGGTTGAAGTACTCTGCCAAGTCATCCTCAACAACAGGAGGAAGCTGAAGAGGATCCCCGACCATCACCAATTGAACACCGCCAAACAATGCACCTCGCCTGCGACCGTTTAGACGCAGAAATCTATCCACGGAATCGAGCATGTCTGCTCTGACCATTCCGATCTCATCGATGACAAGCGTATCGATCGCTGACCATATGCCCCGTTTCGGCAACTCGCGGATGTCCTGTGGCTGCAAAAGGCGGGGCGGAAACTTGAAGAAACTATGCAGTGTTCTCCCGTCGACGTTCAGTGCGGCCACACCAGTAGGCGCTACCACTTGGACTCGCTTCGATGTGTTCTCGCGCCAGTAACGAAGCAACGTAGATTTTCCGGTCCCAGCGGCGCCAGTTATGAATACGTGTTCCCCGCCCTTTTCTAGGCGCTGAAGTGCCGCATTCCCTTCTGGGTTGTTTCTCCAGGGATTGTTCTCAAGCCAATCGACTGACCGAACTTGGGCCTTTGATGCGATCCTCAGTGGAGCGACCGGCTCAAAAGGAGCATTCTTGGGAGTGCCTATGAGCCGGCGAATCCAATTAAGCATCTTCGTCGTCCCGGTATTCTTTACGACGTAGGCGACTCGCCCCGCAGATCCACGAGCGCAACAATGAAGGAGATGGCGACGAGTTCGTTCGTGATCCTGGCTTCATCACAGAGTTGATCATCGCGGCCGGTCATCGTTTAGATGCTGCGGACGCTGCCGACGACTGAACCTTGAGCAGGTTTCTCGCCATTCTGCCTTGAAAGCACTGCCGCGGCCATGACCTCCCGCAGTGTATCCTCCTTCGCCAGTTCTTGCACCAGCCTGTCGAGCCGCTCGAAGCCCTCTGCCTTCTCGCGCTTGGTCAGCAGGGCGGGGTCGACGTTGGCGGGTTTCGATTTGGCGCGGGCGGTCATGGGAAGTGATGATTTGGAGCGGCTGAATCAGTGATGCTTCTTCAGCCCTCACCGGGGCCGGCGAGAAGCCACCTGTGGCGCGGCCGCCTGTTCGTGAGCGGCATCAGCAGGCGCTCCCATCTCTTTGGATACTTCACCGACCTGCGGGGCTTGCGCCGAGGTTTCGCCTTCACAGCCCCAGTCTCGCGCAGACAGAGCGAAGGCGCAAGGTTTGCGGAGGGTGTTCGTCTGAACACGCATTTCCCGTGTGCCCAAATGGCAGGAAAGTGCCCAAGGAGGCGCAATCTCCCGCCGTGAGGGTCAGGACGGCGGCCGGGTGGGAGCGGCCTTCCACCGCGAAAGGACGGCGTCACTCGTTGCGCGTTGGTGATCGGCTTTGATCTCGGGTATGACAGGAATGGCAGTCTTGGGAATGGCAGGAATGGCGCCGTGCGATGCGATGCGGGACACGGCCCGTGGAATCCTGTCTGATTCCTGTCATAAAAAAAGGCTACGGCGTGCAACGCCCTGCATTCAATCGTCAACATGTCGAGAACACAATTTCACTCTACGAATTGACTCCGAACGCGTTTCTCCTCTCATATACACAGGTCCAGAAAAACGGGCTAAAGCGATTTCGACTCCCGACATTCGCACCAGGGCATTTTCAGAGGTAAATGCAGGGGAAAAGGCGGGTGAATTTAGAAACCGTCAATACGTCGAACTAGCTCGAAGTTGGCAATGGTTGGCGACTGTTTGGCAATTTCAGCTGGATCCGCTAAAACGTACGTCATGGCCCGGCCGGACCCGCCGTTTCGGGTGGTATACGCTGACCCACTACGGCGCGAAAAGTCGGGACGGGCGAAGCGAACCGTACCCTGGTTCGCGAATCGCGAGGCTGCCGAAAAGTTTCAGCAGGAGACCAATGCCAGACTGCGGGTTGAAGGTACGGCAGGGCTGGCTTTCGACGCGGTCCTGCGCGCGGGTGCCCTCGCGGCCCGCCAACGTCTTGACGCAGCAGGGCATCGGAATGTGCAATTGCTCCAGCTTGCGGCAGCGTTTGTCGAACAGAACCGGCACGGGAACGCCGAGATGCAGCCCGTGGCGCCCGCGCTGACGGAATTCCTGCAAGAAAAGGAGGATATCGAGGGCTGCGCAGTCGCGACGGTTACAGGTGGCTGCATCGCAAGTGTGACGGTCTGCCCCCCCCTGGTTTCAAATGCCGGTGGCGGGGATATGAAGTTCGAAGCCATGGTGTACCAATGGGCCGGCGACTCGTTCCTGCAGTCGGTGAGCGGAAGGCCGCCCCGCTCCCCTCAACGACTGAGTTCAGCCCTCACCCGGCCGCCCGCGTCGGCGTGCCGTTTACGAGGCGCATCAAGCCGAGGGGGTTGGCGTTCTGCAGCGCCGGCGGCAGGAGGTCGTCAGGCAAACCCTGATAGCAGACCGGGCGGGCAAAACGGAGGATGGCCGCGGTGCCCACTGACGTGAAGCGGACGTCGGTGGTCGCCGGATACGGGCCGCCGTGGTTCATGGCGGGGCTGACCTCGACTCCGGTCGGGAAGCCGTTGATCACAAGGCGGCCGACCCGCTGTTCGAGGGCGGCGAGCAGGGGGCGGGCGGCGGCGAGCTCGGCCGCGGTCCCATGGACGGTGGCGGTGAGCTGGCCCTCGAGCACCGCGGTGCAGGCGGCGAAATCACTGATCGTGTCCGCGACGACGACCAGGGTGAAGGGACCGAATGCCTCGGTGGCGAGGGCGGGATGCGCGAGAAAGGTCGCCGCAGTCGTGGTGGCGACACTCGGCCCCGCCTCGGTCTTGCGGGCGTCGGCGGCGGCAGCGCCAGAGGCGACCGGCTGCACGCCGGGCACTGCGCTGACCTGGTCCCGATTTGCGAGGAAGGCAGTGCGAATCCCGCTGGTGAGCATGGTGCCACAGGGGGCGGCGCGCACGACTTCGGCGAGTTTGGCCACGAAGGCGTCGGTGGCGGCGTCGCGCACCACGAAGACGAGGCCCGGCTTGGTGCAGAACTGGCCCACGCCGAGCGTGAAGGAGCCCAGCAGGCCGCTGGCCAGCGCGGCGCCGCGCTCGCGCACGGCCTCCGGCAGGAGAAACACCGGATTCAGGCTGCTCATCTCGGCGAAGACGGGAATCGGGTGCGGGCGGGCCGCGGCGGCATCGAAGAGCGCGCAGCCCGCGGCGTGCGAGCCGGTGAAGCCCACGGCGGCGGTGGCGGGATGTTTCACCATGGCGATGCCGACGGTCGCACCGCCACCGTGGATCAGGGAGAAGACGCCGGCCGGAAGTCCGCAGGCGGCGACGGCCCGGTTGATCGCCCCGCCGACCAGTTCGCCGGTGCCAGGGTGGGCGCGATGGGCCTTGACGACGACCGTGCAACCGGCGGCCAGTGCCGATGCGGTGTCGCCCCCGGCCGCGGAGAATGCCAGGGGAAAATTACTCGAGCCGAAAACCACGACGGGCCCGAGGGGGAGCAACAGGCGGCGCAGGTCCGGGCGCGGCAGCGGCTGGCGTTCGCATCCACATCAACACCTACCCATACATATATATATGAGGTCACATAAACAGACAAAAAGAGCACATTACAACTTATACAAAAAGAGACAGCCATGTAGATATATACCCATGTACAGAGCACATATGCACA
>JBBRWR010000240.1:0-4208 GCA_038249085.1 Opitutales bacterium
ATCACCGCGGCGTATGTGAAGATCGGGTTCTTCCGCACAAATACGGATTTGCTCTACCACGACGAGATCCACGGCGACCTCTTCACGCAGGTGACCCAAACGATGGACCTGCTGCTCACGAAGTACCTCCAGGCAGGGCTGGGCCAATCTGAAAGAGTCAGGCCTTGCGCTTTGCGTTTGCTCGCGAGCCTGGGGTGCAGACTGGCGCGATCATAGCGCGCAGGCTCCGGAGCGAATTCGAGAACGGGCGGACGGGGCCCGCTGGTTGCTGTAATCTCCGGCGCCGACGGGAGAAGAGGCACTGGCGATTACGAGCGGCGGTAATGTCGGGCGGCAGGCTGCACGCTCGACGACGCGGCGATGGCTCTCCGAACGTCATCGCGTGGAAGATCGACATCGCGCTGCGTCTGCACCGCCCTGCGACTGTCCCCTATCGATGGATTGCCGCCACGCCAGGATTGTTGCCGCGTCGTCCGTCCGCGCCGAGATTTCCCCTTCTGTCCAGCGACCAGCGGGTTGCCCCCGTTCGACTGCCCCTCACCAAATTCACCACGCCTCTCCGGCTCATCTCCGTTCTTGGCGTTCTTCCCATGGCGTCCGGGCTCGCACTTGCTCGATCAGAAAGCGCACGCCCTGATTGTCCGACGGATTGAACCAGAGCATCCGATCGAAAACGCGCGCAGCTTCGTCGAACCGCGCGCCGCGCCACAGACACAGCCCGTATCCGTGCAGGCAGCGCAGGAAAGGCCGGTTGTCGAGAAATTCCCAGGGCAAGAGGCCATCGAAGTCCGACGGGAGCGACAACTCGCCGATGCGGACGCCGACCTCGAAGTGGCGGATCGCATCCTTCAGCCGGTGGTCGAAGCAGAAGTGGCCGAGGTGCGCATGGGCGTCCAGACAACGCAGGTCGGCTTGGCAAAGTTCCATCAGAATCTTGACGGCCGCCGCCTCGTCGCCGGTCTCCTTGAGATCAGCGGCCTCGCAGATCGGGTCGGCATCGTCGTCGCCGGATTCCCGGCCCGGAACGACCTGCTCCATCTCGAATTCCTTTCTCGGTCCCCGGGCAATGATCGGCTTGGCCCACTCCTCAATCGGTTCGCTCTCCTCGCCCCAGTAGTGCTCAGCAGGGGTCCACAAACCTCGGTCCTCGAGCTTGAGCGGTACGAGACCGAGCGCGGCCACGTCGAGCCGTGCCGACTCGATCTCGCCGGACAGGTAAGGATGACCGGCGTAGCTCCATTGCTTGCGCGGCTGCACCACCGCGATCTCGCCGGGAACGACGGCCCACAGGCGACTCGCGCGCAGGGTGATGACGCGATCACCTCCGACCGGCCGGCAACGCGCCGCGTTCTCCTTGACGGACAGAACGACCAGTTCGACGGGCTGGCTCAGGTCGAGGTCCGTCGCGGCGACCTTGCGCAGGCGCTGGCGGCGAATGGGAGCAGCGACCGGCGCAAGCCCGGGATCGAGGCCCAACCACTTGCGGTAGGCCGCCAGGTAATAGATCCCACGGGACCGCGGCGCGAGGACGACCTCGGCGGCCGCAACCACATACACGGAGCCGTCCTCGCGTCGGCAGCGGGCCACCAAGCCGCGCCGCGGGTTGCCGTCGTAGTCGAACGCGACCACCGAGACGGGCTCGCCGATGACGAACGCGTCACACGGGAGATCGACACCGATCTGGATCGCGCGGTGGAAGGCCCGGAATTGCCCGTCGTCGCCCTGGGTGCCGGTGGTGATCTGCGCGATTAATTCATCCAACTCAGATGCGTCCTTGTCGTCGGTGCGGTTCATGTTCGTCATTGGGCTTTTCGTTCGCGCTCGCTCCAGCGCGCCTTCGCCCGCTCAAGGAATGACGGCTCGTCGCTCGGCCCGATCCCTGCGGCCAGACGCTCGAATCCCAGCATGAAGCCGCTCTTGCGACGGTGCTCGGCGCGCACCTCGTTCACCGTCTTCTGCCACTCGGCGTCGAGCCCCGCTCGCTCGAAGCAACGCTTGGCACGCTCGAAGTTCGACAACGCGGCGGCGTAGTACTTGCTCTTCTTAGCGTTGATAATCCGCATGCCCTGCGACCGCCACAACCGCGCGGCGAGATCGGGATGGGGTTTTTCGAGTTTCCCGGCCACCGGTTCGGTGCTGTAGTGGCTCAGGCCTGTCAGCGCGTTGTCCGTGGACTGACGCACGAGGTCGGCGAGTCGATCCAGTTCCTTGGTTGCTACGAGAAGTTCCATCGCCGAGGAGAGGTCGCCTCCCCGGATCGCCTCAATGGCTTTCTCATGCCACGTGCGGCGCTCGGCCTTCGGCACGTACTTCATGAGATCCTCGTAGGTGTACTTGCTCGGGTGCGCGCGATAGTCGGCCCAGGCGGCGTCGAGCGCCTCGCCGCCGCGCCCCAGCTTGGTCAGGAGATCCCGCTTGAGCTTTGCGAGATCGTGACCGGCCATCGATCCGTGCGGCGCCTGCTTGTCCAGGTCGATGCCACGCTCCACCCAACCGAGGGCCTCTTCCGGTTTGCGCCGGCCGACGAGCAGCGTGGCGATCGCGTGGCAATCCTGCGCGGTGAGGCCGGTCTCCTCGGCCAGGGCAATGTACGCGGCGGCGTCATTCTGGGCGGCGTGGAGCGCACGGAGAGCCTTTCCCCAGCGGCGACGGGCGTAGTCGGGACTGTCCCTAAACGTGCCGTCCGCCTTCGGGCCGATCGTGGCGGCCGCGGCAAATCTCGCGCGGACCTGCGTCACGAACGCGGCGAGGCCGGCCCGGTCGAAGGCCTTCGCGGCCTGCTTTTCGAGGTCGTAGCAGAAGCCATAGTCGTCATCGTCCATCCACGAGAGCAGGCGGGTCGCAGTCTCGTCTGGATTTGCCCCCGCTGCCTGACGGGCCTTGATCCAGCCGCAATACAGATCGCTCACGAAAGAGCCGAAGCTGCCGCTCGAATCGTCGAGTTCCTCCGCCTTGGCATGAGCCGCAGCGAGGAAGGTTTCGTACAGGGTGACGGCGCGCGACGGCTCACTCGCCACCAGCGTCGCGATTTTGGCTGCCACCTCGTCGAGGTCGCTCACGAAGGAGAAGCAGGCGCGGTCCGGGATGAAGGAGCCCGGATTGAGCGCCAGTTCGATCGCCTGATCGACCGGATCGATCTTGTGACGGGTCTGGCGGTTCATGCTCCCGGTGTTCTGTTCGGGCATCGTGTTCTCATGGCCAAAGTACTCGTGTTGCCAACATAGGTCCACATGCCGGCAAGCGTGGGTGAGCCAACCGAGAGGATCAACCCGGCATTGTCACCGCACAGAAGACCGGGGTCGTCATCACCACCGTGATCCTCCGTTTCGGAGTGCGCAACGATGCCAAGAATTCGTGTCCAGGTTCGAGTGGAATGGCGTTTGTTTCGTACGACTCTCGACGCTACACGACCAGTCTTCCCGCTACTGCAGCACTCCTCCGAGATGGGGCCGCACGAGTTGGACCCACTGACCTTCGCACCCGGTCAAGCTCGGCAATCCGCGCTTTCTGGCTGTGCCTTTGGCCAGAACTTGGAAAATGTAGTCGCGTCGTTCCCTTGCGGCGAAAATTCTCCATCTTCAATCCGATCACCATGCCCGAAAATCAGCACATTGAATGGAAGGAGACTTGGCGGGACGAATTTCTGAAATGGATCTGCGGCTTTGCCAACGCCGAGGGCGGCTACACATCGGACGAAACGACAAGGGCGTCGTCGTCGGGGTGCCAAACGCGGCGAAGCTCCTGGAGGATATTCCCAACAAGGTGCGGGACATTCTGGGCATCCTCGTGGCGGTGAACCTGCGCACTGAGTCCGGGAGTGAGTATCTTGAGATCGTAGTGGAGGCCTACCCGTACCCTGTAAGCTACAAGGGTGAATATCACCTCCGCAGCGGCAGCACGAAACAGGAGCTGAAAGGTGCGGCGCTGGACAAATTCTTGCTGCGCAAACAGGGCAAGCACTGGGACGGGGTTCCCGTGCCACATGTGGCAATCAAGGATTTGTCCAAAGCGGCCATCGACCGGTTTCGGAAACTGGCGCGACAGAGCCAGCGTTTGGATTCCGCTATCCTACGGGAGTCCACTTCCGGGCTGATTGAAAAACTGCGACTGCGCGACGCTTCGTATCTCAAACGGGCGGCAGTGCTGCTGTTTCACCCGGACCCCGAGCAGTTCATCACCGCGGCGTATGTGAAGATCGGGTTCTTCCG
>JBBRWR010000241.1:0-4207 GCA_038249085.1 Opitutales bacterium
ATAACCCCTTGTTCTTCGTTTAGCTGGGGGGAATGGCGAACAAAATTGTCGGAACCCGGATTAAATTGGGAAATGCAGTATGCTTCGAATTTTTAGATGAACCGAAGTAGGGATGGGATCGAATCCCTATATCGGAGTGGATCAACGTAAAATTCATTGTATTGAAAGTTGTCGGTGAAGCACGCCACATCCCTACAACAATCCGATCTGACCCGCCATACTCCAACTTCACTAGAACCGCAACCGTTCAGGCGCCCGCCTTGGCTAATACGAGTAAGGCCTTTGCCTCATAAGCTTCCGCATTGGCATCTGCTGTCGCTGGCCGCAGATGAGTTCGTGACCTTCATTCGCTGGCTTCCCGGCTAGGCGGAGATAATTCTGGGCGCTTACGCTAATCCCAACAATGGCGGAGGGGGTGGGATTCGAACCCACGGAACCTTTCGGCTCTCCAGTTTTCAAGACCGTAGGAACGTCGATTTTTCCTTATACTTTCGTTCAAGTGACCAATCAGTGACCAATTTACTTGCCAATCCTTGCACCTTGGCGCACTATCCCGCGCATTGTGGGCGGCGGCGTGAACGTCGGATGGAACGGGCGGTTTGAAATTCGGATAGTTAGACACGGTTAGATCGGGCGTTCCCCCGGGGCTGGCGGATCAGTTTTCGATGCGGTCTTTCATGCGGTAGCTGGGGCCTTCGATGACGACGGTGTGTCCATGATGAAGGAGGCGGTCGAGGACGGCGGAGGTAATGGTGGAGTCGCCGTTGAAAATGGTAGGCCACTGGTTGAAGGCCTTGTTGGTGGTCAGGACGATGGAACCGCGTTCGTAGCGGGCGCTGATGACCTGGAAGAGCAGATCGGCCCCGCGCTGGTCGATGGGCAGGTAGCCGATCTCGTCTAGCAGGAGGAGCGAAGGAGAGGTGTATTTGCGCAACTCGGCTTTGAGGGTGCCTTTGGTCTGTGCGGCGTGAAGGGTGTTGATGACGTCGATGGCGTTGGCGAAGAGCACGCTCATGCCTTGCTGGCAGGCGGCATAACCCAGGGCGCTCGCGAGATGGGTTTTGCCGAGTCCGACGGTGCCCAGCAGGATGACGTTGGCTTTATCGTGAACGAACTGGAGACGGAAGAGGTCCTGGACCTGGAGCCGGTTGATCTTTTTCGGCCAGTCCCAGCGGAATGAGTCGAGGGTCTTGATGACCGGGAAGCGGGCGGCCTGGATGCGCCGGGCTACGGCGCGGTCGTCGCGCAGAGCCGCCTCGCCCTCTATGAGTTGTTGCAGGTAGGCGAGATGGGTGATGGAGTTTTTCGCGGCGGTGGCGGCCACGGGCTGGCACTGCTCCTTGAGGAAGGGCAGGCGCAGGGAGTCGAGGCGGGAGTTGAGGAGGTCGATGTCGTGATGGGGCTTCATGGTTTGTCAGGTTGGTCGTAAAGGGAGAGGTCGGCGGGTGGCAGTTCGATTTCGAGGAGGTCGGCGCGGCGGGTGAGGTGGAGGGGGCCGGGTTGCGGGGTGTGGCGTTCGCGCTGTTGCAGGATGTTTTCGATGTATTGGCTGGAGAACGCCTGGCACGCGATGGCGTCGTCCATGGCGAGGGCGACTTTTTCCGGGCTGTGGATTTCGGTTAGGGCAACGATCCGGTTGACATGGGCGCGTGCCTGGAGACTGCGGGCAGCGAGTTGTTGATAGTAGTATTCGGATTGCGGACTGAGTGCATAGAAGGCGAGCAGCCACTTGGCGTCGCGAGCGCGGCGGCGTTGGTCGAGGATCTCCTTGACGTGATCGGGATTTTCGAAGTCGCGGTGGCGCTCGTAGCAGCGCGGGTGGGAGGCGACGAGGTTGTGTGCGTGATAGAGACAGAGACGGTCGGCAAAGACCTTGAGGGTGATGCTCTGCGAGGCGTAGAGGGAAGGCACGGAGTAACGGTTGGTGTCGAGCACGACACGGCAGCGGGCGCTGACTCCAACCTCACGCGTGACGGAGGTGTCGGCGGGCACCGCCGGCAGCGGACGCAGTGCGGGCTGTTCGATGAGGAAGAGTTCTGCGGGTTGTTTGCGGGTTTCGCCGTGGATGCGCACGTTGGCGATGGAGTCCATCCAGTGGCGTGCCGCCGTATTCATGGCACTGATGGAGTCGGGCAACTCCAGGCCGGCGAGGAGGTTTTTTTTTACATAACCGACGGCGTTTTCGACGCGGCCCTTTTCGTTGGCTTTGCGCACGTTGCAGGCGCGGGGCTCGAAGCCGTAATGGGCGGCGAAGTCCAGATAGCGCGGATTGAATACGGCGCGCTCGCCAAAGCGATGGCTCAGCACGCCGGTCTTGAGGTTGTCTATCAGGATGACGCCGGGGGTGCCGCCAAAGAACTCCAGGGCATTGTGGTGGCAAGCGAGGAAGTGTTCTGTGGCCTCGCCGCAGGTGAACTCCACATAGGCCATGCGGCTGTGGCAGAGGACCATGACGAAAAAGGAGAGGCGGCGGCGCGTGTTGCCCAAGGTGATGGTGCCGGCGCTCCCCCAGTCCACTTGTGCGGCTTCGCCGGGAGCGAAGGCGAGGCTGAGGAAGGCCGGGTGGCGCACCGGGCGCACGGCCCGCACGTAGGTTTTGACGATGCTATAGCCGCCCGTGTAGCCCTCGTCGGCGCACAGTCGCTGATAGATCTGGGTGGCGGTGTAAGGATGGCGTTCAAGCCAGCGGGTGATTGCGGGCTTGAACGGGTCGAGTTTGCTGGGGCGCTTGGAGTTGCGGCGACGCGGGAAAGTGGTGGCCTTCGCGTATTTGGCCACCGTTTCCGGATCGATGCCAAGTTCGGCACCGATCTGATTCATGCTCAGGCCCCGTTGCTGATGGAAGAGGCGGATCCGGCAATAGGTTTCGTAGTCGATCATTGCGGCACCTCCATCATGGCGCGGAGGATTTCGCCGACGGAGCGCACGTCACCGATGCGTGGCTCCGACGCCGCTGCGGGCGCGGCCGCAGCTTTGGGTTCCAGGCTCAACACCTGATAGAACGGACTCCGGTAGGCGATGAGCCCGGCGCCAGCCAATTCGGCGCGGGCCGCCCGCAACTCACCGCCGGAGCAGGTGAGCAGAGCCCCGGTGCTGGCATCGGAGTAGTAGCTGAGGCCCTCCGCATCGGCCACCGTGCAGAGGAACAGGTAAAGGGCCAGCGCCCGGGGAGAGGGTCCCTGGATATGCCGGTTGCGAATCAGACGTTGATCGATCCAGCTAAACTGGCGGGGCACGTGCCGCAAGCGTTCGGGGCACGGGAGTGTTTTGGTTTTCATGGTTTGGGAACGAGGGACTCCCGGGCGTCATGCGCAGGATGTCTTCGCCGCGAGTCACAAACAGCCGGGCGCTCGTGGCGATGTCCTCTTGTTGCCCATGGCCGGTCATAATGGAGATAAGTCCCACAAGCATAGCGGGTTGCATGAAACAGATCTCTTGTAGCACAGACCGCGGCTGAAGAGGTGTAACAATCACGTTTGCAGTTACTTGCGGCTTTAAGACATCTTGTAGCACACTTTCGGGCGCAGGTCTCTTTTTGCGCCGGTAGTCGGGATTGGCTAGACGCCACACCCTGACCCGCTCGGTGTTTGCGGCCCCGCTGAAGTAATTTTCGTTCCCCGGCTTGTGTGTCCAGCGGCGCTGGCTGTCCGCCTTGGAGACGTGCTGGCAGCCCGGCTTGCGGCAGTAGCGCTGATGCCACTGGTTGCGGCGGTCGGCGACGAATTCCTCATTGCATTGGAGGCACTTAGGTCTTGCTGGGGTACGCATTGGCAGCCACGCAATAGGCCGCCGAACCCGCCCGCGCCAGCACCCCGCCAACGAAGCCCCCCGGCCTCCGCCCCCCGGAAGAAGACCCAGACTAAGACGCAGGAAGAAGAGTTTCGTTAGAAGCTCTTGAAGAAGATCCAGCCCGCGCCCCATCCGGTGTTCACACCGCCGGATCTATCGGACTACCAAACCGCCGCTGACAGGTATAACGTACGTGGGAATAAAGGCTAAGTCGTTGATAGCAAAGCGCTTAGCCAATCTAACTGCTCTTTTTGGAACAGTCGGATTCCCACAACCGTCGAAAAATATCCGCGGGCCGCAGCGATAGGCGTGCCGCAAATTTCAAATGATCCACACCATGCTGTTCACACGGGACCGCGAACCCGGCACGATGCTTAGCGTCACAGCGGCCTGCACAAGCTGCAGCGCGCATGCAGTG
>JBBRWR010000242.1:0-4156 GCA_038249085.1 Opitutales bacterium
ACGCCGAACTCTCCACATATTGCCTATGGAGCCAACACGATCTTGAAAATAGACGAGACAAATTTTATCCCCTCATCTGTGTCACCGATCACTTCAAAATGCACCACCTGTGATCACTTCAAAGTGCACCACTTCGGATGGGGGTTTTCTGATGGATTGAGGGGGGGCTGGCAAGGCAATATTGCGGATTTTTTCCGGCTGGGGGGGCGGGCCGGAACCGCGGGGTCGAACGGGTGTTTTGAATGCGTCGGCTGAAAGTGCTGGCATCGAACGGACCATTGTGGAGCATGGCCCGCCGCCCGCAGGATACGGCTCTGCCGGAGGGCAACCGGAGCGGCGGGTGTGCGCCAAAGGGGCCTTTTGCCTCGTGTCGTGGTGCGGAGCCTTCCGCGCCACGACACCCGCCGGCCCGGCGGAGGCATCGATGGCCCATTGGCCGAAAGCGGAAAACTCCGGGGGTTTGGGGGCAGCGCCCCCATGAATGCGCCGGTGAGCGGGTGGGTTGCCCGGACTGTGGCCCTGGATGAGACGCCATGGTGCTACGGCTTGGGAGGTTTGACGCCGGCTTTGGCGGTGGGGTCCGCACCGGGCGCCTGGTCGGCGATCCCGGCCGCCAGGCGGTGGCTGCGGCCGTTGATGGCGATGATCTCGGCGCGGTGCAGCAGGCGGTCGAGGATGGCGCCGGCGGCGGGCACGTCGCCGAGCAGCTTGCCCCATTCGTCCACCGGGCGGTTGGAGGTCATGATGGTGGAGCGGACCTCGTGACGGCGCAGGATGATTTCCAGCAGCAACTCTCCGCTGCGCGGCGGCAGGCATTTCAGTCCCATGTCGTCAATTATGACTAAATCCGGCTTGAGGTAGCGGGCGAGCAGGCGGGCTTCCTCCGGGCCTCCCTCGCTGGCCGCCAGATCGCGCACGAGGTCGAAGATGGAGCGGTAATAGACGGTGTGGCCGTGGCGGATGGCCTCGCGCCCGAGCGCCTGGGCGAGGTGGCTTTTGCCGGTTCCGGGCGGCCCGACCAACAGCACGTCGCGGGCTTCGGCGATGAAACGGCAGGTGGCCAATTGATAGACACGGTCGCGCGGGATGCCCGGATTGAAGCTGAAGTCAAAGCCGTCGAGGCTGCGCGATTCGCGGAAATCCGCGCTCTTGGTGTGCCGGGCGAGCGTGCGGCCCTCGCGCACGGCGAGTTCGTCCTGGAAGAGCAGTTCGAGGAACTCGGCGTGGCCGAGGCGGTGGGAGGAGGCCTCCAGCAGGCGGGTTTCGAGCGTTTCGGCGAGGCCGCCGAGACGGAGTTTGCGGGCGTGGATTTTGAGGGTGGCGAGTTGGCTCATGATGCGTTGGATGGGGTTGGTGGTGCGGTTGGTGCTGTTACGGGGTGGTGGTTTCGGGTTGGGAAACAGGGTCCTCACCAGGTGCCTGGCGGCGGATGAAATCGTCATAGACGGTGAGCGGACGGATGATCGGATCGACGTCGCGCAACTCCATTTGGACCTGCCCGGGCGCTTGATCACCCGCTTCCAGCAAGTGTTTGATGGTCCGGAAGGCGGGCAGGCCGGCGGCGGCGTCCATGGCCTTGGCACAGGCGGCGTTGATGGCGGTGGCCGGGCGTTTTCCGGCCAATTGGCACAGTCCCATGATGCTGCGGATGGCCTCGGCACCGCGGGTATCGAGCGCGCGGCGCGCCCAGCGCCCGACCGCCTCGCCCAGGGCTGCGGCCCGCGAGTGCCAGTAGTCGGCGCTTTCCGTCACGCTGCCGTGCAGGCCACGCACGCCCAGGCAGCGGCTGAATTTGCCCGGTTCCTGCCGCGCATGACAGCCTACCTGCTCCATGCGCTCGTTGAAGAGGCGCACCATCCGCCCGTCCCAGCGCACCCAGACCTGGCGTCGGATGAACTCCGGCGGAGCCTCGTAATACGCCTTGTCCACTTCCACGAAACTGTCGCGCCCCACCCGGCGGCGCTCCTCCCGGTAGCTCTCGTAAACCGACGCCGGCAGCGCCCCGAGCGACTGGCGTTCTTCCTCGAACACCGCGGCCACCTGCCGCCGGGTGGTGCCGTGCACCCGCTGGTCGGCGACGTGTTCCTCCCAGTGGCGCAGATGGGCGTTCTGCTCGCCGAGCGAGGCGAACCTCAAGCCCTTCAAAGCGTTGTTTTTGGCGTAGCCCACACCGCGTTCCACCTTGCCCTTGTGCTGCGGCGTGTGGGCGCGGCAGGGCATCGGGGTCATGCCGTAATGGCGGCAGAAATCCGCCAGTTTCGGGTTCATCGCCGGATCATACCAATCCGCCTTGATCACCGCCGCCTTGAGGTTGTCGAAATTGAGCAGGCGCGGCACCCCGCCGAAATAGCGCACGGCGTTTTCGATCACCCGCAGGAAGGTCTCGGTGTCCTGGCGCAGCACCACCTCGCTGTAGCCCTTGCGCGAGTGGCTCAAAACCGCCCGGAACAACCAGGTGCGCCGGGTTTTTCCGCCGTCGCGGGCGATGGGCGCGCCGAGGCCGAAATCCACCTGCAACTCCTCACCCGGCTGGCATTCGATGCGCCAAACCCGCTCCGGTTCGCTCGCCTTGAGCTTGGCCACGTAGCGCGACACCGATGGATAGGAGCCGCCGAACCCGTGCCCGGCGACCAGATCCTGATAAATGCGCTGCGCGCTCAATCCGAGTTCGACCTTCGGCGCGATGACCTCCCGGAACCCGTCGCACAAGCTGCGCGAGCCGGCGATCACTTGGGTGGTGCGCTTTGCTTCGTCCGGAGGCACCGGGCCGGCAATCACTTGGGTGGTGCACTTTGGCTCGTCAGGGGGCACCGAGCCGGTAATCACTTGGGTGGCGCACTTTGGCGCGACAACGCCGTAGTGCTTCACCGTGCGGCGGTTGAGGCCCAGCGTGCGGGCAATGTGACGGACTGACCAGCCTTTGGCGATCAGGGCTTGAATGGCTTGTTGTTGGGACACTTCGAGGATGTTGGACATGCTCCCCGATCCAAGCGCACTGGCAGCGCCCTAAGGGAAGCGATTTCACATCCGAAAGTGGTGCACTTTGAAGTCTAACAAGTGATTATCAGGTGGTGCACTTTGGGTGATCGGCGACAAATGATAGCATCATCACCGTCCAGCTTCTGAAGTGGAGCGATGATCCAGTTTCGGACCCGCTCTGTCTCGGACAGATCAACCCTTGTGGGGTTTCCTGGAATCAGGCATTTGTCACTCGCCGTAAGAGCATGGGACGTAGTGAGGTAATTTGAACCTTCTTTTGCCGTCATATTGAGTTGTCTATTGTTGCCCAAGCTTGGCATTCAGCTCATCCCTGCGGTTTTTCATGCCGGGGAGTTGGGCCTCGCAATCTTCGATGACCCGCTGCAGGGCCATGACTTCCTGGTGCTGGGGGGTGCCTCTGACGACGGGGACGGTGTGATTGTGGCTGATGACCTTGACGCGAGCCCAGGCCCGGTCCAGGTTCGATTCGGTGGTGGCGATGGAGGCGTCCAGGCGGCGGATTTCTTTTGTGGTCGCTTCCCGGTCCAGCGCGGGCGTTGCCGGTTTGGTGCTGGGCGTTGGCTGGGTTAATCTGTCAGGTAAAAGCGCGGGAGACTTCTTTTCGCCTTTGGGCTCTGGCGGCTCGTCTCCCTCGTTTTCCAACAGTCTGCGGAGGTTGTTGGCTTGTTTCAGGACGGCATCGGCGTTATCGGACAACTCTTTGGACTCCTTCGTGTGTAACCCGCCGGCATCGGCGCTGCGGGTGTCCTTGGCGACCATCGCGAGTTCGATCTTCGTATCGATGGCAGCCAGGGCCGCTTTCATGCTCTGCAGTTCGGCGTCCACCTGTTGGATCCTGTAGTCCATGCGGGTACGCGCCTCCTCGCTTTTGTACTGCCTTTTGGCTGACTTTAGATAGTCCCGCTTCTTATTGATTTCAGCAATCATGGCGACGATTTCGTCGCGTTTGGTTTTGAGCGCCGGGTCATTTTCGCTGAGAAACTCGCTAAAGGTCGCTTCCCGTTTTTTGTCATCGCAACCGGGCAAGACCACTCCTGCAATGAGCCAGCTAGTGAGGCAAATAGGGCGGAACAATTGCATATCCGGTCAGAGGTTTCAATTAGGGGGATGTCAAAGGTCGGATTCCAGACCGTTGACCTCCATGATGGATTCCGCC
>JBBRWR010000243.1:0-4153 GCA_038249085.1 Opitutales bacterium
CACCCGGTAGCCGGTCCGGCGTAATCCGATCGCCAGGAGGGTCTGAACCGAGGGATCGTCGTCGACCACGAGGATGAGGTTGGGCCCGGGGGCGGAGGCAGGCGATGCAGCCCCGGCCGGCAACGATTTGAAGGGAGCCCGCGCGTCGGAGGAAAGTTCGCCGTCGGCAGACGATCCGATCGGCCGGCGGAAGCCATTCAGCGCGGGTGCGGCCGAAATTTGCGGGCGGGACTGCGGTTGGTTGGTGGCGAGGGCGCGGTCGAAGAGGGGAATCATTTCGGTGGCGGAGTTGAAGGTTCAGTGGGAGACGGCACGATTGCCGGTGCCACGCCGCCACGCTACGCCGGTTGTAGGCCGAGCCCTATGGGGTCTTCACCCACGGTCGGGGTGATCCTGAGTTCCGCAGACGAGATTAACCACAGAGGCGCAGCGAACACGGAGGAGAGGAATCCGCGCGAAGCCCGGCGTCCCGACCGCGTCTGGCGTATTCGGGTTTCACCCCATTTTGCCGCGAACCACGTCGGGGTATATTGGATCATGAGTTCGGTGGTCTACACGATCTTCGCCCTCGCAGCCGTGCTGGTGGCCGTGGGTGCCGTGGTCATGGCATGGGCGTTGCATCGGGCGCCGGTGGGCGAAGAGACTGAGGAGGGGTTTCGCGTCATCGCCCCGCCCGGCGCTCCCGAAGGTGTCACGCCTCACGAAGCGTTGCCGTTACCCCTGCCCCTACGGACCAACTCCCGGCATCGCGGCGCGTAACGCTGGCGTGATTGTCTCGCCGGATGGCAGTGGCAGGCTTCCGGCGTTCGCCGCACGCCGCCGGGGTCCCCCGGTGTCATGCCCGCGTCGCGACGCGGAAAAACGCGCAGTCCGGCGGCGGGCGTCAAGCGCTGCGCGGATCCAGCCCCGCAATGAGCGCTGGTGCCATCAGGTGGAGGGAGCGCAGGCGCTCCTGCCTGCAGCCCGGCGCAGAGGCGGGCAGGAGTGCCCGCGATCCCTTGGGTGCAGCGCGGTTCCGCCCCGGGCGTCGCTCGGGAGCTCCCGTGGTGGCGTCAACTCGGAGCTGCACCCGGGCGGATGGGTTGGCATCTTCTCGGCTCGACCTCGGTTTCACCTCGTGTGCTCTGCCGGAGTCTGGAACTGATTGGCCCCAGGTTGCACCGGCGTACCGCCGGCGAAGGCGTGCGGGTAAGACCCCATCCCTCGCGCCGGCCCGCGGTGCTAAACTCTCCCGGTGATGGTTCGCCTGCCCGTTGGTTTCGCCCGTGAGTCGCGCCCGACCCCAACCACTGACCTCAATTCATGGCTGTAAACTTCAAGGACTATTACGCGACCCTGGGGGTGGCGCGCACCGCGACCCCGGAGGAAATCAAGACGGCCTTTCGGGGGCTCGCGCGGCTCTACCACCCCGACGTGGCCAAGAACAAGGTCACCGCCGACGAGAAATTCAAGGAGATCAACGAAGCCAACGAAGTCCTGAGCGATCCGGAAAAACGGCGCCGTTACGACGAATTGGGCGCCCATTGGCAGGATGGCGGCGCCGCGGGGGCGCGGGCGGGCCGGCCCGGCGGGCGCCCCGACCGGGCGGGATCCGAGGGCTCGTTCGAGTTTGGCGGCACCGGCTTCAGCGATTTCTTCGAGTCATTCTTCGGCGGCGGGTCCCATGGTTTTGGCGCGACGCGCCGCGGGGCGGGCGAGGAGGGGGGCGCGCCCGTGTTCACCGCCCGGGGTGAAGACATCGAAGCCGATTTCCTCGTCACGCTGGAGGAGGCGCTGCGCGGTTCGTTGCGCAAAGTCACGCTGCGGCGGCCCGGTCACAACGGGGACGGCGGTCGCACCGACACCTATCAGGTGCGCATCCGGCCCGGCGTGCGGGAGGGCCAGCGCATCCGCCTCGCCGGTCAGGGCTACGCCGGCTTCGGCGGCGGCCCGCCGGGCGACCTTTATCTCCGCGTGCGGCTCGCCCGCCATCCGGAGTTCAGCGTCCAGGGGGCTGACCTGCACTTCGACTTGGAACTCGCACCGTGGGAGGCGGTCCTCGGCGCGCAGGTGAAGATTCCCACGCTGGACGGAACCACCACGCTGCGGGTGCCGCCGCACACCACGGCCGGGAGTCAACTGCGCCTGCGCGGGCTGGGCTTGCCGGGCGAAGACAGTGTTCGCGGCGACCTTTATGCCACGGTGCGCGTCCTGACTCCGTCCACCGTCACCGCTGCGGAGCGGGTGCTGTGGGAGCAATTGGCCCGCGGCTCGAACTTCCAACCCAGGAGCCAACCATGAATGACCCAGCCGATTCCCCGCCCTTTCTGGTGCTCGTCCGATCGGTCGAAAGCCATCGCACGCACTATACGCTGGCCGCGGCGGCCCGCCTCACCGGCGTGCATCCCGATCTGCTCCGCTATTACTGCCGGAGCGGATTGCTGGGGGAGGCGCGCACTCACGCGGAGGCGGAGCCGGCGTTTGACGACACGGCGCTATATGAGGTGCGCCGCATCGAACACTTTCGCCGGCACCACGACGTGAACCTGCGCGCGCTGCCCCTGGTCTGCGAACTGGCGCATGAAGTCGAGCGGCTGCAGGAGGAACTCCGCTTCCTGCGCGACCGCTGACCCGCCGTGTAGGGTTATGCCCCATGGCCGGCCGGCGGCCGGCGGCGTATTCTCCAACCGCGGCCCGGCCACGCGAACGCCTTGCCTCGCCCCGCCCCAAAACCCTATGTCATCAAATCCTCCCAACTCCCGGGGCGCCGAGCCCCGCCTCATTGCCGGGATGGTACTCGGGCTGGCCCTGGGGGCGTTGGGCGGCTTCATGTCGCTGCGCGCCATCGCCGAGTTGGATGCGGCCGGCGGCTGGGTCACGCGCTCCATCGACATCTTGAACCAGGCGCAGGGCGTGGAGAACCGCCAATTGGAAATCGAAGCCGGCAGCCGGGGCTATCTGCTCACCAACCACCCGGCGCAACTCCAGCGCCTGGTCGCGGCCCGCGACGCGCTGCCCGCGGCTTTCCGGCGGGTGCGGGAGCTAATCCGGGATCCCGCTCAACTGGCGCGCTGGCAGCCCCTCGAGCAAGCCATCGTCGAGCGGGTGCAATTCTCCGAAGAACTGGTCCGCCTCCACGAGGCGAACCCCGCCAGTGCCGTGGCCCGGCTGCAGGCCGAAGGCGGCACCGATCTCGGGGCGCGGTTGCGGCGGCAAATGCAGGACTTTGAGCAGGGCGAGCAGGTGCTGCTCGCCGCGCGGTCGGCGGAGTTGCGCCGCGATCTTATGCGCGCCTTTGTCATCCTCGGCATTTCCGCCGGCAGCGGGATGCTGCTGATTGCCTTCGCCGGTTCGAGAATTCTGCGGGACAGCGAACGCTGGCAGCGGCGGTTGCGCTGGCGGCGGTGACGAGAGGCGCGGGGGCGGGTGGCGCCGACCGTAGGGTTTCGCCCCATGCCAGAAATCAACCCGGGGGTGTAGGATGCGCCCCCATCCCATCATGAAAGATCCTGTATATAAGCTCATCGAACTCACCGGCACTTCGACCACCTCGATCGAGGACGCCGTAAACAACGCCATCCGCCGCACCCGTCAAACCGTGAAACACCTCTGCTGGTTTCAGGTGATGGAAACACGCGGCAGCCTCGACAAGGGCAAGGTGCATCACTGGCAGGTGACCATCAAGGTCGGCTTCGCGTTGGAGTCCCGGGTGCGGAAATGATCCGCGCCTGCGGCCTCTGCCGGAAGCGGCAGCTCCAGGAAATGCGGCTTGCCCGCCGGCTCCCTCTCGTCCGAGACGGGCGGGGCACGGCCGGAGATCCGGCCCTGGACTTGGGACGCCGGCCGGGCGGATACCCCAATGCTGAACGATGAACCCCGCGCCTGACCCGGTCGTGACTGCGGCGGCGCCCGCCGGCGGTCCGACCCCCGCTTCCGCGCGCAAGACGACTCCGGTCGCCATCGTGCTGCTGTTGTTCAGCGCCGTTGCTTTCTTGTATTTTGCGCGGCCGGTGGTCCTGCCGCTCGTCCTGGTCTGCATGGCGGGAATGACGCTCAAGCCGCTCATTCGCTGGTTGTCCTACTGTCATCTGCCCAAGGCGCTCTCCGCCGCGTTCGTGCTTTGCCTCCTGATCGCCGCCATTGGGCTCGGTTTCTTTGAACTGGGCCGCCCGGC
>JBBRWR010000244.1:0-4135 GCA_038249085.1 Opitutales bacterium
GGGGGGGGCATCTCACCATGGAGCCTCCATCTCCCACTCCATCGTTCCCTTCGCCTTCTCACGCTCCCTGCATTCCTGCAGCATCCAGCAACACGGATTCTAGTTGGCGCCGACCACGGATTCTAATTGGCGCTGGACAATGCGCTTTGATCGGGCCTACGTGACGAGCCCGCAATGCGTGCCGTCCCGCGCCAGTCTCTTCACCGGGCGCTCGCCAGTGGCGATCGCGATGTCGCGTTTCTCGGCGCCGCTGCCGCGCGAGATCAAAACGTATGCCGAGGCCCTGCGGGCGGCCGGCTGGTTCACCGGGGTCGCCGGTCGCACCTACCACATGGACGGCGCGGTGACCGGCATGCCGCCGGAAACCCAGAAGGTTTTCGAGCAATACAAGCTCGTCACCTTTCCCGACCGTCTCGATTACGTGAGGGTCGGCAGCGGGAGTGAGGCCCAGTTCGCCCAGTTCCGCGAGTTCCTCGACCTCAAGCCGTCAGCCAAGCCCTTCTTCCTGCAGCTCTGCTCCAACGATCCCCATCGCCCGCTGAACACTCACGGTCCGGTGAAGCATGATCCGATGAAGCTCACGCTCCCCGCCCATTACCCGGACACGCAGCTCGTGCGCGAGGACTTCGCCCGCTACTATGACGAGATCGCCAGTTTCGATATGCTCTTCGGCAAGGTGATGACCGAGCTGGAAACACGCGGCCTCGCCGCCAACACGATCGTGATCTTCATGGGGGACAACGGCGCCTCCCAGTTCCGTGGCAAGGGCACGCTCTACGAGTACGGCATCAAGGTGCCGCTGCTGGTCCGCTGGCCGGGCAGGGTCAAGGCCGGCATGTCCACGGCCGAGCTGATCAGCGGCGAGGACCTCGCCCCCACTCTGCTCGAGGCCGCCGGTCTCCCGGTGCCGCCGGAGATGACGGGCAAGAGCCTCCTCAAGCTGCTGCGCGGCGAGTCCTTTTCGGGGCGCTCCCAGGTGTTCGCCGAGCGCGGCGCCCACGGCACCAACCTCCCGGGGAACAGCGCGGACTTCGACCTCGGCCGCGTGGTTGTCACCCAGACCCACAAGCTCATCTACAACGCCCTCGGCGAACTGCCCTACTGGCCCGTGGATTTTGCCAAGGATGCCTTCTGGCAGGAACTCGTGAAGATGCACCAGACCGGCAAGCTGGAAGCCCGCATCGAGAAGCTCTACTTCGCGACCACCCGGCCCATGTTCGAGCTGTACGACCTCGCGAAGGACCCCAACGAGTTCAACAACCTCGCGGGCACGAAGGATGCCGCGGGTGAAGAGCGTCACCTCAAGGCCCTCCTGCAGGAGTGGATGCTCCTCCAGCGTGACTACCTGCCCCTGCCCGTGCCTCCCACAAAAGGCGGCAAACGCAGCGAAGATTAACCCGATTTACCCACCTTGAAAAAAGCACCCCAACTCCTCCTGCTCGCCGTGACATTGGCCTCGCCGGCAGCGCTCCCGGCCGCCGACCCGAGGCAGCCATCAGCCAAGCCTAACATCGTCTTCGTGTTGATCGACGACATGGGCTGGAACGCCGTCGGCAGCTACGGCAACACGATCGTGCCCACCCCGAACATCGACCGCCTGACGAAAGAGGGCGCGAAGTTCACCGCGGCCTACGCCTTGCCGCAATGCTCGCCCACGCGCTTTGCCTTCATGACCGGCCAGTGGGAGGCGCGCACCAACCACACCGCGGTCATCTTTGAGAAACACGGGATGCCCCAGGCCCGGATGATCCAGCCCGAGTCCAACCGCAAGCTGGACAAGGGCGCCATGAACGTCGCCCGGATGCTCGGCCACGCCGGCTATCATGTTCATGTCCGACAACGGCGGCCTGTTCCGGGTCTGGGACAACTTCCCCCTCCGGCGCGGCAAGGGCTCCGAGTACGAGGGCGGGATCCGCGTGCCGCTCATCGTCCATTGGCCGGCGCGCATCAAGGCGGGCCAGGAAATCGACCAGCCGGTCCAGATCGTCGACCTGTTTCCCACCTTCATGGAAATCGCCGGAGGAAGCGTGGGCCGCTACCAGCTCGACGGGAAAAGCATTCTACCCCTCATGGACGGACGCGGTGGCTTCGAGCGCGAGGCCCTCTACATGCACCTCCCCCTTTACATTCCTCATTACAACAAGACCCCCAGCAGCCTGATCCGCACCGATGAGTACAAGCTCATCTACTTCCACGGGGATTCGGTGCAGGAGAATGATTTCAAAAAGATCATCCCGGGCGAGCACTACGAGCTCTATCGGATTCGCGACGATATTTCGGAAAAACGCGACCTCGCGCAGGCCCTGCCGGAGAAAACCGCGGAGTTGAAAGCCAAGCTCCACGCCTGGCTCAGGGAGACCGGGGCCCAGATGCCCGTGCTCAATCGGCCTTCGATCCGAAGAAGTGGCAGTTCAAGATCTACAGCAATGTCGACTTTGAGGGCAAAATCATCCCGAGGACAGAATCAGAATTGGACTGAAAACAGCCGGCACGACAACCGACTGTTCCCCCTTGAACGATTATCACCCAATGAAACACCTCCATCACCATTCGCGTCGCGACTTCATCCGCAAGTCCGCGACGGCCGCCCTCGGCTTCACTTTCATCCCGGCCTACCTGACGGCGGCCCGCGCGGCCACGAATCCCGCCCTGCCGCCCAGTCGGCGCATCAACCTCGGGTGCATCGGCGTCGGAGGGCGGGCGGCCGGCACCATCCCGAGCCTGACCAGTGACGGGCACGCGGTGCCGGTGGCGTTTTGCGATGTCGATTTTGAGGGTTCGAGAAAAATCGAGGGCAATTTGGAAACGTGGCCCGACGTGCCTCGCTTCAGCGACTTCCGGGTGATGCTGGACAAGCTGGGGAAGGATATCGACGCCGTCAGCGTCGTCATCCCCGATCACAACCACTTTGTCGCAGCCATCCACGCCATGGCGATGGGCAAAAATGTTTATGTGGAGAAGCCGCTGACTCACACGTTCGCGGAAGCGGAGATTCTGATGCGGGCCGAAAAGAAGTTCAAGGTGGTGACCCAGATGGGAAACCAGGGGCATACCTCGTCGGGCGCCGCCCAGTTCCAGCAAATGGTGGCGGCAGGTTTGACCGCAGATGTCTACAAGATCGACGCCTGGAAGGAACCGTCGTTGTGGTTCATGCAGCCTCAAAAACGCATCTCCGCCTATCCGCCCGAGGAAAAGCTGCCGGATTCATTTTCCGACTGGAACCTCTGGTGCGGGCCCCAAGCCGTGCGGCCCTACAACTCTCTCTACCACCCGTTTGGTTGGCGCGCCTTTCACGACTACGGCTGTGGCATGTTCGGGGACTGGGGCTGCCACATCATCGATTTCGTGCATCACTACTTGAACCTGGGCCTGCCCACGGCGGTGTCGCCGGTTCGTTTGGATGACTGCAACAAGGTGATTTTCCCCCTGACTTCGCACATTCGGTTTCAGTTTGCGGCCAGAGGCCCCGGCGCGCCCGCCGTGGAACTGATGTGGAAGGCGGGGGCAGACTGCCACCCCGTATTCGACGAAAAATACGGCGACATCCAGGATGACAAATCCGTCAAACTACCCGCGTTCGGTGAGGCCGGAACGCTCTTACATCGGAAGCAAGGCGACTACGTGATTATGCGCGGCCACCATGGCGATGCTTCACGAATCTACCCGCGGAAAATCATGCTGGAAAAATGGGATGCCATCAAAGCGCCGAAGCCGGAATACTCCCATGGCACCAGCTTCATTCAGGCCTGCCTGGGCAACACGACGACCCATTCGCCCTTCAGCGTGAGCGGCGAACTGACCCAGGTGTTGAACCTGGGTATGATTGCGGAATACTTGAACGTAGACCTGAACTTCGATCCGAAGACGAAGCGGTTCATCGGCAACGACGAAGCCAACTTCCTGCTTGCCGGGGCAAAGCCACGCGCGGAATGGGCTCACTACTACACCTTGGCCTGACGTCGCTCCACAACTTAGTCGATGAATCGAATCCACCCTTGGACTCTCGCGCTCTGCCTGACTCTCACTCGCATTTTGCCCGCCGCCGAGTTCGGAACAGTCTCTGATCCTTATACCGGAAACTGGTCTGGCACCTTGAAGTCCAACGCGACAGAATCGCCGCTGCACGCGACCGTGA
>JBBRWR010000245.1:0-4127 GCA_038249085.1 Opitutales bacterium
CCCGATCTCCTTCGTTGGCTGGACGGTCTCTGAAGCCTGCCAAAGACCTATCAATTATGTGGAGTTGCCGCCGCCGGAGGTGGATTCCCAGAGGGAAACGCACCCTCCCAACTCCACATTTTTGACCACTTCACATGAGTCTATTGTGAAAACGGCGACCTGCTGGCAACGTCCTTTACGGCACCGGACGATGGCAGCAGACAGATGGCTATGATATTCAGCCGACTGAGGCGGGGAGGCACTGTCTGGTCCCCTCCGGCACGCTTCTTCATCGTTCCTGACCGAAGTAACAAGGGATTGCTGTTCAATGCCAGGTCGAGAGAACTACATCATTACAACATGTTCAAGGACAACGTGCAGAACGCATTCTCGTTAATCAAGCGCGTGAGTACGGACAATGGACGCACCTGGACAGCAGCACGGATCGTGCACCCATATCCCGCCATACAGTCCAATCTGACCACCTTTACCGGCACCCCTAGGTTTATCAGTGAAATACAGCCGGTGAGATTGGCGGATGGCACCCTGGTGATTCCCAGCGATGCCGCAGGAGGGGGAAGCGAGGGCGGGACAGTTTTATGGGCCAGCCATGATCAGGGTGAATCGTTTGCTGAGATCACACGTTTTGGCTGGAATCACGCCGAGTTCGCCAAGCCCGGAGGCAAAGCCGGCTGGATCGCCGGCATCCATGCGTCTTTTGTCGAACTCAAGGATGGGCGCCTGCTGGCAATCGGCAGGCATAACAACATCGGAGACCGTATGCCGGTGAGTCTCTCTGTCGATCGGGGCCGGACCTGGACCTATAGAGCAAGCCCTTTCCCGCCCATTTTTTCCGGGCAGCGAGCGGTAATGCTACGCCTGCAGGAAGGTCCCCTGCTGGTTCTTTCCTATACCGATCTCAATGCGAGCTACCAGAAGGGAGTTCAGCAGGGTATTGATATTACTGACGAAGGCGGCAACGTGCGCAAGGGGTTCGGCACCTTTTCTGCGCTTTCCTTCGATGAAGGTGAAACCTGGTCGTATTATAAAATTATCCCGTTGGATGAACGTAAGCCGTGGGAGGGAGAGCGGGGGGGCTATCTGGCATTTGTCCAGACACCGGATGGCATCATTCATATCGTAACCAGCCGTCATTATTACAGTTTTAACTTTGCCTGGCTGAAAACCCCGGTGAGGGCTGCTGCAAAGAGGTAGATTCGCGTGATGATATAGTCGGCCTGTTAGTTACCATGAAAACCACCCTCTCCCTCCTTAGCGTCCTGCTGATCGCCCTGCTGCCCGTACTGCGTGCCGCCGAGAAAGCCATCGATCCCGGACTCGCGCATTTCGCGGGGATTGATCCCAACGAAGGCACGGTGCCGTCCGGCGGAAATGCGCCGCCGACGCTGATACTCAATCCCGGCAGCACCGAGGCTTACGCTCGAGCAAGGCGCACCTGCAGCGGTGTGCCCGGCATCGCCGTTTCGCGCGGAGGGCGTATTTGGGCCACGTGGTGGTCAGGAACCACGCCGGGCCAAATCATCGAACGCGACCTCAATGCCTACACCGTTGTGAGCACAAGCGCCGACGGCGGCAGGACTTGGAAGGAGGTCCTCGCCATTGATCCCGACGGCCCAGGACCGTTGAAGGCTTTCGACCCGCAACCGTGGGTCACGCCCGACGGAAAACTCTGGATCATCTGGCATCATACTGGCGTCAAGCACGCCTGGACCATCGTGGCGGACGATGCGGAGAAGGAGTCAACTGGGTGGTCGTCGCCGCGCCGCATCACAGCCGGCGTAATGATGAACAAGCCGGCCGTCCTGCGGAATGGCGACTGGGTATTTGCCGTATACGAACTGGTGGCCCCAGAAAGGAGCCTGATGAAGGCGCTGGTCTCCAGCGATCAGGGCCGCACTTTCCACGTGAAGGGCACGGTCGAGGTCAACTATGATGACTACCTCCGGCCCCAAGCCAGCGAACCCATGCTCGTCGAGCGCAAGGACGGCTCACTCTGGATGCTGGTCCGCACCACCCAAGGCATCGGGGAGAGCACCTCCCGCGATGGCGGCGTCACCTGGGGGCCGTTGAAGACCCAAGCCATCAAGCATACGGCCTCCCGCTTCTACATCGGCCGGCTCAACTCGGGAAATCTGCTGCTGGTAAAACACATGGGCATTGAGGTGGATCCCGCGTCGGTTGGACGGCTGCAGCGTCGCGAGCTCACGGCCTTCATCTCCAAGGACGATGGCAAGACTTGGTCCGATGGCCTCGTCATCGATGAACGCATTGGCTGCTCCTATCCGGACGTTCAGCAGACGGCAGATGGCACCATTTACCTGATCTGGGACTTCATGCGCTCCAAGAATCAGGAGATCCTGATGACGACCTTCCGCGAGGAAGATGTGCTTTCCGCTTCACGCGAAGTTGCGCGGAAGGTGGCAGCCAATCGAAAGCTCGTGAGCAAGGGTGGCACGCCGGAGATTGATGCCGCAACGAGGTAGTCCAATCAATCTCTCCCATGAAGAGCCAAGCCAAACACCTCAGGCCTCACTCTCACCCTCTCTACCCACAGACCTCACTGTCCGACCTCAAATTGGGCGGAATGACGAGCAAGTTTGATTCCCTGGGTTTTGGCGGGTAAATTCGCGGGCCGCGCGTCGCGGGAGGTTGAGTCTTGAAGCCAGAGTGGAGGGAATGAGCGACTGATGACCCTGACCGAAACTCCTCCCCTGCAACTCATCCTGCCCACCGACAAACGCAATCCGTCCTTCAGCCTGTATCTCTCCGCGGATGAACAGGAGATCCACGTTTTCTACGGACTGGAACTGCTCGAAGTCGTGCCCGCGGACCGAACGCAGGTCGCTTACAAGTTGCTGGTCGCGCGTCTCTACAATGCGGGCCTGCAGGTCCGGACCCTGGCGGGGGTTTTCCAGCTCGATCCCAAAACGATGCGGGCCTGGGGGCGCGCCTTGCGTTCGCGCGGTGCGACCCAACGGGGTCAGGCCGAAACCTGCGATTCTGCTGAAAAACCCATGGGGGTGGGCGGACGGATAAATTGAGCGGGGGCGGGGACCGGAACGTCGTCGCTCAGCGGGACCGCCTTATGGCCGGCAAAAGGATGAGCGATTTTTATGACGGATCGGACCGGGGTGTGTTCCGTTGGGCGTATGGCTCACCTCGACCTGCCAGCGACCCTGCGCTTGCTGGCCCCCGACGAACGTCCGCGCTTCGACCAACTGCTGTGTGAGCGACACTATTTGCACAGCGCCACGCTGGTGGGTGAGACGTTGCGCTATATCGCCGTCGCCGCCGACGGCAGTTGGCTGGCGCTGCTGGCCTGGTCCAGCCCGGCGCGGCGCCTGCGCTCCCGGGATCGCTGGATCGGCTGGTCCGAGCCCCAGCGCGCCGCGCGGCTGTGCCTCGTCGCGCAAAACAGCCGTTTTCTCCTGCTGACCGGGCGCGCCCACCCGCCCAATCTCGCCAGCCATCTGCTCGCCGGCTGCACCCGCAGCCTGGCCGCCGACTGGGTCGCCAGTCACGGCCACCCCGTGCTGGTGGCCGAGAGCTTCGTCGATCCCGCGCGGTATGAGGGAACCTGTTACAAGGCGGCGAACTGGATTCACCTCGGGCCGACGGGCGGGTTTGCCCGCGACTATCGCGACTTCTACCGCGATCGGCAGCACCCGAAACAGCTTTGGGTGCATCCGCTCCATCCGCGGGCCTGCGCCTGGTTGTGCGCCGAGGCGCTGCCGCCCGCGCTGGCCGCGCAGGTGCCGCCGCCCCCGGCGCGCTCACCCTACAAATCGGAAAAACTCGCCTCGCTGTGGCAGCGCTACCACGACCGGCTCACCGACCCGTGCGGTCGCCGCGGTCCGCGCCACCTGCTCGCGACCATTCTCACCATCGCCGCCACCGCCACCGTCGCCGGCGAGCGTGGGCCCACGGGTTTCGCCGCGTTCGCCGCCCGGCTCAGCCAGCCGCAACGCCGCCATCTGCGCTGCCGCCCACACCCCGCGACCGGCCAACTCACGGTGCCGAGCGAACCGACGTTCCGCCGGACGTTCCGCCGGCTCGACCGCGCGCAGTTCCTCCAGCTGCTCGCCGCGTGGCGGGCCGAGCACGAAACCCTTCCCGCGAGGGCCCAG
>JBBRWR010000246.1:0-4101 GCA_038249085.1 Opitutales bacterium
CATGGCCCCGCCACCATGCCTAATGTAATGGTCGGTCCACTACCAAACGTCCGCCCGCCAGCCCTCCCCCGCGCCGCGGCTTCGTTCAACCAGCCGCTACAGCCAACGCCGAGAGCTGTCACGCCGCGTGCAATTGCATGAGTTTCCGAATGCCAACCATGAAATCCAAAATCGAAGGCAGCACGCGGCGCGCCAGCTCCCGGCGTGGCTGACCTCGGACGATCGGCGGAAGATGAAGGCACTCCCACTAAGAATCACTCTCGCCATCGCGACCATCGGTGCATGGGCCGTGTTTCTTTATATCGATTCACTCTGGAGTGCATGCCTCCATGGAGCCGTAGAAGAAGGAAAGAAAGTTTACAGTGAGATGTATGGTCCACTGTCTTTTTTCCGGCCGGTTTCCATGTGGGTTGCTGTTGCGTTGTCGGTGATCAGCGCTGCGTGGCTCGGTCTCGCACGAGAGCCGATCCAGACCACCAGAGACAACGAGCGGGATGTGCCCTGAATCGTATGCACCTTCTCCGCTCCACATCTTCCGTAGTTCAAAAGGGCTCACTCCACGCTCGCCCGCGCGTGTCTCATCGGTAACGTTCTGCGTGGCGAGCGATTCCCATGAGGCGACATTCGCAGGATGAGAGAGCGACGCTGGTCGGAGGATCCCGCGAGGAAGAAGTTGTCTGCGTGCTGTCGGGTGTCGGGAAGAAGGAAAGCCTCGCGGTCTCTTCGCTCTGCGGTCATCGATGGCCGCAGCCCCAGCGCACTGAATGAGCCCTGAGTTTACCGCCGTGAAGTCCACGCTTTTCGTCCCCGCGATTTTCCACCTCTGCGTTTTGCAGAACCAGCCGCTACAGCGCAACGCCGGGATCTGTCACGCCGCGTGCGATCGAATGAGCGACCGAACGCCCAGCATGAAATCCAAAATCGAAGGCCGCACGCGTCGTGCCAGCTCCCGGCGTGGCTGACCTCGGACCTGAGCCGCGCTTTTCCGCTTGGTTCGCAAACACGTGGTCGGGTTTCAGTTGCGTGCAGACCATTACTACCGCCGGGTGAACATTCAAGCGTGTAATTGAAATCTGGTGTCATGCGGCAGTCATGCAGCGGCATGCCTGTTGTCGTGTCGGCAGCGGGGTGATCGTTGGAACATCTCCCCGGACTCAGACGTCAGCGCGGCACTTCACTTCCACCGCGCCCTCCCGTCAGCAAATACACCTTTGGCACCGGCTCGCGACTCAAGGGCTTCGGCATGGGCGGCGCCGATCGCTGGCAGGACAAAGCGGCCATCGACTACCCCAACATCCGCGATGCCTGCGGCGTGTTTGTCGCCGACGTGAGCCGGCCGATTTACGCCAGCGCGGACTCCGCCGTTGACCTCTGGGTCAGCTACCGGCGCGCACTCTGGACGGGACGGGTCAAGTGGAAGCTCCAATTCAATGTCGCCAACGTGTTTGCCGACGACGCGTTGTTCCCCGCCAGTGTGAACACCGATGGCCCCACGGCGACCTTTCGGGTGCCGCCGCCCGCACCTGATTCCTCACCTCCCGGTTCAAATTCTGAACTTCCGGCCCAGGCGGATACTGCTACGATCCCGCCCTACCTCCCATCCATGAAACCCCTTCCCTCCTGTTGTACGATGCTCGGGTTGGCCCTGGCGTCGTCGCTGACCGCCGCTACGACCGTTGCCGAGGTCGAGGCGTTCCGCGTCGAACAGGGCCGGCTCGCCGCCCATTGGTTGCTCAAACAGGACATCGACGCGCCGGAGGAGGTTTTTGCCGCCTTGCGCGAGCGCCGGAAGGACGAGTCCAATTACAGTCTCATGCAGGACGGCATGCGCCTCTGTCGTGACGTGGCGATCTATGCCCACGCTCGAAAGGATGCCGCGGCGCTCCGGGCGGCGGCGACCGTGGCCGATGCGCTGCTGCACCAGAGCGCCACGCCCTCCGGTGCCTTCATCGAGTGGGATCGCAACACCTGGCTCGACGACAAAGGCATGTGGCGCACCATCCCCTGGGGCGTCGCCTTCTGTGGCAACCGGGCGTTCGAGGCCTGGATGGTCTTGAAGGACGAGTTCAGCCCGGGGCAACGCGCCTATTGGCGGCAGGCGCTCGAAAACACCGGCGCCTGGATCCACCGGAACCCGGTGGTGGGCGGCTACGTTTTCAATGCCGGCATTGACCTCTGCGGGCTGCTCTGGCGGATCGGAAACGAGTTCGGGCATCCGGAGTGGACGACGTGGGCGCTGGCCGCCGCGGCGCACCGCATCGAACGGGACATCGATGAGGAAGGCTGGATTCAGGCCGAGGACGGCGGATCGTCGGGGTACTACCAACTTTACGGTGCCGAGATGCTGGCGCAGTTCGCCTGGGAGGCGAAGGCGCCGGTGCTCAACGAGGCCGTGAAGAAGATCTTCGCGCGCTGCGGGCTGAGGTACAGCACCGCGACCATGGATTGGCCGGGCAATTACGGTACGCGCACGTCGGCACTGCGACGCCTGCCCGGCACCCTCGTTCTGGCCGCAGCGGCACTGGGCAATTCGCAGGCGGCGTATTTTGCCCGGACCTACGGCGAAGTGCGTTGGGCCGACGACTTCGATCTCTGGCAGGCGGCGTTGGCCCAACCCGCCACCGCCCCCGTTTATCCGGCAGTGACGGAGTT
Organism: Opitutales bacterium; assembly: GCA_038249085.1. GTDB lineage: Bacteria > Verrucomicrobiota > Verrucomicrobiia > Opitutales > Opitutaceae > ER46. Next base: position 2,653 of record JBBRWR010000246.1, read on the forward strand.
CAAGGGGATCAGTGGCACGGTCGTACGGGAGGGACCGTGGGTGGCGTATTTCGGCAATTACAATCGGAGCACGTGGTCGCACGGCTTCGCCGACCTCTGGCACGCGGGCCACGGCGACTGGGTGTTCTCCACCCTGCATTCGCTGGCGCCGCTCGCGACCTCGGTGCGCGCCAAATCCCGGCTGGGGGACACCAGCGACTGGGCCGGCTTCCCGCACGTGCGCGTGACCGCCGGCGACACCCATTTCGACTCCCAACAGCGGATCGATACCCTCGAAACCAAAACCGGTCCCGAAGGCGTCGACGTGCGCTGGACCGAGCCGCTGCTCGATGGAAACGGCGCCCGCGGCGGCGAGATGAGATCCCGGTTCCGGTTCCACGGCGACACCATCGAAATGGAAATTGCGCTGGGCGAACTCGCCGGCGACACGCAGGTCGATTTCCACTTTCTGCGGCGGCCCAACGGCTTCATCCGGCTGTGGATCGGCCAGGAGGTTGCCGACATCTTTGCCGGGCGCTTTCTGCGCACGAACGGCCACTACGACATGCGCACCCTCAAGCCCGGCCAGCCGCGCCTCTACGGCGTGCAAGTCGACCGTACGGTCTTCGGCTTCGAGGCGATCGATGTGCCCGCCGCCGCGGCGCTGTCGCTCATCCCGGAGACCCCGACCGGCCTGCACACCGGCAACCTCGGAGGCTTCCGGTTTCGCATTGCGCTGCCTGCCGCCGAAAAAAATCCCGTCCTGAAACTCCGGCTGCGCGCCACGGAACCCTAAACCGAACCCATGCGGATAAAGCGCGTTTTGCATCTGAAAACGAAACCACTGAACGGTGGAGCGCGTTGTCCCCAACGCGCTCAGGTGCGTTCGTTCTCACGTCGAGCGTCTTGAGGTCAAGCCGCTCCACCTCGACTGAATTTCTACGGCGAATCCGGTACGGAAGCGCCCGTCGACTCCATCCGCCAATCCAACCAAATCTCCCACCCGCCATGAAAACCTCGAACATGACCCTGTTCGTCTCCGTTTCGCGGACCCTGACTGCCCTCGCGCTCGGCGCCGCTTCCTTAGGCTCCGCCCAAACGATCGCTCCGCCGTCACCCTCCGCTTCGCCGCCGACGCGGGAGGACAAGCTCCTCGTGCAACGCGTCTCGACCGATGGCGTCGGCGTCAACTTCACGCCGCAGGAACCGCGTTCAATCATCCGAAGGAACACGTTCAGCTTCTGATCGCAGGCGACCGGATTCATTCCCGCCCGGACGCGACCCGGTGGCCCTTACCATCCGCACCAAAAAGCATTCCCGAAGCGAGCTCCGGGGCATTCCACCAAACTACCATGAGTGTATTCTCACCATCCGTCGTAGGAGCGGCTTTAAGCCGCGAAAATCCCACGAATCGCGGCGTAAATCCGCTCCAACCCCAAAACAAGCCCACGCGAGCGCCCGGGGAGTGGA
>JBBRWR010000247.1:0-4072 GCA_038249085.1 Opitutales bacterium
AGGGCCGTTCACGTCATCCACAAAAACCCAACCCAGAAAACATATGATCACCCTGACCCTGCAACTGCCCGAGACCGTCTATGCCGAGTTCGCCTCGGCGGCCGACCAATTGAACGGCCGGTTCACCGGCGCGAATCCGAAGATCGAGCCCAAGAGCCTCATGGCGTTCGCGCTTGCGCGGCACGAGTCCGCCGACATTTGCGGACAATTCGACCTCGCCTTGCGCCTCGTGCAAGGCCCGACCGAGCCACCGTTCAACCCCGTGCTCACCGAACCCTTTGGGCGGGATTCCCGCCCGGTGCCGACACCGCCCGCACATCAAGAGGCGGCCTAAACCAACACGCATATGGCCATCGACCAAAAAGAAAAAACTGAAGCAACCAAACCCAAGCCGCTCGTCTTCCGGGATAATCCCGAGGTGAAGAAGAAGATCGAGGCGCACAAGAAAGCGAACCCTGACGACGTCGTGTATTACACCCGGCTCGTGAAGGAAAACCCCGAGCGCGCGATCGAGACGTTTCTCTATCGCGACCAGCAGAAACACGAAAACGAGATGCGGCTCATCCAGAAGCAGCTCCCGCAGGCGCGCGCGTTTTACAACGAGCAGACCGTGGAGGCGAAGGCGCGCATCGACCACGACCTGGAGGGCGTGAATCCCTACCTCAAGGACAAGGCGTTCGTGAACGCCGCACTCCGCGAAAAGGATCGGCAGACCCGGAGGGAATTCGCGACCCCGACGAACACACCCGCGACTCCGCCTCCGGCCGCCGCCGCCAGAGTCGCGGCCTAAACCGATGCCCGTCGCCCCGTCCACCCGGTCGCACCTCGACGACCACCTCGGCCAGGCGGAGTTCGCGCTGAAAGTGAGCGCGAACTTCGATTGCCTCAAAGGCACGCCCGCGCACGAAGCCGTGCGTGCGGCGCTGGCCCGGGTGGCGGAGGCGCGGAGCTGGGTGCGGGAGCGGCTGGCGGTCGAGTCGCCGGCGCCGATGAAACCGTATCAGGCTCCGCTCGGGCAGGGGCTGCCGCTGACCCGTCAGCAACGGCAGGGGTTTCGCTGGCCATGAGCGCGCGAGCCTTGGGTGTCATCGTTACCGGCGGACGGCACTACGTGGTAAGCGTCGAGGACTTTGCCTTTCTGGAACAAACCATGCGGAAGATCGGCGCGAAACAGATTCACACCGATGGTAGCGACGGGGTGGCCGCGCAGTTGGAAGCCTGGGCGCAACCGCGCGGCGTGCCGGTATGGCGTGTCACGGCGAACTGGATGCACGACGGTCCCGCCACTCCGACGGAACGTAACACGACGCTGGTCGAACTCGCGCGCACGGTCGTCGCGTTTCCCGGTGACGCCGCGACCGAGGACCTGCTCGCGAAAGCGCGGAAGCGCCGACTGCGAATTGTGGAAAGCCCGGGCCGCCAATTGGCCCACCGTCCGACAATGGATCGGCCGTCTCTCACCTTGCAACGCGGGCCGCGCCAGCGGCCCGGAATTTCACCCTGACCTTATGAACTCTCCCTCCACTCCACGCATTATCCGCTCGGAAGCCACCGATGCGGTCCCGCAATTACATGCCAAAATCGCCGCAGCCGAGAAACTACAGGCGACCATGAAGGCTGCGAATCTGATCGTCCGCAATCGACGGCTGTCCGACGACGAAAAAGTCGCGCAACTGGTCGCCGAATGCGGTCTGCGGGAAACGAGCGCCCGCGAACTGCTCAAGCCCGACTTCGCGGGACGGTTCGGTTTCCCCAATTACAAACTCACGAACAACGGTGCCAACATTCGGCGGATGGAGCAACGGCTGAAAGGGCTGGCCGACGAGGGCGGGCGCGGGTCGGTGACGATGGCATTTTCCGGCGGGCGGGTGGAAGACAGCGCGGAGGAGTGTCGCGTGCGGATCTACCACGAGGCGAAACCGCCGGCCGAAACCATCGCGAAGCTGCGGACCTTTGGGTTTCATTGGACGCCGTCACTGGGATGCTGGCAGCGACTGCGCAATGAATCGGCGCGCTATGCGGCGACGCAGATTACGGGGGTGCGCTGGCCGGAAGTGGTGTCGGTGACGCCGGTCGGACCGAGTGTCGCGACGGTCAACACCGCGTCGGCGACGCAGGGCATTCGAACCGGAGTCGCCGCATGACGGCCGCGAGCACAGTCGCGTTAGACACACTCCGGCGGATGGCCCGTGGTCACGCGGGCGCGTCGTCCGGCGAAATCGCCGCGTGGGAAATTCTCGGCAATTTGCAGAAGGGAACGCCGGTGGACTTCGCGGGGAACTTCGTGCGCCTGGATAGCTGCGGAAAACGGGCGGTGGTTCAATTGCTCCTCGACCTCACGACGGGCGGCACGGGCTTGAACGAACTCGGTTGAAATATTTATCCGCATGATTGAGGCCACCAATCCGCTAAGGGAACTCGCGGCCGGCGAAGCGTTGCCGGAGGCTGTGCTCCGTCTGGCGCGGTGGTTGCGCGCCAACCCGGATGGTTGGTTGCGGCTCTATCACGGCACCGCGGCCCATGTGCCGGTTGAAACCCAAGGACTGTTGCCGACGAGCACGCGAAGGAGGAATTCGCTGCAATCGCGGAGTGGTTACGTGTCGTTCTCCATCTTTCCCGGTCATGCCGAAATGTTCGCGTTGCTCGCGTTCCCGCGCCGGTCGGTGACGATTTATGGCGTTGATCTGCGCGTCCGAGAGTTGGTGCCGGACCTCGACCAGTTGCGCAACCAGCGGGCATGGGCGGAGCGCTCCGTCAAACCCACGCTGGCGCACAGTCTGGCCTACGGGCACGGCGCGCAGGTCAGGGGTGCGGTGAGCGCGACCAGACTGTTCGCTGTCCGGACGGTCGCGCCATCGCAAGGCGCGTTGGTGGCCTACCAACCGAGCGCAAGCGTGGCGACAACCTCCTTGGCCCGCGCGGCGTTGGATGCGCGCTCGCGGAGTAACCGGGTCGCGATATAAATATGTCCGCACATTTACAACGTGGACTCCTCTGCGTCCGTCCGCTTGATGATTTTACGCTTCGCAATGCCGTAGCCCCATCTCCGAAGCATTCGCCGGTGCCGAAGCTGCACGCCGAGCTGCGGGAACTTATTTTGGCGACCCGCGAGCGTGTCGCTCAGGCGGTAAATTCCGGGCTCACGCTGCTCTATTGGCAGGTGGGCGACCGGATTCGGCGCGAAGTCTTGAACGAGAAACGGGCGGCTTACGGCGGGGAGATTGTGCAGGCACTGGCTGCACAATTGGCGGAGGAATTTGGGGCGGGGTTCAGCCGGAGAAACCTGTTCAACATGGTGCGGTTCGCGGAGGTATTCCCGGACTTTAAGATTGTGCAGGCACTGACTGCACAATTGGGCTGGACACATTTCACCCACATAATCCGGCTCGACGATCCACTGAAGCAGGAGTTCTACGCCGAGATGTGCCGGATCGAGCGGTGGAGCACGCGGGCCTTGGAGCAGAAGATTCAGTCGATGCTGTTCGAGCGAACTGCGCTGTCGAAAAAACCGGAGAAACTTGCGCGGCAAGAGCTGGCGGCGTTGCGGGAACATGACCACGTCTCGCCCGACCTTGTGTTCCGCGATCCTTACGTCCTCGGTTTTTTGGGCCTCAAGGACAGCTATGCTGAGAAGGACTTGGAGTCGGCTATCCTACGGGAAATCGAGGCGTTTTTGGTGGAGCTGGGCCGTGGGTTCACCTTTGTCGCCCGGCAGAAGCGGATGACCATCGACGGCATCGACCATTATCTCGACCTGCTTTTCTTCCACCGCGACCTCCGGCGAATCATCGCAATAGATTTAAAACTTGGGGAATTTCAGGCGGCGGACAAAGGGCAGATGGAGCTTTATCTTGGCTGGCTGCGGGAACACGAGCAGCGCGCCCACGAGGAACCGCCGCTCGGACTGATTTTGTGCGCCGGGCGCCGCGAGGAGACGATCCGGTTGTTGAAGCCGGAACAAACGGACATCCACGTGGCGTCCTACATCGACCAGTTGTTGCCGCAAAAAAAACTGGAGCGGAAACTGCACGAGGCGGTGCGCTTGGCGCGGGAGCGCCTTGCGACCAAGGAG
>JBBRWR010000248.1:0-4027 GCA_038249085.1 Opitutales bacterium
CAGGTTGGGGCTGAAGGCCGCGGCCGTGCCGAGGTTCAGGTTGACGGCGAGCCGGCGATTGCCCGCATCAGTTTGCCGTAGACCACGAGTTTAACGTTGCCGATCGAGGCCGCCCCGTACCCCAGCTTCGCTCAACTGCCAGCCTGATCCGCGATCCGCGACCTGACCCCGTCCGGCTCGACCCAAACCCTAAATTTCTGGTCGCAATATGATACCGAGACCATCACCCCGATCCGGGCCGCGGCCGCCTTGTCCGGAACGGCTTCTCCGGAAATCCGCAAATGGCGGGCCAATCTCGTCACCAACTACGCCATCCACAGCGGACGTCTCAAGGGCGTGAATTTCGGCGGCGCCCTGCGCTGGCAGGACAAGATCGGCATCGGTTACCCCCTGATCCCGAACGCCGATGGCCTGAACGTGGCTGACATCAGCGCACCCTATTGGGGGCCGAGGGAGACCGCCGTGGACCTGAGTATTGGCTACAAGCGCCGGCTGCAAGTTGTCGGCCAGAACATCATCTGGAACGTGAACCTGAACGTGCGCAACCTGAACGGGAAGGAGGAGATCATCCCGATCAAGGCCAATGCGGACGGATCATATGGCAACTTCCGCATTCCGCCGGAGCGGACTTGGACCCTGACGAACTCGTTCGCGTTCTGATTCAATCGGGCAGCGTCTCCCGTCGGTGCTGCCCACCACTCTTTCGGACTGACCCGACGGGGTCTGCCTGTTACCTGTTTCAAGCCGACCATTCCGTCCCGTCCGCCATCAAACTTTCAACCGGCAAACCCCATTTCGACGGACCGTAACAGGTAACAGGCAGACCCCGTTCGGATCGCCGCGGGAATTAGGTATGCGCAGGCTCGGGGATGCTTTATAGTCGCACGCTTGAACGTCGCGCTGATCCTCTTTTCCGCCATCTCTTTTCTGGGGTACGGCTCGGCGTGTTTTCTGTCGACCTACTTGAAGCGGGAGTTCGACCGCTATCGCCTTGGAGCGCAGCGCGTGCTGGTCGGCGCATTGCAACTGGGCGCGGCGATCGGTTTGGTCGCCGGCCTGAGCCAGCCGTGGCTGGGGCGCGCCGCGTCGGGCGGGCTGGCCGTGATGATGCTGGTCGCAGTCGGCGTCCGGATCAAAATCAAAGACAATCTGGCCCAGACGACACCGGCGCTGCTCTATCTGGCGCTGAATGCCTACCTGAGTTTGGCCGCGTTCTGACCAGCCGGTCGGCTACAGCAGCACAATTGCGGCGCACATCGCGAGTACGGCGAGAGAGGGCAGGGCTTTCTTGATCGGGTCTTTCACTTTGAGGTGCACCACGAACGCCCCCAGCATGAGCAAGCCCAAGCCGATGGCAGCCGGCCGCGCCAAGGCGTGAAGCCATAGCGCGGCGAGGAGGGCCAGCGCCAGCCCCACCTTGAGCACGCCGACCACGACCATGAACCAGAAGGGCAGGCCGTAGGCGGCGAATTCCTCGCGCAGGGTCTTCGCGTCACCCCCGCGAAACGGCGTCGCCTTGCCCGAGCGAAGCAGCCAGACGTTCAAAATTCCGAGGGCCACGGTAAGCTGCAAGACAATGAGGATATATTGCATGGCGATAATGCGAGTAGGCTCGACCCGGTTCGATGGGACGAAGCTCAGAACACCCCGCGTCGTCCTGAACCGCAAGCCGCGAATCTCCCGGTTCGCGCGACCCCACCGGCTGACGCGACGCCACGCATTACGTCCGCCGCATTTTTTTGAGGAGCCCATCCGGTGGAGGCATCCGCCGCGGGCAACGCGCGTTGTATCGTTGAACCGTTTCCGTTGGCATTTCGGTTGAGAATGGCATCTTCCCACTACTCACTCGGGGCTCGGATGGGGCCAAAGTAGATTCCGCATGGCCTCGTTCGCTTTTCCTCCCCGTTAAAATCAAATTACTCCAGTTTTTCATTACTTTAGCTTCCGCCCGTGCCGTGGGTGTCGTGGTTTCTCGAGCTCAACGTTCGCACGGACGTCCATGACGCGACCGGGCGCCCCGGCTCTATTCCGGCCGCGGGCATCATGCGCCCTATCGCGTCAATGCGCCGACGGTTTCGGAATTTTCGGTCGAGCCGGCGCGGCTCGCCGGATTCACGCCTGAACGGCAGACCGGCGTCCGGGCTCGCCGCGCTCCCGGTTGATGTTTTCGTCTTTCCCCTCCAGCCCCTCCAACCCTCCAACCCTCCAACCCTCCAACCCTCCACCGCATGAACGAAGTGAACGACCCGCCCGTCTGGCGGGCGACGGATTTTACCACGGCCGGCGAAGCGGAGGCGACGCGATGAGCGCGGCGAAAGCGGTGCGTTCGCTGGTGCTGGTGCTCGGGGATCAACTCGACGCGGAGTCGGCGGCGCTCGACGGCTTCGATCCGAAACGGGACGCGATCTGGATGGCGGAGGTGGCGGCGGAATCGGAGCACGTCTGGACGAGCCAGCCCCGGATCGCGGTATTCCTGGCGGCGATGCGGCACTTTCGCGACGCGCAGAAGAAACTGGGGCGGCGGGTCGAATACACGGAGCTCGACGCGGCTGGGAACACGCAGACGCTGGCGGGGGAGTTGGCGCGCGCGGTCGCAAGGCTCAAGCCGGAACGGTTGATCATGACGGAGGCGGGCGAGTGGCGGGTGCAGGAGGCGATGGCGGCGGCGGCGAAGGCCGCGAAGCTGCCGCTGGAGGTGCGAGACGACCGGCACTTTTTCCAAACCCGGGCGGATTTCGCAGCGCACGCCGCGGGCCGGAAGATCCTGCGGATGGAGTTTTTTTATCGGGAGGTGCGGCGAAAGCACCGCGTGTTGCTCGACAAGAATGGCGGGCCGGAGGGAGGGCAGTGGAATTTCGACCCCGCCAATCGCGGGAGTTTCAAGCAGGGCGGGCCCAAGGCGGAGAAGCTGCGCGCGCCGGTCTTGACCAAGCCCGTTGCGATTACGCGGGCGGTGTTGGCGCTGGTGGAAAAGCGGTTCGCGAGCCATCCGGGCGAGCTCAAGGCATTCTCCTGGCCGGTGACGCCGGAGGACGCGCGGGCGACGTTGCGGGATTTCATCGAGCACCGGTTGCCCCACTTCGGGCAGTTTCAGGATGCGATGTGGACGGCGGAACCGTGGTTGTTTCATGCGCGGATCTCGGCGGCGATGAACTTGAAGTTGCTCAACCCGCGCGAAGTCGTGGCGGCGGCGGAGGGAGCGTATCGCGAGGGGAAGGTGCCCCTTGCCAGCGCGGAGGGATTCATCCGCCAGATCCTCGGATGGCGGGAGTATGTGCGGGGAATTTATTGGCACCACATGCCGCGCTACCTCGGACTGAACGCGCTGGGGGCGAAGAAACAATTGCCGGAGTTTTACTGGACCGGAAAGTGCGAGATGAACTGCCTGCGGCACAGTATCGGGCAGACCTTGGAACACGGTTACGCCCATCATATCCAGCGGCTGATGGTGACGGGGCTTTATGCGCTGCTGCTCGGGGTGGAGCCGCAGCAAGTCCATGCGTGGTATCTGGCGGTCTACGTGGATGCGGTCGAGTGGGTCGAGCTGCCGAACACACTCGGCATGTCGCAGTATGGCGATGGCGGCATCATGGCTTCAAAGCCGTATGCGGCGACGGGGAAGTATATTGACCGCATGAGCAACTACTGCGCGGGGTGTCGGTTCGATCCGGCGCAGTCGGTGGGGGCAGAGGCGTGTCCGTTTACGACGCTGTATTGGGATTTTCTGCTGCGGCACGAGGCGTTGCTCGCGAAGAATCAGCGGATGGCGTTGCAGGTACGAAACCTCGCCCGGCTCAAGTCGGCGGATCGTACGGCGATCCAAGCACGGGCCATGGCGATCAAAGGAAACGGCGGAACACCCGCGGCGGCGGGTGGACTTCGGGCGCTTTAGTCACTTATCCGGCAAATCCCGCGCAAAATGCGCAAGAAACTTGATATAGGCTCAGGGTCACTGGGCGACCGGCTGGAGTGCGGGAATGATTAGATTTTCGGTCAATTTGCGTGCGACGATGAGCGCACGGCGGCC
>JBBRWR010000249.1:0-4007 GCA_038249085.1 Opitutales bacterium
AAGTTCCGCCACCACCGGCGAAAGAAAATCGCTCAGATGCTTGGCGCTGCGCTGAAAAAGCGGACCGGACCATTCCATGGCCGGAAAGTCCATGGAAAGGGCGCAGAAAACGCAATCTTTTACTTAACGTAGTAATACTAGAGTCGGGGAGGGCTTCTTCCCCGGGCCTCAGCTGCCGGGTTTCTGCACCGGCTTGCGGGCCAGCCATTCCGGCAGGGCATCGGCCTGGTAGGTGGGAAAGCTCAGGCGGAGGAGGGAGATCGCGGGAATGCTGAACAGCGCGGCGCCTGCGCTGCGATCCACCAGCATGGCGATTCCGGCCGTGGTCGCCCCCGCGGCGCGGAGTAGCTCGATACACTCGAGAACCCGGCCGCCCCGGGTCACGACGTCCTCCACCACCAGGACCGGTTCGCCCGGCGCGAGAGTGAAGCCGCGGCGAAGCACCAGGGCATTGTTTTCCTTTTCCGCGAAAATGTAGCGGACGCGGGCTTGGCGGGCCACCTCCTGACCGACCACGAGCCCGCCCATCGCCGGGGCCAGCACGGTGGCAAACTCCAATCCGTCGGCCCGGACTTTGGCGAGCAGCAGTTCCGCGAGGCGCTCCACCGCATCCATGTGCTGGCAGACTTGGGCGCACTGAAAATAATGCCCGCTATGCAGTCCGGACCGGAGCACAAAGTGTCCCTCCAGCAGGGCCCGGGTGCGGGTGAAAATTTCGAGAATTTCCTTTTGGCTGTCGTCCATGGATCGAGGCTGCGCCACGGGCGCAAAAAAACAAAATGAATTTTGCCCGGCCGACTGCGGGAGCGAAAGGGAAGATATCGTTGTTTCCGTCCGGGTCCGGCTGCTAGCTTGATTTCAGGTGACGACAACCTCGACATATCCACTGGAAGACGAGCTGGGTGACGTCTTGGAAAAGGCCATGCACCGCGCGGGGTTGACGGAGGATGCGGTGGCGTCAAGGGCAGTGGTGACGCGGGAGCGTTTGCGCGATGCGATTGATTATCGGGGAGAACTATCGGCTGAAGAATTGCGCCGACTCTCCGCCGTGTTGGGGCTCAATGAGGTGGGGGTCTGCGCCCTGGGGGTGGGCAAATACCCGGTTCCGGACATTGGGGCGCTGCCCTTTTGTGTGTGGCCGCTGCGCATGCCCCATGGCATCGGGGTCGCCAATGCCTACCTGGTGGGCGAGTGCGGCTCCAGGCGCGCGGTGCTGTTCGACACGGGCGCGGGTGTCGAGGCCTTGGACTCGGTCTGGCCACCGTCGGTGCGTTACGTCGATGCCGTGTTCCTGACCCACGTGGAGCGCGAGCACGCTGGTGGGCTGTGTGATGTGGTGGCGCGCTTCCAAGTGCCGGCGGCTTTCGTCCCAGTTGGGGCGGCCGCGCCCTGCGCCACGGGCTTGGAAGACGAGGCGACCCGCCAGTATGGTCCTTTGCGCGTCCGGGCGTTTGCGACGCCGGGGCATGCGGCCGCGCACAATTGTTACCTGGTGGAGGATGGTGGAGGAGGCAGCCGCCGCGGGGGCTTGTTGATTTCGGGTGATCTCGTTTTTGCCGGGTCAGCCGGGGGCGCGTATTTCTCCCAAGTGCAACTCCAGCAGAGTCTGCGGCGAATTCTGACCGCAGTGCCCGCCGACACCGTTATTGCTCCGGGGCATGGTCCGCTCACCACCGTGGGACACGAGCTTCGTTATAATCCGTTCTGCAGTTTTGCGTGAATGGTCGGGGCGGTCAGATTCGAACTGACGACCTCTACGTCCCGAACGTAGCGCTCTACCAGGCTAAGCTACGCCCCGATTCCATTCTTCGGTCTTTTATTCTTTCCCTTAGAGATACTTGCGTCGCTCGACCAGACTGCCATTGAGTATGCCAAGTTATCAGATATTGTCTAAATAGGTCAGGATTGTCGAACCGAATGTCGAACTGCTGACCCCTCCAGACTATGCTGATAAAACACACCCTCAAAGTGGTCCCGTTCAAGAACCCCGGCGGAAGTATCTCCTATCGGGTGACGGGCAGGCTTTGCGGTATCAAGGTGGAAAAGAACTTCAAGACCTCTGCGTTAGCAGAACAGAAGATTGCTGAACTGGTGAACGCAGCGGGGCAAGGGAAAAGTTTACCAACGCGGACCGTGCAGACGACTTTCCCCACCAACGAGGATCTGCAAGAAGCGCAAAATGCCTTCTTTCGCCTGCAGGCGGCGCAGCCCGGCGCGTCCCTCCGGTTCGCGGTCGACTACTTTCTCACCCGCAATCCCACGGTCGTGCAGGAAATCGCAGCCGACAAGGCCCTGGATGATTTTAACGAGGCCCGCCACCACCGCGGCACCGAGGCCATCACCCGGGTGACCACGACGACCGTCCTGAACAAGTTTTTCAAGACGCAGAAGATCGGCAAGATTTCCGCCATCACCCCGGCGAACGTGAAGGCGTTTGTCACGGACGCGACCGTGGCGGCGCGCACGCAGCGCGACCGCTACGACATCCTCAATAATTTCTCGCATTACTTGGAGAAGAACCGGCACATCGCGGCCAATCTGGTCGCGCACGTCGACCGGCCAACCGTCAAAAACGACGGCACGATCAGCTACTTCCGGGTCGCGGTGTGCCAGCGCCTGCTGGACCTCGCCGCCACCGAACCCGCCGGCCGGGAACGCATCCGGGGTGCCATGCTGCCCTATTACGCCCAGTGTATGCTCTCCGGCCTGCGCCCCGACGAAGCGCAGCGGATGCGGCCGGACTGGAGTAATCATTCGTTCGGCAACGGAGTCATCACAGGGTTTCGCGCCAAGACCCCGGCCAAGACGCGCACGGTCAAGATGCACGACGAATTGCCCGGCATCCTGCAACAGTGCCAGGTGGCCGGACTCACCCCGGGTTATTTTTCGCGCAAGGCCTTCGAGAGGATTCAGGAGCTGGCGGGGATCAAGCCCCAGGGGTGGGCGCCGCCGCCGAAGGAGGCCGACCTGAAGCTCGCGGACCGGACAGCGGTTTGGGACAACGACATCCTGCGGCACGGGTATGCGTCACATCATTACGCCCTGCACATGGGCATGGATTTCCTCATCAAAAACATGGGAAATTCCGAGGACGTCCTGAACAGCAGCTATCTCAACCAGACGGTTTTGCCGGCGGCGGGGGTGGATTACTTCAAGATGAAGCCCGCGAACATGACGATCCTGGGCCAGAAGGCTCCGATGCCAGGGCGCCCGGCGAAGGTTGCTCCGGTCCCGGCTTCCATCGCCACCAAGTGGTCCACAGTCGCGGCGGTCATGGCGAGTTCACCCTTGGCCATCGCCCCGACCAACCTCGGGCAATCAACCCCGTAGCGGATGAAAATTGTCTGGCACGTCACGGCTCGCGATATGGCCCGCGTCAAGGTGTTCTTCAAGGAACACGCCAACAGTCCGTTCGGTTGGAAGAGAATATCCACCAACCTGAGACAGAGAAAGCCTCCGATCACGCAAACGGTTTTTTGGGACCGGATGGTGGGCTGCTTATTGACTACCCAACAGCGATCCGGGCCCGATTCGGCCGTATCGCGCTTCATCCAGACCCGCCCAGGCCCCCTCCGTTACCAGGTGTGCGTCATACAAGCTGACTTTGCCGGCTTTTGCGGAACCACTCTTCGCGCCTTCGGTGGCTTCAGACGATCCAACGTCATTGGCCAAGAAATCGCCGCCAACTTGGGCTTTCTCCAGGAAGGCGGATGGACTCCGACCCTGGCGAATCTGGAGAAGGTTCGGCGCCGCGGTCACTCTCCGGAAACGGAATGCCAGGTCGCCGCGTTCCTCGCGGAAAATCTGAAGGGATTTGGCCCAAAGCAGTCCCCGCAACTTGCTACAAAGTTTGGGCCTGACCCAATACAACCACGGTGAGATTCCCTGGCAGGTGCCCGACGAGGTTCTCGGGTCCATTTCTGACGCCGTGCAGCGCTGGGGCAATTACCCTTTGGATTGGATTCAAGATTATGGGCAATGAATTGAGCCTGCTGGTTTGCGAGACT
>JBBRWR010000250.1:0-4001 GCA_038249085.1 Opitutales bacterium
CTAGCCTCGATTTCCACGAAGCGGGGTTGGCCTAACATGGCGGTATGATTTGATCTCCAGTCCCGCTCTGGAGGGGTGGAATCTGGGTTAGATAAATAGTGCGTCCAAAATACGTACTTGTTATTGTGACATACTGACATGTGCTCGCTGGCGGCCGGCGGTCAAGATCAGGCATGCCAAGTCATTGGCCTATTCTCATAGGAGAATAGCCGAGAGATGCTCCCGCCGCCGATAATTTAAAGTATCCTGTTGACACCGGTAGTAGCCATGTCACAGCGTAATAATGTGGCGTTCACGTCACCAATTACACTAACAGAGCCGCGGCGTTTTTTCCTTCGTCCCAAACTGCCGAAGCAACGCCAATACGAGGCCCTTCGAGCTTATTTCGTCGACGGGAGGCCCTCGGCGGAGGTCGCCCGGGATTTCGGTTACTCTCCCGGCGCCTTTCGGGTGCTATGTCATGCGTTCCGCCGCAACGCCAAGCCGGCGTTTTTCCTGAGCACCCGGACCGGGCCCCGCCTGCAACCGAAGAAGTCGCCGGCCCGCCCGCTGATCGTTTCGTTGCGCAAGCAGAACCACTCCATCTATGAGATCAGCGAGTCGCTCAAGACCCAAGGCCTGCCGCTGAGCCCGACCGCGGTGCGCGAGGTGCTCAAAGCCGAGGGCTTCGCCGCGCTGCCTCGCCGGCTCGACGAGGAGCGGCCCCATCGCTTGGGTCCCACCGTTGAGCCGGTCGCCGATGTGCGCAGCTTTTCGCTGGAAAGCCGGAAGTTCTTCACTCGTTGCGGCGGGCTGTTTCTATTCCTGCCGGACTTGGCCGCCCTGCGCCTCGACACCCTGGCCGAGACCGCTCGGCTGCCCGGTTCCAAGATGATTCCGCCGGCCCACGCGCTGCGCGCCGCTCTGGCGCTCAAACTGCATTCCATCGAGCGCAAGAGCCATATCATGCCCCTGGTGGCCGACGAGGGTTTGGCCTTGTTCGCCGGATTGAACGTCATCCCGAAGCGAAGTTATTTGTCGGAGTATTCCTGCCGGATTGCGCCCCGGCAGACCCAGCGCCTGCTGGCCGGTTGGCATGACCTGGCGCTCGGCCCGAAGCTGTGGGACGGCTCTTCCTTCAACTTGGATTTCCACTCCGTGCCTTATTACGGCAAGAGCCCCATCGTCGAGAAACACTATGTGTCGATGCGCAGCCGGCGGCAGCCGAGCATCCTCGTCTTCCTCGCCCAGGACGAAAAAAGCCAGAGCTTCTGCTACTCCAATGCCGATCTGCGCAAGGGCGAAGAGGCGGACGAAGTTTTCCGGTTCGTCTCCTTTTGGAGGAAAGCCCACGGCCAGCTCCCGCGACACCTGGTCTTCGATTCGAAGCTCACGACCTACGCCAACCTGGCGAAGCTGGACGTCATGAAGATTGCCTTCATCACCCTGCGGCGTCGCTCGCCTTCACTTTTGAAAGAGGTCTACGCACTGCCGCGCTCAGCGTGGCGGCAGGTGGAGTTGGACGTACCCACCCGCTTGTACCGCACGCCCCGCATCTTCGAACAGCGCGTCCGTCTCGCCGGGCGCCAGTTTCGCCAAATCTTTGTCCAGGACTTGGGCCATGAGGAGCCGACGATTCTGCTGACCAATCAGCACAAGAGTGCAGTCGAGAGCTTGATCGTCCGCTACGCCCACCGGATGCTGATCGAGAACACCCTCAGCGACGCCGTCCGGTTCTTCCACATGAACGCTCTCAGTTCCGCCGTCGGCATGAAGGTCGATTTCGACATGGCCCTGCTTGTCATCGCCAGCGGGCTGTATCGACTGCTGGCTCGTCACATGCGCGGCTATGCTGATGCCCAAGCCCGCCAGATCTTCCGCGACCTGTTGGACATGCCGGCGCAGGTCGAAATCACGCCCGATGAGGTTCGCGTCGAGTTCCATCGCCGGACTCATCTGCCCATCGTCCTCGCTTCGGAACTGTGCCAGCGTACGGTACCAATACCTTGGTGGCAGGGGCGCCGGCTTCGCCTTACCACCTACACCGGCCGCTAACCAAAATGTTAGCCGAACTCTTGTCCGTGGTAATCGAGGCTAGCAGCCATTTTGGTCAGGAGCGCATTCATCGCCTCAAGCGAGCTTGTCACCTTGGGTCCCATAGCGGGGGTCAGGCCGTAAAACGCTAAATTTTGCCCGCTCGAAAATCCACGTGGCTCGTACTCTCCGGCGCACCGTGGCCGTTCCGCACCGCTGGATCGCTGAACAACTCAATGGGCACGCCGGCGGCCGTTCGCGTCAATGTGGTTCGTTTCAGCTAACGTTTTACGGCCTGACCCTCTCGGATCGGCCACGCTGCCGCCCGGGTCGTGGAAAATACTTTCCGAGATCGTCGGGTTGCTGCCGTTGCGGAGCCGAGATCGGTCGCGGAGTTGCCGGTGCCGCCCATGATTGTGTCGGTCATGAATTCGCCTTTCGTTCTGATGGTGCGCGGTGACAAGGTAGTTGCCGCCGCCGGTCAGTAGCAGCGCTTGATGTGGTTGGTGCCGGCGAGGCGCGCGGGCTGACCGCGCGCTTACAGCCCCGGGGCGGGCAAACTCCGTGACTCGATCGTCACGATCACGCGCTTGTAGCTGAACAACGCCGGCACGCCGTCGTCGCGCACCACAAGGATTATATGCGCGGTTTGCGGTGAGGAAACATCCGGTGCGGTGAACGCCACTTCGCGCGCGGTGCGATCGGCGAGGCGCAGCTCCCCGCGAACGTGCTCGGCTCGCGGTAGTGGAACCACTCGTAAGCGAGCGCATTGCCGTCGGGGTCGCTGGAGCCGGCCGCGGAGAGGCGGACGTCGTCGCCGGCGCGCACCGTGCGATAAACGATTCGGCGGCTCGGGTCGCCATCGAGTGCGGCGCTTGGGTTGTGGTTGGCGCGGCGGAAATCGGACGTTGTGGTCCAATCCATGCGGGCGGCGAAATCGTGCTGGAACGCCTCGCGCCAGCGAAAGAGCGGCGCCCACTGGTGGGCGTAAGTCGTGCCTTCGTAGGTCCACGTGTCGGTCGCGTCGGCGTGCATCCAGTAATCGTGATACTTGCCCTGCGTGGTGACGCGCGGGACGGCGGGCACGGGGACGTTCTTCCGTGGTTCGAGCGTGAACCGCCCGCCCCACGAGCCGAAGTGCGCCTGCTCGGGGTCGCCGAGACCGGTGGGAAGCAGGTGGAGGAACGACGGCGTGTCGCCTTCGTAGATGTAGGCGGCATGCTTATACAACGCACCGAGGGTGCCGTGCGTCTGGATGTTTTCCTGGATCCATTCGCGACTCATCACCGACTCGTTGCCGCCGCGTGCCTCAATATACTTCTTGGTGCCATCGAAACGACGCGACATGCCGAAAAATTGCGTGCTGCTGCGCAGCCATCTGATCTCCGGATACGTGTGCGTGATCCAGGCGCCGGTGTCGTCCTGGCCGGCGATGTCGTAAACCCACAATTTCGCGGTGAGGCGCCGCACCTCCTCGGCCGAGCGGGTTTTTTGCAGGTCCCAAAGTGCCTGCGCAAAATCGGTCGCCCCACCCCACGCGAGGATCCATAGCGGACGCGGATCGCGTCGTTCAATAGCTTCGGCGATTAATCGCGATGCCTCCGTGCCCATTTCGTTACCCACCCCGGTCATCCCGACCGCGGCGCGGCCGGTGCGGATCACGTTGAGCAGCGACTCCGCCGTGGGGAACCCGGGGGCGTGCACCATCAGGTTGTCACGCACCTTGCCGTAGCCTTCGACAACCGCGCGGATGAGTTCCGGGTGAACGTCCGTCGGTTGCCACGCGGAGGTGTTCGCCACCAGCGCCTCAATGTCGAAGTGGTTCGCGTAAACGAGCAGCCGGATGAGCGATTGTTCGTCATCGGGTTCACGACCGCCGATGTCGGTGAGCACCACGATTCGTGTTTTCGGCTCCGGGGACGACGGGGTCGCCGCAGAGACACGAGGCATGCTGGACAGCAGCGCCAATCCGGCGAGCGCAACGCGAA
>JBBRWR010000251.1:0-3895 GCA_038249085.1 Opitutales bacterium
ACCGAGGCGCGGCGGCGGGCGGAGGTCAGGCCGCCGCGCGCCCGGCGGCCCTCGCGGGGTCCGCGATCGCGCCGTACGTTCGCCGGATACTCGACCGACCCCGATTGAATTTCCTATCCCGATGATGGCGACGGTAACGTAAGCGCAGGAAAACGATAGCGTTTCAAAAAAGCTATCGGGAGGTTGAACCGCCGGGATTGTGTGGAAAGCTGACACTCTGCCTATGGCAACCGCTTCATCGTCCGCTTCGGTAAGCGGCGAGGTCTCTCGCCATGTGTGACCGCCGAAAGCCGCCGCCAGTCATGAGCCTCTTGAAGTCGCTCGAACGGTCGAAATGCTGGAGCTGGCGGTGGTAGTAATTGACGTATTCCAAGGCGGCGAGCAGCGTCAGCATCGCGGCCCCGATGACAGGCCAGCTCCAGCCGCCATTGTAGATTGCAAAGGCCAGCATCGGCACAGCGGCTCCCGTAATCAACAATAGCGGTATTTCCAGCCGGTGGGCCAAAGCCAGAGCTCGCGTCATGGCGGAGCGATTTGCGCTGGTGAGCCGCTGGTCCAAACCGGCCCAATAGGCGGCGCCGACAAGCAGGAACCCCGCGCAGGCTGCTATAGCGAGCCCCATCGCAAGGACCTCCGGCCAGTTGCCAGGCGGTGCCAGTAACAAGACAGCGGCCGGCACAAACACAATGTTGAGCGCCTCCAAGGTGGCATAGGAGCGGAAATTGCGGAGTGACTTGCGGGGCATCACGCAATTTTAGGTGAAGTCGCGCTTGGCTGCAACTTGGGCGGTTGCGGCCGTCACCCGATACGGTGCTCGCCCCGAATCCACCGCACGTCTTTGAAAATGGTGCGCAGGAGCCGTCCTGCTCGAAGCGAACGCTGTCCCCGTCAGCCGATCACCCGATACGGTGTTCGCCTCTGATCCACCGCACCGTGCCCGACGAGGCGCGCATCACCACGCTTTCGGTGGTGAGGATCATCTCGCCGGTTGCCTTGCGGCGGCGCTTCACGCCGCGCAGCAGCGAGCCGTCCGTAACCCCCGTGGCAGCGAAGATGCAGTCGCCCTTGGCGAGGTCTTCGAGCTTGTAGATGCGGTTCAGGTCCTCGATGCCCCATTTACGGGCGCGGGCCTTCTCGTCGTCGTTGCGGAACACCAACCGGCCGTTGAACTGCCCGCCGACGCAGCGCAGCGCCGCTGCCGCAAGCACGCCTTCAGGCGCGCCGCCTTGGCCCATATACATGTCGATGGTGGTTTCCTCGTCGGTGACCGCGATCACGCCGGCCACGTCGCCGTCACCGATCAGCACCACGCCGCAGCCCAGCGCGCGCAGCTCTGCGATCAACTCGGCATGGCGCGGTCGGTCGAGCACGCAGACATTGATTTCCGACGGCTTCACGCCCTTGGAATTGGCCACCGCGCTGACATTCTTGGTCGCAGACTTGGCCAGGTCGATGATGCCTTCGGGATAGCCGGGGCCGACCGCGAGCTTGTCCATGTAGACATCGGGCGCGTTGAGCAGGCAGCCTTCTTCGGCCGCCGCCAGCACCGCGAGCGCATTGGGCCCGGCCTTGGCAGTGATCGTGGTGCCTTCCAACGGATCGAGTGCGATGTCGATCTTGGGGCCTTTGCCGATGCCGACCTTCTCGCCGATGAACAGCATCGGGGCCTCGTCACGCTCGCCCTCGCCCATCACCACGGTGCCGTCCATGTAGAGGTCGTCGAAGGCGCGGCGCATGGCTTCCACCGCCGCTGCATCCGCCGCCTTCTCGTCGCCGCGCCCGATCAGCTGCGCCGCCGCGATCGCCGCCGCCTTGGTGACGCGCACCATTTCGAGCACCAGCACGCGCTGCATGGCGTTGTCGGCGGCTTGCTCGGCTGCTGTTAGGGGGATATCGGTCGAGGAGTTCATGGGAAATTCAGCCCTCTGTTGGTCTGGTGCCCGCGCCGGTTGGACCCGGATGGGAAATACCCTTGGCGCTTAAGCGGATGGAGACGGGTTTGTCGAGCAATGCCATGCCTGTCCTGACCGGTTTTCGTGTCGTCTTGACTTCATTTGCATCCGCTCTTGCTTTCGGCCCGTCGCCTATACCCCCTGTCGCCGCGCAACCGAGCGACAGCCCCGCGCCGCCGTCTGCCGCAGCGCCGACGCCTGCACCCACGCCCATGCCCGCGCCCACGCCCACGCCCGCGCCCGCTCTGGAAGTCGAAGCAAAGCCGCGCATCAACTTGTTGGTCACCGTGCCGCGCGCCGAGGTCAACGAGGCGCAGGCCCGGCAATGCCGCAACGAAGCGGACGCCGGCACGATCAGCGGCGAGATCGTGGTCTGCGCCGAAGGCGGCAAGGACGGGGCGAACGCGCTGACCGGCTCCCGCAAGGAGACGCAGAAGCGTTATGCGCAGGAAACCGCCTTCAAGGGCGCGCCGCGCACACCAGAAGCATTCGGCATCCCCAGCCACGGCAATTCAATCGGCCTTGGCAAGGCCCCTGCCGCTGCACTGTTCATCGATGTCGAGGCCCTCCCCAAGGCCCCCGCCGGCTCCGACGCGGACCGCATCGCGCGCGGTCTTGCGCCGACCGGCAAGGAAGAGGCACACTCGGAGGAGCAGGAACGTGCGCGGCGCGAGGCGGCGGGGATCAAGACCTCCGTGCCGCCGCGACCCAAGAAGAAGGGCGGCTAAGGGCGGCTCAGGGCGCAGGGCCGATGCTCCGGCATGCCCTGATTGCGGCGCTGCTGCTGCTAGCGACCAGCGCGCAGGGCCAGCCGCCGCGTGGGCCCGCCCGCCTGCCGCTCCGACCTCCCGCCCAGACGGCGCCCGCCCCCGAGCCGCCGCCTGAACTCCCGCGCGTACCGATCGATCTTGGCCGCGGCGCGCAGGCCAGCGACCCGCCGCAGAGCATCGACATCCTCGCATCCCCGCCCGCTCCCAAAAAGTTTCCACCCGCCGTAGTCAAGGAATGCGAGGACCAGCGCGAGGCAGGGGTCGTAGCGGGCGAGATCGTGGTCTGCGCTGAGCTCGAATACGACACCTCGCAGCTTTACAGCGGCAGCCGCGAGGCATGGGAGAAGGCCTATGCTTTGCGCACGCAGAACGCCGGCACGCTGCCGCCGCCCGATGTGGCGGGGCCAGGCATCTTCCGCGGTCCGGCAACGGTGAGCGGGTTGTGTGTCCTTGGCCCCTGCCCCAAGGACGCGGCGCTGATTGGGTGTCGGAGGACGACCCGGCCTTTGCCACCCGGCTCGCGCGCTATTGTGCCCGGAATCCCGTCGCGCTGGAACGGTTGACCTACGACCGGACGGCGAAGGCGGTCACCTACCGCTCCGACAAGTCCGACGGCCCGACGGCGGGCACCGAGACGGTGGACCCGCTCGAGTTCCTGGCCCGGGTGCTGGTGCACATCCCCGACAAAGGGCACGTCACGACACGGTACTCTGGCTGGTACGCCAACCGCCCGCGCGGAATGCGCCGACAGGCCGAGTCGGCCGAGGCCGAGATACCGCCCGCCATCGTCCCCGCGCCACGGCCGGCACCGACCGCGGCCAGCCGCCGATGGGCGACCCTGCTCCAGCAGATCTTTGAGGTCGACCCCCTCGCGTGCCCCACCTGCCACGGCGTGATGCGCCTCGTCGCCTTCATCACGCAACGGTCCGTGATCGACCAGATCCTACTGGCGCACCTCCGCACCCGTGCCGCGACGGCGGCCCACGCCGCCGCGCGGAGTCCGCCCTCGACCCGAGGACCGTCAGGACCGGGCGCCACGCGACGACCCGCCGCGGCCCACCAGACCCGCTGCGCCTCCCCCCGACGCCCCGCCCACGCGCGGGGACGTTCGGCGTGCGCGTCCGTCCCACCGGGGCGTCCGATCGGCCCCTGCGGCGACCGGGCGCCCACGGG
>JBBRWR010000252.1:0-3872 GCA_038249085.1 Opitutales bacterium
ATCTCCTTCGTGTCTTCGCGTGAGCCCATCTACCAAGCCAGGGTTCGCGCGAAGGCACGAAGGCGCGAAGGACCAAGCTTGGGGACCTTCCTCCGCCCGACCTTGGATTGTCCTCCTGTTCAAATCCGGGGCGTTGGGATCCGAACCTGGGCACAGGAGTCGAGCCGAGGACATGCCGAGGGGATCGCCTTCGTGTCTTCGCGTGAGCCCATCTACCAAGCCAGGGTTCGCGCGAAGGCACGAAGGCGCGAAGGACCAAGCTTGGGGACCTTCCTCCGCCCGACCTTGGATTGCCCTCCTGTTCAAATCCGGGGCGTTGGGATCCGAACCTGGGCACAGGAGCCGAGCCGAGGACATGCCGAGGGGATCGCCTTCGTGTCTTCGCGCGAGACCGCCTGAATCCGGCCACTCGCCACTCGCCTCCCACCGCGGCCTCTCGCAGTCTCACCCCCAACCCCCTCCCCTCCCATGAAGGCTCCGCCGCGCCGCCGCCCCGTCTCGCCCTTCCTCGCCGGGATCGCCTTCGCGATGCTGACCGGCGCGCTTCCCCTCCCAGCGGCACTCGGCCAGCGCCTGAATCAGTCGCCGCATCGACTCGGACCACTGACGGCCGCCGAGCGCGCCCGCCAACCCGGCCCTTGGGATCAGGATATCCTCGTGTACCGTGTGCCGGCCCGCGGGGCCCCGGAATTGCTGGCCACCTTCGAGCGCGGCGGAGTCGCGACGGCCGCCCGCCTCGGCGACGGCCGCCTGGTCGTCGCACACCAATACTTCCCGGCCGATCACGAGGCCGACTTCGACCGGGTCGCCGTCCACTTCTCCTCCGACGAAGGCCACACCTGGACCGCCGCCCAGGTCATCCGGGTGCACGGGCTGCCGGCGGGCATGCGTTTCCCCTTCGATCCCACCTTGGTCCCGCTGCCGGACGGACGCGTGCGCCTTTACTTCACCACCCAACAACCGGGCCCCGGGCGCGAGAACCGCCTCCCTGCGATCGGCTCCGCCCTCTCCGGCAACGCCATCGACTACACGTTCGAACCCGGCGCCCGCTTCGCCCTCAGCGACCGCAGCGTGATCGATTGCGCCGTAGTGCTGCACCGGGGTGAGTTTCATCTCTTCGCCCCCGACAACGGGATTGGCCACCCCTTCGATCCCGGGCGCGACCCACGACCGCCCGCCGTGCGCGCCCCGGAAAACGTCGGCTATCACGCCGTGAGTCGCGACGGACTGAACTTCGAGCGTCTCCCCGACGTTCGCGCCGAAGGCCGGCGCCGCTGGCTCGGAGCCGCCACGTCCGACGGGAAAAAGATCACCTTCCACGGCACCGGCGAAGGCGGCATCTGGACGGCCACGAGCGTCGACGGCCGAAACTGGACTCCCGGCCGGCCGATCAGCGGTGCCCGCGCCGCCGACCCCGGCACCGTCCGCCTGCGCGACGGCTCGTTGCTCGTCGCGGGCACC
Organism: Opitutales bacterium; assembly: GCA_038249085.1. GTDB lineage: Bacteria > Verrucomicrobiota > Verrucomicrobiia > Opitutales > Opitutaceae > ER46. Next base: position 1,462 of record JBBRWR010000252.1, read on the forward strand.
GGCCCGCCCCGCCCTGGGACCGCGAGTGCCCAGCGACGCGGCACCGGCCCGAATGCTCCGGTTCCGCCGCCCCCGCCGCTCCGTCCGAGCTCCCGCAGGGTCTTTCCGGGAAAAACCTGGGAGCAACGCGCGCCCGGCGACGTGGGGCTCGATGCGGCCGGTTTGGACGCGTTTGCGGCCAACGTCGGGGGCGACGGCGTCATCATCAAGGACGGTTTCCTCGTGAAGACCTGGGGCGAGGTCGCGACGCACAAATGGTGGGCGTCGGCCTCAAAGCCGGTGTTCAGCACCCTGCTGCTCTGTGCGGTGCAGGAGGGAAAACTTCCCACGGTCGACGCGCCGGTGCGTTCCGCCGGCTGGAGCCTCGCGCCGAAGGATGCGGCGATGACCTTTCGTCACCTGGCCAACATGACGAGTGGTTACGCCTGCACCGAGGCACCCGGCGCCGCGTGGGGCTATAATGATTTCGCCATCCAGCTCTACGCGCGCTCGCTGGAGAAAATCTTCCGGCAGCCATTGGCAGAGGCGTTCGCGTCGCGTTTCGCGAGGCTGCAGTTTGAAGACGGCGCCTTTTTCGGCCATCGCAACAACCTCGGCGTCGTGGCCAGCCCGCGGGATTTCGCGCGTCTCGGCTGGCTCTGGCTGAACCGCGGGCACTGGGACGGGCGCGAGGTGGTGGCGGAGGCACTGTGGTCCGCCGAGATCCGCCCGCAGGTGTCGGGCGACCTGCCGCGCACGGCGACCGTCAAGGGCGCAAAACCCGACGATTATCTCGGGGTCGGCAGCTACGGCGGCGGCACCAATCAGACGCCGCACGGGCCGGGCGCCTACGGTTTCAACTTCTGGTTCAATCGCCCCACCGGCACCGGGGAACGCGTGTGGCCGGCCGCCCCGCCCGACGTGTATCAGGCCAACGGCCTCTGGAACCGCGACACGCTGACGATTTTTCCGGGGCTGGGCATGGTGGTGGCCGTCCGGGCCGCCCACCCCGGCAAGTTCGAACCGGGCCGCGCCGACGGCGATTACAACCGCAACCTGCAGCTGCTCCTGGCTGCGGGTGCACCTGCGAGTTGGCGGTGACTTCCCTGTGGGCGCCGGTGCCCTCACCGCGCGGCCCGGCGGGGACGACCCATCGCGGGGTGTGGGCACCCCGCCTACAACCACCAACTCGCAGATGCGCCTCCTGCCGCCCCGCCCGACCGAAAGAATTCGTTTTGTAATGATTGTCCCCGTACGAACTGCGGCCCGGCCACCTGCCTCGGTTTTTCTCCCGCACCCAACACACTCGTTTCCCGCGCCCCATCCGATGACCACCGCTTTGTTCCGTGATCGCTTGCCGGGTACCGTGCTTCGCCTCGCGGCCTGGTTCGTCGCTGCTCCGCTATTGTTCGGCGCCTGTGCCCCCAAGCCGGTGGACGAATCCCCCGCCAAGATCGGCTACGCCGGCGCCGTCAACTGGGTGTCGGTCGCGGACCTGCCCAGGACCCTCGCCCAGTTCGAGACGGTGTTCTGGGATCCGCGCGACACGCCCAGCCTGCGCCAGCTGCTGCGCACCACCGAGGTGGTGAAAGGCAGGCGCGTGCTGGAGATCGGCACCGGCACAGGTCTCCTGGCCCTCTGTTCCCTGCAGGCCGGCGCCACCCAGGCCGTGGCCACCGACATCAATCCCAACGCGGTGCTCAACGCGCGCTTCAACGGCGGCCGGTTGGGCTTCGCCGGCAAGCTCGAGGTCCGGCAGGTGTCGCTCCAGCAGCCCGGCGCGTACGAAGTCATCCGCGCGGACGAGCGCTTCGACGTGATCATCTCCAATCCACCGTGGGTGAACCGCGTGCCGCAGCGCATCGACGAATTCGCGCTTTATGACGCCTCGTTCAACCTGTTGCGGACGCTGCTCGACGGGCTGCCCCAACACCTCGTGCCCGGCGGCCGGGCCTTGCTCGCCTACGGCTGCGTGGACGGCATCAAGACGTTGCAGGCGGAGGGTGCGAAGCGCGGCTATACGATCCGCATGGTGGACGACGACCGCGACCTGGACAAATTGCCGGAAGAATTCCTGCCCGGGATGCTCCTCGAAGTCACGCTGCCGCCGCGGTGAGGCCGGCCGGGGGGGCTGCGCCTCCATCCGGATGATCTTCCTTCCGCCTTCCCGCCTGTAGGAGCGGCCCCCTCCGCCCACCCCGCAGGGCGGGGTCAAAGTCGTCCGCTCGCCTCGTAGTCTTTCTCTTTCTTCCTCCTCCTTTCTCTCCGGCGGTCAAACCCTGACGAAAGAGAAAGAGAAAGATGGGTCGATCGACTTTGACGCCATCCCTCCGCCTCCCCCGGCGGGTGCATCTCCGAGTTGACGCCGGTGGAACTGAAGGGAGCGCAGGCACTCCTGCCTGCAGCCCGGCGCAGAGGCGGGCAGGAGTGCC
>JBBRWR010000253.1:0-3731 GCA_038249085.1 Opitutales bacterium
AGTCGTTTTCCGAAGAGAACGGGCGACTGGAAAGTCGCCCATCCGTCGATGCCCCCGTGCGTGAACGTCATGCGTCGTGTCCGAAATGTGGGGCAAGCGCAGGTCTAGCCCCACTACCGTTCAGCGAATCGGCAATTGATCGCGCCGGGAAGGAGTGACCGGCAACGAAACTACCTGCCCGGCGTGGGCGCATCGGGTTGCGCGATTGAATCGCGGATCTGCTGCGCCACGCGATTGGCCGGGAGCTCGATCCTCGGTGCACCGTGTTGCTTCGGTAAACGTGCGTAACTCGGGGACGGGTTCCTGCTACGATGGGCGGCAACTATGGCAAAGACATCGACGACCGCACCACGCGCCGCTCCATCGGGACTGCCCCGGTTGGCCCAGCGCTTCAAGATTTGGCGAGCGACCCGACCACGGGGTCAGCGCATTCCCGCTGCGCTCTGGCAAGCCGCGACCGACGTGGCGCGTAGCCACGGTGTCAATCCCACGGCGGGGGCACTGAAGCTCAGTTACGACGATCTCCAGCGCCGACTCCAGCCCGGCCGTGCGCCACGAGGCGGACGGCCCCGGCCGCCGGTTTTCGTCGAACTGCCGCCCGTGCCGTTGCCGCCCGGCGGCGGCGAGCGCGGCACCGTCGAGCTGGTGCAAGCCTCCGGCGCCCGACTCATCCTGCGCGTGCCCGACGCCGGTCCCACCGATCTCCTGCCGCTGGTGCGGCTGTTCCTGCGGCACCGCGCATGATTCAGATCACCCCGCAGATGCGGATTCTCGTGGCGGTCGAGCCGGTCGATTTCCGCAAAGGCATCGATGGGCTGGCCGCATTGTGCCGGCAGGCGCTCTCCACCGATCCGCTATCCGGCACGCTCTTCGTTTTCTGCTCGCGCCGGCGCCACGCCATCAAGTGCCTGACGTACGATGGGCAGGGCTTCTGGCTCTGCCAAAAGCGCCTCTCGCAAGGCCGCTTCAACGGCTGGCCCAAAGCCGACGCGGGTGGCTCCCTGCGCTTCGAGCCCCATCAGCTGCATCTGCTCTTGTGGAACGGGGATCCCGCCAGGACGCACACTGCTCCCTTGTGGCGGCCGGTGATCCCGGCCGAACCGCGCTAAAACTTTTTTCCGAAAAAGATAACGTTCCGTTTATTTTCTGCTCACGCTCCGCCGCATGTCCGATGTGCTGCTGAGTTATCGCGGTCGCCTCATCCGTGCGGCCGATGTCACTTTCCTGCGGGAGTTGATCGCGCAAAACCCCACGCTGAGCCGCCGCCGGCTCTCGGCCAAGGTGTGTGAAGCCTGGCAGTGGGTGCAGCCCAACGGCCAGCTCCGCGACATGGTCTGCCGGGGATTAATGCTGGCGTTGCATCGCGCCGGACAGATCCAACGTGCCCGCCAAGCGACGCGATACGATCAATAATGCGATTGCCCATCGGCGCGTCGCGGCCAGCGCGACCTGCGACACCACCTCGATCGAGGGCCCCCTCGCGTCGCTGGGGCCGTTGACGATCCGGCTGGTGCGGCGGACCGAAGGCGAAACGCTCTTCGCGCAGCTGCCGCGCGACCATCACTATCTCGGCTACAGCCGGCCGGTGGGCGAGCACCTGAAGTATCTCGTTCTGGCCGGCGAGCGACCCGTGGCCTGCCTGGCGTGGAGTTCGGCGCCCCGGCAGCTCAATTTGCGCGACCAGTTCGTGGGCGCGCCCAAGGAAGCGTACCGTCACAATCTTCACCAGATCGCCTGCAACTCACGGTATTTAATCCTGCCCTGGGTCAGAGTGCCGCATCTGGCCAGTCACCTCCTGGGGCGGATCGCCCGGCGGATCAGCGCGGACTGGCAGGAGCTTTATCACCATCCGATCCAGCTCTTGGAGAGCTTCGTGGATATCGGGCGTTTCCGGGGCACCTGCTATCGGGCGGCCAATTGGATTTGCCTGGGCCGCTCGCTCGGCCTGGGCACGAAGGCGAAAACGCATCGCGCGAGCTGCTCGATCAAGGAACTGTGGGTGTATCCGCTGGGCCAACACTTCCGCCAGCGCCTGCTCCAAGCGCCATGCATCAGGTCCGCCGCTGCGCTGAGATCAGCATGACCGAGGCGGAACGCGCCGCGTTCCTCGCCCGGATGCACGCGAGGGTCAGCCCGGAGGATTACCGCCTGATCGAAGGGATGATCCACATGTTGCCGGAGATGCTCGCCGTGCTGGAGCAGCATCCCGGCGCGCTGCGCAAGCTGCAGCACTTGCTCTTCGGGCCGAAGACCGAGCAGACCGACCGGGTGTGCCCGCCGGCCTCCCCGCCGGCCCCGGCGCCCCAGGGGCCGAAGCCCAAACGCAAGGGGCACGGTCGCATCAAGGCCGCCGACTACACCGGGGCGCGCTGGGTGCAGGTTGCGCATCCCAACTTGAAACCAGGCTGTCGGTGTCCGTCCTGCGCCAAGGGCACCGTGCGGGCGCAAAAGACCAAGGCGATCATCCTGCGGATCGTGGGATCGCCGCCGATTGCGGCCACCGGTTACGCGATGGAACGGCTGCGCTGCGACACCTGCGGCGAGGTGTTCACCGCCCCGGTGCCGGCGGAGGCCGGCCAGGAGAAGTATGCTCCGAGCGTCGGGGTGACGATCGCGATTTTCCGTTACGGCACCGGGATGCCGCACTACCGGCTGGAGCGCCACCAGCAGAGCCTGGGCGTGCCGCTGCCGGCCTCGACCCAGTGGGAGCTGCTGGCGCCGCTCGCCGCGCAGGCTCAACCGATCTTGGCGGAGTTGGTCGCGCAGGCGGCCAACGCTCCCTTGCTGCACCATGACGACACCGCCATGCGAATCTTGGATCTGCGGCGGCCGGGCAGCACCACCGCCGCCCTGATCGATCCCCAACGCAAGGGGACTTTCACGACGAACGTCCTGGCCGAGGTGGCGCAGCACCCGGTGGCCTTGTCTTTTACCGGATGGCAGCACGCCGGAGAAAACCTGGCCGAGGTGTTGCGGCAACGGGCCACGGACCTGGCGCCGCCGATCCAGATGTGCGATGCGCTCTCGCGCAATATGCACCCGGAGGCCAATACCCTCCTCGCTCATTGCCTTGCGCACGGTCGGCGTGAGTTCGTGGGTGTGGCGCCGAGCTTCCCCGACGAATGTCGGCACGTGCTCGACTCCCTCGGCGAGGTCTACCGCTTTGAGGCCGAGGCCAAGGAACTCGGGCTGAAGCCCGAGCCGCGGCTCGTTCACCATCAAACCCACAGCCAGCCGGTGCTGGCGCGGCTCAAAGCGTGGAGGCAGGAAAAGATCGACGGCAGGCACGTCGAACCCAACTCCGGTTTGGGCCAGGCCATCGCCTACATGCTCAAACACTGGCTGCCGCTGACGTTGTTCCTGCGCAAGGCGGGCGCCCCGTTGGATAACAACCGCTGCGAACGAGCGCTCAAGATGGCCATTCTGCATCGTAAAAACAGCCTGAGTTACAAAACCCTCAACGGCGCACGGACCGGCGACCTGTTCATGAGCCTGATCAATACCTGCCGGCTCAATCAGATTAATCCCTTCGCCTATCTGCTGGCCATTGCGACTCACCCCGAGGAAGTGAAGGCGCGCCCGTCGGCCTGGCTGCCCTGGAATTATCTCCAGCCGGAGACCCCGGCCGAGTTCCTTCACGATCCGCCCGGTCACCCTGGGTGAGTTCGTGCCCAGGTGGAGCGGCCCCCACCGCACGGATTCATCCCGCAGCGTCGCCAATATCTTGGCGA
>JBBRWR010000254.1:0-3681 GCA_038249085.1 Opitutales bacterium
GGCATGGCGGGCCAGCGTCTTGACCAGGAAGGCGAAGGCTAGGCCGCGCGCCATGTCGGGATCGACGTCGGCCTCCGACGCCCGCAGCGCGCCGAGACGACGGGCGGAGCCGGCCTGGGCCGCTGCCATCACGGCGGTGGTGACGGGGCGGATCTCCACGCGGACGCCGCGCGGCAGGTCGAGCCAGTAGGGTTCGGTGGGGAGGTCGAGGGTGAGCATGGGGGGTCTCCTGGAGGGTTGGCCTTGACCCGCGACCCCGCGATGGCCAAGTTGGCCATTGGTGTCGAAGGAGGATGTGCGGTGCCGAATGTCAGCCTGACGCCCGAACAGCAGCAGTTCATCGAGGCGCGTGTCGCCTCAGGCCGCTTTGCCAGCGCGAGCGAGGTCATGCGCCACGCCGTCCGCCTGATGCAGGAGGCCGAGGAACGTCGAGAGCGCTTCGTGGCGATGCTCTGCGACGTCAGCGCCAGGGCCGACCGCGAGGGGACCATTTCGGCCGAGGATGTGGATGCTGAACTCAAGGCGGTGATCGCCGCGGCCAAGCAGCGCGCTTGAGCCCCGCGCGAGCGCGGACGGCCGCGCGGTTCACGCGGGAGGCTCTGGCCGATTTGTCGCAGGCTGTGGCCTGGATCGCCCGCGAGGATCCCGCGGCGGCGGATCGCTTGCGCGTCGCGGCGAACCGCGCAGCAAAGTCCATTGGCGAGCAGCCGCGCCACGGCCCCGAGCGCACCCAGCGCACCGGCCAGCAGAGCCTCGCCGATAATGGAACCGATGCGTTCGGGATCGATCATGGTGGTTCTCCTATCGGCGGCAGAAGACGCGCCAGGCGATGCCGGCGGCGTCCCGTTCGGCGTGCTGGACGGTCAGGGTGTCGGCGCCGAGCGTGAAGGTGGGTTCGGGCGGGGTGGTGGTGCTCACGGGGATCTCCTGGGGCGGGGTGGCGGGCGGCGGGTCAGCCGGCGGTGCGGGCGTGGCGTCGGGCATACTGAGTTCCTCTGGTGGAAGGTCCGGCAGGGCGGGTTCGATGGCGGTGGCGGGAGCGCCCAGTGGCTCCTCGCCCCGCACGACGGCGGCAGCGTCCACCGGGACGGGCACGACGGAGATCTCGAAGGGCTCCCAATCCACCGCGCGATGGATGGTCTGACCGGTGGCGGCGTCGGGCCGCTGCTCGTACCGGTGGACGCGGTAGCCGACGCTCACCGCGCGCAGCGTGCCATCGGCGATGCGCTGCCAGACCGGCTCGACATCCTCGGCGGCGGAGAATTGCAACGTGGCGTGGCCGCGCCCGGCCTCGAGGCGGGCAGCGATCACGCGGCCGAGCACATCGCGCGCACCGCCGCGTCGATGCGCATCCAGCACCGGGGCGCGGCCGGAGCGCAGCCCCTCCATCCGCACCGCGGAGGGCTGCATGTCGAGCTCCTCGGTGATCAGGCCGAGGGAGGGGACGAAGTTTCTCGCCCGTGCCCCGGTGCTCCACACCACCTCGACCGTGCGCGCGGCGCGATCGACGGTGACGGGGGCTTCAAGTGCGCGTTGGGCCACGATCGATTGCCCAGCGGTGGGCAGTCGATCGGGCAATGGCGTGGCCTCCGGCGCGGGGGTGCCCCCGCCCGGTTCGATAGGTTCGGTCATGCGGGGTTTCCGTTTGATGTGCCTGTCGCCGGACCTGCTGCTGTCAGTCCTTGAAGGCTTCCGAGACGTCAGGTTACTCCGTTTCGAATGGCGAGAGCGCGCCGGATGCAGATATCTCGTGCAGGCACGAGGCATTGCCGGTACGCCAAGCCAGCCGCTTGCATCAGGAGATTTTCTTCTCGGTCAGAGCCGTAGATAATAGGTTTTCGAACCCACTGTGGAACCACCGTTTCCTGCTTTAATTAGGAAATTCTTGACAATGTTCTAGTTTTGTTCTATACCGGCCATCAATCGGTCGAGAGGTGTGAGATGCCTGCGCCTATACGAATCAACGAGGCAGATTTGCGCCAGGCCATGCGCGAGCCCCGATATTGGCAAAGCGGGCACCCGGAGCGCCCTGCGTTCACAAGTTGGGTCACCGACGGCTTTCGCGGACTCTACCCGAGTGATTCTGCAAATCGTCAGTCTGTTTGGGTCAAAGAATACAAGAGGGAAGGCCATCTCGTCGCCGCGCACTGGCGCGGGGTGCCGGCGGGTTCCAATGGATCTAGTGGCGGTCAGACTGCGCCGGGGCAGGCCTCCCCAGCCGACAAGCCGGAACTTATCCAAGCAAACTCGCTGCGTAAGCTTTGGGACTTGTGGCGGCGATCCCCGCCCGATGGCCGAGGTTCCGGTGATCCACGCCCGGGCGGTAAGCCGGGAACTGAGCCTGCCCCGCAGCGCCGAACCTGGCGCGGCCAGGATGGACGCGACCGGGTCGATGACATTCGCAACGATCCGGCTACCGAGCGTTTGCCGGATGCGCACAGCGCTCGGGTACCGCAATTTACCCGCCCCGGAGGCCTCGCGGGCAGGCAGCGCGATCTTGAGGGGCTCGAGACGGTTGGACCACCGGTACCGCGCGGCCCCGACGCGACCCAATATACGCTCGCAGATGGCCGCCTCGCCACGATGCGTCGGGCATCTCATGCTCGGAGCGGTGGCGAACCGACGCTCGAAATTGCCGAGCCGTTAGGTAACGGCCGTTTTAGTCCGGCGGATATCTTCCGCTATCCGCCTTCGCGATAGGAAATGAACCATGTCGAATCTTCCCACGTCCAAATCAAATCACGCTGCGACATTTGGCGACGCAATCGCCCATCTGTCGCAGGCCGGATCGACCAAAGAGCAGGAGGCACTACGCGAACTAGCATGGACGATGTTGGAAATCTGGACGCTTCCAGACGGCTATTCGCGGACGCGCTTCGCTAACGCTTGGCTCGGGCATCAAGGCTGGCAGGTCCAGATCGCGCCACAGCGAGAGATGTGGAAGCCGGATTGGGTCGCTGGCCTCGCCAAGGCAGCGGCGCGACGTGGGCAGGTCGAACTGCTTGGCACTGCTGTTGAGACAGGAGAGTTTCGTGATGCCGCAATTTGGCGTGTGCCGACCAATGCGGAGGATGTGAGCCGCTTCTTCGAATCCCATTACCCGGTTTTCAGCTTGCTCTTCCCGGCCGATAGAAGTTTTGCAGTGCATTGTGTGGGCGGTGAATTCGCCGTCTACGCTGGTCCTGAAGCCTTTTTGCGTGAAGCGCTGCCACCGGAGGCCATCGGCGCCCATGCGACTGCGGCGACGATCAACTACGTTGATCCAGAGTTGACAGAGGCTGACTACGCTGACTTCCTTGGTCCTTATCGTCTTTTCATGATCGAGTGAAACTGCTTCGGCACAGGAAAGCCATTGCGGCCCGTTGGCAGGAAGTCGATCGGGCGCAGCGGCGGGATCTGGCGCGAGGGTGCCCCCGGCCGGTTCGATCGGTTCTGTCATGTGGAAAAATCCCGAGTTAGGGCGCCGTAAAGCCCTGCAGGTTGGCGATCACCACCGCGCTGGCCGTCACCGCCTGAATATTCAGCGCGGTATTGGCCGTGGTGCGCAGCGGGGTCGGAAAGTCTGTACCGCACCCGGCTTTCTGGACACGGGATTGCACTATGCGGCGCGCCTGATGCACGTGTCGAGCCAGACGGCGCGGGCGTCGAGCGGGCTGAGGTAACCGTTCTTCTCGATCAGCC
>JBBRWR010000255.1:0-3651 GCA_038249085.1 Opitutales bacterium
GTATTCGCGTCCCGCAGGTAGAGCGAACAGAGAAACGACGTGTCGGCGTAAACCAGCGCAGATGGAGCGGAGGACTTTGCCATCGGAGCAGGGTCAAGCGGGCCTCAGTAACGCTCGCGGTCGACGGCCAACATGGCTGCGGCCGTCTGCGGAGCCATCGGCTGTGCCCGTAAGCGTGCCAGCCGCGCGCGCAGCCCTGCCCACGGCCGCCCCCTCTTTGCCGGATCAGGAGGCGGAGGAGTGAGCAAGGCGACGGTGTGCTTGCGGTGTGTGATCGCGACGGTTTCGCCGTTGCGAACGTGCCCCAACACGGAGGCAAAATCGTGGCGCACGGTGCGGATATTGGCTGTTTTCAATTGTTACACAGAAATGTGTTACATTGCGTCGATCTGTCAACGACGGCGTGCAGCTGCCTGCCCGGGCAAGCGCCCGGTCAACGGTGGCTGACCCAGCCGAACGGGAGTCGTGGTATTCCGTCGCTGCCGGTTCCAATGCCGGGCCACACCGGTGGCACCACGATTTCCAGCCATCACTCGGGCAGGAGTCGCAACAGGTTTTGCTTCACGACGGCGCCGGCTGCCTGCGGGTCGGAGCTGACCGACCAACAGTCACGTCAGTTGCGGTGTGACGTGTTTATTGGCCACGTGGAAATGATCCAATACCAAGGAATCGTGTCCCGCGTCAGGAGGGTGAGATTTTATCGATTCCGGACCCGCCGCCAGGGGTCGCCGAAAGTGAAACCCACCTGATCTGCGTTAACGACTTACCTGGTATTCCCCGACCGGCCGCGTTGCGACCGCCGAAACCGGGGCGAAAAGACGGGTGTGGTGTGCTTGTGGATTGTGAGAACTCCACCCGCCTTTCCAGCGACGTCACCGCGATCCGAGCATCCGTTACGGCTGCAGATCGATCTTGAGAATGGCGAAGTGGTCCCACCCCGGCGTGATCACCTCGAGATTGGCCCGCCAGGTGACCGTCGGCAGCGCGCGGGTTTCGCCGGTATGGGGATCGACCCAGGACATCGTCACGCGCTGGCCCGCTTTGGCGGGCAGCCGGCGAAGCTGCACGGCACTGTTTTCCTTGGGCACGAAAAATACGAAGCGGGACTTGCCATCCGTCAGGCACAGGCCGCTGCTGCTGAAGCGCTGGCGGGCGGGTTCCAGCTCCGCGAAACCCGGTGCCGCCGCGAGGGCGGCGAGGTGACGGTAATAATGAAGCCTGGGGCGTTGCGCTTCCGGCAGCGCGTCGGGATCGTGCATCACCACCGACCACGACGTGTCCTGCCAGTAATGCGTCGGATAGGCCCCGGCGAAGACGCATTGGTAGGCGCGCTCAAGGCAGACGTCGGCGGACAGGTAATCACCCGTGAAGACGTGATACGGCCCGCGCTCGTAGCCGCCGTGCTCGATGTTGAAGATGGGTTTCTGCGGAGTCTTGGCGCCGGCCTCTTTCATCGCGGCAAACAGCTCGGAGGTCCAAATCTGGATGGAGACGAAGTCCACCTGCTCCGGGTATTTCGCGCAGTAGCCGTAGTCGTGCACCGTCACCAGTCGCTGGAAGGCATCGAGGCGGCGCAAGCGCTCGATCCGCTCGGTGATGTAGGCCATGTCGTTGTGACCGTAGCCAGTCGCCTCTTTGGAGATGTCCCAGATGAGATTCGGGAAGGCCTGGTAGCGTTTGACCACGTAGTCGAAATAGCGGTTGTCGGCCGCGCTGCGCGCCGCGGGCCAGGTCACCTGCTTGTTCCAAACGTAGATCATCACGTGCGCGATGAGGTCGCGTTCGCCGAGCGCGGCGATCACCCGGTCGAAATGCTGGAAGAACCCGGTGTTGAGCGTCGAGAAATCGGGCGACTCGTTGGTACCACCGAAGGGCGAATAGTCCGGGCGGGCGTAGTTGAACTCGGGCTTGAGCTTCGGGTCGGACGGCCAGGTCACGTCGAAGGCATAAACATTCATCACCACCTGGTTGAAGCCATGGCGTGCAATCGTGTCCGCCAGCACGCGGGTCTTGGGAATGCCGGCCGGGTTCTTCGCATCGAGCGCAAACAACCAGTCGCACTCGAAGGCGATGGGAAAATAGTTCGTGCCGTCGGCCTGGGCAAATCGCTGTTTTGAGTTGGCGGAAATTCCCACGGGGCCGTGCTGACCCGGCCTCGCCGCCGCGGCTCGAATCGTGCCCATGTGGCCAGCCAGTTCCTTGACCGGCGAACGGGTCGTAAACGTCCATTCGCCCGCCGCCGGCGGGGCGAAGCGCAGGACGAATTCACGACCGCCATTGTAGAAGAGCGGCACGTCGAGCTTCACACCGCCCGGCCCCGCGATCGCGGCGGTCGCCTCGAGGTCGAACGGCGCGGCCGGTTGGTTCGGCCCACTGAAAGCGACATCCAGCACCTCCCATTGCCGCGCCTCGAGCGTGCTTCCGGTGGCAATAGGGGTCGCGGCCGGCGTGGGCGCGCCGCTCAGCATGAAGGCCGCCACGAGGAGCCCGGGGTGGAACAACGGGATGAGTTTGGTTGCGTGGTTCATTTCAAAATCACTCAAGCCCGCTTATGTTCCGGGCCGACTCCGGCCCGCCTCGGCCTGACCTCGGGTTGATCTCCTGTGCCCTTCCGGCGCGTTGGGATCCGAACTTTGGCACAGGAGTCGAGCCGAGGACAATCCGAGGAGAACAGCCAGGGGGGCAATTCAGCTTTTGTGTGCGAGCGGTATTTTTCGGAGCGGCGGTTGGCAACTGCCGGCGGGCGCTTGGAAAAGCGCCGCTCCCGGGTGAGTTCCCAAATTCTGAGGCGGCGGTTGCGCCGCCGCGCGAGCGCCCCGTAGAGGTCGGGCTTCATGTTAATCGCCTGATTGGGTTCGATTGTCTTCATGATGGGGTCATTTGCCGGACATAAATTCGACCTTGAACACGTTGGCCATCTCATCGAGTGCCAAACCCTCCGTCATGATGGACAACGCTTGCGAGCCATGGTCGTAGCTTGATCAGTTCGTCGGTGGAGAGTTGGGAGTAGGCGGGGATGTAACTCAGCGTCTGGATTCCCCAATGGCAATAGATGCCGAATTTCGCGTTTTGAAGCCACGGCGGGGTGACGTGCCTCCGGAGGGAACTCCAGTCGGCTTGATACACCGGGGCGCGGGTGGATGGTGGCGCGGCGGCGGCGATGTTGGTGGCGCCTCCGCCCAGCCACGCGATCGTCAGGAACAACACCAGACCACGCCGGAGGGAGCAGGCGGCCGGAGACTGCAGGTCAAGGAGAGTCGAAGAGTTCATTGTCATCGGTACCTTTCATGGCAAGCGAGGTGGCGGTGCCAGTGATGGACTGGCGACCGGCCGCGGCGGCACGACGGGCAGCGCGAGCCGGCCGTCGTCGGCCCCGGGCGCAAAGTTGCTGACGATGGCCACGTCGCCTCCCTTCTTGGTCCAGGGGATCTCGACCCGGCCATCGCCGAGTACGATATCCTGGAGCTTGGCCCGCATGGCGTCGACGATCGGGCGGTAATGGGGATCCAGGGCGACGTTGCGCACCTCGCCCGGATCCACCCGCAGATCGAAGAGCGTCGGCTCGATGTCCTCCAGCCCGGCGTCGAGCGCCCAGCGGATGTTCTTCCCAGCCGTGGCCGGGGTGACCGCATTCCCTTTTTGCGGGCGCAC
>JBBRWR010000256.1:0-3627 GCA_038249085.1 Opitutales bacterium
GGTTCATCGAGAATCAACAGTCGCGGGCGGGCCATCAGAGCGCGCGCGATCAACACGCGCTGTCGCTCGCCCTGTGAGAGATAAGCCCATTCGCGGCCGGCAATTGCGGTCGCGCCGACAAAATGCAGCCAGCGCTTCGCCGCCCGGCGGTCTGCGTCCGTCGTACGATGCCACAGATCCAGCTGCGCGTATTTTCCGCTTTCGACCGTTTCGAGTGCGAGCTCGGCCGGGGGAATGGACGCGGCAAACGCGCTCGTCACGACGCCGACTCGCATGCGCAGCTCGCGCCAGTCGCAAGCACCGTAGTGTTGGCCCAACAGCGAAATCTTTCCTGCGGTCGGCGAAAGGTACCCCGTCAGCGCTTTGAGCATCGAGGTTTTGCCGAAGCCGTTTGCACCCAGGATGACCCAGTGTTCGCCCCGGTTCACCTGCCAGTTCACCCCGCGTAGAATCACGGCCCGACCACGGGCAATCCGGAGGTCGGAGACGGCCAGTACCGGCTTCATCTGCTTAGGGTGTTGCAGCGCAGCGGGTCGGTTCAAAGGGGATCCCGCGCTTCGGCCCCGGGTTGAGCCACCCATCCCGCCCGGGGTTCCCGTCATCCGTGCACCCTGCACGACAGAATGGTTCCGCGGAAAAAGAAAATTGCATGCGCAACGCGGATACGAGGCTGCGCTCTAAGGAGCGAACCCGAAAACAGAAATTTCCTATGAAACACCCGAATCCATGTTTGGCGCTGGTGGCGTTCGCCACCTTCGCAACCGGCGGACTTTCGATCGCCTCCGCGCAATCGTCTTCCAGCCGTGACCTCGTCGTAATCACTCCGCCCGCCGTGCGTGACGGCAGCAACGGGAGCCGCGCGCCGTTCCCGGCCTCCCGACCATTCGATGATGTGAAGGCACCCGACGGCCACGCGATTGACGTGAATGTCCCGCCGAACACACCCGCGACCGGACTGGAACCGAACGCGCTGCCGCCCCCCGCCGTCGCCGTCATCCAGCCGGCGCCAACGACGACCACCATCGTTGAACCGGGAGTGGCGCCCACCGGCCGCACGAGCACCAGCGTGGCGATGCCGCTGGCGGCCACGCAGACCGCGACGGCACTTAACAGCGCCGATTTCCGGAATCGCGAACTGATCCTCGCCGATGTCGATGCCCGGCTGAATGCGTCCGACAACGCGCTGCGGACCGTCCGGGCCTCCGCCACGCAGATGAGCGCCGCGTCGAGCACGCAGTTCCGCACCGTGGATGAAGACGTCACGCGGGCCGAACGCGCGCTGCGGGAAAGCCTCAGGGCGGCTCGCGCGGCGAGCGAGCAGCAGTGGGACGCCGCGCGCGCGCGCCTCTCCTCCGATTTCCAGACCTATGCGGCCGCGCTCACCAGACTGGATGCCGCGGCCGGTGTCGCGCCAGCGATGCCCTGAGGGCGCAAAACAATTCGGTCGGCCTGGTCGAAGCCTCGGAGCGATTCTCCGGGGCTTTTTTGCGATCGAGTGGTGGCGAGCGCCGGCGAAGGGATGGGTTTGTTCTTTCCGGTGGTGGCGCCCCATGATGAGGGGCGACTCCAGTGGCCCAGTCTCGGCGCATGACCTCATCGGAGGGGCGACTTTCCAGTCGCCCAAGACCGGTCGATCGAACGCACCTCGGCGGCTGGAAAGCCGCCGTTCCGGGAACGCGCGAGCGCAAATGCGCTGGATACAATGCACGCCAACTGGACACACACGCGCTTGAGCAGGGCTTCATCGGAGGGGCGACTTTCCAGTCGCCCAAGACCGGTCGATCGTAAGCGGTAGCACGGATTACAGGGTAGCGCGGCAGTCGTGCTCAAGATATTCTCTCGTGGATGACCACGACAATACAGACAGAGGAAACCGATCAGCTAACCGTTTCGCCGGGCGTTCTCGCTCCGGTGTTGCAGAGCGACCTGAGCAATCGGGCACATTGGACGGCAGCAAGAAAGGCCGAGTGTCTGGCGCAATTCCGTGAGAGTGGCTTAAGCCAGCGCGAGTTTGCCAAGAAAAGGAAAATGCCGGTGGGAAACCTCTCGCGGTGGCTGCGGAAGGAGCGCGCGGGCAACGCGGCGGCGAGCCGGGAGGACGGCCCCCTGGTGGAGATCCCGCTGGCCACCTTGGGCGACGGATCGGCCGGCGCGCAGCCGGTGATGATTCACTTGCCGGGCGGCGTGAGGCTGGAGGTCGCACCCGGCACGGACACCGCGTGGCTGGGACGGCTACTGGGGGGCCTTCTACGATGCTCAGCCTGAATCGCACGACCCGGGTCTTTTTGAAGACCGGCGTCACTGATTGCCGCCTCGGGTTCGACGGATTGTTCGCGCTGGTCAAAGATCAAATGGGCGCGGACCCGACAAGCGGTTTTTACTTCGCTTTTTGTAACCGAGGAAGAACGAGGCTCAAGGTTCTATCGTTCGATGGCAGCGGTTTGACGCTGTATATTAAGCGCCTTGAGCGATCAACGTTCAGCTGGCCAAAAGACGGCAAGTCGGAGATCGATCCGATGGAGTTTCAGGCGCTCTTGGCCGGCCTCGAAGTGTACAACCGCCGGGGCTGGTTCCGGCTGCCGCGGCCCGCCGCTCAGGGCGAAACGCCGGGCGGCTCGGGCGCGGCCACCGCGACCGTAGCGGCGGCCTGCGCGGCCATTTCCGCTGCATAGTGATGAGGCAAAAGCTTCGCCACGTTTGAGCGCCCGGTAAAGCGGCTTCATCTGCTCCGCCACCTCGGCCGACCAGCGGCCCATTTTGTGTCGGTCAATTTCAACCCGGGAGCGCGCCGCGATCTGCTCCTGTTGGTAGAAAGGTGAATGATCGACGAACTTCGCAATGATCAGGTGGGCCAAATAGCCCGAGCCCACGCCGCTGCCGGGCAAAAGCCGTGGCGGCAACGGCGGATTGATCGGACCGAAAAGCTTCTGCGGATGGGCATAGACATACCGGATATAGCGCTTGCGCACGTGGTGGCCGGGAACCCATGCGATTTCCTCGGTGACGATCTCGTTGATCTTTACCAGGGGCACTCCGGTTTTCGGGCAAACCTTCTGATCTTCCGGCAGGTCGATGATGACCTCCACGACCGGCAGGTCCCTCGGCACCGGCTTGCGCCCGCCGCCTTTGTGCGGACCGCTCCGCTTCTCTTGCTTTGGCTCCGGCGGAAGCTCTTCCGCGATCTCCGCGTCGGCCTTCACCGCTTCCGCTGCCAGTTTCAACTTCTGCGGGTCGAGCTTTTCGCTCGTGCTCCCGAACAGACGCTTTTTCAGATCTTCGTTCTGCTGCTTCAGATCTTCGTTCTCGCTCACCAGCCCCTCAATGCGCGCGGCCTGCACGCGCACCCGTTCGACCAGCTCCGCGTAGGAGGGCACAACCTCGGGCCTCACCTCGCCAGCCATCGTCATGGGCGGCGCCCTTCCAGCCTGAACACGTAGACGTCCTTGATCGGCACCCGGATCTCGCGGTGGCGATCCTGCCGGCTGCGTCCCGTCGTCTGCCCCACGCCGCGCCAGTTCGCCGCCCGGTAGCACGTGCCCAGGAAACGCTCGCGCTCCACAAAGGTCTCCAGCCAGCTCAGTCCATGCCGGTACTTGTCTTTCCAGTCCGCATCGATCCTCCGGGCCA
>JBBRWR010000257.1:0-3579 GCA_038249085.1 Opitutales bacterium
CCAACTCCCGGCCTTGAATCACCATGCTTGCCACCATGGACCAAGGCTACGCCCTCTCCGCAGTCCGAGTCCAGCACCAATTTCGGTTTTCTATTCGGAACCTGCGCCCTCTCCGTGCGCGTTTCCTACCTGAGCAGTTACTCGGCGGCAAACGTATTGGGGGTCGACGTCAGCAGATGAATGCTGGCGGCCACGCCCACGGTGGCGTGGATGTGCGGCGCGAGCGGCACGTTCCAGGCGCTGGCCATGTCGGCAATCTTCCGGGTCTCGGTGATGCCGCCGGCGTGAATGATGTCGGGCTGCACGATGTTGACGGCCCGTTTCACCAGGATGTCGCGGAACTCGAAGCGCGTGTAGTAGTTCTCGCCCGCGGCGATGGGAATCTCGACGGCGGCGACCAGGGCGGCCATCGCATCGAGATCGTTGATCGGCAGCGGCTCCTCGAGAAACGTCAGGTCGAAGGCCGCCAACTCGCGGGCGATCTTCAGCACCTCGTGGTAGGAGTAACTCTGGTTGGCATCCACCATGATGCCCAGATCCGGCCCGAGGGCGCGGCGCACCGCCTCCAGATTCTGCAGGTCCTGCTTCCGGCCGAAGCCCACCTTCATCTTGACGCCCTTGAACCCCTGATCGGCGTACGACTTCGCTTCGTCCGCACATTCCTGCGGGGTGAGCGGCCGGCCGTCCTTGCCAAAAAATCCGCTGGCATACGCCGGGATCCGGGCATGGGTGCAGCCACCCAACATCTGATACACGGGCGTCTCCAGAAGTTTGCCGGCCACATCCCAGAGGGCGATATCGATTCCGGCCACGGCGCTGACGATCGCCCCTTTTTGCCCGAGCGCATA
Source organism: Opitutales bacterium (assembly GCA_038249085.1). Lineage (GTDB taxonomy): Bacteria > Verrucomicrobiota > Verrucomicrobiia > Opitutales > Opitutaceae > ER46. The sequence goes on from JBBRWR010000257.1 coordinate 849, forward strand.
GGAACTGGTCCCGCGGCCCAGCATCTTCTCGTAGAGCCGCTCCCGGTCGAAGACGTTCTCGCCGAGGAGCAGGCCCCGCAGCTTGTGATCCACCATCGCGGTGAAGATGGGAATGCCACCGCCGTGGATCGGCCCGATTTCACCGTAGCCGACGGTGCCGTCCTCGACGGTGATTTTGACGATGACGGTGTTCCAACTGTCCCACACGCCCGTGGCATCCCGGGCGGGGGTCTCAAGAGGAAACGCGATGGGAACAGCCTGTACCTTGGTTATCTTCATTATTCGATTCGTTCTTCAGGTGTTGGCAGAAGGCGTGCGCGATCTGGACGCTGGGCAGCGGTGGGCAACCGCCTATGAAAGTCCCCTTGATCTTCGCATCCCTGGCGCAGTCGCCGATGAGGTAGACGTTCTTGTACTCCTTGCGCGGAAGCGGCGCGTTGTAGCCCACCACGACGCAGATCTCCTCGAGATTATCGAGCTGGCCCTCGTAGCCCAGGCGTTTGACGGCGGCCCCGACCTGGGCGAGGCAGAAGCGGCAGGCTCCACCCGAAAAAACGCGAATGCGATCGCTGGCGCCAATCGGGTTCCAAATCGCCGCGCGTTTGAAGTGTTTCATCACCGAGGCGATCGGTGAGCCCTTGACGTCGATCCGTGCGAGCTCGCCAATGCCGATGCCCTCGGAGTGGCCCAGCCGGGTAATGGGAACCTCGTTGGGTTCGAAGCCCATCAACGCTCCGCACACCGCGTCGATGGCCACGACATCCGTCGACGCCACCACGAGATTCATCACGACCGGATCCGTGTAGATCGGACCATACCCCTCGCCGGCGATCAGGCCGTCCACCAGGGTCAGGTGGGGTTTGGCCACGCGCAGGATGTCCACCATCTTCCAGGGGAAGGCCTCGTTGTGGTAGTTGACCTTGTCGTCCACGCTGAACACGCCCTGCATGGCCTTCATGCCGACGGTAATCTCCGTCTGGCAGTGGGTCTTCAGCTTCGGCACGGAGATGAACGCATCCGCTTCGAGGAGGGATTTCGGCAGGTTGATTTCCTGGTACAACTCCCCTCCCGGCACGGGCACCGCCACGAAGTCCTCCTCGTCCCAGCCGAGAATCTCGCCCCCGGCCCGGCGGACGACCTCGGCCAGACCGGAGTCTTCGAAGGCCTGGCGCGGTCCCGAACAGGCGTGTTTCAGGTTGACCGATCGGCCTTCGGCCACCCGCACGCGCGCGACGCCGTGGTCCTTGAGCAGGCCCACCAGAGCTTCCAACACCCGGGGATCCGTGATCACCGATCCGCCGGTGGTTGCATACGGCACCTCCACGAGGTTGGGTTTGACGACTACGGTGCGCGCCGGGCCGATGATCGCGGACAGGCCGCCAATCAAATCCAGCGACTCGGCGATCATCGCCCGAACCGTGCCCAAATCCTGCGCCGTGTAGTTGAACGGCGTTTCCCGAATGTCTCCTTTGACAATGGAAACCGTCGCGCGGGAGGCCGCCGCTCCGTCGGGGGTGGTGTGCTGTGGGTTCATAAGGGGGATCAGGCCCAGCTCAACCGATAGACCGTGGTCTCATCGTAGTTGTCATTCGGCGACAGAATGCTGCGCGGCGAGCCGGGGAGATTGGGGCCGTTGGGGTATTTGGAAGTCTCCAGGCAAAACGCGCGGAATTGCCCATACCGCGTGCCGTCTTCGCGGCGCAAATCATCGGCCGTGTACCGCCCGGTGTAGAACAGGGTGCCCGGCTCCGTGGACAGAACCTCGAGCCGCCGCCCGCTCGTCGCTTCGTTGACCGCGGCTACCTGGGCCAGCGCCGCCGTTGGCTTGCTGAACACGTAGTAATGTTCAAAGCCCATCGGCAGCACCGCGAAGGCGTCGCGGATCCGCCGGGGTTGGTTGAAATCGCCCACCGTGCCCGCCACCGCGGCTTCCTCACCCACCGGCACGTTGGTCTCGTCCGGCACGAGGGTGCGGTCACCCGAAAGCTGCAACTCGTGATCGAGAATCGTGTCCTGAAATCCGTTCAGGTTGAAATAGGTGTGGTTGGTCAGCGACACCGGGGTGGCCCGGTCGGTCTGCGCCCGGTAGCGGATCCGGAGCTCGTTGTCGTCGTTGAGGCGATACTCGACCGTCACGTGCAAGGTCCCCGGATAACCCTCCTCGCCTGCCGGGCTCGTGCGGCTGAGCCGGAGCACGCGGCCGCCGGCTTCGTCGGCCAGCGCGGCCTCCCAGATCCGTTTGTCGAAACCCACGATGCCGCCGTGGAGGTGGTTGGGCGCGTTGTTGGCCGCGAGCTGATGCGTGGTGCCATGCAACGTGAAACGTGCATCCTTGATGCGCGCCGCGTAGCGTCCCACCAGACAGCCGAAGTAGGGCGAGTTTCGCCGGTACGCCTCGCTGAAATAGCCGCCGAGCGTGTCGAAGCCGCACACGATGTCCGCCCGCCGCCCCGTGCGATCCGGGACCACGAGCGACGTCACGATCCCGCCGTAGTTCGTGATCTTCACCGTCATGCCGTGGGCGTTTTCCAGCGTGAACAAGCTCACCTCACGACCCGCCACCGTTCCAAATGTTGTCTGGATCGTCTTCATGATGTCGGAAGGTCGCGTCATTCAGCGGGTCACAGGGGCGGGCTCGGGCGCTGGCACCGAGGCGAGGCGGTTGCCATACGAGATGACGAGAATGCCGATGACCATGCAGGCCAGGCCGGTGTAGAGGCGGTTGCGCGCC
>JBBRWR010000258.1:0-3578 GCA_038249085.1 Opitutales bacterium
GTGAGCGTATATTACGACTGCCACCCGCGCAACGAATGGGGCGAACACACCCGCGAACAGCAGCAAGTGTCGGCTTTTTTAGGCGAGGCCGTGGGGCTCTTAAAATGGAAGCCGCCCGACGGAGAATGGCGCGAGCTGACAATAAAGGGGCCGACCGCATGGTTGATTCCGGCGGGCACGCCGCACGCTTTGAGCTGTTCCGAGGAGTCAGAAATGGTGACGCTGTTCATGGAGCGCGAATTTGCGGCTGAAATCATTGCGGGAAGGGAGTCCGAGGTGACGGTCGAGGCGCTCGCGCATTTGATCGGTCGAGATGCCCTGATCGGACAACTGGCCAAGACGTTTCGACGACTGTGCCACGGCCAGGGCACCGCCAACGCGCTTTATGTCGAGTCGATCGGCACCGTGTTCGGGTCACATTTGCTTCGGGCACTCCTTGGAGGCGATCTGCAGCCGGACCGGCGCTGCGGACTGCCCGACGATGCGTTGCAGCGGGTGACTCGCTACATCGACGAGCACGCGGGCGACTGCCTTGACCTTGCCGCGCTCGCCCGCGCCGCGGGATTCAGTTCCAGTCATTTCGGACGGCTCTTCAAAACGAGTTTTAACATGACCCCGCATGAATACGTGATGCGTCGGCGGGTGGCCATGGCCGAGGAATTCCTCCAAGGCACCGATAAGAAGGAAGTCGAGATCGCCTGCCTGTGCGGATTTTCCGACGACACGTTGATGGCGCGGTGGTTTCGTCGGGTGCTGGGATGTTGCCCGAGCGAAATCCGGGCGCAACGCCCACGGTGATTTTTGCCGAATGATTGCGCGGGGTAGCCGATACGGCCAGCCCACCGGCATGGTAGACTGACTCAGTTTCAGTCAGACCGCGGAGCGCCTTGGCGGGCCGCGTTTCCAAACCATAGTCGTGGCGATCCCCGCCGCGCCAACGCCCCCGACCCATGCCCCATGCCCCATGCACCACCGCACCAACCTCATTCGCATAACTATCCCGTTCGCCCCCGCCGATTATCGCGTGTTCGTAAGCGCCGTTCGTCACCTGCGACGCATCATGGGATGCAACGCCCCTGACGTGCTGACCCTGATCCAGTTCAACTTGCAAGACCGCGACGCCACCGGGATCGCCGACGACTTCCTCGACGCCATGCGATGGCCCAACTCCGCAGGTCGGGTTGTTTTGCTGAAACAGCTCGGGAAGCCGCGTGGGTCCGTCCGTTCCGCAGCGCGCGGGCGCACACTGGCCGCCGCAGCGTAAAGGCGGTCGGGCCATTCCTGCTCGCCCGGCGATCCGTCTCGCAATTAGGCGGAACGCCCGGAGGCCCTTGTCGGGCCGGCTGATCGCGGCATTGCAGAGCCGACCGCGACCTCTCCGGCACCAAACTCGTTTGCGAGGGTGAACGATGTGAACGGCAGTTTCCGCAAGAGCGGGCACCCCGTTCTTCTCGGGTGTTTCACGACGGCCTTGCCGTCCGCGAGGGACAGGAACGAGCTCGGCTTGAACCACGGTTCGTCCATCGGTTGCCAGTTGCGCGAGGTCCGGCCGCTGCTCACCCCGCCGCTGTATTTGCGAATCTCCCTCCCGCCCATTTTATCGGAAAGAATCTTCGCGCCCTTTTCATCGGCTGCCCGAAAATGAATCTGGGTCCGCAGATTGGCCATGAAAACATCGGCCTTCCGCTCGGTCTCGAACGCCGCGTAGAGCGAAAGCGGCGTCTGCGTCGCGGAAATCAAACTGACGCCCGCCTCGCGGAGTTCGTCCACGGTCGCGTGATCCGAGAACCCGTCTTCGGAAACGAGCGTGGTCTTTTGCCCTTCATCGAGGACGAGCGCGATGAGGTTGCGCCGGCGCATCTCGTCGGGCTCGAGATCGAAGCGCCGGAACGCGTGCAGGAAAAAAAGCTGCTTGAAGAGCAGATTCAGGTAGCGGCGCTCGACCTGATACGTTTGCGGGACCGACAGGCAGATGAGCCGGCCGGCATCGACCTCGGCCAAGGTGAAATTGGGGGTGATCGAACACATCACCTGGCGAATGTCGGGCGGCGTGTAGGGCCGCAGATAGTTGGCGACCGTGGAGACCGTGCCGCTTTTCTGCTCCGGTGGCTGCGCCGCGAAGTCGCTGAAATACTGCCGCTCCACCTCGGCCGTCGGACTCGGGTGTTCGGCCAAGCGGGCCAGCAGCAGGGCGGTCTCGGTGGAGATGCAGATGGCGTCATGCACGTTGGCGAGGGTCACGGGCAACCGGGCGAGTTCGAGGGCGTGCATCGCATGGGTGATCACGTCGCGGGCGGACTCCTTGAAGAACGCCTGCCCTCCCCGTTGGCCGGAGGCGGTCGCGGTATCCACGATGATCTTCGCGTAGGTGCTCCAGGGCACCGAGGCGTCGCCCAAAATATTTAGGCGCAGGGGCGGTGTCCATTGCTCCGGTGCGATGTGCGTCGGCCGAACGCGGATGAGCCGCAGGCTTTTTTCCTGTCCGAGTTTTTTCGCCATCGCCGCGAGCGGTTTCCAGAGAGCGCCCTTGGAATCGACGGCCAGAACGCCGGTGTCCGGCAAGGTGGAGCGCAGGCCATGCACGATCGGCACCACGGCGCGCGCCGTCTTGCCCGTGCCGGTGGCCCCGGTGATAAAAAAATGGCAGCACGCCTCGTCGCGGGTCCATTCGAGTCCCCACAAGCGGAGAACGACGGCAGCCTTGGCCTCGAATCCGGCCGTCAACGCGGAGAATGCCAGCCATCCGCCGACACCCTCCGCGAGCACCGGGAGCCAATACCCGACAGGCTCCGCGACCGTGAGCCGGACGATGACTGCTACGCCAAGGCAGACGGCAATGAGGCCAACGGTGCGCTGATTCACGCGAGCAGCACGATGACGGCGGAGAGGACACCTACCGTGACGCCGACCAGAAACGTCGCGAGAAATTGGCGACGCAGGGCCGTCTGAAAACTGCGGGCGAGCGGCGCGAGCGTCTTCTCCAACGCCTGGAGCCGCGTCAGTGCGTCGGCCACTGGCTTGGTGAGCTTCGCGTCGAGTTGGGCCTCCAGTTCGGCGGGCTTTTCCTCCAAGGCCTCCTGCACGTCCGCGAGCGCGTCGTTAACGCCCGCCACGGTTTCGGCCGCATCCGCCAAATGCCCGATGCGGTCGTCAAGCGCCTGCTTTAGCTCCACGATGGTGGCCTTCAGGGTGTCTTCCGATTGTTTTACTCGTCGCCAATGCCACGCGATGAGCAAGTAGACCGGATCCGAAGGATGCAGTTTATAGTGCGCTGGCACCCATTTCAGGTCGTCCGGAAAGGTTCCCGGATCGAACAAATCCTCGGGCTTGGGCGCGGCATTCATGGCAATAGCAGGTCACCGGCTTGGCCGAACTCTTCCTTCATCCGGGCGTGAAACCGGATGCAGCGCGAGCGATCGAGCAGATGCAGGGCGTCGGATTCGCGCCCACGGCCCACGGTGAGATTGGCCTGCTGCAACCGGTTCTTCGTGACCTCCGCCAGACAGGGGACCTCGACCTCCACCGCACCGAAGTCGGCCAGTCGTTTCCGGGCATTGCTCTGGCTAAAAAGATCGAGA
>JBBRWR010000259.1:0-3532 GCA_038249085.1 Opitutales bacterium
CCGCGGCATGCCCGCGGCCATGAACACCATCACCATCGACGGCGCCCTCATGGGCAGCCAGGGCGGCATGAACCGCGCCACCCGCATCCATACCATCACCGGCTCGATGTTCGATTCGCTCGAGCTCACCAAGGGCCACACGCCCGACAAGGAGGCCGGCTCCCTCGGCGGCACCGTCAACCTCAAGAGCCGCTCCCCGCTCAGCATGAAGGAAAAGCGCCGCATCACCTACAATTTCTCCACCCGCCTCGCGCCCCCGGGCACCGAGCAGATCCCCATGCGCGAAGACCATCGCGCGCACCCGCTCCTCAATGTCGCCTGGCAGGAGGTCTTCGACGTCCTCGGCGGCGAGCGCAACCTCGGCATCGCCCTCAACCTCTTCTACAGCGAGCAGGCCATCGGCTTCTTCAAGACCACCCGTGATTTTCAGAACACGACCAACCAACCGGCCTTTCTCTGGGATTACCGCACGCAGGACAATTATAACAACCGCAAGCAGTCCAGCGTGAACGCCAAATTCGACTACCGGCTCAGCCCGAACACCAAAATCTCCCTCAATACCATCTATAACGACGCCTTCGAACGTTTCCGGCTGCGCTACACTTTCCGCGCCTTCACCGGCAACGCCAACACGGTCCCCAACGGCGGCAGTTCCGGCGTCATCCCCGGTTTCACCTCCCGCGTCACCGAGGTCCGCCCCGTCAATGCCGCGATCATCGACATCACTTCCCAGATGTCCAAGTTCTACCACCGCCAGCGCCATTTCGACCTCGGCGCCGAGCATGAATTCGGCCCGCTCCAACTCGACTACAACGGCGTCATCAGTCTCGATCACATCAACGGCGGCGGCGGCGCTGGCGGTGTCCTCGTCAATCGCGTCCGGCGGGTCGGGTGGATCCTCGACCGCCGGCAATCCGATCTCTACCCGCAATTCATCCAGACCGCCGGCCCCGACATCAGCAACCCCGCCAGCTACAGCCCGAACAGCTACACCTTCTCCGACAACCATGCCAAGCACGAGGTCCGCGAGGCGCGCGCCAATGCGCGCTACAAGCTGCCGACCGCGATGCCCCTCTTCGTCAAGACCGGCTTTCGCCTGCGCGAGGAGACGGCGGGCGATCTCAACAAGGATCGCCGCTACCTCTTCACCGGCACCAATTCCGGCCAGTTGCCGACCGATCCCACGATCCAGAACTTCGGCGATCACAAGACCGGGCTGAACCTTCCGGCGTGGAATGCCAACGCGATTGCCCGGGACCGCACCCCCGTCGACCCCACCCTCTGGCGGGAGGATGTCTACTACCGTGAATCGCGGAAATACATCCAAACCCGCGAAGTGACGGAGACCGTGACCGCCGGGTACCTCATGACCCAGGGCCGCATCGGCCAGACCGGTTTCCTCGGCGGCGTGCGCGTGGAAAAGACGAAGGACGATAGCCGGGGCTGGGTCCGCTCGCGGTTCGGCAGTACGGGGGCGCAACAGACGGCGGATCCGCTCGGGTCCGCGGAGCGCGACTATGCCAACAACCTGCGCCAGATCTCCGGCCGCTACACCAAGGCCTTCCCCAGCATGCACCTCAGCCAGGACCTCTCCCGCAACCTCAAGGCGCGCCTCAGTTGGTCGAACAGCTTCGGCCGGCCTCCGCTCAGCAACCTGCTGCCCAACGAGTCCGTCAACGAAACCGCCGAGACCCTCACCATCAACAACCCCGGCCTGAAACCGCAAACCGCCGAGAGCTGGGATGCGGCGCTCGAGTACTACTTCGAACCCGTCGGCAATCTCTCCGTCTCCTGGTTTCACAAGACGATCAAGGACTACTTCGTTAACGGAGTAGACGCCGGCACCGTGGGCAGCGGGCAGGACAACGGCTACAACGGCGACTACAGCGGTTTCAATATTCTCACCCGCGACAATCTCGGCACCGCGTTCGTGCAGGGCTGGGAGTTCAGCTACCTGCAGCAGCTCAACTTCCTCCCGGGCTTCCTGCGGGGCCTCAGTCTCGGGGCCAACTACACCCTCCTCGACACCCACGGTGACTTCGGCGGCTCCACCACCCGTTCGACCGGGGAGGTCGCCGGTTTTGTCCCCCGCACCGCCAACCTCAACCTCAGCTGGCGCTATCGCGGCTGGAGTGCCCGCATCAACGCGAACCGGACCGGAAGCTATATCAGAAACTACACCTCGTCCGGCTCCGGTCGCAACCTCTACAACACGGAGCGCACCATCGTGAACGCCGGTATCGCCTATCGTTACCGCCCGACCCTGAGCTTTTCGCTCGATCTCGGCAACGTTTTCAACGAGCCGCAGGTGTGGTACCGGGGCATCCCCGATCAGATTTCCGAATACCGCACTCCCGGCATCACGATCACCGCCGGCGTAAGCGGCCGCTTCTGAGGAGGCCCGGGCGGAGGTTTCTTCACCACCGCCCGGTCTTCGCTTCCCGCGGGCGTTTTTCCAAACGCCCGGGTTTGCCCCGCGACATTTCATCGCACTGGGAAACACTGACAATTTTGTCAGCTGGGGTTTCTTGCGCACCTGTCCGTTTGCTCGCGCACTCGTCGCCGAAGCCCCGCGGCTTCGCCCGAGTTTCCCCGCCATTCGCAAGCTGAACACTCGCGGCCCCCTCTTCACCATTTGAACGGGTGGGATCACCGCAGAACGGCGACCGGCAGGCGCGGATCGCGTTCGAAGCTCTGCCGGCCAGCCCGTGATCTTTCCCAACCCGTGGTGCCCTCGAACGACACGCGATGGCCCCACCCGAGAAAACCCAAGCGTGTCACCGCCAAGAAAAACCATGCACCCCCGCCTCCCTGCCCGCGTTAATTCCCGGTCGCATCCGCGCCGTCTTCGGCTGCTTGCCGCCGTCCTCCTCGCCGTCAGCAACGTCACCCTCCCCGCCGCGACTGCTGCGTCCGCCCCGATGTCGGCCACCACCGGCGTGATCTCGGGCAACGTCAGCAACGCGGGCACCGGCAACCTGCTGGAGGGCGCCGTCGTTTCGCTGCCGGCCCTCAAACTTTCCACCCTGAGCGACAACACCGGTCGTTTTGTCCTCTCGGGCGTAAGACCCGGCACGTACGACCTCTCGGTGTCGTACACCGGCCTCGATGCGATCACGCAGACGGTCACCATCACTGCGGGCCAGCGCACGACGCGCAATTTCGATCTCACCTCCAGCATCTACAAAATGCAGGAGTTCCGGGTCACCGGTGAGCGCGAGGGCAATGCCGCTGCGATCACGATGCAGCGCAATGCACCCAACGTGAAGAACATCGTCGCCATCGATGCCTACGGCAATCTGCCCAACATGAATGCCAGCGAGCTCGCGGTGCTCCTCCCGGGCGTCGCCGGCAACCTCAGTGACGAAGGCAACATCGTCGGCTTCACCATCCGCGGCATGCCCGCGGCCATGAACACCATCACCATCGACGGCGCCCTCATGGGCAGCCAGGGCGGCATGAACCGCGCCACCCGCATCCATACCATCACCGGCTCGATGTTCGATTCGCTCGAGCTCACCAAGGGCCACAC
>JBBRWR010000260.1:0-3514 GCA_038249085.1 Opitutales bacterium
CCCAGCGCGGGCTGAAGCACCGCGCTACGGCCGAAATCGTCGGGCTAAAGGCGCGCGCCCACGGACGTAGCAACGTTTTTTCGTTCATAATTCCTTATCGGGGACTAAGTCCGATACCCCGAAGTTTACCCGCCTATGGCGGCGCTGAAGGCGACCAGGGCTTGCTTCGGCTTGGATGTAGCTGGGCTCGTTGAGCCCGGGAAGATCGGAATGGACATCGGAACGTGCTTCCCGGGGTCGGCGACCCCAGCCACAAGGTTCGGTTTTCGGAAATGCCCCGAGGCAAGCCTCGGGGATGTTTATGACGTGGTAAAATGCTCCTTCGTATTCGACGCGGATGCGGCGAGCCATGCCGATTCGAAATCAGATTTCCGACGTCTCCTCCTCCCCGGCATCACCCCAATTTGGGGTAGACTTCGAACTTCAGGGCCTCGCTCGGCCCGCTTCCGCCCCCCCCGCTGCAACGTGCAACAGCCTGACCCCGTCCGGCTGGGGCGTCGCCCAATCGGTGACGCGACCCGCCTGATACTCCCGCGCCCCTTGGACGAAGAACAACGTGTTTTCCGAGTGGGCCGAGCCGAGCCGCGGCGCCAGCATCCGCCGCGCCCCGTATTCAAAATCATGGGCGGTCAACGGCGTGCCATCGCTCCACACGGCCGCCGCGCGCAATTGAAAGCGGTACCGCCGCCCGTCCGCCGAGATTTCCCAGCGCTCCGCGACCCCCGGCCGCGGCGCGAGGGTCGCCAGGTCCGGCACGACCAGACCCTCGAACAGTCCGCCGACCATCGTCCATTCCACGGCACCCCGCACCAGGTAGGGATCGAGCGACTCCGGCTCGGAGGCGTTGCCGCGATAAAGGATCTGGTCGCGGTTGCCTGCCGTCACCGTGGTTTCGCGCCGGGCGCAACCCGCCAGCAAGGCCCCCAACAGCACGGGACAACTGAGTTTAAACAGGGAACGCCGGGTCATGCCCGCCAAAGTTGCGCCGGTCCCGCTCCGCCCGCACCTCAAAAAATCTACCACCAAAGTGGTAATCGCGAACTCTCGCCGGCTTCGACCTAGCCTTCGCCCACCGTCGCTGCCACGCTCGCGGTCCTGATGCCGCTCACTGTGTCCGTCTTCCGCCCGGCGCGAATCCGCCGGCAATCGGTGCCGCACCCACTCGGGTTCGCGCGGGCTGCCGCCGGCCTGATGCTGGCACTGCTGGGAGCGACGGGCCCGGCCGCCCCGGCCCCGGCCACCGCTTACGACTACTGGGTCGCGGGCGATCCGGCCGGCCCACCGCCCGCCCGGACCCGCGCCGGGCTTTTCCTTTCGGGTGGCGGTGGCGATGTCGCCGCCGCGTGGCGGTGGTTTGTCGCCTGCGCCGGCGGGGGCAACCTCGTGGTCCTGCGCGCCTCCGGGGGCGACGGCTACCAGAGCTATCTTTACGAAAAAATCGGCGGGGTCGCCGCCGTGGAGACGATCCGATTCAACGACGCCTCCGCCGCCCGCGAACCGCGCGTGCTCGCCATTATCGCCCGCGCCTCCGGTCTCTTCCTGGCCGGCGGCGACCAGTCGCGCTATGTCAATTATTGGCAGGGCACTCCGGTCGGCGCCGCCCTCAACGCCCACCTGCGGGCCGGCAAACCCCTCGGCGGCACCAGCGCGGGACTCGCGATCCTTGGCGAATACTATTTCGCCGCCCTCGCGGATTCCATCACGAGCGACGCGGCGCTCCTCAACCCGTTCGACGGGAAGATCACCCTCGGGCGCGATTTCATCGCCGCGCCCGAACTCGTCGGCGTGCTCACCGACTCGCACTTCATGGCCCGCAAACGCCTCGGCCGGCTCATCACCTTCCTCGCCCGCATCGCCCACGACGATCACCCTCCGCGGATCGTCGGCCTCGGGATCGACGAGGGTACGGCGCTCTGCGTCGAACCCGGGGGCACCGCCCGGGTTTTTACCGAAAAGAACGGCCGGGCCTGGCTCGTGGTGCCAACCCGCCCTCCTGCGCGCCTCGCCGCCGCACAGCCCCTCGCCCTGCCGGGCGTGCAGGTCACCGGCATCGGGCCCGACTCGACCCTCGATCTCGTCAAACTCAACGTGACACGGCCCGCGGCGCGGCGCATCGTGTCCGCCGCCGACGGCAAGCTCGTCGACGAACGCGCCTCCATGCCATGAACCTGCCCGACGCCATCGCCGCCCTGCCCGACCGCACGCCCGAGCTCGTCGAACTGCTCGAAGCGTGGGCCCACCTCAATTCCGGATCAGGCAACCTGGCGGGCCTTGATCGGATGCGCGCCGCCCTGCGCGAGGCCTTCGCCCGCAGCTTTCCCGCCGCGCAGATCGACGAACCGGTGTGCCCGGGCACGGCGCGAGCCCTGCGCGTGCGCCTGCGGCCGGAGGCGGGAAAGCAAATCCTCCTCAGCGGCCACTTCGACACCGTTTACGAGGCCCAGGATCCGTTCCAGCATTGCACCCGCGTGGATGACCGGATTCTGCGCGGCCCGGGAGTGAGCGACATGAAAGGGGGCATCGTCGTTTTGCTTGCCGCCCTCCAGGCGTTCGAGCAAACCCCTCATGCGGGACAGGTGGGGTGGGAGGCCCTGCTCACGCCCGACGAGGAAACGGGTTCCCACGGCAGCAGGCCGCTCTTGATCGAAGCGGCGCAGCGGCACCAGTTGGCTCTCGTCTTCGAACCCGCCCGCCCCAACGGCAACATCGTGCACTCGCGCAAGGGCACGGGCGGCGTGACGGTCACCGCGCGCGGGCGGGCCGCTCACGCGGCCAAGATCCCAAATGACGGCCGCAACGCCATTCTCGCCCTCGCGGAGTTTCTCCTCGCGGCCAGCCAGATCCCGTCGGAACTCCCCGGGGTCATGGTCAACGTCGGCAATATCCGCGGCGGCGGACCGGCCACCAATGTCGTGCCTGATTTTGCGGAGTCCGAACTCGACCTGCGCATCACCCGGGCCGCGGACCGCGATCTCCTGCTCGCCCGGCTGACGGCGCTGGCCGAAGCCATCAATGCCCGCGACGGTTACCGGTTGGAATTGAAGCCCCGGTTCAATCGTCCGCCCAAGGAATGCCTGCCGCTGGAGGAACGACTCTTCGTCGACTGGCAGCGCGCCGCCGCGGACGCGGGCGTGGCTCCGTTCACCTGGGTGCACACCGCGGGCGGCTCGGATGGGAATCTGCTCTCCGCCGCCGGGCGGCCGAACCTCGACGGCCTGGGCCCGATCGGCGATCACCTGCACAGCGATCGGGAGTTCGTCGACACGTCGACGCTGGCCCCGCGGGCGCAGATCGCCGCCCTGTTTCTTCACCGTGTTGCGGCCGGGGAAATCACGCTGGCTTAGCCGTGCCGATGCCTTCGAAGTCCGTTCCGTGTCCAGCGCCAATTAGAATCCGTGGTCGGCGCCAACTAGAATCCGTGTTGCTGGATGCTGCAGGAATGCAGGGAGCGTGAGAAGGCGAAGGGAACGATGGAGTGGGAGATGGAGGCTCCATGGTGAGATGCCCCCCCCAG
>JBBRWR010000261.1:0-3451 GCA_038249085.1 Opitutales bacterium
CAGCGCACGAATTTCCTCCAAATGCGCTTCCTCCAATGTTCGACCTTGGACCACGATGCTTGCCATCCCCAACTGCAGTAGCACAGGTCTGCGCCGGAACCCAGCCTGAACTTTGGAAAACTTCAGACCGCGTTTTTCACCGTGCCGTTCAAAGCCCCGAACTACCCGCCTGAGTAGTTACCAGAATTGAAAAAACAGCTGCGGCCCGTGCCCGACCGCATAGCCCAGCCTTGTCAGCCGTTGCCTTGGCGTAGGCTGATCCCCGACTTGTCCGCCGTAGCCCTGAGCCGGTCGATCGGGGCGAAGGAGGAACCATTCGAGGGCGGCATCTTCGACGATGGATTCGTTGAGGCTCATGGTTTGTCTCCCTTCTCGGGCAGCTTCTTGATGGCCCGGTCGAAGTCCGACTCAAACAGCCGATCCTGCACGATACGGTATTTCGCAAATTCACTTTCGGCAAAAGCCTTCGCCACCTCGGCGCTGACCTTGCCGGGATGATCCAGCAGGTCGCGTTCGTTGAACTGGAGGAACGCGTTCAACTTCGTCGCCCAATCCTGCATCGTCATCGGGATCCCCCTCTCGGCCTGATCCTCGGCGTAGTCGAGATACATGGTCACGATGCGATCGAGCGCTTTGAGTTCTTTTCCGGTCAGGTAGTTTTTCGCGACGACGACTTCCGGTTTGAGGATTTTCCCGTGCGGCGCGTTGTGCCAGGTCGTCAGTCCCATGCGCTCCTTCTTGCTGTCCGCCCGCTCGACGATCAACTCCGCCGCCGTGCGCCCGTGGATGGCGAAGTGGAGCTTGTTCTGCACACTGGCGAAGAAGGTCTGCGTTGTTTCAGCCTCCACGCTGTAGTCCATCGCGGTCGCGTAAATGTCGGTGATCTTTTGGTAGAACCGGCGCTCGCTGGCCCGGATTTCGCGGATCTCCGCCAGCAGGTTGTCGTAATACTCCTTGCTCAGGAACGCGCCGTTTTTCAGCCGTTCCTTGTCCAACACGTAGCCGCGGATGGCGAAGTCGCGCAGCACCCCCGTAGCCCATTGTCGGAACTGGGTGGCACGCGCGGAGTTCACGCGGAAACCGACCGCGATGATGGCGTCGAGGTTGTAGAACTGCGTGTGGTAGCTTTTCCCGTCGGCGGCAGTTGTCCGGAATTTCCGGATAACTGAATCCTCCTTCTGCTCTCCGCTGGCAAAGACGTTGCCTAAATGCTCGCTGACCGTGCGCACATCCACGTCGAACAACGCCGCCATCAGTTTTTGTGTAAGCCAGACGGTTTCATTTTCCACCCGCACCTCGATGCCCTCGTCGCCCGCCTGCCGGGCGAAGATGAGGAACTCCGCCGTGCTGTTGCGGATTCTGAGTTTCTTATCTTTGCTCATGGTTTCGTCTCCCTTCGATTTGAACTATTCGATAACGTCGAATAGTTGCCCGCGCCTCCTCGGGGATGGCCGGGTTCAGCCGCCGGATGGCCTCGCGCAAGCGCCCCACCAGCACCACCTCGCCAAACGAATTCCTCTCTGCCGCCGGCTCGCCGGGGGCCATTTGCGGCCCGTGCCCGAGGGCATAGCCCAGTTCAGAAAACCAAGCTAATGCTGCTTCTTCGACCAAAGATTCACTCATGGCAGCGTCTCCTCCATACCATGCAGTTCCCCGACTTGTCCGCCAAAGCCTCTTGACCTCCATAGCTGGCACAGCGACGGAGGTTGGCGAAGGAGGAACCATTCGAGGGCGGCAGCTTCGACGATGGATTCGTTGCGGCTGCTCATGGTTCCGTCCGATTCGCCGATTCCAGTTCTGAGCGCCCCAGCCAGTAACAGGCGAGCGGCGCCGGGATTTTCAGCAGCCGGGCCTTCGCTCCTTCGCGGTCAATTTCCATCACCTGAAAATCCGTCATCTCACGCGTAATGACGTAGCCGGTTTCGATTTTGTGCTCGGCGCAAAAGCCCACCATCCCCTTCAAATCCCCCACGCCAGTGTGTTGCGGGGCGCGATACTTTACCTCGAAGGGCACCAGCCGCCCGTCGAGATCCGCGATGATGTCCACCTCGCGATCCTGTTTCCCGCGCCAATACGAAAAGCCGCCGCTCCGCGCGTAGTAGCGCGTGAAGACGTGCTTGAAAAACGCCGTCTCCACCGCGCGGCCCAGACCATCCGGGTCTTCCAGCAGCGCCTTGCCCCTGAGCAGCACGCTCGGCGCGATCGCCGCATCGGCCAGATAAATCTTGGCCCGCGCGCGGAGCACCTGCTTGCCGTAGCCGAAGGGCAGCAGCCGATGAATGAGGTGCGTGCTCGCCAACAGCTCGATGAAACTCCCCACCGTCGGACGCTTGAGTTGCAGGCTGGAGCACAGCTCCGGCAGATTGAGCAGTCCGCCGTCGTGCAGGCAGAGGTAAAGAAACACCTGCTCCAGCTCCAGCACCCGACGCACGCCGAAGAGCGCCGTCATGTCGCGCTTCAGCACCTTGTCCACGATGTCCTCCCGCAGGAGTTTCTGCGCCAGATGAATGCTCTCCACGATGGCGCTCTGCGGAAACCCGCCCCGCAGCAGATACTCGTGAAACAACCCCACCAGCGGACGCCCCTCCTCGCCCCAGCGCGCGAATTGCGCCGGCTCCCACGCGAACAATTCCCGCAGCGACCCGACCGCCGGCAGCGGCGGCACCGTCAGCTTGCGGATTTGCAGATATTCAAAAAACGACAGCGTCGCCAGCCGGATGGTCTGCCAGCGTCCCACGCCCGACTCCTGCCCTTCGGCCACAAGCGGCGTCGCCGAGCCGGTCACCGCGATGCGCCGGCGCTTCTCGAAATCCACCTGATGCTTCAGCCACGTCTGCCAGTCCTTCGCCACCTGGATTTCATCGAGGAAAAGATACTCCGGCCCCTCCCGCACCGGCTCGAACTCCCGCCACAGCTTCAGCAGCGCATCCAGCCCGATGAGCTTCAGCAGCGGATGGTCAAAAGTCGCGTAGAGGATGTTCGTCGGTGCCACCCCGCGATTGAGCAGCTCGTCAATCGCCTGGAGGTAAAGCGTCGTCTTGCCCACCTGCCGCGCACCGCTCAGCAGCAAAGCCCGGCCCGCTGGCGGATTCTCCGCCCAAGCCGAAATCTCACGGAACGCCGCACGCCGCCAGGTCGGCAAGTCCGGAAAACGCCCGCCCGCCCACCACGGATTATACTGGCGGAGCACCGCAAACAATTCGGCTTTGGATGCAAACATGGCCATATTCAGCCTATAAACGCCGTTTAGTGCAAGTATGGGTTCACTAAATAGCTAACTTTGTGCGTTCTGAATGATTTCTGGTTCGATTACAACGAACTGCTAACCCGGATGCATCAAAATATTCATCTGCGCCTGGATCCGCTTTTCTCCCTCACCGAGGGAGAAAAGGCGACTTTGTCGCGGTTTGCCCCGACCAAGTCGGCTCGACAGCCCCGACTCCATCGGGGC
>JBBRWR010000262.1:0-3362 GCA_038249085.1 Opitutales bacterium
GTCGATATTGAAGCTCGGTAATCATGGGACCTGCGAAAAGGTCCAAGCTTACCGCTCTCGCAGACCAACGACCGAAAAAACCGCCAGGATGGCGGTTTTTAATTGTCGTCAGTGGCGAGGTCTAATTGTCGTTGGGCGGCCGGTGGAAAATCCTCAAACCAGTGCAGGCCACTCAGGCCGGGCCGATCAACTTCGCACCGCTTATTCCCTTGTCCAGAGTAACAAGGATTGAATCGCAAGCTGTCGCCAACGAAACCAGATGTCCGAGGTCGGGCTCGCCGCTAGTCTGTCTGCCAGTTCTCGACGATCAGGCTTGGGACGCGGGCGAACTCCCGCATGTTCCGCGTCACCAGGGTTGCGCGCAGGGCGAGCGCGTGGGCGGCGATAATCGTATCTCGGTCGCCAATCTTCAGACCGGTGGCTTCAAGATGGGCTCGGACCCGGGCGTAACTGGAGGGAAAATCCGGGCCGAGGGGTTCGACCTCGATCTGTTTGCGAAGGGCTTCGACGCGGCGGACAAACTTCGTCACCCCAAGCTGCGCCCGAGCTTTTTCCGCGCCAAACTCCAGTTCGGCCATGACCATCACGGAAAGCCGCAGGGTACCGGTGGCAAACTCCCTTTGCATCCGCTCCACCAATGCGGGCGACCGTCCGGCCAGATAGGCGGAGAAGGCGTTGGTATCGGGCAGAAAGATCATTCCCAATCGCGCCGGCGGTTCGGAGCAAGGTTGGGTTCGATCGCCGGGAAATCAGGACAACTTCCGGCCAGGGCGGCGAAGGCCTTGATCCGGCGGGCGCGCGCCGCGTCGTCGTGTACGCTGAAGCCATCGGGAAGTTTCACGAGTTTCACGGTCTTCGTCTTCAGCCGAAAAGCCTTGGGCAGGCGCAAGGCCTGGGAATTGCCCGATTGGAAGATCTTGGCGGTGGCAATCAGCATAGATATACGGTGCATACGCGCGGTAGAACGGTCAAGCGAATCAGTCTCATGGGCCGCCGAGCGGCGCGGGGTTGCGATGGATCGGTCACTGGGCCGGCCGCCGTCGCGCTGCGTTTCGGGCTGACACTGGTGACCGACGATACGGACTTTGAAAAGGTGCCGCAGGTGAAACGCCGGAACTATGGTTCGTGAAGCGGAGGTCGGAGGGGTGCTTCGACTTTGCGCGAGGCCTGGGCGTTTTTTCGGCCAACCTGTCCTGTCCTGGCTTGGTTTGGCGCCGAACATCAAGGCATGGGGCCGAAAAAAGACGAAAGAAGTGATGGGGGCACGCGGGCGTCTGCGTGGTCAGCGAGAGCGGCCGAAATAGCCTCGGAAATGCCCGTCGATTCACGCCGCGCAGCGAGGGGGTAACCCTGCGCCCGCGCCCAGTCCTTGTGGTCCTCAATGCGGCGGTGCGCCGCCGCGGACACGGCCAGCCAGTGTTGTGGGTCGGCCGATGGCCACTTGGTCGAAGCCCGGATGGATTTTCCCTCCGGGCTTCGCTGCTTTTAGGGCCTAAACGTTTGACCGGCCGGAGGGTTGTCAGGGGTCACCAGATCCCTTCCTCCGTGTTCTCTGCGCCTCTGTGGTTAAATTCATCGGTTGATTTATCCCCATCGCCATTACGATTCGGAGTTTGGGTAGGGCGCGGACTCCGCTCCGCGCCGGGTAAGACGGAGGAAAATCGGGAGACGAGAAGGTTTCAGAAAATCTGGCATCGAGCATCGGGCATCGGGAATGTTGGATCTTCAGACAGCCAAGCAGATCACCACGAAACACACGAAATACACGAAATTCAGAGCCACCCGGGGAGAGTCGCCCACGGAACCGTACGCGAGCCCATTTCTCCAATCGACCCTTTCCTCACTGCCGAGCTGGATGTGGAGTAGGCTGCGGTGATCGCCTTGGCGCGGGAACTCAAACCACCGAGACCGCGAAGGGGCCAAGCCATGCCCGGATTGGCCCGGCTATGGCCGCCACGCAGATCTCCTCGGAGGGGGCTGGACCGGGAAACTGATGGGGCAGGGTTTTGGAGCACGACGATGTCACGGACAGGTTGCTTGACGTGTGGTGGTGCATGAAGTCCTGGCCAAGCCAGGATTGGAAACCCACCGGATCCAAGAGGCCATGGGGCGATTTCTTCGGGTGGCATCGCAGCCTTACAGCCTTGCCGCGCCGCTGGAACCGTTCGCCCGTGGCCTGGATGAGGGCGAAAAGTCAGTCATCGCCCTGGCAAGCACGCTAAGGCCAGATGGTCATCCCAAATCATCCGGAGGTATCCGGAATAGCAATTCACCTTACCTTTTCGTTAAGGGGTAAACTGTCCACAAATCAGGAAAAGCAGAGTGCTTTTCCCGAACACCCCTGGAGCCCATGATCACCCCCAGTGCCCAGACGAGTTTAACCAATGCGCGACGATATTTTCGCGAGCATTTGCGGGTAGGCGACTACCACACCGAAGGTAAAGCGATCGAAGGCTTGTGGTGCGGCGAAGGCGCGGAGCGGCTGGGCCTGCAAGGCCCGGTGCGCGAAGCCGAGTTCCTGGCGCTCTGCGACGGAAACCACCCCTCGAACGGGGAGACCCTGACCCTGCGTCGCAACACGACGCGGAAGAATCGGGGCGGGGATCAGGCGAACCGCCGGGTCTTCTTCGATTTCGTTTACCGCCCTCCAAAGTCGGTTTCGATTCTGGCCTGCATGGAAGACGACCCGATCGTCGGTCTGCATCGCCAGGCGGTCCAGATTGCGTTGGCGGCTCTTGAGCGTTACGCCGAAACCCGGGTCCGGAAGGAAGGGGCCTGCACCGACCGACGGACCGCGAACATCGTCGCGGCCCGGTTCGAGCATGACACCTCGCGCGAGCAGGACCCCCTGCTGCACACCCACGCGGTATTCTAATTGGCGCTGGACAGTCGCGAAGTCGATCCTCCCGGCGGCTGGCTTCGCGCCTTGGCGTCTTTGCGCGAGAATTGTCTGGGGATTGAGGATTGCTCCCAATCCAGGTCTCGCGCCCGCTGCCCGCCAGCGCACGGGCGAAGATTGACGGCGGCGTCCAATCTGATAATCTGATGGCATGAAAACCAGCCTGACCGCGTTTCAGCGGGGCTTTCGGCGGGCCCGCGCGGCGGCCGACCGGGGGGAGAGCGTGATCATCGAGGGCGAGGGGCGGCGCTACGTGTTTGAAACCCTCACCGAGGCGCGCAACCCGTTCGAAGGGCTGGAGGATGTCTTCGGTGCCGTACGGCTGGGACCAAAGGAAGGAACCTCGCGTGAGCGCATCCGGTCGCGACTGGCCGCGAAACATCGTCGTTGACTCGGGAGTACTGGCGGCGGCCATCGACGCCGACGACCCCGACCACGTTTGGGCCAAGTCCAGGCTCACGAC
>JBBRWR010000263.1:0-3229 GCA_038249085.1 Opitutales bacterium
GAGGAAGAGAAAGAGGAAGAGAACGATTCGAGGGACGGGCACGCTCCTCCGCCTGCGGGCTCACAGGTGCTCCTCGTAAGTGATGTCGATCTTCGCGAGGAAGGGAGGATGAAAGGGGTCATGTGTGAACTGTCGACAAAGCTGTCATGGCCGACCTTAAATCTGAATCTGTCAATTGTTCACACATGACCCCTTTCCGCGTTCCGAAACTGCACCCTTTAGTGTTGATGCTCATCCTCCCTAAAACGCTGTAGTCCGAAGCGAACGAATGCTTCGTAACGATTAGCGGCGGTGTGTCCAAGCTCATTCATCTGTAAGCGACAACCGGAGCACAGCGTAGTCAGGGATACGCCGGCGGTGTAGAGTGTCGGCGTGAAGCCGAAGCGAACCGACCAATCAAGCGCCGGGGGCGGCAAAGCGCTGCGGGGTGAACTCGCCGGCGGTGTGGTTGGTGGCGGCGGCGAGGCGGGGGAGCGCCCAAGTGAGGTAGTGCCAAGGATTGACGCCCTGCAGTTTGCAGGTGCCGAGGATGGAGTAGAGCACGGCGGAGCGCCAGCCGGCGTCGGGATGGCCCACGAAGAGGAAATTCTTCTTTCCGACGGCGCTGGGGCGGATGCAATTTTCCACGGCGTTGGAATCGATGTGCATGTGCCCGTGGCCGGGCGCGGCGAAGCGGGTCAGTTCCGGCCAGCGCGCAAGGGCGTAATGCACCGCCTTGGCCAGGGCGCTGTGGGGCAGGATGGTGGGATCGGCGGCGGCGCGGGTGAGCGCCAGGTGCATCGGCACCAGCCAGGCGGTCGAACGGGTGCCTCGCGCCAGGGCGCGGTCTTCCGGGCTGGCCTCGCGCAGTTCCGCCTCGATCCGGTAGAGGGCGCCGAGATACGCCAGGAACGGCGCGGCGCGATCATCGCCGGCCTCGAGGGCCTCGACCAACGGCCGCCGACAATGCGCCATGCAATTAGCGTGGATAATCCGGGCGCGTTTCTCCTCGGGCAGCAGGCGCAGCGCCTTGATATATCCCGCATAGCCGTCGGTCTGGAAGATCCCGGCATACTCGCGCAGGAAGCCGAGCGCGGGCTCGTGGCTGCGGGTCGTTTGAAAGTCGAACACGACACTTTTCTTTCCCGGGGCGAGGAAAGTCCACAGCCAGGCCTCCCGGGCGGCACCGGGGCGGGTGGGATCGAGCACCCGGATCGGCGTCTCATCGCCCAGAACGTAGCCGCTCTGGGTCACCGTTTTTTGCAGTTCTTGATACACCGGGCGCAACAGCCCGGCGCCGTGTTCGACCCACTGGCCCAGGGCCTGGCGGGTAAACCCGGGACCGAGGCGGTCCAGCATGTTCGCCTGACGATAGAGTGGAATCGCATCGGCATACTTCGAGAGCAGGACGTGGGCGATCAGGCCGGGGCCGACCTGGCCGCCGGGCATCACCCGCGCCGGCAACGCCGCCACCCGCGGCGCCCCGACGTGCCTCGGACTCGCATAGACCGGACGGATGATCTGGCGGCGGAACAGTTGGCCGGGCTGGTAATCGACCTCGTCGGTGACTTCCTCGCGGATCTTGACCAGGGCGGTGCCGTCGGCGGCGAACTTCTCGGTCGCGGGCAAATCGATCGTCACGGTCTCCAGCACGGGCAAATCCTCCAACCGCCGGGCCCGGCGCACCGAGGGCGTCCGCGGCTGGCGTTCCGCGGGAGGCTCCGGCGGCGGCGTGGCCAGCGCCTGGTCGGCCTCGACCGCCGCCCACGCGAGGGCCAGCTGGTTGGGATCGAGCTTTTCCGACGAGCGGCCGAAGTAGCGCTTGAGCAGGGCCTGCAGCTTCGCCTTGGCCGCATCGCGCTCCCAGGTGGTTTGCTCGAGCCGCACCTTCGCGGTGTCACGCTCCAGCGTCGTCTGCAGCAGCAGCGCCCGAGCCTCGTCGCGTTCCAACTGCGTGAGCGCGTGGGCCTCGCGCTCCGCCACGAGCAGCGCCAGCAACTGGGCGGGGTCGGTGGGCAGGGCGGCGTTCATGTATCAGGACTATAGATACTATAACCCGTTGCCCGTCAAGGGCATATCGCATCTTTTCTGAAAAATATTTACCGCCGCCAGTGTTTTTTCCAGCCGCTCACCTCCAGCCCGGCCAACAGCGCCCACAACTGGGCTGCCGTCATCGGATCGGCCGGTCCGTCGGCGGGCCAGGTGAAGCAGCCGGCATCGAGCCGCTTGCTGCACAACCACAGTCCGGAGCCGTCATGCAGGAGCAGCTTCAAGCGCGTGCGACTTTGGTTGCAGAACGCGAAGGCGTGACCGGACTGCGGCTCCTGCCGGAGACTGTTCCGCACCAGTTGCGAGAGGCCCTCGTAGCCCAGCCGAAGATCCGTCGCCCCGGGCCGCAGATAAACCTTCGCGGTCGGTCCGATGCTCAGCATCGGTTCAGTTCCCGGATGAGCTGGCCCGCCCACGCCGGCGACGCGGCCGAAGCAAAACGCACCACCCCGGATCGCGTCGCCGCTTCCGCCGCCCAGCCCGGCAACGGCCACTCGCGGGGAACTTCCACTTCCACGAACGGCACCACGGCCGCGGGGTCGTTCTGACACTGGCGCTGCCGAGCCGCACGGCGCCACTCGTAAAGTCGGTGCGCCGCCACGCCCGCCCGCGGCGCAAACGCCTGGGCGCTCATCCCCGAGGCAGCCCACTCCGCCAGGATCCTGGCTTTGTTCGCCTCGGGCACCAACGGCACGCCCCGCACCACCAGCATCGTTTTGTTTGCCTTCATCCCGCCCAGTCTAGCCGACTCGCGCGCTCTCGCCTAGGCTGTGCTCCGGTTGTCGCTTACGTTCAATCCAGGGTGGGGTAATGGGCTGAGAAAGATTTCGAGAAAAGAGAAAGAGAACGAGAAAGAGTAAGAGGAAGATACGTTTGGTGGGGCAAGGAGGGGAGGGGATGGTTTCGCGGCAGACCTAAAAACACGGATTGCCCTGGCCGGCGGGCGCGGCAGGCTGGCGGGGTGCTGAAAGAATTTCAAAAAGTCAGGCAGGAACCGGGCGCGGGGCGCCGGCGCTGGTTTGAAGATGAGGGACTGGAACTCATTGTCTGGCATGTGGCCGACGGGCAGCCCGAGGGTTTCCAGCTGTGCTACCCGGGGCTGGATCGCCATGAGCGCGCGCTGACCTGGCGGCCGGGTGCCGGCTTCAGTCACGCCCGGGTGGATGCCGGCGACACCCGCCCCGACAAGAACCTGACGCCC
>JBBRWR010000264.1:0-3160 GCA_038249085.1 Opitutales bacterium
GACTCGCTCCTCGCCGTCTGGCAGGGCCGCTTCTGGGACAATCGCATCGTGGCGACCGGCGGTTTCCGCGAGGATAAGTTCACCCGCTACTCCGGTCTTCCGGCTCAGGATCCCAACCAGCCGGTGGGAGTGGTCGTCCCGGCCCGTCAAATCGTCATGACAAAGGATTTGGATCAATCGGCCCTGGCGCCCCAGACCAAGAACTACTCCATCGTCTATCACGCCCTGCGCAACCTGGGTCCGATCGATTACCTCTCCCCCTACTACAACTACTCGGACGCCTTCGCCTCCGGCGTGTTCACCAAGCTCGTCGACGGCTCGGCCGCACCCAACGCCACGGGCGACTCCAAGGACTATGGCCTGAAGTTCGGTCTTTTCGGCGGCAAGATCTCCGGCCTCTTCAGCCTTTTCGACGCCACCAATGCCAACAATCCCAACGAGCGCTCGATCCTCTTTGGCGAACTCAGCAGCCTGTTTGAATACCTCGATCCGGTGAAGTACGCCAGCTACGTCAACGTCAGCAACGTCCGCGAGACGAAGGACGTTCACTCGAAAGGCTGGGAATTCCAGTTGACGGCCAACTTGACCGGGCACTGGCGGGCCTCGCTGTCGGTCGATCACTTCAAGACCGAGACCTCGAACATCGCGCGGCTGACGGGCAAGCTGATCGAGCAGTACAAGAGCCAGTGGCTCGCGCATCCCACCGACCTGATTCCCGGCGGCTCCCGCACGGTGCAGGCCGTGTTCGACACCATGAACTTCAGCTACCTCGCGGCCGTGGCCCAGGAAGGATCCGTCACCACCAACGAGCGGGCCTATCGCGTGACCGGCTTCACCAACTACAGCTTCACCACTGGAAAGCTGAAGGGCGTCGGTCTTGGCCTGAATGCGACCTGGCAGGACAAGCCGGCCAACGGCTTCGCGCTGCAACAGATCGGCACGAACTGGGTGCCCGACCCCAACAAGGTCTTTTATGGCAGCACCCTGCTCCGCGTCGGCGCGAACGTCAGCTATCAGCACAAGCTGTGGAAGGATCGCATCAACTGGCGCGTGCAGCTCAATGTCCAGGACATCGGGGGTGTTGAGCCCTATACCATCCGGAAGAGCGCCGTCAGCACCGCGCCAGATACGCCGGTCACGACCTACTGGCACCGGGGCTTCCCCCAGACGTTTATCCTGACCAACACGTTTGAGTTCTGAACGGTGGCTCACCCGGATTTGCAGAGGAGACCGCGGGTATAAGTCTTGTGCCCACAGGCATTGGGCAACAAGACGCAGCCAGACGCATTGATCGAGATTCCCCATGATTACCGCGAACCCGGGTTTGAGCTGCCGCAGCAACAGATTCTGTTCCTCCTGCGCGGGAAGGGCGATGACGGCGGTGCGGATCGGTCTGACCGCGCTTGTGGCGCTCCTCGGTTTGGGGCGGCTCGGCGCGCAGGAGACGATGGACTTTTCCAGCAACAAGGCGCCGGGGGCCGCCGCGCGATCGGGCGCGGGGCGGCTGGAACTCGATCTGAGCGGCTGGGAGTGGCACATGGAAGGCGTGCTCCCCGGACGTGGTCTCCAGGAGGGCTTTCAGACGTTTCCGGCCGGCCATGTGGGGTCAACGTTCCTGTGGACGGATGCGAAAATCCCGGGCGATGTTTACACCGATCTTTGGAAGGCGGGCCGCCTGGAGGATCCGTACTACGGACGTAATCTGGAAAAGGCCCGCTGGGTCATGGACCGGGAATGGTGGTACACCACCCAGTTCCGGGTGCCGCCGGCCATGAAGGGCCGGACCCTCCGGCTTCAGTTCGACGGCGTGGACTACAAGTGCGACGTCTGGTTCAACGGCACTCACCTCGGGGCGCACGAGGGCATGTTTTCCAGCTTCTCGTTCGACGTAACCAAGCTGGTCGATCCGCAGAGTCAGAACCGCGTCATGATCCGGCTGGCGCCGCCGCCACTGAATCTGGCTGGGTTTCAAGGGAAGAAGTTTTTTTGGGGCGGCGATTACTGGCGGTTCGCGAGCCCCATCGGGATCTGGCGTCCGGTGAAGCTGCTGGCGACCGGGTCGGCCCGGATTCTTGATGTGCATGTGGAATCCGCGGTGGATGCGGCGGGGGTGGCCACGCTCACGATCGACGTGGAGATCGACAACGCCGCCGGGCGCGCGCGTCCGGCGACGGTGGGGGTAACCATCGGGGGAAAAAACTTCGAATCTCCGCCCGTGACGGCGACCGAGAGCCGGCAGCTCCGGCCCGGGCAGAATCGCGTGCAGTTCAAGCTGAGCGTGCCCAATGCGGAACTCTGGTGGCCCTGGGATCAGGGCCGGCCCAATCTTTACCGGGCCGACATCCAAATCGGCGGCGAGGGGACGCCGTCCGATCACGCCGAAGTGACGTTTGGCATCCGCACCGTCACGCTGGAGATGAACCCGGGGTTCACCCCGCAGGAGGTCGAATACCCGTGGACGGTGCGGATCAACGGCCGCCGGCATTACCTGCGTTCGGCGGCGTGGGGCGGGCCGCCTTCCATTCTTTACGGACGCACGCCCCTCGAACACTACCGCCACCTCATCCGGGAGGCCCGGGCCGCCAACCTCAACAACCTGCGCATCTTCGGCTGGCATCCGCCGGAGATCAAAGAGTTCTACGACCTGTGCGACGAGGCGGGCATCACCGTCTGGCAGGGGTTCCCCTTTGGCAGCACGGTCCTGCCCAAAGATCCCGGGTTCATGAATGGCGCGCTGCTCGAGGCGGCGTCCATCGTGCAGGATCGCCGGAATCATCCCAGCCTGGTCCTCTGGCAGGGCGGCGAGGAGGTCATTCACTCCCCGGAGCATCTCTTGGGCTCGAATCTCAGCCTGATGTTCGCCATCGGCGACACGCTCAAGACCCTCACCACCACGCCGTACTTCCTGATGAGTTCGATGACCACGGCGGCGGGCCGCATGGCGGGCTTCAAGCCCAAGGAAAACACGCACGCCGGCGCCCGCTTTTATGGCCTGATGAAGGAGTCGATCGAGGAATATTATCCGAAACTCGATTACGCCATCGTGCCGGAGCTGATGATCACCTCGGCGCCCAATGTCGAAAGTATCAAGAAGTTCATTCCGCCGGCCGAACTCTGGCCGCCCGGACCAAGCTGGGGTTACCACTGGGCGGATCTCGAC
>JBBRWR010000265.1:0-3145 GCA_038249085.1 Opitutales bacterium
ACCAGGTGACCGGACCCGTCCTGGCGCTCACGGACACCACCGTCACGGTGCAGAAAGGTGATGAGAAATGGGAACTCGCCCGCTCCCATGCGACGAAAGGCAACAGCGCCCTGAAAGTCGGCGACAAGGTCACCATCTACTATCAGATGGTTGCGACCGAGGTCGAAGTGAAGACCGACAAGGCAAGGAGGGATCCGGCGCCGAAGAAAAACTGAGTCTCGCTTCCACGCCCCAATCGACAGCGCCCCGGATCCGTGTTCCATTCGGACCGTCGCAGCCCGAGATCCCGGTTCAGTCCCGATTCCCGGTCGCTCCCCGCCACAAGCGGGGGCAGTCGGGGGTGCTTTAACCCGCAGGTTCAAGGAATGCACCGGAGTGAGCAGGCCCAACAAATGCACCCGAACGAGTTGGGCGGGGGGGTGTTCCCGATGGCGCCCGCCGGGGTAGCCGTGCGGCCAAGAGACGTTGAGGAAATCGTCGGGAACGAAAGGAACTAACACTACAGCGACATTTCGCACTTGGACTCCTCGTGGGCACGGGCGAGGATGAGCGCCACGGTTGAAGGGCGCTGAGTCAGAGAACGAACGGTCGTGGGTGATCGGTGGGCGCACGATTTGCGCTCACGATATTTCACTCATCCGCGATCTCGTCACCCAACACGTCGGGGCGAGTCGCTCGGCTTTGGCGCGACGGCTCTGCGAAGGCTGGCAGTGGCGCTCGCCCAACGGGCGGTGGAAGGAACGCGCGGCCCTGGGGCTGCTGCGGGAGCTGGATCGTCGGGGGTGGATCGTCCTGCCGGCCGCCTTCCCCACCCCCCTTTGCGGCCCGTTCGTGAGGGTCGACCGCGCCTTCGAGGGCGAGGCCGAACCCACCCCGGTGAGTGGGCATCCCAGCGACTATCGTCCGCTGCGGTGGGAGTTGGTCCGCTCGACCCCACAACGCCGGGAGTGGCAGCGACTGCTGGAAGCGCATCACTATCTGGGAGCTCCCCGCAGCGCGGGCGCCACGCTGAAGTATCTGGTGTACGGACGCGGCGGCCAGTTGCTGGGAGTCCTGGGGTGGCAATCGGCCGTGCCGCACCTGGGCGCTCGAGACCGACTCCTGGGCTGGACCGCGGCGCAGCGGGCCCGCGGGCTGGAACATGTGGTCAACAACACCCGCTTCCTGGTGCCCTCCTGGGTGCGGGTGCCGCATCTGGCCTCGGTCCTCCTGAGCGAGGGGGTGAGTCGGCTCCGCGCCGACTGGTGGGAGCAGTACCGGGTGGCGGTGTGGCGCCTGGAGAGTTTCGTCGATCGGCAACGCTTCAGCGGCGCCAGTTACCGGGCCGCCAACTGGGTGTCCCTGGGCTGGACCCGGGGCTTTGCCAAGCGGCAGGGCCGCTTCGTCCATCACGGTCAAAACAAGGAGGTGTACGTCGATGTCCTGGAGCCGCGGTGGCGCCAATGGGTGCACGCGGATCCGCTTCAACCCTTACTCTCGAGTTCGTTTCTCCTGACGCAGCGCCTGAGCCAAAACACCCCCACCCTCCTCCGGAGACGACGAATGAAAACGATCCAAGAGTCGTGGCAGCCCAAGCTTCCCCCGACCCTCAAACTCCAGGCGCAGGATCTCGCCTGCGTGGCCCCGGAGTTGGCCCAGTTCACCGGCCAGTTTGGCGACGCCTTCGGGCGGATCGAACTGACGGATTTGTGCGCCCTTTACGTGCAAGGGCTGCTCAGCGACACCGCTCGCAAGAATGCCGAAGCCATCGCTCTGAACCTGGACGGGCCGGGGCGGGGGCGCGGTTTGCAGCGCTTCCTCAGCGAGTATGCGTGGGACGAGGAGTGGCTGCGCCAAAAGCCCTGGGAGTTGTGCGCGCAGGCGTTGGCCGACGAGCAAGGGGTCTGGAGCGTCGACGCCAGCGAGTTCCCCAAGAAGGGCGACGATTCGGTCGGAGTGGCTCACCCGTATTGTGGCGCCCTGGGCAAGACCGCCAACTGTCAATCGGGGGGGTTCGTCTGCTACCGCAGTCCGCGGGGCCACGCTCTGCTCGACGCGCGTCTCTACCGGCCCGAAGGCTGGTTCGATGACGCCCATGCCCAGCGACGCCGCCAATGCCGAGTGCCCGGGGCGATCGGTTTCCAAACCAAGCCGCAACTGGCCTCCCACCTCCTGGAAGAGCTCTGGCGGAGCGGACGCTTCCCGGGTCGTTGGATCACGTGCGACGCCTCGTTCGGCAACAACGAGGAGTTCCTGGCCAGCCTGCCGGTCGGAAGTCTGTACCTGGCCGAGATCCCCTGTACCCGCAAGGTTTGGCTGGCGGCCGCTGCGGGGCATCCCCGCTGGGAAAGCGAGGGAGGCACCGTCGACCAATTGGTGGGCGATCCGGGCCTGCTGGAATGGCAAAGCCGCAAACTGGCCGAAGGCGAGAAGGGGCCCATCGTCGCCGGCTTCGCCCGCGTCCGGGTCCTTGTCCGAGCCGACCGCCGCGCCGGCAGTGAACGCTGGCTCTTCCTGCGCAACAACCCCGATGGCCAGATCAAGT
Organism: Opitutales bacterium; assembly: GCA_038249085.1. Classification (GTDB taxonomy): domain Bacteria; phylum Verrucomicrobiota; class Verrucomicrobiia; order Opitutales; family Opitutaceae; genus ER46. The sequence continues at coordinate 2,525 of JBBRWR010000265.1, forward strand.
AGGCCCTGAGCCATGCGCCGGCCGACCTGCCGAGGCGCGAGTTGATCCGCGTCAGCATCGCTCGCTGGCCGATCGAGTGTTGCTTTCAGGAAGGCAAATCCGAACTGGGCCTCGATCACTATGAACACCGTTCCTGGCCGGCCTGGCATCGGCACATGCGACTGGGGTTCCTGGCCCAACTGTTTCTGCTGCTCCTGCGGCAGAAATATAAAAAAAGCACCGGCCCTGACCCTCTCGCCGGCGCGCCGCTTGATGGAGTGGAGTCTGCCCTGGCGACGGCGGGACGGCGTCTACGTGCTGGAGATCATCCGGTATCACCAAGGGCGCAACCATCAAGCCTACCTGTCGCATCGCCAGCGGCGACTGAGGGAACTGCGCCAATGGAAGGATCTGTCCGGCCTTCCCCACGAATAGCCATCGCCAGCTCGGCCCACCACCCCAACGATCTCCTCCCCCATCTCCAGCCGGCCCCCCCGCGTCGTCCGGCTTCGAAGCCTCGCGCCCTGGGGCACAAATCCTCCTGCCGCCGGCGCTCTTGGGCGGCTCTTCGCTCGTGCGTTTCGAACCCCGCGTCACTCCGCGTCACTCCCGCTACCCATCCGCAGCAGTCGTCGACTCCGA
>JBBRWR010000266.1:0-3087 GCA_038249085.1 Opitutales bacterium
CTGGGACCAAAGGAAGGAACCTCGCGTGAGCGCATCCGGTCGCGACTGGCCGCGAAACATCGTCGTTGACTCGGGAGTACTGGCGGCGGCCATCGACGCCGACGACCCCGACCACGTTTGGGCCAAGTCCAGGCTCACGACTCTGCGCGGGGCTTTCTTCACCTGTGAAGGATGCCTGACGGAGGCAATTCACCTGCTGGCAAACTCCGCTCCCGCCGTTGAGCGCCTGGGCCGGCTCGTTGCTCGCATGACGGTGGTGACCATGTAGCTATGGCAGCGCGCTGATTCTTGGTCGTGAAGACATGTGAAGAGAGCGCAATATTATCGCTTCACAAAAATAGATTGCTAGTACATAAACAACTAATTAACGGTTGAGATAGAAAGAAGAAGTGCGGAATAATGCGCTTCACTAAGATGCCAAGACCACCGCCAGATCCGGCTCGGCTGACACTCCTCCTGCAGGCGCGCGGAGCTATGCATAGCGGCGAACTGGCGGTGGCGCTGCAAGTGAGTCCGGCGACGCTCCTGCGATTGGTGGCGATGGGCGGCTCCTCGGTTGAGCGGATTGGCGCCGGACGTGCGACCCGTTATGCGCATCGCCGCCCGGTTCGGAATCTCGGCAGTGAATGGTCCATCTACCGAATCGGGGAAGACGGCCGTCCTCAGGTCTGGGGCGGGCTCCGCGCGCTGCACGGCGGATTCCGCTTGGTCCCGCGAGGGGCGGCGCCGGCATGGATGCTCCGCGAATATCCGGGAGGAATCTTTTCCGGGCTGCCGTTCTTCCTGCAGGATGTGCGTCCGCAGGGCTATCTCGGCCGCGCGTGCGCGCGCGACGCGGCACCACGGCTCGGCGTGTCGGAAGATGTGCGTAATTGGAATGACGATGACGTCCTCAGTTACCTGCTCACGGAGGGCGCTGACCTGCCCGGTGACTTGGTCGTAGGCGAACGGGCGGTGGAGCGGGCGCTTCGCGCGGCCGATGACCTCGCCGTTCGGTCCGTCGCGGATGCCGACCGCCCACGGGTTTACCCGGAGCGGGCCGCTGCGGCGCAGCGCGGTGAACTCACGGGTTCCTCCGCCGGTGGTGAGCAGCCGAAATTCCTCGCTGTGGTCCGGCGCGGAGACGGCGCATTCCAGTCGGTCCTCGTGAAGTTTTCCGCCGCCGAGTTCTCGCCCGTTTCCGAACGCTGGTCTGATCTGCTCGCGTGCGAGCATCTCGCCGCGGAAACCATGCGCGAACGCCAGGTCAGCTGTACCCAAAGCCAACTCCTCCGCGCCGGCGGGCGGTGTTTTCTGGAGGTTGAGCGGTTCGACCGGGTTGGCGCCAGCGGCCGCCGCGGGCTCCTGACCCTCGGCGCAACGACGGACGCCTTTCTGGAAAGCAATCCGGCCGACTGGGTCCGGGCCGCCGCCGCGCTCGAGGCGGCGGGCTGGATTTCGGCGAAATCAGCGAGGATGCTGAGCTGGCTTTGGTGCTTTGGCGACCTGATCGCCAACAGCGATATGCACCGCGCGAACGCGAGCGTTTGGTTTGGTGACAATCCGCCCTTCAAGCTGGCCCCCGGCTACGACATGCTGCCAATGCTCTACGCCCCGGGCTCACAAGGGGAGCTGGGCGAGCGAGTCTTTGCGCCGCGACCGCCGCTGGCGGGGGTGGCTGACATCTGGGCCGATGCCGCGGCGGGCGCACTGGCATTTTGGGAGAGGGTGAGCGCCGATGAGTCTGTCTCGGACTCGTTCCGCGCCATTGCCGGACGCAACCGGGAAACGGTGCAGGGGTTGGTAGGCCGGTTCGGGTCAGTAGGCGGCGCTGGACAGCGCGAGCCGTCCTCCGACTTCGCGAGATGAAGGAAGATCGGGGCACCACGAAACACGCCAACGAGCTCTCCGAAGATAACCCAGTCCTGGCTCTTGAGCGCTGGGGGATCGATGTCGCTGTCCTTCGGTCGAAGCTTCGGAAAAAGGTGGCAGCGAACCCCGCAATCTGAGGGCCTCTGACGTCCGATCCCAGAACCTGCGGGATGAGGCGAAGGGGCAAAGCTATGGCCGGACGGCGATACGAAACTCGCGTCCGTGCGGAAGCTGTTCGCCCTATTCAGCAGGCATCGAGCAGGGGAATTTCCCGCCCGCCGATTCACGCCGCGCAGCGAGGGGGGATCCAGCGCGTGTTCGACGTCGATGAGGGCGCCGACGCCTCCCTGTCGTTGGGCCTCGGCGAGCACGGAGAGACAGAAGGTGGTTTTGCCGGACGACTCTGGTCCGTAGATCTCGGCGATGCGGCCGAGCGGAAGGCCGGGCACGGCTGGAGACACTCGCCGCACCGGCGGTGCCTCCCGGCGTGCGGCTCAAGTTCAACCTCGATGCACGCGTTTCGCCCTTCGCCCCGCAGGACCACGCTGCGGTAAACAAATCCCGCGAAGCGTTGCACCCGGTTCAGAATCGCTTTCACTGTCACTTGCGTGGTTGGCGGGTTGTTTATTTTCATACCCGTTTCGATGTTCGAAGCGGCGACAAACGCCAGCCACGCACCTGTTTTTCCGCCCGCCCCTTCCCGCGCCTATCCGCCGCCCCTGCGCGATCGCCGCGCAGCGAGGGGCTAGCAGCGCATTTCCGCACGCAGGCGACGGGGGAGCGGATAGGGGTAGGGACGGGGATAGAACCCGCCCCTCCCTCCGAACCGGACAGGCGGAATTACCGCATCCGGCTCTCCAGTTGAGGGATCTCGTTACCGAGCGAGCGCTCATGACAGGTCACCGTCTCAGGTGGACAGCTTGCCGTGATTGTTGCCAACCTTTGCTCGAAACAGCCGTGTAACCATGAAGTGGTCGAAACCATCCGGATGTGTAGCCCCTACGGGCATTCTTTCCGAGTGTAAGTCTTCATGTTTACACGGTGCTGTTTCCCTCTTCCTGCACCCCTTCGCTCCACGGTCATTACCCGCTTCGTCGCTACTATGGGTGCTCTGACTGCTGCCGGCCGGCTCTTCGGACCCACGTGGGAATCATGAACACCGTCCTGTCCCGACAGCTCTCTTATCTTCCGCATGAAACCTTCCCTGTCTGCCAGCTCCAACCACATCATCACCGA
>JBBRWR010000267.1:0-3054 GCA_038249085.1 Opitutales bacterium
CATTTGGACCCGCCAGCTCTCGGATGGTTTTTCCTCCTGCCGTTAAGTACACGGGCGCCGCCCACCGGATCGGGTCTCCGCCCATGTTTTTGATAAAACCAATATAGCCCGCGGTATTACCGCTGACGAGGTCGATCAAGCCGTCACCGTCCCAGTCAAACGCATAGGGCGTGGCCAAAGCGCCAAATTTTACGTCGGCGGCGTACTGACGAAAATAGCGCGGCGGCAGAAACTGCGGCACACCGCTACTGGTCGTTCCGGTGTGTTCAATAAATGCCACCCGTCCGTCTTCATCACCGACCACCAAATCGAGATCGCCATCGCCGTCGAAGTCGACCGCCGTCGGAGTGATCATACAGAGATCCATCGTGAGGGCACGCCGCCAATCATCAGCTGCCGGCCCGCCGCATAGAGCGGCTGGGTGCGCGTGCCGACGTTTTCGTAATACGTGAAGCTATCGCGAAACTCACCGCACATGAGATCGAGGTCACCGTCGCCATCAAAGTCGCCCCACATCGGCGACGGCATGCCGAACGGATCAACCGGCTTGCCGCCCGCGTGCACCTTGACTGGATCCGCATAGACCGGCTTCGCCGTCGTGCCCGTATTGCGCAGGAGATAGACATAGCCCCGCAGGGGCCCGCGAATCCAGTTTCCCTGCGAGTCGTAAGCGTTGTCCCAGCCATAATCGCCCCAGAAGTCGATGCCCACGGTGACGTCCATCGCGCCGTCGCCATCATAATCCACCAGCTTCCACTGGTTCTGGCGGATATTGCCCGGCTCGGTGTGAATCTTCTCCGGGACCGACAACTTCGTGTTATCGGTGAGGACGGTCTGGTTCAGTTTCGGCGCCTCGATTTTCGCCCCCTCGAGGAGGTTGCGGGTCGCGGCATTGCTGACCGTGCCGGTCACGACCCCGGTCGCGTCGGCACCGCGCAGGATCGGCAAAAGCGAAGCCAGGAGGAACGCGACAATGACAACAAACGGGCGTGCGAAAACGCGCGCCGCGCCACAGCGGAAATGAGGTGAGGTGTGCATGGGAGGGTTTGATTGGACCGAAAACGGCTGGCAGGGGAACTCAACGCCGGAATCTGCTAACTCGATTTAGCATTGAGTTAACAAAACGTGCCGCGGCTCAAGCCCAAAACGCGCTCGCGCCCCCCAACCAACTGCGGATTTTTCCAGATCGCTGCATGCAGGTGATTTAGAATATTATGAGTACGAACCGAACAACTTCCGTTAATAGGAAACTGGATCTTCCGGGGTCGGGCCGGGAGGGGTTTAGCTGGTCGGCGTACTGACTTCGGAGAACGGCTGGCTGTCCGGCGGCAACCTGCGCGGACTGAGCGTGAACATGCCCTTCGGAAAGCTCGCGCCTGGTGCGACGGGCGCGGGCGCGAACGCCGCCACCGCCAGCGGGAGTTCGCCCGGCACGTCCGGCGGTAGTGGATTGCCGGGTACGCTGCTGCTCGCCTTCATCGGCGGGCTGATCCTGAACCTGATGCCCTGTGTGTTTCCGGTGCTCGGGATCAAGATCCTGGGCTTCGTCAACCAGGCGGGCCATCAACGCGCCCGGATCGTGGCCCACGGGCTGGTTTTCTCGCTCGGCGTGCTGCTGTCGTTCTGGGCGCTGGCGGCCGTGCTGGCCGTATTGCGCGCGAGCGGCGATCAACTCGGCTGGGGCTTCCAGCTGCAGTCGCCGGTGTTTGTCTATGCGCTGGCCGTGCTGCTGCTCGCGTTCGGGATGAACATGAGCGGAGTGTTCGAATTTGGCCTGAGCGCGACGGCCGTCGGCTCGGACCTGCAGTCGAAATCCGGATACGCCGGTTCCTTCTTCACCGGCGTGCTGGCGACGGTGGTGGCGACACCGTGCAGCGCGCCGTTTCTGGCACCGGCGCTCGGGGCGGCGCTGGCGGTTTCGACCGTGGAATCGTTTGCCATCTTCACCGCGATCGCCATCGGGCCCTCGATGCCCTACCTGCTGCTCTCGATTTTCCCGCAGCTGATCAAGCTGCCGCCGCGGCCGGGCGGCTGGATGGAAACCTTCAAGCAGTTCATGGCGTTTCCGCTGTACGCGACGGTTGGATACCTGTTGTGGGTGCTCGCCGGGCAGATGAGCGACGACGCGTTTCTCAACGTGCTGTTCAGCCTGGTGCTGGTGGCGATGGCGGTGTGGATGTATGGCCGCTGGCACGCTCCGGGCGGCTCCGCCGGCCGCGCACGGTTCGGGGTCGCGACCTGATCGCGGTGGGCGCATTGGGGCTGTGGATCGGGTGGCCGCGCACCGTGAATGCCGCGGCGGACACCGCGAACGGCACGCCCGCGATCGTGTGGGAGCCGTGGAGCAACGAGGCGGTCGCGCGACTGCGCGGCGAGGGCCGGACGGTGTATGCGGATTTCACGGCGCGCTGGTGCGCGACGTGCCAGACGAACAAAAAACTCGTGTTCACGTCGGACGAGGTGAAGCGGTACTTCGCGGCCTCGAACATCGCGACGCTGCGTGCCGACTGGACGAACAAGGATCCGCGCATCACCGCCGAGCTCGCCGCCTACAATCGCTCCGCCGTCCCGTTCAATCTGATCTGGGCGCCAGGCAGGGACGAGCCGATCATTCTGCCTGAACGGTTATTGGTTATTGGTTATCCGAGTAGCGCCGCGTCTCCGACCGGCCGCTTGGTCTCTCGACAAGCCACGGACATAACCGCTACTGGACGCGAATAACCACGAATGTTAATAGGAAACTGGATCTTCCGGGGTCGGGCCGGGAGGGGTTTTCTGAGTGGGCGTGGGATGAAATGGGCGGAGTGGCCGACGCATCGACCCCAAATCACAACGCCTGACTCTTTTTTTCGCCCACGGGCTCAAGTGCAAAGTGCAAAGTTTGACCCCTTTTGCTCCCTCTTTTGCTCCCTCCGCTCGCCGCGAAACCGGTTGAACCGCAGGGAAAACGTCGCCTGCAGCCAACGCATCCCCTCGACCAGATTCGGCTGCGGCGTCGTGAAACACAGGTGGTAGTGGTTGGACATCACGCCCCACGCATGAATGCGCCAACCG
>JBBRWR010000268.1:0-2973 GCA_038249085.1 Opitutales bacterium
GGGTGACCTTCAACCCGCTGTCCTTGCGCAATGGGGGTGCCAGGCGGCCTGAAGGCGCAGCCTTTGCCGTTACAATCGGCGGTGCTGCCCGCAAGCCTTTATTGCCGCGCTGCATCTGATCAATCTGATCGGCCCGCAGGGCGGGAGTCTGATCGGGAGGAACAGGCGGAGGGGACTGCCCCGCCACCTGGCTACCCTGGAAGCCCATCACCACCGCGATCAGCAGCAAAACTTGGCGTAAAATCAGATGGAAACCTGGTGCATTCGGCGGCATGAGCAGATTCCATCAGAAGAAATGCGGATTGCGAGACAAATGTGAGATTTGACGGATTGGAGCCGGTATTCTCAGGATTTGTGCGGCGGGGCGGACGGATCCGTCCTCACTACAGAGTGGAGGGTGAACCGTACGGAAGAGGCACTTGCTGCCGGCTAAAAGCGGACTGCGTGATCACACCCGGACAGGAGAAGCCAAGGGTTGAACCTAGCCTCCCGAGTAACACATTGTAAGCCGTTGATTTTGAATGCTTTAAAATTTCCGGATTGGGGCGATTTTCAATGACTGCGAGCCCGTGTTACTCCCGTGATTATCCGCCAATCGGTCGGCGGTGGGTGCTCCCGATTATTCGGACGACCGTCCAAACGATTTGCTAACAGACTTGCCGGAGTGGGAATTGCCCGGGTTCCCGAGCGGTCCTTTCCCCGGTCCTCCCGATTATTCGGACGACCGTCCAAACCATTTACGATTAGGGCGCCTGTCCAGCCCCTCTTTCTGACGCCGCAGGGCCGATGCGGAGGGAGGCGAAGTGGTGGTGTTGTGTTTGTGAGCCAGCGGACGATCTGGCATCATGTGTTTGAAACAAAACAACAAACACAACAGCACCATGAAAAGCACTACCACCGAACAGCTTGCCGAGCAAGCTCGGCGTTTGGCCGCCAAGACCCAGGACCAGCGCATGATCAACGAGGTCACCACCGGCACCGGCATGAGCCCCTGGGAGGCCGACATCGTCGTCCAGGTCATCCGCGAGGTTTACTTCGACACTCCCGGCAACGGCCCGCTGCGCCACGGCAGCATCCTCTACACCTGCGTGAAGGCCGAGGCCGGGGCCGGCGTCGCCCTGAAGGACTGCCCGATGACCAGCGTCGCCCTGAGCCTGCTGGACCCCGCCGACCGCGACCTGGCCGACGCCACCAAGCTGCGCCACTTCCGCATCGGGCGGCTCTGCGAGGAAGCCAGGGAGCAGGGCGGCCTGCTCACCCAGGAAGATCTCGCCCAACTCCTCTTCTGCGACGCCCGCACCATCCGGCGCGACATCCAGGCCCTTAAAAAACTCGACATCCACATCCCCACCCGCGGCCAGCAGAAAGACATCGGGCCCACCCTCACCCACAAAGGCGTGGCCATCCGCCTCTGGCTCGAGGGCAAGGAGCCCCAGGAAGTCGCCCGCCACATCAACCACTCCCTGCGCGCCGTGGAGCGCTACCTCAACCACTTCGCCCGCGCCATCTACTGCACCGGCCACGGCTTCGGCGTCCTCCAGACCGCGTTCGCCCTGGGCATCTCGCTGCCCTCCGTCCACGCCTACCTCGACATCCACCGGGAGCACCAGAACTCCGAGGGGATAAAACTCCGCCTCGCGGAACTCCAGGCCATCGGCCAGGCGCACCACGAAGGCGGTGACGCCAAAAAAGGGGCACTTTTGCCCAGCGCAAAGCCGCCGACATCATCGCGGAAAGGAGCCAAACAGCCATGAGCAACCACCTCGAAAACGCCCGCGCCACCTTCGGCCCCCAACTTTTCAAGACCTTCGAGGGCGCCCTGAGTTCCTTCATGGAAGCCGAATGCCCGCAACTCGGCGGCCTGCGCACCCGCCAAACCCTCGTCAACGCCATTGCCGAACTCGTCCACGCCCATTTCCCCGCCACCAGCCATCTCGGCCAGGGCCAGATCCGCTGGACCGCCGTCCACAAGGACGAGACCAGCAGCTACGGCAAGACCATCAGCCAGTCCCGGCTCACCCCCGTCGTGCTCGACCTGCTGCCCGCCGCCGAGATCCAGGCCCGCGCCGATGGCGCCAAACTCCGCGACGTCAAAAAGGACGCCGTCGCCCGCCTCTTCACCCAGGCCTACGAGCAAAGCGGCGTCCTGACCAACGCGGAAGTGTCCCTCCTGCTCAAGCTCAGTCCCGGCACGGTCGGCTCCTACCGGCGCGAATGGGAAAAGGAACACGAGCGCCTCCTGCCCACCCGCGGCAGCATCCACGACATGGGACCCACCCTCACCCACAAGAAAATCATCCTTCAAAAGCTCATCTTCGAGGGCAAGACGGTTGAAGTGGTCTGCCGGGAAACCGATCACAGCCCCGAGGCAGTGCTGCGCTACACCACCAATTTCAAACAGGTGATCATGTGTCAGAGCAAGGGCCTCGACGTCACCCAGACCGCGTTCGCCACCAAGCTCAGCGTCCGCCTCATCGAGGAGCACCGCGCCCTGGCCGAGGCATACCGCCAGCAATACGGCCACGTCCCCGGCGACGAATGCTGGCAGCTTGCAGACATCATCAAAAGACTCGACCAATCCCATTCCACCACCCAAACTCCCTCTCCGAACCCATGATCCAGCCGATCTAACTGCCTCACCGGACACCCACCCCACCCGGACACGCGCCCTTATTTTTTGTCCAGTGAGCGCAGAGTCTGGACATCATCGTCGGGGACACCGTTTCCGGAAGCGGGGCCGTGATCGGGCAATGGCAGGCCGTGTCAGAACCCGGAGCCGCCCTGCTTGCCGGAATCGGCGTGGCCATGATCGGTGCTTCGCATCGCCGCCGGAATTGAGTCAATTATTGGGGTGTTGAGAATGCCGTGAAATTGGCCAGAATGCCTCCTTCACGTTTCAAGTTGCTTTATTGAATTTCAAGTTTGCTTTACAAACCGGATCTCTTCTGCTAATGTCGGTGATGACCAAGGCAC
>JBBRWR010000269.1:0-2968 GCA_038249085.1 Opitutales bacterium
CCTCATCGAGGAAGAAGCCGATTTTCTCCAGGATGGCCTGCGTATCCGTCTCGAAGATCGGATGCTGGCCCATCGCGATCAACGAACGGTTGAGCTCGGCCGTATTCGTCAGATTGAAGTTGCCGCAGAGGGCAAGATTGCGCGTCGGCCACGGACTGCGCCGAAAATACGGGTGGCACGACGAGATGTTGTAATCTCCGCTGGTGCCGTAGCGGAGATGCCCCATCAGCAGCTCACCGCCGAAGTCGAAATTGTTTTTTACCGTCTCGGTGAATTCGGGGTGGATGACTCCGCTGTGGACGCACTCCTCGTACTGCCCGAGGAGCGACCGGAAGATCCGGTCGAGCGGGTTCGACTTGATGTTGCGCTCGCGGAACATGAACGGCGCACCCGGCGGAAGGTTCAGCTTCACGCAGGCCACACCCGCGCCGTCCTGGCCGCGGTTATGCTGCTTCTCCATCAGCAGGAAAAGCTTGGTGAACCCCCACAGTGGCGAGCCGTATTTTTCCTGGTAATAGGAAAGCGGCTTCAGCAATCGCACGAGCGCGACGCCACATTCGTGGGTGAGGCGGTCACTCATTGGTGGAGAGGCAGCCCAGCGGTGCGAGCCGGGGTGACAGAACACCAAAGGCAAATGCCGGAAAGGGCGGCGAAAATAAACGCGGTCGGGAAGGTGCAGGCGGCGGGCATCTTGACGGTAGAGCCGCTCATCTCGATGACCCGGCCGGAATGGTCAACGGCTTTCTCCAAAATGGGTGCAGGCAGAGCGTTTGGTACCAATGTAGCGGCGAGTGCCGACCGTGCTCGGCGTGGCATGGGCGTCCCGCCCATGAATTGCTTTCTGCACAACGCGATGGGGCGTCCCGCCCCGAGTCCTGTCTTCTCCACTCTCACCCACAATCGCATCATCCACTCGCTGGCGCTCGCCGCCACGAGCCAGCGCGCGCAGCCCACAGCGATGACGTTCAGACCCCTTGACCGGAATCGCGATGTTGGTGAGCGTCCCGTTTCGCCACCATGCTGATCCTCCGCGGCTCACCGGCCCTCTCCCAGTTTCGACTTCAGAAGCTCCTCCAGGACCTCACCGCTGCGCGGGTGCCGGTGCGTGCCATCAGCGCCGAATTCGTCCACGTCGCCGAACTCGCGAGCGACCTGACGGCCTCCGAGCGCGCCGTGCTCGAACGGCTTCTGACTTACGGCCCCCGCCGCTCGGCCGCAGCCGTGAGTGGTTTGGTCCAAGTGGTCGCGCCGCGACCCGGCACGATTTCACCGTGGTCGTCGAAGGCGACCGACATCGCCCACATTTGCGGCCTCACCAACGTCAACCGCATCGAACGGGTGATCGCTTACACGCTCGCGCTCGATTCCGCCGCGCTGCCCAAGCCGCTGAGCGTGTTGTCCGCCGCCCAGGTCGGCGCCATGCGGTCGCGCCTGCATGACCGGATGACCCAGGTGGTGTTCAACGACGTCGAAGCCTGCGGCGTGCTTTTTCACCACGACCAGCCCCGCCCAATGACGAGCGTGCCCGTGCTTGCCCAGGGCCGGACCGCGCTCGTGGAGGCCAACCGCAGGCTGGGCCTCGCGCTCGCCGATGACGAAATCGATTACCTGGTCAACGCGTTCACGGCGCTCCGCCGCGATCCGAACGACGTCGAGCTGATGATGTTCGCGCAGGCGAATTCGGAGCACTGCCGCCACAAGATTTTCAACGCCACCTGGGAAATCGACGGCCAGCCGAAGGGTCGCTCGCTCTTCCAGATGATCAAGAACACGTATCAGCTTCATCGTGACGGCATCCTCTCGGCCTATCGCGACAATGCGGCGGTCCTGACGGGCACCCGCGGCGGTCGCTTCTACGTGGATCCGAACTCCGGCGAATACGCGGCGCACGAGGAGGAGATCCATCTGCTGTGCAAGGTCGAGACGCACAACCATCCGACGGCCATTTCCCCGTTCCCCGGCGCCTCGACCGGCGCGGGCGGCGAAATCCGCGACGAGGGCGCGACCGGGCGCGGCTCCAGGCCCAAGGCGGGCCTGACCGGTTTCACGGTGTCCAAACTGTTTGATGGCGACTACGGCAAGCCCGGCCACATCGCCAGCCCGCTGCAGATCATGACGGAAGGCCCGCTGGGCGGCGCGGCGTTCAACAACGAATTTGGCCGCCCGAACCTGAACGGCTACTTTCGCGAGTACGAGCAAACCGTCGGTGGCCAGCGCTGGGGCTACCACAAGCCCATCATGATTGCGGGCGGTGTCGGCACGATTGATGCCGAACTCACCCATAAAATCTTGTTCCCCGCTGGCACGCTCTTGATCCAGCTCGGCGGCCCCGGCATGCGTATCGGCATGGGCGGTAGCGCGGCCAGTTCCATGGCGTCGGGCGCGAATGCGGCCCAGCTCGACTTTGATTCGGTGCAGCGCGGCAACCCTGAAATCGAGCGGCGCGCGCAGGAAGTCATCAACCAGTGCGCCCAGCTGGGGCTGGCCAATCCGATCCTGGCGATTCACGATGTCGGCGCGGGCGGCTTGTCCAACGCCTTCCCCGAGTTGGTGAACGACGCCGGTCGCGGCGCCCGATTTGACCTGCGCGCTGTCAAGTTAGAGGAAAGCGGCTTGAGTCCCAAGGAAATCTGGAGCAACGAAAGCCAGGAGCGCTACGTGATGGCGATTGCGCCCGAATCGCTGGCGCAGTTCGAGGCTTTTTGCGAGCGCGAGCGCTGCCCGTTTGCCGTGATCGGCGTGGCGACGGAGGAAAGGGAACTGATCGTCACAGATGAAGCAAGCACAGGCCTTCCACACCAGCCGGGGCCGCGGAACCGGCTTAGCCGGGCCGCAGGCGCAGCGGCCCCCGCGGGGGGCAGCGAACCACACGAAGTGGGGAGCGTGGGGGCACATCAGCTGCGCGCCAGGTCCTCGATCACGCAGCGCGTCACCAGCGCCAATACCGTGAATTTTTGGCCGAAAAATA
>JBBRWR010000270.1:0-2951 GCA_038249085.1 Opitutales bacterium
CTCCTTTGTTTTTTTACCCACCTTCCTTGTTCGTGGGGGTTTTCCGCGGCTACCACCCCACTATCGGGGGGTAACCCCCGCTCCTACGCCAATCCAAGCCAGAGCGAGCTCCGGGGTATTGGACCCATTGCGGATGAAACGATCCGATCTTTGCCCCTGCCTCATCGCGTTTGCCACGCTGATCGTGGCAACGCACGGGGAATCGCAGCCCGAATCGCCCGCCACGAGAGGCGGAACCGGCTCCCGCCCCGTCGTTCTCCTGACCAATCCCTTTAACCGGCAAAGTGCCCATCACCGGCCGATTGGCACCGGGGCGGTTTACGGCCTGCCGCCGGACCGCGTACGCACGCGCGGTCGCCTCAGCGTCATCACCGAGGTCTCTCTCGCGCCCGCCAGCGGCATCAAGTAACACCGCCATGGACCTAAAACTCTTCACTGTCTCATTGCTGATCGCCGGCGGGTCGAACCTGCCGTTTGCCCAGGCGGCCGCGCCGTCACGTCCACCCAACATCGTGGTCATCCTGGCCGACGACCTCGGTTATGGCAGCCTCGGTTGCTACGGCGCGACCAAGCTGAAGACACCACACATCGATCGGCTGGCGCGCGAGGGGATGAAGTTCACCGCGGCCCACTCACCCTCGTCGGTTTGCACGCCCAGCCGTTTCAATCTGCTGACTGGTCGGTACTGCTGGCGCTCCGTGCCGCCGGCGAATCGCCGTGCGCAGTGGGACCAGTGGCATCGCGTGGCCACCATGCCGGGAGACGCGTGGCTGGGTCATGTGGCGGTCGATGCGAACGAGCCGCTGCTCATCGACCTCGCGCGGACGACGGTCGCCTCGCTGTTGAAATCGGCCGGCTATGCCACGGCGTGTATCGGCAAGTGGCATCTCGGTTTCGGCCGCCCTGGCACCCCCGGTTGGGACGACGCCCTCGGGCCCGACTGGAATCGCGAACTCTCCCCCGGGCCGCTCGATCTCGGTTTCGATTATTTTTTCGGTTTGCCGGTGGTGAACAACGCGGAGCCCAAGGTGTTCGTCGAGAATCGGCGCGTGGTCGGGCTCGATCCGGCTGATCCCATCCGGCTTGGGCCGGATTATTCGAAATTCGGCCGGTTGGAATTCAAGATGGAAGGCGGCACTGCCGCCCGGTTCCAGCAGGATCATATCGATGATCGTCATACCGAAAAAGCTGTCGCCTGGATCGAACGGATCGCGCCGCAGCGGGCGCCATTTTTTCTCTACCTGCCGCTGAGCAGTCCGCACTGGCCGTTTGTGCCCGCGCCGCGCTACAAGGGAACCAGCCAGCTCGGGGCGCGGGGCGACACGATCCAGGAGATGGACGGTTGCGTGGGCGACGTGCTCGCGGCTCTCGAGCGGTTGAAGATTGCGGACCACACCCTCGTGATCTTCACCAGCGACAATGGTGCGCAGGCCAGTTCGACCCAGCGATTCGACCATGCCCAGGTCGGCGGCCTTCTGCTCAACGGCCCGTTGCGCGGACAAAAGACCGAGATTTACGAGGCCGCCCATCGCGTGCCCTTCGTGGCGCGCTGGCCCGGACACATCCGGGCGGGGAGCGAGAGCGGCGCCTTGATTGCGCTGACCGACCTGATGGCGACCTGCGCGGCGATTGTCGGGCGACCGCTGCCGTACGATGCCGGCGAGGACAGTTTCAGCTTCCTCCCGGCGCTGCTCGGCAGCGGCAACCAGGCCGGACTGCGTCGGTCACTGATCACCGACAGCATGACGGGGGTGCTCGCGATCCAGAACGGACCGTGGAAGCTGATCCCCGTGCGGGGCAACGGCGGCCACTACGCCAACGATCCCGCCGCCATGACGCCGGATCCCGCCACGCCGGCCGGCCAACTCTACAATCTGGCCGACGATCTCGGCGAAGAGCACAACCTCTATGGGGAGCGGCCTGACATCGTCACGCGCCTCACTGCCGAATTGGAAGAAATCAAACGCGCCGGCCGCAGCCGCCCCTGAAGACACCGCCGTCGCTGGAAAGAGACGACCATGAACACCACCACCGCCCTCATTCGCTTCCTCCGCCTGCCCGTGGCCTTCCTGATGAGCGCGGTGGCATCTCTTGCCGCCACCGATCCACGGAGCTCCGACTGGTTCTACAATCCCTTCAAAGCGCAGAGCGCCCATCACCGTCCCATTGGCATGGGCGCGATATACGCCGCCGTCGATCACCCCGCCGTCGTCGACTTTCTCACGGGCAGCGCGTTCAACATCAACCCCGGCAGCCGGCCGTGGGGCTGCGGGATCTGGGAATCGAAAGCCGACGATCCGCTTTTCACGATAAGTGACTACGGCGGGCAGGACGATGGCGGCCGGCCCGGGGAGTTTCCGACGACGTGTCGTCTGCCGCTCACCCTGGTGATGGGGCAGCAACGGAATTCCGGCGGGAATTTCGACGGCGTGCTGGTCGTTTACGACCGCGCCGCCGACATGATTCACCATTTCCGGCAGTTCAACTGGCACACGGAAAAGCCCACCGTGGACGCGCAGCCCACGGCCGGGTCGCATAAGACCTGGAGCATCCGGGGGCCGGCGCACACGGCGAAGCTCGGCGATCGGGTCGGCACCAGCGCCTCGGGTGTCGCGGCGATGTTTGGCATCCTGCGCGGTTGGGAAGTAAAGGCCACGGGCCACCCGATCGGCCACGCCTTGCAACTGGTGCTGCCCCGCACGCAGAAAGTCGGCAACATGGAAATCATGCTCGCCCGCGAGGTCTGGTGGCCGGCGGTGTCGATGGATGGGTCCGCTTACTCGAACGCGCGCCACATTACCGGCCATATTCCCCAACCCGGCGAAGCCGGAACCAAGCGCCTCACCGGGAAACTCGAAATCCGAAGCTCGAAGTTCGAAACAAATCCCAAACCCGAGGAACCGAAAACCGGTGCAACGCCGGCTCTGCGTTTGGAGTTTTCTGCTTTTGCC
>JBBRWR010000271.1:0-2929 GCA_038249085.1 Opitutales bacterium
AGGTCATCCTTTGACGCGAAGTAGTAATAGGCGTTGCCGACGGACACTCCGGCCTCGGCCGCGATGGCGCGCATGGTGGCTTTTTCGAAGCCGATGTCACGAAACATCCGCAATGCGACGTCCGCCACCCGCTGCCGGGTCTGATCGCTCTTGGCTGCCATGGTTGTCCCCATTTCTGAACGCGTTCAAAGAGTGTGGCAGAGGTTTTGAACGTGTTCAAATTTGGGAGTGTGTGGCTGTGCGGAGGGTATCCATAACCGGGCCTGGGCCGCGGCGGGCGGTCGGCCCGGCCAAGGTGCGAGAATGGAAGCGGTTCCCGGCGCGCTGCACCGGAGCCTCCAGTGCTAATACAGCCGGCCACACCGGGCCCAGAACCGTTCCGGACCGCCGAGCGAACCACTACGAATGGATTCCCCATGACTTCCGCCAAGACCTTCCCTGCTGCCGCCCCGCCAAAGTTTGCCACCATTGGATCGCCGTACTTCGGCATCATGCTGGCTGTTATGGCAGTGGTGCTGATCCTTTCCAACATCGGCGCATCCAAGGGTGTGGCAATCGGGCCCATCATCACCGACGGCGGGTTCTTCCTCTTCCCGCTCGCGTACATTTTGGGCGACGTCATCAGCGAGGTCTACGGCTTCAAGGTGGCGCGCAAGGCCATCGTGACCAGCTTCGCGCTATCGGTGTTCGCGTCCCTGTGCTACTGGATCATCATCGCCCTCCCCGGCTTCGGCGACGAGTATGGCCTTGCCAAGCAGTCCGCACTGGAGAGCGCCCTGGGGCCGGTCCCGCAGATCGTGTTCGCCTCGCTCCTGGCCTTCTTCGCGGGCCAAACGATCAACTCCTGGATCCTCGTGAAGATGAAGGCCCGGACCGGGGAAAAGTCACTCTGGGCCCGGCTGATGGGATCCTCCGGGGTGGGCGAGTTTGTGGACACGCTGATCTTCTGCAGCATCGCAGCCTCGGTGATCGGGATCAGCGACGGTGCGATGTTCGTGAACTACGTTCTGGTGGGCTTCCTCTACAAGACCCTCGTGGAGTTTGCGTTTGTGCCGCTGACCTCACTCGCCATCGGCTGGGTGAAGAAGCGCGAGCCAAGCTACGGGGCGTAAGCGCTCACTCCACTTCCGCCGAAGTCGCCTGAATCGTGCCAAGTCGCCGCAACGTCCCTGTGTGTCAGGCTCTTGTGTGACAGGTTTGCTGTTGCCCGCGGCCGGTGCTCAGGGCGGGGAAAGGTCCATCATGGATTTTGTTATGCCTGTCCGTGCTTCGAACCGGAAGCACTTCACTACCGACCAGAAGCACGCGATTCTGGATGAGTACGAGAAATGCCTTGAGTGGGGTTCGAAAGCCGCATTCATCAGGGCGGTGGGCATCACCGAGGGCACCATGAACCATTGGTGCCGCCAGCGGGAGTCCGGGGAGCTGAAGTCCAGATCGGACGCATTAAGGGAGGACCAGCGATTGAACGCAGGCGATAAGCAGTTGCTCAAACGGGTCTTGAAGGAAAACGAAATCCTCAAGGCCAAGCTGGAGAGGTCGGAGGCTGCGGTGGACATCCTGGGAAAAGCTTCCGCGCTCTTGGACGCGATGGCCAAGAGCGCGGCGGCGACGGATCCAAAACTGGAAGAACTGGAGCCGGGCCGGCCGGAGTGGCTGACGCCAAAACCTGGAAAGACATCGCCTTGACCTTTGCCGGAAAACTGATCACAGCCGGCTGGTCCGCGGTGAAGGCCTGCGCGCTGGTGGGCGTTCACCGCACGGCCTGGTACCGGCATTTGAGCCCGTCTACGCCGCCGGGGATCCTGGTGCCCCATTCCGACCGGGCCTATCCGAACCGCATCACCGATGCCGAAGGTGGGGCGTTCATGGAGCTGCTGAACTCCAGGGAATACGCCAACCTCTCCGTCACCCAGGCCTACTACCGGATGCTCGACGCCGGGCACTGCTTCTTCTCCATCGCCGCCGCACACCGCATTGTGGCCCGGAACGGACAGAACGGCGACCGCCGCGAGCAGCGCACGGGAACCGGTCCCAAACGAGTCAAACCCATCGTGCACGCGACCGCCCCGAACCAGCTCTGGAGCTGGGACATCACGATGCTCCACGGTCCGGGGAAACACACCTACCGGCTCTACGCGATGATGGATGTGTTCTCCCGCAAGGTCGTCGGGCACCGGGTCGAACGGACGGAAACGGCG
Organism: Opitutales bacterium; assembly: GCA_038249085.1. Taxonomy (GTDB): domain Bacteria; phylum Verrucomicrobiota; class Verrucomicrobiia; order Opitutales; family Opitutaceae; genus ER46. The sequence continues at coordinate 2,202 of JBBRWR010000271.1, forward strand.
GCGTTTGCCGCTGACCTGATCAGGGACGCGGGCGCCGGAAACAAACAACATCCATCGGTTCTGCATGCGGACAACGGGGCACCCATGCGGGCCGGCACCACCGTTCAGCTCGCCCAGTCCCTGGGCATCACACTGTCCTACTCCCGCCCGCGGGTCTCGGACGACAACCCCTACTCCGAGTCCCTGTTCAAGACCGTCAAATACGATCTGGACTTTCCCCGCAGATTCGTGGATCTGGAGCACGCCCGTGAATATATGGCGGGGTTCTTCGCCGACTACAACGCCAGCCACCGCCATAGCGGCCTGAACTACTACACACCCGACACCGTCCACGAAGGACGAGTGGAACAGGCACGCCAGCGACGCCAGGCAACGCTCAACGCCTGCCACGCCCGGCATCCTCACCGGTACCGCAGCAGGCCCACCGCCCCCGGCGTCCCGGGCCACGCCGGCATCAACTACAAAGAAACCAACCAGCTGTCACCAACAGCTTGATATATACCGAGTTTGCGGCGATCTCGCAGCTCACCCGCGACTTCGTGCCGGCGGCGTCGGGAGTTTGCGGACCGGGGCCGGGCATAGGACAATGGAAGCTGTGACTGCGGTCACGAGAAATTGAATATGCCTTTGATCTGCGGCGGGAGAGTTCTGCAAGTAGGTACAAGCAGGCGCCGTAGGAGCAAACCCTCCCCAGGAATCTCTCAGGCCCATGTACCGCCGCGGCAAGG
>JBBRWR010000272.1:0-2903 GCA_038249085.1 Opitutales bacterium
GCCGCGATCGCGATCTAACCGCCGGTTTGATCGAATCCCGCGGCGCCGGTCTCCACGGCGAGATGGGTCTGATTGTCAGACTTGCCGAAGCCGACTGGCTCGAGTTGGCCGTGATACTCTGCAACGGATTGCCGGAAGTTCTTCCTCGCGCGGGGCACCGGAGTCTCGCGAAGCCGCCGGACTGGCTGCCGGGCTTGTTGGAAAAAATCGCGTCGAAGTCGGATCGCTACCGCCCCGCTGCCCGCTGCGAGAGGCCTGCAATGTCTGGCGATGCTCAGCCGCGAGCCCACCGTGGCTTATCGGCTCAAGGACGAACTGGCGCGGGTGGCCGGGGGAACCGATATCGCAGCTTTCAAACACTCGGGACGCCGCCCGGATGGCTTGGCCAGGAACGACTTGGGCAATGCCCGCGCCACCGGTGGTCCGGGCATTCTGCCAGTTGTGTTCTTAGAATGATTATTGTTAGACGGTGATGGGCCAGAGGGGGCCGGGATCGGTGGCGCGGGGTCCCGCAGGCGTCGGTCTTGGGCCGGTTTATCCCGCGCTCACCCCGACATCCGGGCACGCCAAGGGCGGGGCGGCTTCGCGACGAACCGCCCCCCACGGGGAACTCTCAGGATTTTTTCGCAGCGGCCCGCTGTTGCTCCCTGCGGCGCCGGGTTTCCTCCTCCTTGGCCAGGAGCACGGCGAGTTCATCATCACCCACCCAGCCCATCTGATGGAAGTGGAGCAGTTCCATCATCCGCTTGTTGGGACGCGTGCCGAGGTGCAGCGAGAGCAAGAGTCCCTTGATCAGGCACAGGTAGATCTGCAGCTTCACCCCATCCTCGCTTTCCGCCAGCCAGTGGCGGCAGGGCACCAGGCACTTGAGCCAGCGGAAAAACATCTCAATCTGCCAGCGCCACCGGTAGAGTTCCAGGGCCTCAAGGTCGGACAGCTCCGCGGGGGTCTCGCTGACCACCAGCACCAGATCCTCGGTCATCGCCGCAGTGCGCTTCACCACGATCCGGCGCTCACCCCCGCCTCCCCGGTGGCCGAGGAGCACGAGCGCGTCGAGGATGACGCCCTTCGCCTTGGCCTCATCGGTGAGCGGATATTCCTCCATCACCGTCCATTTGATCGTGTTGCTCATCCGCAGCACGAATCCGCAATCGGATGCGTCCAACTCGTCGAACACGGCGAATTCCGCCCCATAGTTGCGGTCGCCCAGATAAAACTCGCCGGGCTTGAACATCCGGCGCATGGCTGCCCGCTCGCAGACTTTCCCCGGGCCGATCTCGACCTCGGCAGGCTGGAGGTCGCTGAGGCGCAGTTTCAGGTGCAGGCGCACCGCGCGTTGGACGCCGTGCTGGGTGCGCCATTCGGCCCAGCCCATGCGGGTGACCACCTTCCACACCGTGCTGTCGAAGACATGGATGAGCTCCGGCGTGAGGCGGCCGATTTTGAGCGAGGAGGTTTGGCGTGCGGCGCTTTCTGCCAGCAGAGCGCTGAGTACCGGCTCGAGGATCTCCGGTGCGAATACGTGCTGGGCATCGGAAAAGGACGACAGCGACACAGGCCCGTCAAGTCCGAGAACCTTTTGGGTTTTGTCCAAGCGGCTGGCGGCGCAGGCGGCGCGCGCCGACTCGAGGACCGGATTGAATAGCCCCAGCAGGAAGAGTCCGAGGTATTTGCCGCGTCCGAGCCGCCTAAGGCCGTGGCGTTCGCGCCCCCCGGGCTTGGGCGGCCCACCGTGTTTGTCCAGCACCGCGGCAAAACGCTCCACGAGCTTCCACCCGGAAAGCTCTTTTTCGGTGGTGACGGGTGGCGTGATGGGTTGCACGCACGCCATGGGCGCATCTGTGGTAGTTGCAGGAATCAGTTCCACAGAATCAGCAGGGTGTTGGTTTTGTTAGCGACGTCAATGGCGAGCCTGTTGGCCAGGCCGCCGGGTGCCCACAACCGGCCGCGACGTTTCAAGCGGTCCTGGAACCGGCTGCGGACGGATTCCATCGGGCCGGAGCCGATCGGGGCGCCGCGGGCGGCCATGCCGGCATCGTCAAGGTGGTCCCGGTGGTCCCGGTGGATTTGGAAATAGCCCCGGATAGCGGCAAGGGTCACGGTGCCCGACACGGTCATGAGCGTGAAGCTCGCCTGCTGCTGTCGCGTGAGCGGGAAACCGCGGGCGGCCGGATCCTTGGGCCGTCCGCGGCCGTCGCGCCAATCCCAGCGCAGGCACAACTCGCCCGCCAGCTTGCGCCGACTCCAGTGCGCGTGCTGCCCGATCCAGCCGGAGAGCCAGCGCACATTTTGCTCATCCACCTCACGTCCCTGAACTACAATTGGCCATCGCATGGCCCCATTTTGCCTTCAAAAACCGGGTAGTCCAGTTTTTTTTCAACTTTCGCAGATGCGCCCATCGGCTGGTTCGAAGCACGCCATTCAGCGTGGATATGAAATTTTGTGCGGATCAGTATTTCGACCTGAAATTTCATGTTTTGGCCGCTTTCCCTAACCGTTCGATTTCTCCGAACACAACTGGCAGAATGCCCGCGCCACCGGTGGCGCGGGCCTTCTGCCCGCGACCCATTGGGATCACCGGATTTCCCGGATGAACACAAATGAACCTCATCTTCCCGACACGGGTCAGGATGTCTGAGCTTCAGACATCCTGACCCGTGATGAAACCCGCTGAGCCCCGCTGAAGAATGGCTATGGGCAGAATGCCCGCCGCACACGGGCCCAACAGTAGGCCAACGCCAGCAGGCATTTTAAAAACTCATAAGCCTTGTAGCGATCCACCATCACTTGTTTGTGGAAGCCGATGGTGCCGGTTTGCGCATCGTAGCCGAAGTATTCCTTGGGCACCGCGCTCGAGCGTGAGGGCGAAAGTATATATAACCGCGTCATTTGGGTGACCACCA
>JBBRWR010000273.1:0-2858 GCA_038249085.1 Opitutales bacterium
CTGGACGGCCATAAAGGGATACCCGACGCGGTTTTCGGCCGTTCGTCGTAGTTTTCCCTATGCGGCTCTAAGGCCGGACGGCGGGTCTTTAGGGCATCCGAATGAAATTTTTCCGAAAAACCCCAGACGCGGTTTTTCGGCCGCATTGCGGATTTTCCAGGCGCGGGTGCTGTAAGGGAGTAGCCCATTTTCCAGACGCAAACCTACGCCGATTGGCGGCTAAAGGAAGGAAAATCGCCGGAGAACTGCGGATTTGTCGGATGACCCGGTCCGCTGCCAGGGTGGCTGCGCAAGCGGCTGAGGGCTTGGATGCTGCCGGGCGGGTCAGCGGCGGCGCGTGGCGGTCGCTACGGGGCGTCTGGGGCGTCTGTGGCGGGATTGCCCGGCGGGTTCTCGGCGGGATGACAGCGGGCGTGGACGGACTTGAGCTGCTCGATGCTCACTTGGGTGTAGATGGCGGTGGTTTCGAGCTTCTCGTGGCCGAGGAGCTGTTGGATGAAACGGATGTCGGCCCCGCCTTCGAGCATGTGCGTGGCGCAGGTGTGGCGCATCAGGTGGCAGCTTCCGGGGCGGCCGATGTCGGCCTGCTTGATCCATTTGCTGACCATGCGGCTGATGACGTCGGGGTTGAATGGCTCGCCGTAGCTGGTGAGGAAGAGGGCGGGCTGGTGGGCGTCGAGCATGAGGCGCGGGCGCACGTCCTCGAGGTAGCGTTCCAGCCATGCGAGGGCGCGTTCGCCGACGGGCACGACGCGGTCCTTGTGGTTTTTGCCCTGACGGATTTGCAGGGTGCGGCGCTCGCGGTTGAGGTCGTGGTGGTGGAGCCTGGCGAGTTCGCTGCGGCGGATTCCGGCGCTGTAGAAGAGTTCCAACATGGCGCGGTCGCGGATGCCGAGCGGATCGCGGATGTCGGGAACATTGATGACGGCTTCGACCTGGCGGATGCCGAGAGGTTCCTTGGGCAGGCGTTTTTCGGGGCGCGGCAATTCAAGTTCGGAGGCGGGATTGGCGGTGATGAGGTTCTGTTTGGCGAGCCACGAAAAGAAGTCCTTGAGGGTTCCGAGGCGGCTGCGCTGGGTGGAGATGCCGAGGGGTTTGCCGTTTTTCTTGCGCCAGCGCCAGAGGTGGCGTTGGTAGCTTTCAAGGATGGGCTTGGTGATGGCGGCGGGGTCTGTCAGCTCGCGATCCCGCGCCCATAGCAGGAAGAATTTCAACGCATCGCGCCGGCCCTCGATGGTGTCGGGCGTGTAGTTCCTGACGGCGAGGTTTTCCAAGTAGGCGGCGGCTTCACGGGCGAGGCTGCCGGGCGGGCCGGCGGGCAGTTCGTTGGCGGCATTGCCGCCCCTTTTATCCTGGTTGCGTTCCCGGAGCTTCCGGGTGGCCTGGTATCCTTTTTTGCCTGCCATGAGCCGGTTGGTTGTTAGTTGTTATGCTTGCGCCACGATCCGGGCGGTGGATTTTCCGGCGGGCCTGATGTGCGGTTGCGCCAGGCCGTCAGGTGGAGCCGAAAGCCCGGCCGCATCAGGGCTGGAACCTGACACGGGCGGATTGTCAGGGGCCGACAGGTGGGCGTTTCCGCCCGTCAGGTGGGGGGCATTTTCCGTCAGGTTGGCGGCGTAGGTGTGGGTTTCTCCGGGCTGGAGGGATTGCACATCGATGAGGCCGATCTTGTCCGGGCCTTCGGCCTGGCCGGGATCTAGCAAAAGGCAGTAATCGAAGCGCACGCCGGTGCGGCCGTGGCGCGGCATGATGTATTCGAGTTCGTGAAGGCGTTCGAGGTGGGTGCGCACCTGGGTGACGCTCCAGCCGACGCGCTCGCGCAGTTCACGCCGCGTGAAGCTGTAATGCTTCCAGCCCTGGGCAACCTGCGCGTCGAGGGCGAGGCGTTTGATTTCATCCCAGAGCCTGCGGGTTTGGGCGGGGAGTTCGTCGAGGCTGCGGCCTAACACCTCGGGCGCGAGGCGGTTGGCGGTTTCAATGTCGGCGAGGGTGGCGACAAGGGCGGTGCGTCCGCTGGGCAGGGTGATGTGTTCGCGCTGGCGTTGGTGGAGCAGGGTGACGGCATCAATGAGGGTGAGGTATTTCTCGTGATCGCGCCGCGTGCGGGTGCGTTCGCTGGTGAAGGTGAGCTGTTCGACCCACGGGTTCCAAACCGGGAAGCTTTCCAACAGGCGCTGGGCGTTGCGGTGGACGCGCAGGATGTCATCGCTGGCGGCGCCGCGCTCGATCCCGGCGAGGGTGCGGGATGCGCGTTGCAACTCGTGGATGCGGCGCGTCTGGGAAGAACTTTCATCAACGGACAGGGTGAGGCAGCGGTTCTGCAATTCCTCGTCGATGTCGATGGCGGTTGTTGTTAGGAAAATCGTCACCGGGCCTTCGACGTGATAGGTCTGGGTTTCCATCTGGCCGGTTTTGGCGTTCTTGCCGGTGCTGGCGATGGTCAGCTCGCCTTCGGACTGGAGCAATTTCAGGGCATAGCTGGCTTTTTCCGCGCCCTCCTCCTCGACGATGGCCAGGATCTTGTGCTTGAGGTTGGTTTCGCCGAGATAGTAAAGGCTCTGGCCGGTCATGGCCGAGTATTTGATGCGCTCTTCCTCGGGGAACATGGCCAGCACCGCTTCCATGAGCGTGCTTTTGCCCGCCGCGCTGGTGCTCTGGATGTTGACGGCGAGCGGACGGCGCAACAAACGGCTGGTGCAGGCGAGGTAGCCGACGAGCCGGTTCGCGCCCTCGCCCACCACGCCGCAGGTTTCAAAATCACGGCCGATGCGTTCGATCAAATCGGGGGCTTTGAGGAAGTTGTCGGCATCGCGCCGGTCTTCGATGCTCATGGCCGTGGCGGCGTCCTGGCCGGTGGC
>JBBRWR010000274.1:0-2835 GCA_038249085.1 Opitutales bacterium
GACGAGCAGCAGCACGTCGCGGTGCTCGTCGTCCCGGAAATACTCGGCCATCGTCAGCGCGGCGAAGCCCACGCGGAACCGGCTGCCCGGCGGCTCGTTCATCTGGCCGAAGACCATCACCATGTTCGGCAGCACTCCGGCAGCCTTCATGTCGCGGTAAAGCTCCTCGCCCTCGCGGCAGCGTTCGCCGATCCCGCAGAAGATGCTCACGCCCTGCTGGTGCCCGATCATGTTGTGGATCATTTCGGTGAGCAGGACGGTCTTGCCGACCCCGGCACCGCCGAAGAGGCCCGCCTTGCCGCCGCGCTCCAGCGGCACGAGCACATCGATCACCTTGATGCCCGTTTCAAAAATTTCCGACTGGGTGGAGCGACGGGCCAGCGGCGGCGGCGCCCGGTGCACGGAGCGCCATTGGGCCCCGGCCAACGCCGGTTCGCGGTCGATCGTGTGGCCAAAAACGTCGAACATCCGCGAGAGCACCGCCGGGCCCACGGGCACTTTCAGCGGCCCGCCCGTATCCTTCACCACCATGCCGCGGGCGAGACCTTGGGTCGGGGTCAACGCGATCCCGCGGACGTGACGCGCATCGCGCTGGGCGAGCACCTCGATCACGACGCGATCCTGCTCGCCCGCGTGTAGCACGGAATAGATCGGTGGCAGCCGGGTCTCGAAGCGGACATCCACGACGCTGCCGCGCACCGCGACGACCGTTCCGGTGGGCAAGGACGGCGCCATCAGGCTGGGCGGCTCCATGGCCAATTCCGAATCCCGGGCCGATCCCGCCCGAACTGATCGGGGTAGTGCCGGGGGTGCATCTCCGCGTTGTCGCCGATCAACGTTGTAGCCGGGATCGGAAACCCCGGACCGGCCTCAGCGAGGCCGGCAACATGGCGACAACGCGGAGATGCACCCCAGTGCCGGTCCTCGGGCGGATTGCCCTTGCGCAGGAGTTTCAGGTATCGGCCCTTCTCGCCGGTCGGCGGTTGCCGGTCGATCGGGTCCGGGTCGAGGTGGATGCGGTCGAGTTCCTCGAGGAGAAGGCCTTCAGCTTTCACGATGATGGGGGCCTTACCAGGGTCGCTTTCTCAAAGTGTCCGAGCAGCTCGGTCGGATCTGTTTTCGCGAGATTGGAAGCGAGGACCTGGCGGATCTTGTCCCGGGTTTTCGGTTCCAGCGCGTCGAATAGTTGCTTGTGAATCGGCGCACTGGCCGCGAGCAGGCAATCCTTCACCTCGCCGTCCGCCACCAGCGCGTCGATCTTCTCCGCCAACTGTTGGATCAGCCGATGGTCTTGTTCGGCCGCTTGCTGCAACTGTTCGCCGGCGGAGAGATCGCCGGGCGTGCTCCCGCTGCCGCGGGGAAAGCGCCCGGCTTGGTCGGTTACCTGATCCGACAATTTTATGTGGGCCGCCGCCGGCTTCAGTTCGGCGATCAATTTCAAGTGCGGATGCCGATCGGTCGCGGCCGGAATCTGGCGATAGGCGCGGAGGAGACCGCGGTCGGCCACGATGATGAGTTTGGAGTTCATAGCTTGTCGGGTTTAAGCGACGATTTCATGGCGGATGAGTCGCCCAACCACTGCCGCGCCGCGGCGGCATCGGCGTGATCGAAGTAGCGGACGACCGCCTTCGTGAACGGCCGGCAGAACGTTGCCATCCCGTGCTGCCACTGCTTTTCCCCAACCAGCGCGATCCGCTCGATGTCCGAAAAGTGCTCGATGCCGAGCTTGAGGTCGGCCCACGCGGCGCTGACCTCCCAGCCGTGGAAAGCCACCATGTCGAAGAGCACGCGGATTTTTCCGTGCGATCGAACCAGCCGGTCGAACTCGGGCACAAAGTGCTCGTAGTCCGCCTTGACCAGTTTTCCGCTCACGTGAACGACGAGAATCTTCCCGCCGTCTTCTTCTTGCAGTTTGATGGGCATTGGCGACTCCTTCGATTTTATTCCGGCTATGACCCTGCCGACCCGCGCAGATTTCGCGAAAGCCAGTCGGCCGTGTCGTTCCTCTCCTACTTTAAGCGGCCGGCGCGCGGGTAGAAATGGGGTGTTACCCGACCGACCGCAGTTCGGGACGCGTCGAAATGCCTGCGCAGGATAGGCCCGCGTGCAATTCGCGGTTTCATCCTGAATTCCGCAGACGAAATTTACCACCGAGACACTGAGGTCACAAAGAAAGGCAGTTGGGGAAACTCCGCCTCCAAGGCGATGGGTCGCAGGCCCGCCGTGGCCGGGCCCCCGCGTCGGAATGCGGAGGCCTGACGTGCCGGTGCCCGGTTGGGGCGGCCAGAGAGATCCGCAACCGCCTCACGCCGACGGCAAAGACCAGGAGGGAGGACGCGGCACCGGGCAGTCGGTCGGGCTACTTGACGATGAGGTTGTTCGTCACGGTCTTTACCCCCGGCACGGTCCAGGCGGCATTGCCGGCGGCAGACCGCTGCGCGGCGGTATTTACAAAGCCACTGAGCTGAACGACCCCCTTGACCGTTTCGACACTCACGGCGAATGACTTGACCGCTTCGTCGCCGAGCAGCGCGCTCTTCACCTTGGCGGTGATGACCGTGTCGTCGACGTATTGACCCGTGCTGTCGCTGGTGGGAGTCGCCGCACAGCCTCCGGCGAGACCGCCGAGGGCGAGGACGCCGGTCAACGCAAGCAGCGGGATCAACTTGATCATGAATGACGGAATAGTTTTCACGGTAGTCACTTATCCGGCAAATCCCGCGCAAAATGCGCAAGAAACTTGATATAGGCTCAGGGTCACTGGGCGACCGGCTGGAGTGCGGGAATGATTAGATTTTCGGTCAATTTGCGTGCGACGATGAGCGCACGGCGGCC
>JBBRWR010000275.1:0-2763 GCA_038249085.1 Opitutales bacterium
ACTGCGGGTTGCGGGACGGCTCCATGACGGTTAACGCGCTGGTGGATCTCGGCTCGACGTCGGAGGCTGAGGGGTTCCTGGCTTGGCTGGGTCGGATTCTTGGGTATGGCATCCTGAAATGGCCCCACTTGTAGGGCTTTTAGTCGCTTGAATTGGCCCCACCCTCGACCCGCCCGTAGCGTTCCCTTTGTCGTCCAAGACTGAGAGAACGGAACGGGTTTGAAAGAGAGATCGAGAGTGGAATAATTCGAGCGTATCCGCCGCGATGCGAGAGTAAAAGATATGTCTGTCCGAGAGCTGGCCCGGGTCCACGGTGTGCATCGGCGCACGGTGCGCGCCGCGCTGGCGGACTCGACGCCGCCCCCGCGCAAGGCACCGGTGCGGGAGTCCCCGGCCATGGGTCCGTGGCTGAAAATCATCAGGGCGTGGCTGGTCGCTGACCTGGACGCGCCGCGCAAGCAGCGCCATACCGCTCGGCGCATCTGGCAGCGGCTGGTGGACGAGCACGGGGCCACCCTGGCGGAATCCACCGTCACCCATGCCGTCGCGAAGATCCGGCGCGAGTTGGTGGGCACCCCGGTCGATGTCGCGGTCCCGCAGACCCATGCCCCCGGCGCGGAAGCTGAAGTCGATTTCGGTGAGTTCCAGGCCCTGATCGGCGGGATCATGGTCAAGCTGTTCATGTTCGTGCTGCGCCTGTCCCATTCTGGCCGGGCCGTGCATGTGGCGTATGCCAACCAGGCCCAGGAATCCTTCCTGGACGGACACAACGTGGCCTTCGAACGCCTCGGCGGAGTCCCGTCGAAAATGATCCGCTACGACAACCTGACCCCGGCGGTGATCAGGGTGGCGCTGGGCCGGGAGCGGGTGGAGAATCCGCGGTTCATCGCCATGAGGTCCCATTACGGTTTCGACTCGTTCTTTTGCATCCCCGGCATTGAAGGGGCCCACGAGAAGGGCGGCGTGGAGGGCGAGGTCGGCCGGTTCCGGCGCCGCTGGCTCACCCCCGTGCCCGAGTTCGCGACCCTGGCGGATTTGAACGGGTTCATGGCGGCCTGCGAGGACAGGGATGACCACCGGGTGATCTCCGCCCGCCCGGTCACCGTCGGGGCCGCGGCCGCCGCCGAGACCCCGGAGCTGCTGGCTCTGCCCGCCGATGTTTTCGAGGCCGGCCCCACCGTCTCGGTCAAGGCCAACCACAAGGCCGAGGTCTGCGTGCGCCAGTGCTATTACTCCGTGCCGGTCACCTATGCCGGACGGCGTGTCAGTGTGCGGATCGGGGCGGCACTCATCGAGGTCTTCGCTGACGGCAAGCGGATCGCAGCACATGTGCGCGCCGTGCACAAGTACGCCCATGTGCTCGAACTCGACCACTACCTGGAAGTCCTGACCCGCAAGCCCGGCGCGATGGCCGGGGCGACTGCCCTGGTCGCGGCGCGGGCGTCCGGTGCCTTCACCACCACTCACCAAAAGTTCTGGGACAAGGCCCGCCACCAGCTCGGTGACGGCCCCGGGACCCGGGCCCTGATCGGGGTGCTGCTGCTGGCCAGGACTCTTCCGGCCGGCCCGGTGGCCGCGGCCATGGAAGCGGCGATTGCCTCGGCGGACTACGCCCCGGACCATCTGGCGATTGCCGCCCGCGCGAACGCCGCTTTCCCATCGGTAGCGACGGTCCTGCCCGAGGGACTCGCCGACAGGGTCATCCACCTGCCAGAACGGGCGGCGCCCTCCCTGGCCGGTTACGACCGGCTGCTCGCCACGGCGGGTGCACGGTGAGCCCGGCGAGCCCGGCGGCGGCACGGCCGTCGCTGGCCGGCATGAGCGAGCCGGCCGCGGCGGCGGCGATCAGTGCGGCGTGCAAAACCCTCTACCTCTCCGGGACCGCCAGGATCGCGGCGTCCATGGCCGAGGAGGCCGCACGGGCCCGGTTGAGCCATCAGGGCTACCTCGCCGAGGTACTGACCTTTGAATGCGACGAACGCGAGGACCGGCGCCGGGACCGTCGGGTCAAGGAAGCCCGGTTTCCCCGGCCCAAACGGCTCGAGGACCTTGACCTGACCCAGATCCCGGACCTGCCCCCGGCAACCATGACCCAACTGGCCGGAGGGGCCTGGATTGACGCCGGCGAGCCGCTGGTCCTGCTCGGGGACTCCGGCACCGGCAAAACCCACCTGCTCATCGGCCTGGGCACCGCGGCCGCCGAGCAGGGACGGCGCGTCCGGTATATCACCACCGCGGCGCTGGTCAACGAGCTCGTCGAGGCCGCCGATAACAAGGAACTCTCCAGACTCGTCGCCAAATACGCCCGCCTGGACCTGCTGTGCCTTGACGAGGTCGGCTACGTCAAGCTCGATACCCATGGAGCGGAGCTGCTCTTCCAGATCATCACCGCCCGGGAAGAAAGGGCATCCATCGCCTGCGCCTCCAACGCCAACTTCAGCGAATGGGGCCAGACCTTCACCGACCCCCGCCTCGCGGCGGCCATCGTGGACCGGCTGACGTTCCGCGGCCACATCATCAACACCGGAACCGATTCCTACCGCCTCAAAACCACCCGCCAAGCACAGAAAGGATAACCCCGGCCGCACCGGCGGCCAACCTGGAAACCCCTACCCGGGGTGGGGCCAAAACAAGCGACTAACCCGGGGCCAAATCAACTTGCTATTCCCAACGGATTGACGATGCCCGCAGTCGACGCTCTGATCCGAGCACCAGGACAACACACCAGCCGGGGTTTGCGAGACACCACGATCATCTTGCTTA
>JBBRWR010000276.1:0-2722 GCA_038249085.1 Opitutales bacterium
ATGAGCACGCGCTGCTGTGCTTTGACGCCAATGACTTCCGCCTGCTGCGGCAGGAGGAACTGCGCGTCGGCGCGCTCACTGTGGCCGAAAGGGTCCGGGAAACCAAAACGCCCTTCCGCGCCCTTTACAATGAAACACAGCCCGGCCCCGCCGGCCGGCGCCGTCACGTCGAGCACCGCCCCCACGGCCCGCTGGACGATGAACTTCGCACGTTGGCGCAGAGCTTCTGCGCACAGTCCAACGCCCTGTTCCTCGCGACCTCCGCCAACCCGCCCAGCGTGCTGCTCGCCGTATCGGCGGACTCGGGCCTCCACGCCGGAAACCTCCTGAAGGAGGCCCTGCTCGCCGCCGGTGGCCGCGGCGGGGGCAGCGCGCAACTCGCCCAGGGCAGCCTGCCGTCCGCCGACCCGCTGTCAGCGCTAGCCGCCAGCCTCGCTGACCGCTAACGTCTTAGGACCCGGCGTGAAATAGCCATTCCAACGGCTCCGTCGAAGACGGTGCTTCTTGTCCGCCATGCGTGCCCGCCCCCTTCGCCCCTGGCGGCATTTTCATTACTTCCAGTGACCCGCAGGGTTATATTGGTTTGCTGACGCGCGGCTCCTAAAGAACTTCACCCCAAACTGTTGATTCCGCATGAGCGTCTCAATCGGCGCTTGGCACTAATTGGAAGCCGAACTTGCGTGCTTTGCGTTCGAGCACAATGCCAGCCGCTCGCGCTACACGGTATCGCCAAGTTCTTTCCCTCTTTGACCCGCACCGCGGGACTATTGCTCGGAATCGGGTTCCGAGCCGCGCGCCTGAGCAAGCGGTTGGGTTCCCAGCCGCGGCTATTTCATGACGGTCCTTAAATATCCCCCGGCAAACCCGGGCAGGTCTCCAATTTCAGAACTCCTGATCTCGCCCAGTGATTCCGGCGGATCCGTGGAAGAACGGATGCCCCCTCTCGCGTCCTCTGATCTGGCGGCGGGTGCGTCGTTCACCCCGATCCTGCTTCGTCATGGAGTTCTCGCCCCTTTGTGAGCCGCTGCGCCTTGGAACGGTTCGGCACTTGTCCTGACCCCATGTGGCCCTTGGTCCCAGCCAGCTCATTCGTGCGGCTGTGGACAACCTTTGCCTGGTTAATGTGTTAGATCGACGTTACACGAGGTTACATCCGACCCCATCCGCGCTAAGCGGAAGGTCAAATGGCAGCAGGAAACAACTCAGCCTGGCAGCCGCACATTTGGTCGGATCAGCGGCGTTGGCACGCTCTCAGCCAGAGCAGAGTTGGGGCCCTGATTCAGGTTCCAGCGCGAAATGGGGTCAACCCTTATTCCATGAGATCAGGAGTTCTGAATTTTTGTACAGCGCCGGCGCGAACAACCCGGGCACCGCGAGGCATTCGGCATTTCGGCATCGCGCCGCAGACAGAAAGCGCCGCCCCTCACCAGCCTCGCACCGCCACGCCGGATTCCCTCAAGTGGATCCCGTTCGGCTCGCTGCAACATGCGGTCCGCAATCCAGGCTCTGGAGAGCTTACGCCGGCGCCCGTCTCAGCGTGCCATCACCGGCGCACTCGCTTCTCTCCTTTGGCGCCCCCCGTCCGCCTATCCTCTCCTGTCCTGGTGAAAATGAACTGGCGCTGGATCGCGAAGTTGCCAGGGAAGAGCAACCCCTCCACCAGCAACTTCGCCGCCACTACCGGCACCTGCGCGTGACTCCGCAGAATCTCGATCAGTCCGAAGCTCACCGTGCCGGAAAAGGCAACCAGAGCGATATACCGCGCCAGCGCAGTCCACGGCCCCGCGTCGCTGCGGAACACCACGGAGCGCAGCAATAGGAACGTCACGCAGATCGACACCATGCGCCCCGCCGCCTGGCTTGCTGCCAGATCCCCGTGCCGCCCATACGCCGCGCTGAAGACTAGCGTATCCACCAAAGCCGCCAGCAGCGCCGAGCCGCAGTAACGCACGAACACAAAATAGATCCGCAAACTGTCCCGCAGCGGGTTGAAATGGGAGGCCGTGTTCCCATCCAGGTAGATCGTCTGAATCCCCACCTCCTCGATCTCCTCACCGCGGCTTCGCACCAGTGCCTCCAGCTCAAAGTCATAGCCGGCAATCGGAATGTGCAACGCGGCCCGGCACCGCTCGGCAGGCCACCCACGCAGCCCGGTTTGTGTATCCCGCAGTCGCTTGCCGGTGAGGATCAGAAAGACGAGCCGGGTCAAAGTGTTTCCGAAGCGGCTGCGCAGTGGCACGTCGGCCGGAAACGTCCGGGCCCCCAACACCAGCCCATGCGGCCGCTCCACCAGCCGTCTTGCCACCTTCAAAATGTCGGCCGCCGCATGTTGGCCATCGGCGTCGGCGGTCACCACCCCGCACGCCTCCGGCCACATCATCAGGCAATGGTTGAACCCCGTCTTCAGCGCCGCGCCCTTCCCCAGGTTCACCGCATGACGCAGCACCGTCACGCCACCCATCGCCGCCACTTGGTCGAACACCCCGCTGAAGGCGGCGCCGCTTCCGTCGTCCACCACCACCTTCCTGCTCAAGTACGTCTGTGAAAACGCCGGGCTTCGCAGCGGGCTGATCGGAACGGTGCGTTACGAAATCGGCGAGCGCATCCTGCCCGCCACCCGGACCACCCCGGAGTCGCTCGATCTCCAGGAAATGCTCGCGCAAATGGCCGGGGCCGGCTGCAAGGCGGCGATGATGGAAGTCTCCTCGCACGCCCTCGCGCA
>JBBRWR010000277.1:0-2654 GCA_038249085.1 Opitutales bacterium
CGGAAGAACCCGATCTTCACATACGCCGCGGTGATGAACTGCTCGGGGTCCGGGTGAAACAGCAGCACTGCCGCCCGTTTGAGATACGAAGCGTCGCGCAGTCGCAGTTTTTCAATCAGCCCGGAAGTGGACTCCCGTAGGGGTGTAGCGACACTCAGCGACGTGGCCGTTTTCGAGCACAATTTGCTGCTGGATAAATCAGGCGTTGGTCCGCCACCGGGAACACCGTCCCGCCGGCCTCTGCGTTGCGGCGGCCGGCGGGACCGTGTTCCTGCGATGGGCGGGTGGGACCCGGAACGGCTGCGGAAGGTCGGGCGCGGATCGCTGCGCTCGCGACCGCTCCGCCTGCGGCTGCGCCGGTCGCGTCCAGCCCGACCCTCCGCAGCTCGTCCGGGGTGACGTGTCACGCGAACTGGCAAGGAATCAGACGGCTCGCAGTCGCGAGTGGTGAAACGCCAGGCGCGTCCGCCGTGTTTCCTGTCACCCGTTTCACGATACGGCGATGACGGCGTCCCGCGTTCTGGCCGTTGCACTGGATTCGGTCGCCGGTTGGTTTTCGAGCGCACTCGGAGTGCTGAGAAGGGGCGTTTTCGTGGAGTGGGTGTGGCTCAGTGGGAGTCGCCGGACCTCCGCGCATCGGATTCCAATGCTTTGCCACGCCCCGTCCCGCGTCGGACGCGGGCGGAGCTGACTGGGGCTAACTTCGCCCCAGCCCCCAGTGCATGGCGCGGGCGAGCGCACATTTCGCCAGACGAATGTGCGCTGCGGGCTCTCGCTATGCGCGAACAGGAACGCCTAACCTGCGGAACTAACAACTGGAAAGCACTACGATGAACCACGAATCGAAAAGACCGGCCGACTCCGCCACGCCGGCTCAAGTGGCGGTTGTGAGGAGACTGTTTGGCGGTGGTATTATCGCATGGAAGCCGGTTGACCGAGCGACTGCAAACGCTAACGTTCCAGGCGTGAAACTGCGCCATCTCAGGACAAAGCTCTCGCGACTTAATTTGACCGAAGCCGCCCGGGAAGCCTCTGCCTTGAAGGCGCAGTTCCGGCGTGAAGACAAGGAGCTTTGCCGTCAGGGGCGCGGAGCCGATGTCGTGGCTGATCGGATGAAAAATCTGGGCCTCACCGGTTCCGGCGAAACACGGCTGCTCACCGTCAATGGCGTTAGAATCAAATCGTAACTGGACTTACCCGCACGACTACCGGCTAATTTGCGCCGGGAGGGAGACTCCGACCGTCGTTGGCGGGCAGGCCGTCAATCTTTGGGCGGTGGGATATCTGGGGCGGGCAGAGTCCGAATTGCTGGCCACCGACTACGGCAGCAGGGACCTCGACATCCTCGCTGACAAGAAGGTGATCGATTACTTGAAGACGGTGCCGGGATGGGTGTTCAAGCCGAACGACACGAGGAACTGGACGGATTCCCGCCAGGGCTTTCTGCATGGCACCAGCGAGGATGGCCGCAAGCTCTTGGTGGAAGTGCTGCACAGCGTCCACGGTTTGGACCAGACGGATCTGGCCCGCGTGGAAACGATCGAGCATCAGGGAAATCAGTACCGTGTGCTCGATCCCCTCGTGATGCTGAAGGCGAAGACCGCCAACGTTCGCGATCTCAAACAGGACGATCTGCCCCCTCGACATGATCGACTGCATCTCCAACTCATCGCCCGCTGTGTGCCGCTCTATCTGCGCGACGTGCATCAAGCGGCCGTGCGAAGCCCGGAGCTCGAAAAGGAATCGCTCAGCGTAATCAGCTACGCCTTCAAGACCCTGCAGAACGCGAAGATCGCGCACACCCTGCGAACCGAGGGCATCGCGCCGGCATCGCTGATTCCCGCTGAACTGAAGGAATCGCCGCTGCCGCGGATTCGCGCGGCGTTTGCATGGCAGTTTCGCTTATTGGAGAGACCCGTGCGAAAGTTGACGTCGCCCGAGATCACTCCTTCCGTGGCCATCGCGGCGCCGCGACCGCCGCTGGGACCACGGATGGGAATGTGATCGTGGTGCCTTGGAACGAATGGCCCCCGCTAACGACAATCGAGGCACTGTCGCTGCCATCAGATTTCCAATCGTGGATAGCGTTCGCGACGTGCTACGTGACTGTGAACAACAGGGACTGATTCAGGAGTTGCGGCAGGCGCTGGGCATGGAGCCGCGAGATGACGATACCGCCGTCCGCGTGGTCCGCGACCTGGTTTACGAATTAGCCGGCGCGCGGAATCGCGATCTCGCGGTTGACGTGTTGATCTACGCCACCGGTGTGGCCGAGTTCGAGGTCACGGGTCTGCGTGGCCACGCCGCTCGACATGGCCTCACGGCCGAAGGCTTTCGTAAGCAGGTTCTGGCCATGCAGCGCCGACTCGGCCTGCCGCCCCGGCCGATGCAGCAGTCCGATGCGAACTGACGTCGATCAACTTGTCGGCGCACTGCCGACTGTCGGGATCGCCCAGGCCACCCGACTTGGCCTGCTCCTGAAACCCGGATTGGAAACCGACGCTTGGCGCGGACTGGTGACCCACGTTGCCCGGCTCGTGCGCACTTCGTCCGGTGCCCGTCAGACGCTGACCGCTTGGCTCGGCGACGTGCTGGCCTACGGCGAAACCGGAGGCCGCGGATTGATCACCGAGTGCGCCGCCGCGACCGGGATC
>JBBRWR010000278.1:0-2643 GCA_038249085.1 Opitutales bacterium
AGGCCGACCTTACGCCTGATCTGCGAAGGCCGACTCTAGCCTGATCGGCTCCGGCCGACCTTACGCGACAGGAACGCGGCCGTCCCGCGCGGGTTTGCGGTGCGATCGCAAAAATCCTGGGCGCGAGGCGCATCGACACGGCCCGCGGCGGGCGAGGGGATACGCAGGACTTGCCCCGGGTAGATCTTGTCCGGGTTGGTAAGCATCGGCTTGTTGGTATCGAAGATCGCCGGATACTTGTTGGGTTTGCCCTCGTCCTGCTGGGCGATCTTCGACAGCGTCTCGCCCCGCACCACGGTGTGGAACACGGGTCCGGTGCCGGGGTGGCGGTGGTCACGGCCTCCTCGACCGCCGCGATCCCGGCGACATTGCCAGCCGCGAGGATCATCCGTTCCCGCGTCGCGGCATCGGGCGCGGTGCCGGTCAAGCGGATGCGGTCGCCCTCGACGGTTATCTGCAGATCGGCGGGTGCGATACCGAGCCGCGCAAGCTCCGCCTGGACCGCGGCGGCATCGGGCGGCGGCGGGGCCGGGTGGCTTGCGTCTTGCGTCGCTTCGGCCTTGCCGATCCCGGGAAGACGTCCGGCGGCGGCGAGGAAACTGAAGAGACCCATGGCTGCGGTTTGCTTGATCGACGCCACCGGAATGCTGACGGCGGCGATCCGCCCGCGACCGCATGCCCCAGGCATTCGGCCCGGCGCTGGCCGAGATCCTGGCATTGCTGGTCACGCAGGGGATCGCCCCCGCGGGAAGAATGTCCGGTCGGAAAGGCCGCTGCGGACTGTGCGCACGCGCACGCGGGCCACGACGAATTGCGTGGAAACCGGCCGTCTCGGGTGGCTATCTTGCACCATCGGCGTCGGACTTCATCAGAAAGGACGAGAGATGTCTCAGGCAAACGAAACCTGGCTCCCGCTGTTCGAATTCCAGGACTTTCTCTATCGCAGCTACCTGCTGGAGCCTTCGGTCAACGATCCCGGCGGACCTGTTTCCTTGAAGGACTGGGCCAAGGGCAAGTTAGCCTGCGGCCAGGCCACGCGATCGGGGACCGACCGCTACACGGTCCATGGCACGCTGGCACTCGCGCCCGGCGTCATCCTCGCGGTGACGCTTGAGGGCAAGTTGTCCGCGACCGACGTGCCCTCAACCATGGAGGGGGAGGGGGCCTGCCTGGAAGGCCCCGCCGCGGGAGCGCTCTACCGCCTGACCGGACTTGTGCATCCGGCGTCCTCGACGAGCCTCGGGGCGGCGCCGGTGGCCAGTATCCGGGGGTCCGTGACCGCCATGAAGGGCGCCGGAGGCTCCAACATGGACCTCGCGCGGCAGCCTCTCGGGACCGTGGGGGCCTTCATTATCGTCTCGTTGGGCCCTGCCGACTGAGCGAGTCTTTTCTCATCGGGTTGAGCCGCCGCCTCGACGGCCCAGCGCCTCGAAGCCCCGCGATCGCCTGCCCGATCGCGCCGAAGGATTATGGCGGGCGGCTGTGATCGGGGGCGAGGTAAGCCCGGGGTCATCGCGTCGGGAACCCCACTACTCCGCGGGGCGCGATAACCCCGCGTGCCGCATCACCAGGGCCGTCACAGCGTCGCCGCGCCCAGTATCCCGCCATCGGCGGCCTGCAACAGCACCGCCACGCGTTCACCGGCCGGGGCGGCGGCGGCGATCCGCAGCGCCTGCCCCTGCCACAGCCCGGCCCGTGCCAGCCCCCGCACCACATTGGCATGGGTCAGCGTGCGCCCCCCGTTCTCGCCGCCCCGAATGGCGGTGACATGCAACGGGTCGTAGCCGACCAGCCAGATGCTTCCCGTGGCGTTGCCCGGCCCGACCTCGATCGCGATCAGCGCGCCATCCGGCCGCAGGGCGACATCGACCCGGGGGGCGTTGGCGGCCGCCGCAATGGCGGCCAGGATCGCCGGCCGGTTGGAGCCCACGGCGTCCTGCCGGCCCTGCACCACCGTCTGCGGCGTATAGACCTGGCCCGCGCCATAGGCGCTGCGCTGGATCGTCCCGGCATAGCGCCGCTGGCGCTCGGTTGCCTCGGCCAGCGAAAACCGGTCGCGCCAGCCAAGCCGGTCCCAGTAGGTGACGTGGTACGACAGCGCCAGCACATCCGGCCGGCCCTGCACCAGATCCCGCAAGACAACATCGGCCGGAGGGCAGGAAGAGCAGGACTGCGACGTGAACAGTTCCACCACCACCGGCTGCGTGCCGGCGCGCGCGGGGGCGGACAGCAGCACGGAGGGGGCGGCGAGGATCAGGCGACGGCGCATGGCTGGCTTCTCCTGCAACGCCGGGTGTGGCGCTACCAGGGTGTTCGCGCGGGCCGTGCCGCCGGTTAGCCTCGGGTCAGTAGATATCCGGCTCCGGTGTCGGCGCCGTGCCTTCGAGGAAGGCCATGTCGCAGCCGTCATCGGCTTGGCTTACCTGATCCAGGTACAGCGATGTCCAGCCGCGGGTGTACCGTCTGGGACGCTGCACCCAGGCGGCCTCGCGCGCCGCCAAGACGGCTTCGTCCACCAGCAGGTCCAACCGCCGCGCCGCCACGTCCAGTCGGATCATGTCCCCCGAGCGCACCAACGCCAACGGCCCGCCGATGTGGCTTTCCGGCGCCACATGCAGCACGCAGGTGCCATAGGAGGTGCCG
>JBBRWR010000279.1:0-2626 GCA_038249085.1 Opitutales bacterium
GGCTGCAGCTCCACCTTGAGAATGGCGAAGTGGTCCCACGCGGGGGGAATCACTTCGAAATTTGCCTTCCAGGTGGCAGCCGGCAGCTCGCGGGTTTCGCCGGTGTGCGGATTGAACCAGGACATCGTCACGCGCTGGCCCTCCTTGACCGGCAGCCGGCGAAGCTGCACGGCGCTGTTTTCCTTGGGCACGTAGTAAACGAAACGGGTCCTGCCGTCGGTCAGGCACAGGCCACTGCTGCTGAAGCGCTCCCTGGCAGGTTCCAACTCCGCGAAGCCTGGTGCCGACGCCAGCGCGGCGAGGTGGCGATAGTAATGCAGCTTCGGGCGTTGGTCCGCCGGCAGAGCGTCGGGATGGTGAATTACCACCGACCATGACGTGTCCTGCCAGTAATGCGTCGGGTAGCCCGTGCCGTCGGCATGGGCGAAGCGCTGATTTGCTACAGGCGAAATCCCCACGGGCCCGTGGCGCCGCGGCCTGGCCGCCGCGGCTCGAATCGTGCCCGTGTGGCCGGCCAGTTCCTTGACCGGCGAACGCGTGGTAAACGTCCACTCGCGCGCACCGTTGAAATCGGACGGCAGGTTGGTGGGCTGAGGCGGTGCGATCGTCTTCATCATGCGGTCAAGGGCCGGACACCAATTCGACCTTGAACACGTTCGCCATCTCATCGAGTTCCAGACCCTCCATCGTGATGGACAACGCTTGCGGGCCATGGTCGTAACCTACCCGCTTGCCGGTCGAAAGGTGGGTGATTCCGGCAATGTCACCCTTCTGCACTTTGAAGGAGGAATTCAGAGCGCCAACGCGCAGTACGCCTTCCGGCCGGCCCAGGCAGATCACGTACAAGGAGTCCCCCTTCACGGAAAACCGGATATCGTCCTTGGTGTAGGCGATCTGGGCGAAGTGATTGTTGTGATGGTAGGTGTAGTTTCCATCGGGGATTTCCGTCGGACCCTCCCCATAGAGAAACCATGGAGACGTGCCATAGATCGCCGCTCCGTTCTGCTTGAGCCACTTCCCGACCTCGCCCAGCGTCGTCTTCACTTCGGCCGGAAAAGACCCGTCCGCCATGGGTGGGACATTGAGCAGAAAGACCCCATTCTTGCTGACGACATCCACGAGCATGTCCACGAGTTCATTGGCCGATCGCAGCCGGACTCCCTCCCGATAAAACCAACCGTGAGTCTTCCAATCGGGCGGAACACTCATGTCCATGTCGGTCATCCAGGTGTCGTAGGCCATGTTGGCCAGAATCCCGTTCTCCAGATCCCGCATGCCGACACCGGGCGGAATGTCATAGGACTTGTAAACGAACTCGACCTCCTGATTGCGCTGCGCCGCGTGATTGAAGAAATGGGCGATGAAGTCCCGTTGATATTTTTCCGGAAAGGCGGGAACGGGCGCGTCGTTCTTGCCGATGTACTTCGCGAGTCGGACCGCCTTCTTGTTTTCGGCTCCCTTGGTGCCGCCGAAGCTCGCATCAACCCAGAATATGTCCGGATTATACTTCTCCACCCCCTCCTTCGCGAACCCGAGCCAGGTGGGTTCCTTGATCGAATGGTAGGACACGAGGAACTTCAGGCCCCGTTTCCGGACGGCCTTGGCGACCTCTCCCACCACATCGATCCGCGGCCCCATCCGGGCGGAGTTGAAATCCGAGATGTCGCTGTCCCAGTGTTTGAAATCGCTGCCGTGCCAGCCGATCACGCCGCCGAACTTCGCCCCGGCCGCCTCGAACAGCGCCGCCCATTCGTTGGCGTCGAACTTTTCCCCTTTCCACAGTTCGATCAGTTTCTCGGTGGACAGTTGGGAGTAGGCGGGAATGTAACTCAGCGTCTGGATTCCCCAATGGCAATAGATGCCGAATTTCGCGTCCTGAAGCCACGGCGGGGTGACGTGCCTCCGGAGGGAACTCCAGTCGGCTTGGTACACCGGGGCGCGGGTGGATGGCGACGCAGCGGTTGGGTCGGTGGCGCCACCGCACAGCGACACGATCGCCAGGAACAACCCCAGGCCACGCCGGCGGAGGGAAGCGTCCCATGATTTCAGGTCTAAGAGAGTCGAAGAGTTCATTCTAAAAGCCGCAATTGGAACCACAGAGACACTGAGAACACAGAGCGAAAACGGCAGAAATCCAACGGCACCTGCAGGGTGAAGACCGCCAGCCCCAGCGGTTCTTCCAAGTCTCTTCCTCTGTGGTCTCTGCGCCTCTGTGGTTAACTCTGCCTGCGAAATCGTGATACATTGCGGCCGGTTCCTTTCACGGCAAGCGAGGTGGCGGTGCCAGTGATGGGCCGGCAACCGGGCGCGGCGGCACGACGGGCAGCGCGAGCCGGCCGTCGTCGGCTCCGGGCGCGAAGTTGCTGACGCTGGCCGGATCGCCTCCCTTCTTCGTCCAGGGGATCTCGACCCGACCGTCGCCGAGTACGATGTCCTGGAGCTTGGCCCGCATGGCGTCGACGATCGGGCGGTAGTGGGGATCCAAGGCGACGTTGCGCACCTCGCCCGGATCCACCCGCAGATCGAAGAGCGTCGGCTCGATGTCCTCCAGCCCGGCGTCGAGCGCCCAGCGGATGTTCTTCCCAGCCGTGGCCGGGGTGACCGCATTCCCTTTTTGCGGGCGCAC
>JBBRWR010000280.1:0-2625 GCA_038249085.1 Opitutales bacterium
ACCCGGCACGAAGCCCCATACAACTACTCCTACTCCGGGACACGAGCAAGTGGTGACGGTTGCGTCTCAGTGAAGATGCGGACCCAAGGCATGTCCAGCCCGCAGACACCGCCTCGAGTTCAAGGCTGAGGACGACCACCGCCGCTACGCCACTATTGAACGAGTGACCGCTGGCCTGAACCCGCCGAGCTGGCTCATCTGCCCTCCGGCCAGTTCGCCGCAGACACCGCCTGGATCGCGCGGGCCGCGATGGTGTGAACCTCACCCACGCCATCGCCTCCACCTTCCACACCTTGGCCGCCATCGGACCACCGGCGGCAGCTGAACCTCCACCGGCCGTCAGGCCTGGCCGGATGAGCAGTGGAACGACCGAGCTATCGGCCACCCCGCCGCGCCCTCAGAACAACAGTCCAGCATGAAGGTCAACCACGCCCACCGCCAGATGCCGCGGTGCATGCGGACCCAACACCATCGTCACGAGCAAACGCGGACAGTCCGGCGATGCCGCACTCGAGACGGTTGCAGCCGGGGTCGTCTTCGTGCCCGCTGCGCTGTCCCTGCTGCGCCGTACTCCGGACCGCGATCGATCCTGCCGGGCACCCCTTCTCCCCAGCACGGTTCAGCCGGCACGCCCACCGGGTCGAGGGTGGCAAGTCAGACCGCCCGCGTCGGTAGTCCTGACCGGAGAAGGGCGGAAGACCCTGTACACAGACTTCTGTGAGACGCAGGAGCTGGCCGGTATCTAGGCTGGGGTGCGGGGACAGGAGAACTGGATTCATGGAGTACATCGATTCATCGCAGGCCGGGTCTGCGGTCGAGGACGGCGAGATGCTCGTCGAGCCGGCTGTGGTGGTGGGGCCGCGTGAGGGCCGTGCGAAGCGGCGCACGTTCACGGCCGAGTTCAAACGACGGGTGGTGGCCGAGTACGACGCGGCACCGCAGGGTTCCAAGGGTGCGGTGCTGCGCCGCGAACGGCTCTACGACTCCCATGTTCAGGAGTGGCGGGCCGCGATCGAGGCCGGCACCCTCGCCGGTGGCGCCCGGCGGGGCCGGCCGCCCGGAATGGGTCGTAGTCCGGAGCAGGTCCGGATCGTGGAGTTGGAGCGGGAGAATGTCCGGCTCCAGGGCGAACTCGACGCGAAGGACGAGGTCATCGCGCGCCGTGAGGATGCCTTGGAAGTACTGGGAAAAGGTGTCGCGTTCTTGGAAGCACTGTCCTCGAAGAACGCGCGATGACCAAGGCCGCGTACGCGGCGTGGCAGACCGAGTCCGCCCAGGACCTCACGCCGCTGGTCGGGGTGGTGCAGGCGTGTCGTCTGGTCGGTCGTTCCCGGGCCACCCATCACCGTCACGCCCATCCCAAGCCGCGGGTGCATGGGCCGCGGCGTCGGCCGGTGCATCCGGGCGAGCTGAGCGCCGTCGAGCGCGAGGAGATCCTTGGTGTGCTGAACAGCGACGCCTACGCGAACTCGTCGGTGACCCAAGTGTGGGCGCGTGAGCTCGACGAGGGCCGCTACTGGTGCTCGGCACGCACGATGTACCGCATCTTGGCCGCAGCCGGCATGGGCGGGGAACGTCGCCGTCAGGCCACCCACCCGCCACGAACGATCCCGGAGCTGGTCGCGACCTGCGCCAACGCCGTGTGGTCGTGGGATATCACGAAAATGCGGGGTCCGGGCAAGGGCAGCTGGTATCACGCCTACGTGGTCATCGACATCTTCTCCCGCTACGTGCTGGGCTGGCGCATCGAACAGGTGGAGGACGGTGACCTGGCCGCGGACCTGGTGGTCGACATCGTCGCCGAGCAGGGCACCACGCCGGGCTACCTGCACGCCGATGGTGGTGCCGCAATGACGTCGAAACCGTTGGCATCGCTGCTGGTTGACCTCGACGTCCGTCGGTCGCACAACCGGCCACGCACCAGCAATGACAACCCTTACAGCGAGTCGCAGTTCAAGACCATGAAGTACATGGGCGACTATCCCGACCGGTTCGCGAGCATCGGTGAAGCACGAGCTTGGATGGCGGCGTTCACGAGCTGGTACAACCACGAGCACCGCCATTCCGGTATCGGCCTGCACACCCCGGCTTCGGTGCACTACGGCACCGCCGCCGACGTCCGCGCCGCCCGGCAGCGCGTCCTCGACGAGGCACATGCCGCCCATCCCGAGCGGTTCCACCGACGCCCGCAAGCACCCAAGCTGCCCGAACGAGTCACCATCAACGACCCCGTCAACCACGGCGGAACCAGAAGGAGCATGAACTCAACTAAGTAGGCTGGAACGTCTCATTTGACTTGACAACTACCGGAGCCGTACACGCCCTCGGACTCCGCTATCGCGTTGACACTCGTCCGCTGGCGGACCTAAATCGCAGAGCTGACCTCGTCTTCAGGCGCGCGAAGGTCGCCGTGTTTATCGATGGCTGCTACTGGCACGGATGCCCCCAGCACGCGACCACGGCACGCACCAACAGCGAGTACTGGAGTGCGAAGATCCAACGCAATCGCGAACGGGACGCCGACACCAATGCCCGCCTTATCGAGGCTGACTGGACCGTCGTAAGGGTTTGGGAGCACGACCACCCAGTCTTGGCCGCCGAGGAGATCGCCAACGTCGTGCGATC
>JBBRWR010000281.1:0-2601 GCA_038249085.1 Opitutales bacterium
CCTACCAGCAGGTACTGGCGGCTTTGGCCAAGAACTTCCGCAATGTCTTCATCGACTTCGCGTGGGCGCACATCATCTCTCCGACCGCGGCGGTGGCAGCGCTGGTAGAATACCTGGACTGCGTCCCGGCCAACAAGATCAGCGGTTTCGGAGGGGACTACATCCTGGTGGACGGTGTCTACGGCCATCAGTATATGGCCCGGGAGAACATCGCCCGGGCACTGGCAATCAAGATGGAACAGGGCGCTTTCGGAATGGATGAGGCCCGGCACATCGGCAAAATCATCCTGTACGATAATCCGGTGGCGATCTTTGGTCTTCAAGAGGTTCTGGCAAAGGCAGGCAATATGCCTGCCGGCGCCCCTGTGAATTGAACACACCTTTTAAGACTCCGGGTACTTGCACGTGGGTATCTGAAAATGTAGGGTGACCCGCATGGAATGTCCCTGGACGTCGGAGTAGGGATGCCCCTTGCGGGGCACCCCCTCCACGGATCCGGACTGGCGGGACTACCGCATCCGGCTCTTGCCTCAGGTGATAACGCCGAAGCGTCGTAAAGGATACGGATGATGAACGCGGGGCGGTGGCAAGTAATGGTTGATCAGGCGGGCCATCCGCGTCCAGCGGATGCGACCAGTCTGGCTGCGTCGCGACAGCACGCGATGCCAGTGCCAGCCCACCCAGAAGCGGAACCGCGCCAGGGCCGGGGTGTTCATCGGCACACCGTAATACCGGATATGCCCACCCACCACCGACCGCAACCACTTGCCCATCACCGGAACCGGGGCGTGCATTCGCCGTCGCAACTCGACCTTGACCGCGTTCAGTTTCGCCTGCAACCGTTTGCGCATGGTCTGACGCAGGACCGTGAAGCGCCCGTTGCTCCGCTTGGTTCCACAGATGTGCGTGAAGCCAAGGAAGTCGAACGTCTCCGGCTTGCCCAGACCCCGCTTGTGGCGGTTGTCGGCGGCGAAGGGACCGAACTCGATCAGCCGTGTCTTGTCCGGGTGCAATTCCAACCCGAACTTGGCGAACCGTTGCCGCAGGGCGGCCAGGAACTGCTCCGCCTGGGCACGATACTGGAATCCCACGATGAAGTCATCGGCATACCGCACGACGATCACGTCGCCGTCAGCATGCCTCTTCCTCCATTGCTGGACCCACAGGTCCAACACGTAGTGCAGGTACACGTTGGCCAGCAGCGGACTGATACTGCCGCCCTGAACAGTACCTGTTTCACTCCATGTCCGCACCCCGTCCTCCAGCACACCGGCGTTCAGCCATTTACGGATGAGCCGTCCGATGCGCCGGTCCGCAATTCGGTGCTCGATGAACTTCATCAGCCATTCGCGGTTGATGGCATCGAAAAACCCGCGGATGTCCGCATCGAGCACCCAATTCACCTTCCTCGTCAGTTGTCCGACGTAGAGCGCATCGAGCGCACGATGCGGGTTGCGCCCCGGCCGGAAGCCGTACGAGAAGCCGAGAAAGTCCTGCTCGTAGATGGCGTTGAGCACTCCCGTCGTGGCCCGCTGGAGGAGTTTGTCCTCCAGCGTAACCACGCCCAGCGGCCGTTGCCGGCCGTCGGGTTTGGGGATGTACGCCCGCCGAGCGGGTCTGGCCCGGTACGCCCCGCGTTTGAGCCGTGCCGAGAGGTCCTGGAGGTTGGCCTCCAGATCCTTCCCGTAGGCCTGCCACGTCTGGCCGTCGATGCCCGGTGCGGCATCCCGCTTGAGACCGAAGTAGGCCTCCCGGAGCATGGCCGGATTGTAGACGTGGTGCAGCAGCGTCGTGAACCGCAACTTCCGATCCTTGCGTGCAGCCTGACGTACCCGCTCCAGTGCTTGTTGCACGCCGTCGCGGTCCTGAGTCCGGGGCGTGGTTTGCTTTTGCGGGTTCTCTTTGGCCGGTCCCCTTCCCTCCACCCTCTCCGCCGCTGGTTGCCCAGCCTTGTTCGAGGGCTTCGCGGGTACTACAGGACCGTCCGACTTCCCCTGTCCGTTCATCATCGGCGTGTGTCCTTGGACTTCCCGATACGACCGGTCCAGCCATCGGCACCGGTGGACAAGGGATCTCCCGGTTCTCGCGCAAGGTGTTTCCGCACATGCTCGGGGTCTTTGACCGCGCGGGGCTCCGCTGCGACTGGCGATAGCGTCGCCTCGGATGTGGCCTTCCGCCTCTGCTTACGGCGTCGGCACCCCGGAGGATGGTTACTTTCGCGGCTGAATACCCGGCCTGCGCGTACCCCTGTCAACGCTTCGACGACGCCCTTGCGGGCGCCGCCGCATGACTCGGGGCCGTCGTGGGCCGCTAACCCTTCAACGTATGACTCTTTCATTCACTACACCTTGCCGGTTTATCCCGGCGCACAAGGAGATAGAGTATGCGCAGTGCCATTCCCGATTTGCAGCGAGAGGTGCCAGTCTACGACGAGGTGGATGTCCTGGTATGCGGAGGCGGGCCGGCGGGTTTCTGCGCAGCCATTTCTGCGGCGCGGGCAGGGGCGAAGGTACTGCTGATCGAGCAGACGAACTGCCTTGGCGGCATCGCCACAGCCGGTGGGCATAACCACTTGTGCATCTACACGTCGTGGGGCACTGA
>JBBRWR010000282.1:0-2553 GCA_038249085.1 Opitutales bacterium
CACGCTGCCGAGCGGCGGCGGTAACGACGCCGGCATGCCGGCCGTATCTTCTCCCACTGGGCCGTCAACGCCCGCCGCACCGAAAACGAACCCCAAGGAGCAATCGAATGGACAGGATTACCAAGTGTGTCCATGGCGTCAAGTCGCCGCCATGTTGCAGGCCCACGGCTACGAAGTCCTCACGGCCGCAGATAGTGTGGCCGCCCTTGCCCTCATCCAGCGGGAACCGCCGGACTTGGTGTTGAGCGACGTCGTCATGCCGAGGCCGGACGGACTCGAACTGCTCTCGATCGTCCGGCAGGAACCGGCCACGGAGCTGCTCCCTTTCGTCCTAATGGCGCAACGGCCCGAACTGGCTGGGATGCGTCACGGAATAAACCGCGGCGCCGACAATTATTTGCCGAAGCCTTTCAGCGCATCGGAGTTGGTGGCCGTCATCGAACGCTGCCTCCACCGGCAGCACGTCCGGCATGAGCTCGCGGAGCAACGGCTGGACGAACTGCGCCGCGACGTGCTGGGGATGCTGCCCCACGAGTTTCTCACTCCGTTGAACGGCATTCTCGGCGTCGCCGAACTCCTCGAGCTGGGCGGAGGTTCCGCCACCGACCTGGCCAATTACGGGGTGATGCTGCGCACGTCCGGCGAGCGCCTGCACCGGCTGGCTTCGAATTTCCTGCTCTGCGCCGATCTGGAGCTGGCCGCCAACGATCCCGCCCGGCTCGCGCTGTTTCGCAGTGGCTCCACCTCCTCGGCCGCGCCCCGGTTGACCGAGGCCCTGAAAAAACGGGCCCGGACCTCGAACCGTGCGGCGGACCTGGACCTGCAAATTACGCCGCTGGTTCTGCCGATTTCGTCGCGCAATCTCGCCAAGATGCTCGACGAGTTGCTCGACAATGCGTTCAAGTTTTCCGCCGCCGGCTCCCAGGTCAGCCTCACCTGCGACCAGCACGCGGGGCGGGCGCGCTGGCGGGTGCGCGATTACGGCCGGGGCATATGCGCCGAGGCGATGGCCCGGCTGGCGGAGTTCGTGCAACTTGACCGCAAGCTCCACGAGCAGCAGGGCGCCGGACTCGGAGTCGCCATCACCCGCCGCCTCGCGGAACTGCACGGCGGCACCCTGACCCTGCAAAGCACCCCCGACGCCGGCACGATCGCTGTCTTGGACCTGCCCTTGACTCTGCCACTATGAACTCACCTCAGGACACCCTCCGCTACGACGAGCGGACCGCGGCTGCATATGCGCGCAGTTTGCTCGAAGCCTTGCTCGATCCGATGGTCAAGACCCGCAGCGCAATGCAAAGAACGCTGCGTTGATTTCGCCTGCCCGCGCCCGGCGTCACCGTCACTTTCACGGCTGAACCCGAATGCGGGTTGCGGTGGCCTAGTGAGCCAACGTAGGTCTTCACCCCATATCTGGGGTTCAGCCCGCGGAGTAGGATCCGGTTTACGTCAACCCTGCTTGCAACCGCCCTTGTTGAACACCATGGAAGCTCCCCGCCACTTCTCCCTGCCGCCTTGCGCCACGTGAGTGGGAGCCGCCGCGACGAACACGCCGTCTCCAGTTCTGCTCCGCGCCAACGACGTTCCGCAGCCGGAGCAAGCTCCGGGGTATCCGCCCCCCCTCCAATGAATTCACTTGGTGAAACCCTCCGAAACGCCCCGCGCACCGCGGCCGGCGGCACGCGCAGTTCGACTGAAGCCTCGCTCGATCCGCTGGGTATCACCGAGGGCCGACGCCAGGAGGCCCTGCTGACCGCGGGGACCCTGCAGAGCGCGATCTTCAGCAGCGCCAACTTCTCCATCATCGCCACCGACGCCAAGGGCGTCATTCAGCTCTTCAATGTCGGCGCCGAGCGCATGCTCGGCTACACGGCCGCCGACGTGATGAACAAGATCACACCGGCCGAGATTTCCGATCCACAGGAAGTGATCGCGCGCGCCAAGGCGCTGAGCGTCGAACTTGCCACGCCGATTACGCCCGGCTTTGAGGCCCTGGTGTTCAAAGCCTCGCGCGGGATCGAGGACATCTACGAACTGACCTACATCCGCAAGGACGGCAGCCGGTTCCCGGCGGTCGTGTCGGTCACGGCCCTGCGCGACGCCGAAAACGCCATCATCGGCTACCTGTTGATCGGCACCGACAACACCGCGCGCAAGCAGGTTGAAGCCAAGTTACTGCGAGCGGGGGCGCTGCAGAACGCGATCTTCAACAGCGCCAACTTCTCGAGCATTGCCACCGACGCCAAGGGCGTCATCCAGATCTTCAACGTCGGAGCCGAGCGGATGCTCGGCTACACGGCCGCCGCGGTGATGAACACGATCACGCCCGCCGACATTTCCGATCCCCAGGAGGTGATCGCGCGCGCCAAGACCTTGAGTATCGAGCTGAACACTCCGATTTTGCCGGGGTTTGAGGCCCTGGTCTTCAAGGCCTCGCGCGGGATCGAGGACATCTACGAACTGACCTACATCCGCAAGGACGGCAGCCGGTTCCCGGCGGTCGTGTCGGTCACGGCCCTGCGCGACGCCCACAACGCCATCATCGGCTATCTC
>JBBRWR010000283.1:0-2514 GCA_038249085.1 Opitutales bacterium
GCTCGCGGTCGCCGGACAGCCTGAACTGCAGGGCGATGGTCGGATAGAACACCGCATCGTGATGCTCCTGGAAATACCCACCGGTGACCAGGACAAGGCGGTATTTCCCCGGGGTCCAGCGCGATCGCATTGAGCTGCTGGATCCGGCCGTCCAGGTCGGTCATTCCGCGCCCGACCTCCACCGAGGAACCCTCGGGCCCAACAAGTTCCAGCACGGCCGGGATTCTTACCGCTGGGCGGCCGAGACTGGTGTCAAGCACGTGCGTGCTCACCCTCGCGATCCTCGGGGACGTCATGCCACAACCGCCTTCGCCAACCTCAGCGCTGCGAGCTTTCGCAGTTCCGCCATCACCACAAGCCGCTCCTGTTCATCGTCGTGGCCGCGTCGGAGGCGGCTACCCCGGCCTGTTCGGCGGCGGACAACGCGGCGTCAGCCGCGTCACCGGTCGACTTCTCACCGATCCTGGCATGACGGGCAAGCGCGCCGGCCACCTCCGCCCGGCTGACGCTTCCGCACTGTCTGACGCCGCAGCACGCAGCGAGTCACCGCTCGGGTAAGGACGTCCGGCTTCGACATCACAAACGCAGCGCTCGATGTCCGAACAGGCGCCGAGAGTGCCCCTGGCATCCGCGGTCTCGGCGGCCTTGAACTGATCGAGCGTCACCGGCGAATTGCCGGCGACGAAGGTGGGCATCAACGGATTCCTTTCGGGCCGAGCACACGGTCTGGCAGCGCAGCGACCCTAGATCACCAGATCAACGGGGCGAGCCCCGCCGGGCGCCGCCGTGGCCGATGCGGAGCCGGACTGAACGACGTCGGTGGGGGGCGGCATCAAGCGAGGGTATTGCGCGACGTGTGGGCTTTATGAAGAATTCTTCATAAAGCCCATAATGCGAACCCCGGGATTATGCGGACCTGGTTGAGTGGGGCGGCGAGTGTGCCTGCGTTGGTGGGCTTCGCCGGCGGTGTTGCCTGATCTGTTTCTGCATAACCGCGGGCGGTAATTGGATGATCGGCCTCGCTGGGCATGGTGCTCGGGGAGAGGGAACGATCGTGATGTCGAATCGCTCGGAGGTCAAGGTCGCGGGGCCGTTGGCTGCGTATGGCGCCGGGTTCGCCCGGGAGTTGCGGGGCCGCGGGTACACGGACTTGTCGGTCACGGGGCAGCTGCGGTTGATGGCGCACGTGAGTCGATGGTTGGCCGGGGAGGGCCTGGACGCGGCGGCGTTGACGCCGGACAGGATCGAGGCGTTCTGCGCCGCCCGGCGGACGGCTGGCTACCGGGGGCTTCGGACCGTGAGAGCAGTTGTTCCGCTGCTCGACTTCCTGCAGATGGACGGTATTTACACCCCACCGCCGCCCAGCAGGCCGATGGACAGCCAAGGACGGCTGCTCGAGCGTTACCGTGACTATCTCCTCGACGAACGCGGCTTGGTGCAGGAGGTGGTAGCGAGTTACCTGCAGGTTGCCTCGCTGTTCGTGGCGGAGTACCCGGGGGCTGCCGAGGATGGGCCTGCCGTCGGGTCAGCGGAAGTGGCGGCGTTCTGTGCGCGGGAGTTGCCGCGCCGCACCAGCCCGTCGTCGGCCGGCAGCTTCGCGTCCTCGCTGCGGTCGTTTCTGCGGTTCCTTCATGTGCGGGGTCTGGTCGCGGCGCCGTTGGCGCAGGCGGTTCCGCGGGTCGCCGACCGTAAGGGCGCCGGTCTGCCGCGCGCGGTTCCGCCGGCCACGCTCGCCCGACTGTTGGCCAGCTGCGACCGTCGCTGCCGGCTGGGACGCCGGGACTACGCGATCTTGCTGCTGTTGGCGCGGCTCGGGCTCCGCGCTGGTGAGGTCGCCCGGCTGCAGCTGGATGATATCGACTGGCACACCGGCGATCTGATCGTGCTCGGCAAGGGTGGCCGGAGTGAGCGGCTACCGCTGCCGTGTGATGTCGGCGCCGCGGTGGCCGGGTATCTGCGGAAGGGACGCCCGCGCGCCGAGACCAGGGCGGTGTTTCTGCGGGCGATCGCCCCGGCCGTGGCGCTGACCCCACAGGGGGTCACCTGGGTCGTCTACGCGGCCTGTGATCGAGCGGGGGTGCCCAAAGTCGGGGCGCACCGGCTTAGGCATACCGCGGCGACCGAGATGCTCCGCGCGGGCGGGTCGCTGATCGAGGTGGCCCAGGTCCTTCGACACGCACTGGTCGGCACGACCGCGATCTACGCCAAGGTCGACTTCGCCGCGCTGCGGCCGCTGGCCCCGTCCTGGCCGGGGAGCACCCCATGAGTGAGCAGCCGTTGCGACCCGCGTTGGTCGACTATCTCGCGGTGCGCCGTTCCCTGGGCTTCAAACTGGCCCGTGACGGATTACTGCTTGAGCAGTTCGTCGCCTACTGCGAGCGGCGGGGCGCCGGACGGGTCACCAGCGAGGTGGCGCTGGCGTGGGTCACCACCCCGGTGAACGCGTCCCCGTCGTGGCTGGCCACGCGACTCTCGGTGGTCCGCGGCTTCGCGAGCTGGTTGCAGGCCGGCGAC
>JBBRWR010000284.1:0-2476 GCA_038249085.1 Opitutales bacterium
CCGCTGTGGCCGCCACAGGAAAGCGATTGCGATCCCTGCCAGCAATCCGCAAAGGTGTCCCTCCTAGGAGACTCCGGCACGGGTAGGTAGCACCCCCCAGAGGATGGTGCCGTAAAGCCCCGCGACCGCCACCGCCCGGACCATTGCCACGATGCTCCGCTCCACCAAACCCGCCGCGAGCAGATAACCGAAATATCCGAAGATCAACCCACTGGCCCCCACATGGACGGTACCCGTGCCCCCGATCAGCCAGACACCCAGTCCGCCGAGCGTCACGATGCCTGCGGTTACGCCCCAGAACCTTGCTTCGCCCCGTCCGATCACCAACAAGCCGAGGACCAGAAACGGCAGGCTGTTGGCCGCAAGATGCGCCCACCCGGCGTGCAGGAACGGAGCAAGCACGATCCCTGGCAGCCAAGCGATTTGCCGCGGCCGGATGCCGAAGCGGTCCAACTCCAGCCAGCGTCCGCCCAGCCAATCGACGAGTTCGACCGCCCACATCGCCACTAACAATCCGCCAACGATCCACAGCGCGCGTCTGAATCGGTCTCGTGATGGCGGCGGCTCGGAGGTCATGGTCGGATCGGGCTGGGATTTATGGAATGGGTCCGTCATGGGGTGGTTTTTTCCAACTCTAATCAAATAGCAAAGGTGTCTGTTCCGCGTCCACCTTCGGTGGCTTGACGCAGGCGGCGGCGGCCGAGGTCGTCCCGGATCAGTGGCCCCGCACCTCTGGTGTCCGGCTGCCAACCGCGACGCTCTCGCGGGGTTCACCGCATCCGGTTTTGTCAGGCTTCTTCATTTTGTCTTTTCCGCTGCCGACGCATCACAGCGGCATCAGCGCGAACACACCCCAGCCCAGGTATTCACGGGTGTAAGGAAAGAAGTAATTGCTAAACTACCAAATATGAGTAGGTTCATGGGCAACCCAACGAGGAACCCACCCCATGAACAAATCCATTTTGGAAAAAGCACAGATATCCGATGTTGTCGTCGAATTGACCGGACGCCTGACAGGCTTGGTCCCGTGGCCCGAGCGGCGGCAGGCGATGGCGGACGTGACCGTCAGCCTGTTGGGCGGCAGCGCGCGCACCGCCGAGGAAGTGTTCGGCTGGAGCAGGGCGGCGGTGGCGCTGGGCTTGCACGAATTGCACACGGGCATCGTGTGCGTCAACGACTTGTCGGCACGGCGCAAACCCACCACCGAGGAAAAGCATCCGCGCCTGCTGGAGGACATCCGCTGCATCATGGACGCGGCGAGCCAGGCCCAATCCCACCTGTGCACGCCTTTCTCCTACACCGACATGACCGCCAAGGCCGTGCGCCTGGCGCTGGTGGAAAAAGGCTGGCCGGACACCGCGCTCCCGGGCGTGCGCACCCTCTCCAACATTCTCAACCGGCAGGACTACCGGCTCCGCCGGGTCGAGAAATCCCGCGTCCAAAAAAAACGCCGCTCACCGACCCGATCTTCGAGAACGTGAGACGGGAGAACGCGGCGGCGGACGCCGACCCGGCCACCGTCCGCATCAGTGTGGACACCAAGGCCACCATCAACCTCGGCCCGTTTTCGCGCGGCGGGCTCTCACGCGGTCTCCAAGCCGTCAAGGCGGCAGACCATGACATGATGCCAAAGCAGAAGCTGGTGCCCGGCGGCATCCTGGAAACGGCCAGCCGACAGCCGTTCCTGTTCTTCACGGACAGTTGCAAAACCAGCGATTTCATGGCCGACGGGCTGGAGTGCTGGTGGGCGGCGAGCAAGGCGCGGCTGGCGGGAGTGAGCCGGATTGTGATCAATCTGGACAACGGCCCCGAATGCAGCGGGCATCGCGGCCAGTTCCTGAAACGCATGGTCGGTTTCGCGGATCGCGAGCAACTCGAGATCCGCCTGATCTACTACCCGCCCTACCACAGCAAATACAACGGGATCGAACGCTACTGGGGCGGTCTGGAGCGCTCCTGGAACGGCCATCTTTTGGAAAGCGTGGAGGCGGTGCTCCTGCGGGCACGCCAGTTTGCCTGGCGCTCCGTGCGCACGACGGCGACCCTTCTCGGCGGCATCTACCAGAAGGGCGTCAAACTCGGCACCGCAGAAAAGCGACTGCTTGAAAACCGACTCAAGCGCTCCGAAGGCCTCCCTTGGTATGACATTACCATTAGTCCATTAGTGGTAGTTTAGCATATTCTTCTTTCCTCATCAGGAAAGAAGATGGGCTTCCAGCCTGTTTCGCGGAGCGTGCAGCGTCCGAATCGAGCAGCAATCCGCGCAGCACCCGCACGACTCGATCAAGATCCTGGGCGCGGCATTAGCTTTTCCCCGCGGCGGTTCCATCCATAAACTCGCAGCCACCTCATCCAAACGTGCCTCCGCTAGATTGCCCTTGCGCCGGGCCGTAAAATCGGCTACCCCTCCGGCGAACGGTCGCTCACTGGTTGGGCTGCCTCAATCGGTCTCGCCCGCAGCCACCCATGCCCGCCA
>JBBRWR010000285.1:0-2368 GCA_038249085.1 Opitutales bacterium
TGGGGCGGGTTGTCGGGCGCATCTGCATGTTGGCGGTGGCGTGGCGCTCGGTCTTTCCCGTCGCGCCAGTCTTCGACGGGCGCCCGCCGGTCAGAGACGCGGCGCTACTCCCTGGGGCATCACCGCCAACCGACAGATGCGCCCCGCGTTGTCCCCAACGCGCCTCCGTGCGTGCGCTCTTACGTTCAGCGCATAGAGGTCAACGCGCTCCACCTCGATTGCATCGTTACGACTCACCCGGCCGCATATGAAAAAAACCTTCCTTGGTGCCGCCACGCTCGCGCTGCTCGTGGCGGCTGCCGCCCTGCCGCTGCGCGCGGCGCCGGTCATCCCTTCCGCGACGGCGGCCACCCCGCAGGCGAGCCCGCTGAGCGCCTGGTTCATGGCGCCGACCCGCGTGGTCTGGACTAGCCCGGCGGGCGTCACGCACGCCGCCAACCTCCTGGGCCCGAAACCCGGGCAGGCCCTCCTCAAGAATCCGCAGCCACCCTGCGTGCTCGCCCCGGCCGCCAACGGCGGTGCGGGCGGCGGCGTCCTGCTCGACTTCGGCACCGAACTCACCGGCAACCTCGAGATCATCACGCCGATGACGAAGGACAAGGCACCGCCCCAGGTGCGGATCCGTTTCGGCGAGTCGGTGGCCGAGGCGATGGCGGACCTCGGCGGCCCGACCAACGCCCAGAACGACCACGCGTTGCGCGACGAGTTGGTGCGCCTGCCGTGGCTCGGGAAAGTCACCATTGGCCCCAGCGGCTTCCGCTTTGTCCGCATCGACAACGTCGACCCGCAGCAGGCCGTGCACCTCAGCGAAGTGCGCGCCGTGCTGCTGCTGCGCGACGTCCCGCAGGTCGGATCGTTCCGCTGCGACGACGAGCGCCTCAACCGCATCTGGCAGGTCGGCGCCTACACCGTGCACCTGAACATGCAGGAATACCTCTGGGACGGCGTGAAACGCGACCGCCTCGTCTGGATCGGCGACATGCATCCCGAAGTCGCGACCATCAACGCGGTGTTCGGTTTCAACGAGGTCGTGCCGCGCAGCCTCGATCTCACCCGCGACGTCACCCCGCCCACCGAGTGGATGAACGGCATCAGCTCCTATTCAATGTGGTGGGTGCTCATCCACGAGCAATGGTGGCTGCACCATGGCGACCGCGCCTACCTCGCCGCGCAAAAAACCTACCTGCAAGCCCTGCTGCGCAAACTCGCCGCCCTCGTCGGCCCCGACGGCCGCGAACACATCGACGGCATGCGGTTTCTCGACTGGCCAAGCTCACCCAACAAACAGGGGGTCACCGCCGGGCTGCAGGCCCTGCTCGTGATGACGCTCGAGTCGGGCGCCCGCCTCATGACCGCCCTCGCCGAGGCCCCGACCGCCGCGCTGTGCGCCGAGGCGGCCGCCCGGGGTCACCGCGTGGTGCCCGCCGTGAACGCTTCCAAGTCCGGGGCCGCGCTCCTCGCGCTCGCCGGCATGGTCGACGCCAAACAGACGGCGGACGATGTGCTCAAGGTGGGCGGGCCCCAGGGCGTATCCACGTTCTACGGATTCTATGTGTTGCAGGCGCTGGCGAAGGCCGGCGAGACCGACACCGCCCTCGACTTCATCTCGCGCTATTGGGGCGCCATGCTCGACCTCGGGGCCACGACCTTCTGGGAGGATTTCGACTTTGCCTGGACGGACAACGCCGCCCGGATCGACGAGTTGGTGCCCCCGGGGAAGAAGGACGTGCACGGCGGCTACGGCGCGTATTGCTACATTGGATTCCGCCACAGCCTCTGCCACGGCTGGGCCAGCGGCCCGACCGCCTGGCTCAGTGAAAACGTCCTCGGCGTCACGCCGCTCGAGCCCGGATTCAAGCGCGTGCGCGTTGACCCCCAACTCGGCCGCCTCCAATGGGCCGAAGGCGCCTACCCGACTCCCCTGGGGCCCATCAAGGTGCGCCATGACCGGCAGGCGGACGGTTCCATCAAGTCCCGCGTCGACGCCCCGGCGGGCGTGATCGTGGTGCGGGGGTAATGCATTTCGAATGCCAAACGGGAAGTCTTACCTGGCGTCTTGCGACCCAGCGCGCCAGCCGCCGCCGAGTGCCTTGTAGAGCGTGATGCGATTACCCTGCTGCGCCAATTGAACCGCCGGTAACACCTCAGGCTGCACCCTTCACCTTTTCCGGTACTCTGTCCCAGTGCCGAGTGGGAAGGTGAGAGGGAACCCGAGACGGGGTCATGTCGGAATGGCGCTTAGATAAGGCGCAAAACTTTCTTATTCAGCGGTCTGCGCCGTTCCGTATCGGGAAATGTGGCACGCATGATCTGGCGAGAGAGCCGGCGCATTTCCGCCAGGAGTTGCTTGACGCGACGATGCTCCACA
>JBBRWR010000286.1:0-2242 GCA_038249085.1 Opitutales bacterium
CGTTGTCCCCAACGCGCCTTAACGTGAATCTCTGCCAAGGCAAAGTTCGCGCGAAGACGCGAATCTGGCATCGAAAATCGGGCAACTGAAATCTGGGAATTTCAGGCAGCCAGCGAATTGAGTGACCGCGGCGTTATGAGCTGGCGCATCTGTCGTTTGGCGGTGATGCCTCTGGGAGTAGCGCCGCGTCTCTGACCGGCGGGCGCCAGTCGAAGACTGGCGCTACGGGGAGGACCTAGCTCAATGCTACGTTCAACCGGGAGATGCGCCCCCCATGAGCGCCCGGGAGAATTGCCCGGCAGGACGGATGCCTCTGAGCTCTCTTGCGGCTAAACCGGATTGGAGGACTCTGCCGATTGACAACTGCCAAACCAGGTGGCCGAAAAAATACGCAAGGGGCGATGATGGCAGGCGATCAGTTGCGTGGCGGCCATAGCCGCCGTGGAGCGCGGCTTCGCGATCTTCGCTTCGTGCGTTCGCTCTCACGTCAAGCGTCTTGGGGTCCCAGCCTTCGCCCAAGGCTTCGGCGGACGCGGCAATCTGCTCCGCCGCGATTGCATCGCTTAGCCCGCCGCCCCTTGGCCCGTCCTCTGCTTCTCCGTGCGGCGCTATGGTCCTGGCGCAAAGCCGTCTTCGGTGCCGGCTTGCGCCCGGTACTGGCCGGTGCGGGTTGTGCCATTGCGAAAATTGTACAACTCGATCATGCGCGTCAGTTCCAGCAGCGATAGCTTTCCGTCCCGGTTCGAATCCCCGGCGTAATAGGCTCCGAAATTAACCACGGCACCGCTCGCACGCGAGGCATCGGCTGCGTACCCATCCTCGGTTCCAGGCTGCAGCATATAGCAACCCGTCCGGGTCGTGCCATTGCGGGTGTTGTAGAGTTCGATCACGCGCGTCAACTCCAGCAGACTGATGCGACCGTCGACGTTGGTATCCGCAGAATGATAACGGGCCACCGCCGCCACCGAAAGAGGGCTCGGCGTCGCCGCGATAACCTGCACGTCGCCGCTTTGTCGGATGATTCCGGAGGTCACCAAGGTCTTGGTCCCAAACTCGCCGGGCGGCACGTGGACCGTGTACGTAAACGTCACCGGGCTCGTCGGGACGATCGACCACGCCCATTCCAGTGACCCCGTGGCTCCCGCAGCCGGCTTCACCTCGCCGCTCGCTCCGCCGTCGGACACAAAACTCCAGCCAACCGGGAGAACAACGCTCCAGCCCAGGCTGTCCGGAGATCCCGTGAAGGTCAGGGTGTTGCTGATCGTTGCCGTCCCTCCCGCCACGTAGCCATCCCCCACCACCCTCTGGGTCGCCGCACTGCCGCCGGGACCGCTTTGCAGGGTGACCAAGGCGGGCAGACTCCTGGCCGTACCCGTTGCGTTGGTCACCACCACCTCGTAGGATCCCGCCTGTGCGCCCGTCGCAGAGCCGACTTCATAGGTCGCCGCAGTCGCTCCGCTCACGGGCACGCTGTCCTTCAGCCACTGATACGCCAGCGGGCCGGTTCCATAGGCGACCACTTTCAGGGTTAAAGGTGAACCCGCCGCCACGGTCTGTGCCACCGGGGGCGAGACGATTGCAGGTGCCAGGTGGGTTGGCCGGGTCGAGTCTAAGTCGTGCAATTCCAAGAGGACAATACCGCCTGGTCCTTCCGGACTGCTGACCTGCACGGTATGCGGACCCGCATGAATGTTGCCGGTGAGAACAAGCGCGGCGTCCTTGCTGCCGGCCGGCAGCGAACTCAACCCGAGCCGCGCCACGGCGGTGGCGGTTTCCACTGCTTCCGCCGGAACGGAGCCCCAATTGTCGTTCATCCCGACCAGGGCATTGTCCCGCACCACCAGGAATGACGGATCGCTGACCGCATTGGGTAGACCGAGGGCCGGCCCCAGCGCCCGCAGCAGGTAACTTCGTTGTCCCCGGCCATTCGAGCCCATGCCGCCGACGACGATTCCGCTCCCTGGTGCCACCCGACCGCGAACCGCCACGAAAGGAATCGTACTGATGGGGCCGGTCGCGAGGTCGGCGTCGTAGATTTCCAGGTAGGCCACGCCTCCAACGCCGTTCGCCACACTCGCACGCGCGGTGTACGTTCCCGGGGCAAAGCTACGCAGCACGGCGCTGTCGTGGCTGCCGACGTTCAGCGCGAACGCACCCACCGCGGCCGTGGCCGCCACGATGGCCTCGACGTTCTCCGCGACGTTCCAGTCATCGTTTACCGCGACCAGGTTGCCATTGGGTC
>JBBRWR010000287.1:0-2225 GCA_038249085.1 Opitutales bacterium
CGAAGAACAACGCCTGCCCGTTGCCGTCGGCGTCCTGCACGTCGTTTTTCTCGGCGCCCGGCGTGAACCGGAGCAGATCGTTGGTGCCGGTGAGCGCGAGGTCCTCCCAAACCTCCGGAGTGATGATCGTCATCGTGCCGCCGATGTCCTGGACGGCCGTGCTGAGGCGGGTGCCGGACAGGGTGTTTTGCGCGGCGTAGCCCGTGTCGCGGCTGGCGTCGACTTCGAAGGGGGTGAGCTGAATTACGTCACCCGTGGAGGCGGCGGAACGCGCGGTGGTCTCGGCGGTGAACGCGACGGACGGAAACAACGCCACCCAGCCGAACGAGGCGGCCAGGCGAAGAGCGACGAGCAGGCGGGGGGAGCCCGCAGCGAAGGAAGCATTCATGACGGGAACAGTTCGGGGGGGGGGGGACGCGGGGTCGGGCGAGGGGAACGAAAGCGCTCAGGCGCTCGGGATATTCCATGTTGCATACAATGCGGGTGACAGAGTCAAACGCTTTTTCGCATCTTTCTTTCCTCCGCGATTGCCGGGCGCAGCGTGGCCGCGCCCCGCATGGTATCGGGCCTACTCGTAATTCGATTTCGTCAGGAATCGCTTCTTCATCGTCTCATCGACTTCGAACCGCTCCACGTAGCCGAAGTCCTTCCCGACGACGTGGCTCAGGCCCCAGCGCAGGCCCTCCAGCGGGCCCTTTTCATGATCGGAGGTGCGAAACAGTCCCAGCGCTTCGGGCGTGCGCTTGATCACCGCCATGATTTCGAAATTCAACCCGTCGGGAGACCATTGCAGAGTGTTCTTCTCCGGGCCATCGGTCGTCAGCAGCGCTGCGATGCCGCCGCGATACGGCCAGACACAGATCTCGTGGCCGGAATTTGTCACCGGATTCAGCTCGCTGCGGCGGTACGGACCTTCCGGCCGATCCGCGATGGCCACGCCCCACTTGATTTCCCTCCCGCCGAAGTTCATCTCCTCCCCCATCGTCTCGCCCTTGTAATAGAGATAAAATTTGCCGCGGTACGGCACGAGGCAGGGGTCGTGCACCTTGTGGCTGTCGAAGCTGCCCTTCCGTTTGACGAGGAAGCGGTTGTCCTCCTCGCCGAGCCACTCGCCGTCCGCGGCCGCCTGTACGATCGGCGCGGGCGATTTCCGCCACGGTCCGGCAGGCGAATCCGCCACCGCGATCGCGGCGTGCTCGAACGAGCGCCGCAGGTAGGGCGACTGCACGACCTGATAGACGAGGTAGTACTTCCCTTCATACGCCAGGATCTCCGGCGTGAACACGCTCCGGTCGTCGTAAGCTCCCGCCGGGCCGCGCGCCACGGCCAGTCCCTCCTCCCGCCACTCGATCCCGTCGCGGCTCGTGCCGTGCCAGAGGTCGCAATAGTCCCAGGGAAAGGTCTTGGCCCTGAGATTCCCGGTGCCGAAGCCGAAGCTCGGTCCGGTCGAGCGGCTGTACCAGACGTGATACACGTCGCCGACTTTGATGATGGCACTGGGATCGCGGCGCACGATGCCGGTTTCCTTCTTCCCCAGATCGCCCTGGAGCGGCCGGAAGGTAAAGTCGCAGAACCACTCCGGGCCCTTGTTATAGGCCAGGGCGCGCCTGCTGGCGGCGCTCAGCGGGCGACCCGGGTCGTTCATCGCGGCGGGGGAACTCATTGGCGACGCGGGTGTGGCCGCCCGGCTGCGCTCTGCGGCGAGCAGAGCGGCGGCGGCGGCAGGAACCGCGATG
Organism: Opitutales bacterium; assembly: GCA_038249085.1. Taxonomy (GTDB): domain Bacteria; phylum Verrucomicrobiota; class Verrucomicrobiia; order Opitutales; family Opitutaceae; genus ER46. The sequence goes on from JBBRWR010000287.1 coordinate 1,737, forward strand.
AATTGTCGTCGGGAGATGTGTGGGGCAGACATGAGGATGAAGGGTTGAGCTGGTCGGTGAAAGGAAGGGGCAGTGGGTTGCGGCGGCATCGCGACCCGGCCATCGCAGGGTCGGATACAGGGTAGTCTTCACCTGGCCGGAAATACCTTTGGTTCAAAGCGCCCCAGCCGCGCCCCGGCGGCGATATTCCGGGTGGTCCCGTTCACCGTCACCGCAAAGACGCTGCGCTGGCCGTCCTTCACGTAGACCGTGTTGTTGTAGAGATAGGAGTTGCAGGGTTCGTCGTTCGGTTTCTTGCATCCCACAAAACGGCCCCGGTTCCCTCAGCTGAAGTTCACGTAAAACGTTTTCTTCTCGAGGTAGTTTTCGAGGCCGTATTTGCCGTCCTCGCCGCCCGTGCCGCTCAGCTTGTGGCCGTTGTGAAAACCCTGCCGCTGCTCGCCCATCGGCCGGTTCACATAGATCTCTCCCGCCTCCAGTTCCAGCACC
>JBBRWR010000288.1:0-2050 GCA_038249085.1 Opitutales bacterium
ACTCGTCTGGGCCTCCGACGCCAAGGGCCGACCCGAAACCGTCAACACTTTCGCGATGGGTGACGTGCAACCGCTCCCGAAAACGGGCAACGTGCTGGTGGTTTATGGCAGCGCCGTGCGCACCGATACCCGCCTGCCGTGGTCGCGGGTGCGGGAGTTCCGGCATACCACGCCTGCCGAGGTTGTATTCGACGTCGTGTTTGCAGATTCAAACGAAGCGCCGCCCGCGACGTGGGTGGCGTTCGGCGGCGAGCGGACCGCGGGGCTGCAATGAAATCTCCGAAAATGAAAGACATCAGGATTACGCAACGCTGGCCGGTCTTCACGATCCACTCGTAATTCTCCCCCTGGGTTCGCTCCTCCAATGCGGCGGCTCTTTTCCCGGCTCTTGGCCTTGTCAACGGCCGCCTGCGCAACGCTCGTATGACTCCGGGCCAACCAAACCCAGAGCGAACGCACCCCCGCTCAGCTGATCAAGCGCAGGGCGGCCTGCGCGCTCTGGTTCGCCTGGGAAAGCATGGCGGTGCCGGCCTGCACGAGGATGTTGTAGCGGGCGAGCTGAGTGGATTCCGCGGCCACATCCACGTCGGTGATGCGGCTGTTAGCGGCCTCCAGGTTGGCCTTGGTCATGCCGAGGACCTCGGAAGCGAAGTTGAGCCGGCTTTGGCTGGCGCCGTTCTGCGCTCGATCGGTCGCTATGTCATTGATCGCAGAGGTGATGCTCGACTGCGCAAGGCTTCCAAGACCGGAGGCGCTGGTTACCTCCGCCAAATTGCCGGTGGCGTTCGTGCTGGCGACCGAAAAACTCTGCACGGTCACACCACCCATGCCACCGCCACCAAAGAGATTGATTGCCTGGGCGCCGGTCGGCACTCCCGACGTTGTTTGAAACGCCGTCGTCTCACCGTCTAGATAGCTGTTGGCGTTGCCCACGCCATCGAGCGCGATCTTGATCGAATGCACGCCAGTATTGAACTTCGAGACGACATTGGTCCCGCCGAAGGTGATCCGGATGTCATTTAAGAATCCGGAAAAATCCACCTGCAGGTTGATCTCCAGCGGCCCGGCATAGGTGGCGTTGGTGGTAACGTCACTGAAAGGGGGTAAGGCCAGAACCCCCGCGGAAACCGAGGGAGATCCGCCGCCCACCGTCCAGTTGCTTAGGTCGTTGAAGGGATCGCTGGACGCCGGGAAGGCCGGGGTGCCGAGCAGCACCATGCCGGTGGCGGTGACCGTCCCGGCACCGTCCTCGGTGGTGGCCACCGTCAGATCGGTGGCACTGAACAGGCTGATGCCGTTGAACTTTTCAGCGCCCAGCGAAGTGAGCTCGGCCTGAAGTTGCCCGAACTCGGCGTCGTAGTTGGCGAGGTCGGTGGAATTCTTGGTGGGATCCAAATAGAGGGTCTTAAGTTCGCCGATCCGCTCGATCACCTTGCCGACGACTTTCAGGACGCCGTCCTGGGTCTGCAGGTAGGAATTGGCGTTGCCGATGTTGGTCGCGGCCGCGCCTTGGCGCCTGGCCGCGGCGGAGAGCTTCATGGAGACCGCGAGGCCCCCGGCGTCGTCCGCCGGGTTGACGATTCTGGATCCGTTGGACAGCCGGTTCAGGCTGCGTTGCAGAAACTGGTTCGACGCCGCGAGGTTGTTGGCGGCAACGGTTGCCGCGTAGTTGCTGTTAATGACCACAGACATGATACATCCATGAAGCTAGAGCTGCGGCGTCCGTGCCGTGGCGGGCCGTTGGGCGGGCCGGGCCTATCCCGGTGCAGTGGTACCTGGACAGGGTGCTATTCGGGTCTTCTTCCGGAGACTTGAGCGGAAAATAAAATCTGCTCCGATCGCGAAATCCTTCCCCTGGAGAAGCTCGGCTGGATTAATCCATTCACCTCCCGGGAACCCAGACGCGGATCATGGGTGTCTGGTATCGTATTCCGACCTACAAACTGCATAGCGATACGACGCCACAGACTGGCCGTAGAAGCACGATCAGCCGTCGGGAGGTTTGCGCGCGGGTCGCGCCGCGGCAAAAAATCCTGAATGCCGGAAGGCA
>JBBRWR010000289.1:0-2034 GCA_038249085.1 Opitutales bacterium
GCCCCGGGACAGGTGGAACTCGAAGACGACGGCCTGAGACGGATTTTCCGGACCGTAATACGTCCAAAGCCACGCTGGCCTCGCGGCCCCCGGCCGCTCCGGATCGAGGACGTCCACGTGCGTCTCGTCTCCCTGCAAGTAACGGCCTTGGAGCAGCTCGGCTTTGAGCGCCCGGTAAAGCGACTGCATTTGCTCGGCCACCTCGGCCGACCACCGGCCCATTTTGTGGCGGTCAATTTCCACGCCACCGCGGGCCGCGATCTGCTCCTGGCGGTAAAAAGGCAAATGATCGACGTACTTCGCGATGATGAGGTGGGCCAAAAGGCCCGCCCCCACGCTGCTGCCGGGCAGGAGCCGTGGCGGCAACGGCGGATTGATCGGACCGAAAAGCTTCTGCGGATGGGCATAGACATACCGGATATAGCGCTTGCGCACGTGGTGGCCGGGAACCCATTCGATTTCCTCGGTGACGATCTCGTTGATCTTTACCAGGGGCACTCCGGTTTTCGGGCACACCTTCTGATCTTCCGGCAGGTCGATGATCACCTCCACGACCGGCAGGTCCCTCGGCACCGGCTTGCGCCCGCCGCCTTTGGGCGGACCGCTCCGCTGCTCCTTCTTTGGCTCCGGCGGCAGCTCCTCGGCGATCTCCGCGTCGGCCTTCACCGCTTCCGCCGCCAGTTTCAACTTCTGTGCGTCGAGTTTTTCGCTCGTGCTCCCGAACAGGCGCTTGGTCAGATCCGCGATCTGCTGCTTCAGATCTTCGTTCTCACTCACCAACCCCTCAATGCGCGCGGCCTGCACGCGCACCCGTTCGACAAGCTCCGCGTAGGAGGGCACGACCTCGGGCATCACCTCGCCATCCATCGTCATGGGCGGCGCCCTTCCAGCCTGAACACGTAGACGTCCTTGATCGGCACCCGGATCTCGCGGTGGCGATCCTGCCGGCTGCGCCCCGTCGTCTGCCCCACGCAGCGCCAGTTCGCCGCCCGGTAGCACGTGCCCAGGAAACGCTCGCGCTCCACAAAGGTCTCCAGCCAGCTCAGTCCATGCCGGTACTTGTCTTTCCAGTCCGCATCGATCCTCCGGGCCACCGCCCCCAGCACGTGGCTCGCAAGATTCGCACACTTCACCCACGGCAAAATCAGGAACCGAGTGTTGTTCGCTACGGCCGACAACTGCGCGACCCGCTCCCGCGGGCCCCATTCGAGAAAACGGTCCCGCGGCGCGCACCGCCACGCCGCCGCTCCGAACAACAGACACGCCACGTCGCGTCCCTCTCGGTCGCGCACGAGGTAGCCCAGGTTTTCCCCGACGACCCGCAGGCCCAGGTAGTGATACCTGGTCAGATAAAAACTCCAGCTGCGATGCGCCGGACTCCCCGCTGCCACCACCTCCACCGAGAGCGGACGCAAACCCGCAAGCGGCGACGCCCAAACCGCCGGCTCCGCCCACTCCATCGGTTCCGCCCCGGCGGCCTGCCCGCACCAGCGGCTTTTCTTCTGCCAGCGCAGCGCCGGCAGCGTGATCGCCCCAACCCCGGCCAGTTTCAGCAGAAAACCCCTCGCCGCAAAATCCTTCGGCCGCCCGGCCCCGTCCCGCCAGTCCCACGCCGTGCACACCTCCTGCGCGAGGCGTTTCCGGCTCCACGACGGATTCGCCGCAATCGACTCCCGCAGCCAAACGACCTCCTCGGGCCGAACCTGGCGGCCTTGTAATTGTTGCGGGATTCTTATCACGCATGGATCCTGGCGAAGAGCGCCGGAGTAGTCCAGCGCAAAATGAAAATAATTTCATTTTGCGCCGATCGCGGCTCAGTCCCGCGAACACGGGACAACACTTGAGGCTATGCCCAACGAGCTTCGGGACCTGTAATCCCTGGACCGCTTACGGTCAATTCCGGTGAGCGACATCGGACAGCGCAAGTTTGAGGAAGGGGCGCGGCTTTTCCTTCGTCGCACCTGCACGCTTCCACAGCGCGTCGAAAACGTCGGCGTCGGACGCTGAGGCGGACAGCCCACACAGCAGGCGCCC
>JBBRWR010000290.1:0-2027 GCA_038249085.1 Opitutales bacterium
AATGAAATTGCGCCTCCCCTATGTGCCACTGAATCTGAAAATGTAGTCAAGACTTTTGAGGTCGTTTTGTTGATTTCCAACGACTTACAACCTTAATAACCGCCCAACTGGCGAACTCGGGTTAATGCAGGGAGAGCCGACCGACAACGCGAAGGGAGTCGGGCCGGAATTCCTGAACAGCGGATCATCCGTGATATTCCCTGACCCGTAAGCGTCCACGCTGGGCTCCGTGCAGGTGTATTCAATAACACCGGCAGCGCGGGTCCAATTCGTAGCCGTCCCGCCGCCCGTGTTCTGATTATCGACTATGATGCTGTTCCGGATCAGGCCGGCCTTGCCGCGCACGCCGCCGCAGGCATTGGCATCGGCACTGGACGTGGTATTGCTGACCACCGTGCAATTTTCAACCGTCCCCAAATTGTAGATTCCCCCGCTCCATCCGATGGTCCGGTTATACGCGACAAGGCTGTTTCGGAGCGTGCACCCGGCCGCAACATACACGCCGCCCACACAGGTTTCCGAAACATAGCTGTTGTTGGAATTGTTCGTGATCACGCAGTTGACCGCCAACGCGCCTTCCCCCTCCATCTGCAACCCGCCGTTGGTGCGCTCCACACCCCCGATGATGGTGCAGTTGCTCACCGTTCCGCCCATCATTTGCACGCTCCCGCCGGGGATGTTGACCCAGTAGGCGTTTGTCAGGGTGGAATTCATCAGCAGGCCGTAGTGGTAGATCTGCACCCCACCGCCATTCGCGCCCACCCGGATCATGGTAAACCCGTCAACCACAGCAAGGGGATGGCTGATGTAGACCGTGCGTGTCTGGGTGCCGTTGTTCACCTTGAGGATGGTCGACTCGCGGCCGTTCAGGCTGCGGAGTTTCACGCCCTTGGTGAGCGAAATGGCGGCGGTGGAAATATAGGTTCCATTCGATACCCAGACCACTGTCCCGTCCACACCCGCGTCCACCGGCGTCCCGCTGGAATATGACCGGTGGGACTCGCGTTACCGGGTCAGCTCGAAGATCCGCGTCTCAGGGGCTTTCATGCGAAGCTTGACCTCCTTCAGGCCGCGCCCGATCCGTTCCCCCGTCACCGCATCGGTCACGGTGAACCGGCCGGGGAACTTGAGCACGCGCGGGCCGGACTTGACGCTGTGAATCGACGCAATCGAATCGCTGGCATACACCACGTCGTTCTCCTCGCACCAGATGTGGCAGCCGGCATGCCGGGCCACCGCGCGAAGCAGATTTTCCGGAAGCGGCATCGCGATGCTCCACACCACGCCATAATCGTTCTTCCCGCGCGCCCCCCGCTTCCCGTTGCCCGCCGACCCGCGCCCGAATTCCTTCAGGAACAGGCCCGTCCGGTGGATGAACCAGCAGGCGTTCGCATGCCCCAGCGGAATGCCGCCGTTCTTTTCAACCGCCCATTCCGCCGGCGCCAGCGTGGGCCCTTACGCCCATCGTGTCGCCATACACCAGGCTGGCGGGCAGCTCGCTCATGGATAAGAAATCGCTTTTCTGGCGGCAGGGGCACACGCCCGCACAAACCAGCCTGAAACAACGTTTTCATGGTTACGATGGTGTCACAGGGCGGGCGACATCACCATCGAGCCCGACTGGCTTAGCGAGCATGTCGGCGTCCTGCCCGAGGACCGAGTGCAAATCGATCCCGAGGTCTGGGCCAAACTGGCGGGCTTTATTGAGCGGCGGGAAGCGATCCGAGCCGATTACCAGACCTTCACCGGGCGCGTCTCCGAGTACGACCTGCACCCCTACCACCTGCTGGCCTATCATGGGAACTGGACCTGATGGCGTGGAACGTGGAGAAAGAGCGCGTGGCGACGTTCGCCTTGTCGCGGTTCAGGAAGATCGCGGCGACGGGAAAGGCTTTCACGCGACCGACCGAGTTCAGCCCCGAGACATACGCCCGGCAGGCGTTCGGTATCGTCGGCGGCGAGGAACCGATCAAGGTGCGGCTGCTCTTCGCGCCGAAACTGGCCGTCTACATCACCGAGCGGCAGTG
>JBBRWR010000291.1:0-1836 GCA_038249085.1 Opitutales bacterium
ATGAGATCCGCCTCCAGGGACAGCTCGATGAATGCTGGAGCGACTGGTTCGAGGGCTTCACCTTGACGTGTGAGCGCGATGGCACGACTACCCTCACCGGCCAGATCGTAGACCAGGCGGCGCTGCACCCCTACGTGTCAGGGTTGGGTGAGGCCAGTAGCTAACAGCAAGTTCGCCGCATGATGTAGGGCGAGAATCAGGAAACCACCACCATGTCCAGCCCGTCTTTGATCGCCGTGCGCGACGATAGTCACATGAGTAGTCCCGGACCCCGCGCCGGCGGTCCGACCTCGAGAAGGTCGTTCACCCCGGCACAGAAACTTGACCATCTGGCCGCGTATGAAGCCGCCATCCAGAACAGTGGAGGTGGTGCGTATCTGCGGGAGCAGGGGATCTATTCCTCACAGATCACCGAATGGCGAAAGCTTCGCGATGCCGGTGTCCTGGCGGGGAAGAAGCCCGGCGACAGGATTGGCCGGTTAACGCCGGAGCAGGCCGAGATCGCACGGTTGCGCCGCAAGCTGGAGACAACGGAACGGCGTCTGGCGAGAACGGAGGTCGTCTTAACAATTATGGGAAAAACACAAGAGCTGTTGGAAGATCTTTCCAGGAGCTCGCGGGACGAACGACCGCACACGAAGCCGTAATGCTCGCCTACCGGCAGATCACGGGCGCGGGCTGGCCGACCCGTGACGCGGCCGAACTCGTCGGCGTCTCCCGGGCCACGGCGACCCGGAAGCCCACCCTCTCGCTGCCCGTGCCGGCGCCCACGCTGGTGCCGGCAAATAAGCTCAGCCGGGGTGAACGGGCCCGGATCTTGGACCTGGTGAATTCGCCCGCGTTCGTGGATTTGCCGCCGATACAGATTTACGCGCGGCTGCTGGATCAGGGCGTGTACCTGGGGTCGATCTCAACGATTTACCGGATTTTGACCGAGAACAAGCAGGTCAAGGAACGCCGCCGGATGGCACGTCACCCGGCCCGGGCGATCCCCGAGTTGGCCGCGACGGGACCTGGCCAGTGCTATAGCTGGGACATTACGAAATTGCCCGGCCCCATCAAAGGGACCTGGTTTGACTGCTACGTGATGATCGATATCTTCTCCCGCTATATCGTCGGCGCCCACGTCCACGCCTCCGAGTCCGGCGAGTTGGCGGTGGAGATGATGAAGGAGATCTTCGCCATCCATGGCACCCCGCACGTCGTCCACGCCGACCGCGGAACCTCGATGACGTCCAAGACCGTCGCCGCGTTGCTCTCGGACTTGGAGGTCACCAAGTCGCATTCTCGCCCTCGGGTCAGTAACGATAACCCGTTCAGCGAGGGCTTTTTCAAGACCCTCAAATTCGCCCCCGTGTTCCCCGAACGCTTCAACTCGGTGGGCGAGGCACGGGCGTTCATGGCCGACTTCGTCGAGAACTACAACCACGCACACCGGCATACCGGCATCGGGCTGAATACCCCAGCCGACGTCCACTACGGCCTCGCGGCGCGCAAAGCCATCGAACGCTCCGCGACCCTAGCCGCGGACCGCGCCCAGAACCCGGAGCGATTCAGCACCGCTCGGGACCCCAAAATCCTCACCCTGCACGACACCGTCTGGATCAACAAACCAGCAGAACAAGACAAGGTCCAACCCGCGGCGACGCTAGCCGCCTAAACTCCCACTGGCCTCATTCGCCTTGACAAATTCCGGGCGGCACCACACCGATCTCGCGCAGATACGCGATTGGAACCGAAAAGTTCGCGACCGACACCAAAGTCTTTCGCCCCTCGGCCCGTCGGGCCTCGACCAACTGTTTCACGCACGCGGCATTGAGATCCTCGGCGGCCAGG
>JBBRWR010000292.1:0-1832 GCA_038249085.1 Opitutales bacterium
ACGAGTTCGATGTCGTGCAGGCTGTGGATGCGGGTGTCGAGCACGCTGCGGAGCACGGCCAGGCCGATTCCGAGAGCCAGGCCGACGAGCAGGCCGAGAGCGATGTTCATCGGCACGTTGGGGCTGGCCGGCCTGGTGGGAACAATCGCCGGCTGAATGGTCTCGATCTTGACGGGGCTGGCCGCCTCACCGTCGGGCTTCTCGAGCCGGTCGACGACGATTTTGCTGAAGTTCGCGCCGACGGAGTTGGCGATCTTGGCGGCGAGCTCAGGGTCGCTGTTGCTCACCGTCACGTCGATGAGCACGGTGTTCAGCGGAGACGAGGAGGTGACCGTGGAGGCGAGCTGCGATGCCGTCATGTCGAGGTTCAGTTCCTTGATGACCTCGTCGAGCACGATGGCACTGTTGACGACGTCGACGTAGGAGGTGACGGCCTGGCGGGCGAAGCTCGTGCCCTGAAGCAGGTCGCCGGTGGCGGCACCCGCGGCAGCCTGAACGGAGACGTAGAGCTGGGTGGTGGCGACGTATTTCGGAGTGGTGGCGATGGATGCGCCCGCTGCGCCGGCGATGCCGAAGAGCGTGAGGGCGAGAATCAGGGTCCAGCTTTTGTGGAAAATCCTGATGTAATCCTTGAGCTCCACGCGCGTTCCTCCGGTACTTGGGCAGAGAGGAACCGCTGAAATTGCCTTTTCCCCGTCATCATCTTTGCATACGGCTAGATAAGGGTACCCCCCATGCGGGGTCCGAAGTTTCCTCGTTTTGTTTGGGTCTTGTGGCTTCGTGCCCCTGAGGCGAATTTATCTTCGAAAAGTTTTCCACAAGATCTGATAAACCCTCACATTTATGTTCCATTCTTGCTAGAATCGTGGTATGGCAACCCAGGCAGAACAGCTCAGACAGGCAGCGGATGCCGTTGCCTGTCTGGGCTGTTCCAGTGCCGACCTGGAGTCACTTTCCGACGCGGCCGTGCTGGTCGGCCAGCGGCAGATCGCCGAGTTGCGCCGGCTGGTGGAGACGTATGCCGCGTGGACGGCCGGCACGATCGCCCGCCGGTCCCGTCCCGAGCTCGGCCACTCGGGTCTGGCCGCACAGCAGGGTTTCCTCTCCCCCGAGGCGATGATCCAGAAGGTCACCGGCTCGTCGCGGGGTGACGCCTACAAGCTGGTCGCGGTTGGCACGATGATGGCCACGACCGAAGCCGCAGACCGGCAGTCCGCCGAGACAGCCGATCTTCCTGGCACTGACGGAAGCGGAGACACCGGTTCTGGAGGAGTGCCCGGATTGCCACACTCTGTTGGATCACCCAGCTCTTCGGACACGGCCGCGTCGTGGCAGGCGCCGATCGCCCGCGCTGTGGCCGCCGGCACCCTCTCCGTCGACGCCGCCGAATCGATCCGCAAGGGCCTGGGCGACATCGACACCGCGGTGACCGCCGAGCGCCTCAGCGCCGCCCTCGCCACTCTGATCGCCGAGGCGGCAGGGTTGAACGCGGACCAGTGCTTCCACCGGGCCCGGCGGCTGCGGGACGACCTCGATACGGCCGGCATCGCCGCCCGCGAAAAGCAGGCCCACGACGACCGGTACCTGCGCATCTACCGCCTCCGCGACGGGAAAATACGTCTGCACGGCCTCTTCGCCCAAGACGACGGCGAGTTCGTGCTCTCCACCTACGACGCCCTCACCAGCCCGAGGCGCGGCGGGGTGCGCTTCGTCGACAAGAAACGCGCCGCCTGGGCCAAACGAATCCAGGACGACCCCCGCAGCACCGAACAGATCGCCGCAGACGCCTTCCTCCAGTTGCTCAAGCTCGGCAGCGAAGTCGACCCCGGCCG
>JBBRWR010000293.1:0-1796 GCA_038249085.1 Opitutales bacterium
CCTAAACCTCAATCCACCGATCGGCTGAGGTTGGGGGTCGTGTTATGATTTGAGTTTCGGCGGCGTGCGGGGGCGTGCGGGGGCGTGCTTGAGCGGTGAGCCTCGCTGCTAGTGGTGTTCCACTGGGTTCCAGGTTGGGCCGGGTCGGGGCGGGCGGGTCAGGTCGGGGTTGGGCTCGGTGGTGCGAAGGCGTGGTCGAAGAGGTGGGTCCAGCCGGTTTCCCAGGGCCAGTTCTCGGGCAGGTGCAGCGTGATGCGCCGGGCTGAGGAGGCGATCCTCGCGGGGATGTTGATCAGTTTCCGGCGGATGGTCGCCGTCGTTGACCGGGCCAGGCCGGTGCCGGCGATCACGGCGGTGGCGCGGGTGAGGTTGAAAGCGATCACGGCCAGGACCAGCCAGGCCGCGTTGGCCGCGAACACACCCGAGGGCAGGTGGGCCAGGGCGCTGCTCTTCAAGTCGGAATTCACGAGCTCGATTGCCGCATGGGCGCGGTGGGTTGTGTCCGCGGTGACCGTGTCCAGGGTGCTGGTGGTGAAGAACGCGTGGAAGCGGTGCAGGTCGAAGAGCGTGGCCTGGCCGGCGAGTTTCTGCTTGTTCAGCTCCGGGATCCGGCGCACGACGAGGCGGCCGCTGATGTGGTCCGCTTTCTTCCGTGACGTGAACGCGGTGTAGGGGATCTCGGCGACTTCGGCGTCGGAGATCCAGGTTCGGGTGTCCTCGTCGAAGATCGCGTGCGTGTATTTGATCGGCGTCCACCCGGTTGCGGGAATGGCCGCGATGCGTTTGCGGACAGCGGCATCAAGGCGGGCGGTGACGGAGACGTCCGCGCCGCCAGCCAGGGCAGCATGGATGGCCGCGAAGGTGTAGAACGCGGAATCGGCGCGGAACAGGATCCGGGCGGCGCCCATCCCGGGCAGGCGGCGGAGAGTGGCGAGGGCGTCCCGGATCAGCCGGGTCGCGCCGTGCGGGGACGAGGCCGCGCCCCGGCGGAGTCGTTGAGCGAGGATGATCGGGGCGCCGGTGACTGTTTTCAGTGTCGCGAGGATCGCGTTGAGCCCCCGCACCCCGGAGTAGCCGAAGCTGGCGCCCTGTTTCTGGTGCCCGTGGACCTCGATGATGGTGTCGTCCACATCCAAGAACACGTAGTCCCCGGCGGGTTCCGGGATGATCAGCGGGCTCAAGGCGGCGAGACTGATCAGGAACCGAGACGCGATCGCGTCCAGCTGACGCACATGGCCAAAGGTGAACGCGCGCAGGAACGACCCGAGCGTTGACGGGGCGTAGAGGTGGGCGAAGAGTTTCCGCATCCCGCCGTGACGGAGCACGGCCATGTCGTCGATGGCGTCCGCACCGGCGAGCATCCCGGCGACCAGCGAGGCGACCTTCAGGCCGGCGTTCGCGCCCTTGTCGGTGGCCACGCTCAACCACTTGTCGGCCAGGCGCCGCAGGCCTGCTTTCTCGGCCAGTTTCATCGCCGGGACCAAACCCGCAGACGACACGAGATTGGAATCGTCGAAGACGTGCGCCACGGCCCGGGTGGTGTGCGAAACTTGCATCTACGAGATGCCCTTCTGAATCAGTCGAATTGTTCTGTGGTAAGTACAATTTTCCCTGATAAGACGGGCATTCTCTGTTTAACGCGCCGCTAAATCCCAATCCCAATCGGTGGATTGAGGCTAAAAGGCGCATCGCACTCCACCGTCCTCGGTTACCAGAACGCGTTGCGGATGTTCCTGGAGTATCTGACCGATCCGGCCTACGGCTGGAGTGAACAGTGCTGGGAGCGTTTCGGCGAC
>JBBRWR010000294.1:0-1745 GCA_038249085.1 Opitutales bacterium
GCGCATCCCTATTGACCAAGCGCGGACCGGAATAAACCGCCAGTATCGCGACAGTACGACGGATCAACGGGTGGCACCCTCGATAGATCTGACTTGAATCGGACATTGCTGACACCCGGCGGCAGGTTGGGACCGACTTTCGGGATGGCCTCCGGCGTGAAGAATTCCAGAGATTGCTCGGCCAACTCACGATCGAATCGCTCCTCCTGTGCGGAGCGCCAACTGTTGCCCAGCGTCAAGCTCACTATTGGAGTTGCCCCCCTTCGGTGGACACTCGATCATTGGGCACGACGCCCATGAGGAGGTGTTCCCATGCCCCGCACCAAGCCGGCCTATCCGCCTGAGTTCAAAGCCGAAGCGGTTCGCCTCGTTGGCAGCGGTGACCGCTCCCTGACCCGCATCGCCAAGGACCTCGGGGTCGCCGACCAAACGCTGCGGAACTGGGTACAGCACGCCGAGATCGACGACGGTCTGCGTGAGGCGTTGGCGCCGAATGAACGCGAGGAGTTGCGCCAACTGCGCCGCGAAGTGCGGACGCTGCGCCAAGAGCGGGAGATCCTAAAAAAAGCCGCGGCCTTCTTCGCCAAAGAGAGCGACGTGATCCGGTAGCGGCATTCGCGTTCGTCGAGGCGGAGAAGGATCACTTTCCAGTGGCGACGCTGTGCCGCTTGCTGGGCGTCTCCCGGAGCGGGTACTACGCCTGGCGGAAGCGCCCTCCCTCCGCTCGAGCCCGTGCGAACCAGGAGCTCACGCGCCACATCAGGGAGGTGCATGAGCAGAGTCGCGGCACCTACGGTGCGCCACGCATCTGGGCCGAACTGCGGGACCGCGGCGTGGTGTGCTCTCGCAAGCGTGTCGCCCGCCTGCTGCACTTGGCGGGTCTGCAAGGCTGTCACCGGCGCAAAGGTCCAGCAGCCCCTCGCCGCACGCCCGGACCTCCCCCTGCTCCCGATCTCGTGCGGCGCGATTTCGCCGCTCCTGCTCCGGATCGCTTGTGGGTCGCGGACATCACCTACGTGCCGACCTGGGCGGGATTCCTCTATCTGGCAGTGGTGCTCGACGCCCACAGCCGACGTATCGTCGGTTGGGCGATGGCCGATCATCTGCGCAGCGAGCTGGTCATCGAAGCCGTGGATATGGCGGTCTGGCGCCGGCGGCCAACGCAGGGCGTTATTCATCATTCGGACCAGGGCAGTCAGTACACGAGCCTGGCCTTCGGACGGCGGCTGCGCGAAGCCGGGCTCGTCGGCTCAATGGGGAGCCGCGGCGATTGCTTCGACAACGCGACGGCCGAGAGCTTCTTTGCCACCCTCGAATGCGAGCTGCTCGCTCGTCACCGCTTCCCGACGCGGAGCGCCGCCCGCCTCGCGCTATTCGATTACATCGAAGGGTTCTACAACACGCACCGGCGACACTCCGCGCTCGGCTATCTCTCCCCGGCCGCGTATGAGAGGAGGTGCACCCCGCAACTGATCGTCACCTGCTAGCTACCTGTCCACCAAACCGGGGTAACTCCAGACAGCTACGCGGCGCTGACTATTCCCTTTCTCTCCAGCGCCTTCCTCACCTTTCTGCTGCGGCAGTTCTTCCTCTCAATCCCGCGCGACCTGGAAGACTCCGCCCGCATCGACGGCGCTGGCTACTTTCGCATCTTCGCCACGATCGTCGTCCCCCTCTCCGGACCCGCCCTGGCCACCAGCGCCTTGCTGGCCTTCATGGGAAGCTGGACCAACTTCCTCTGGCCC
>JBBRWR010000295.1:0-1722 GCA_038249085.1 Opitutales bacterium
AAATCCTCCCACGCCCTCGCTTCTGCCGGAATTGATCGTTTGTGACCAGATCGGCACGGTCGACGTCGCCCCTTTTTCCTGTAGGCCGGAACCTGTTCAAAACTCTTTGCCGAAATGAAAGCTGCCGAAACCTGGCCATCCAGGTTTTCCGCCAATCTCCATCGACATGAAATTCACTTTGAAGAAGCCTGGGCTGCTGCGGTGATTTCGGACAGCGGAATTAGTGGATTCGTCTACGCTGCCAGGGCTGGCTGCTGATAACCATAGTGGACTTCGTTGGGCCGTCGGTAACCGAGCGCTGAGTGCCGGCGACGGCTGTTGTAGAACCCCTCGATGTAGCGGATGATGTCGCTTCGAGCTTGCGTCTTGGTCGCGTAAACGGTCCGATACACGCGCTCGTTCTTGAGCATCGAGAAGAAACTTTCCGCCATGCTGTTGTCCCAACAGACCCCGGTGCGGCCCATGGATGAGCGCATGCCCAGACCGGTCACGAGGGTCCTGAAAGCGGCTGAGGTGTAGACGCTTCCGCGATCGGAGTGCCAGATTGCGTTCGGCAGGATCAGGGTAGTTGCAGCGGCATTCTTGAGAGCGTCCTCGACAAGCTCGGTGCGCATGTGATCGGCGATGGACCACCCCACGACCTTCTTTGAGAAGCAGTCGATGACCGTGGCGAGGTAGACGAACCCCTGCCTCGTCGACGACGATGATGTCCCCCGCCCGCAGCTTGAGCTCGTCGGGGTGGCGACTGTCCGGGGTGGCGTCCCCGTGGGTGTCGTACGCGCGCACAAAGGAATGGATCGTGGCCGCCGGAACCTGCACGGCGTCGCGGAACACGGCGGCGGCCGTCGCCGACGGCGCCAACCCGATCAGCCGGCCACCGGCCTGCTCGGTCGCCCGGGCCGCCAACGCGAGGGCGGTGGTCTTCCCGGCGCCGGCGGGGCCGGTTCCGACGACGAGGAGCGTGCTGGATGTCGTGAACTCGCGTGCCAGGGCCCGCTGCCCGGCATCCAACGGCCCGGTGTGCCGGGCGGCGGCGCGGTCGAACTCGGCCACCGTGACGGGGGCGATCGTACGGGTACGGCCGGCGGCCAACAACGTGTCTTCTGCGGTGAGGAGGCTGGTGGAGGTGAAGAGCATGCGGCCCTTGTGCTCGTAGATGCTCGACCCATCACGGCGGGTCAACGGTTCGAAGGAACCGTGCGGGGCGGGCGGAGTCACCGCGATCGAGTCCGTGTCCAGTGCGCGCCGCACGATCAGTTCCACCGTACCCACAGGCACAGTGCCGGGGCCCAGGCTGTATTCTTTTTGCACCCACCGGCGGGCTTCGGCCTCGATCATGTGCGGCCCCCAGACCGCGTGATGCTCCGACACCGTCAACACCACCTCGCGAGCAGCACGGTCCACATCCACCACCCGCGGCTCCCCCGGCCTGCTGCCCATGGTTGGCACTGCGGCGCGGGCATCCTTCAGGAGGTTCGTGACGGTTGCGGCACTGACACGTTCGGCGGCCTTCGCCGCCCACTCGGTACGGAGGCCGGCGAGGGAGCGGGCGTGGGCTTTGGCGGGGCGGGTCTCGAGGGTGGCCTGCTGCGCCAGTTTGATCCGGGCGACGGCGTCCGGGCTCCGCCCATGCGTGGCCCGGTAGTCCTTCTCGAGCTGCCCGATGACCTGTTTGATGTCCGCGGACCGGGTCGAGAACTGTGCGGTGAGGCGCTCGTCGAT
>JBBRWR010000296.1:0-1714 GCA_038249085.1 Opitutales bacterium
AACCGTTGGTGGAGCGCGGCCCGCCAGGGCCCCAGCTCGAATCGCAAGACAGAGTCCTATGAATAAATTAAAATCAGAACAAAGTCCGGTTTACGCCGGAATCGACATCAGCAAGGAAGCGCTGGACATTTCGTTGGCCGGGCAAAGCCCGCGTCGCTATGCGAATGACACAGCCGGGATCGCCAAGTTGGTCAATGCTCTGAAAAAACTGCCGGAGCCGGCGTGGGTGATTTGCGAGCCGAGCGGAGGATATGAGCGCGACTTGCTGGAAGCGCTTTGGGCGGGGATGTCCCAGCGGTCGTTAAAAGTTCTGGGGGGACGGTGGCTTGATGGATTGGTTTCAGGGATTGGTGGATTGGGCAAGAGTCATATGACTCGGGGAGGCGTGGAGGGAGCACCCTCCACCTCCGGAAGTGATCGAGGGCAGGACGAGGGCGGTGAGGAGTTGGGGTAGATCGGCGTGGCCTTTGATGCGATGGAAGCCGCGTTCGACGTGCAAGAGGGCGGTGGCGGTCCAGCGGGAGACTTGGTTGGTCTCGAGTCGCCAGTGGGAGACTTTGGCGGTCTGGGCGCGGTAGTTGCGCATGACGTTCTCGATCGCGTTGGTGGACAGCAGCGAGACGTGCAGGGTGGCCGGGACGTTGAGCTGGTGCAGGGTAATCAATTGATCGCCGGCCTCGGCGAGACTGGCCGCGGCGGCGGCGTTGAGCGGGGCGAGGAAGGCCTGCAAGGCGGCGAGCGCCTCGCGACCGGCGGCTTCGCCCTGGGCCAGGCGCAACCGTCGCCACAAGCGCGCCGCCTCGGCGTGGTCGCCCTTGCGCAGGTAGCCGAAGAGATTGCGTTCTTTGTGGACGACGCAGCGCTGGATGAGCGCGGTGGGCCAAAGCGTGAGCACCGCCGTCTGCAAGGCCGCCGCCCCATCGAGGACGGCCAACAAACGGCTGCCGACCGGCGGACCGAAGCCGCGGCGCTGCAAGCGGGCGACCAAAGCGGTGCAGACGACCGTGTTCTCGCTGGCTCCGACCTCGAAGTCCAAGAGGACTTTTTCCCCGGTGCAGAGCAGACCCAGGGCGATCACCACCACCGCGCCGTCGCCCAAGAACACGCCATCGAGCATCAGCCCGAAGAAAACCATCTTCCGGAGATCGCGTTCCCGCAGTTCGGTGATCTTCGCCGCCGTGGCTTCGATCCAGTGGCGGGAGGCCGCCGACTTGCTCATCACCCCCTCGTGGGCCCACTCCTGGCTGCGTGTGCTCATCCCCGCTCCCAGCGCCGTCACGACGGCGGCCGCGTTGTTGCCCGGCCGCCGCATCGCCGCGTAGCTCGCAAGCCCATGCTCCGCCTCCGTGCCATCGCCCGCCTGTTTGCGCACCCGGGGCCGCAGGATCGCTTCGCGGCGACCCCCGGCGTGGCAGGTGCCGCGCTCGCTGCCGGCGCGCCGGTAGGTCGCTCCCGGCAGCGGATAATGACTCGGTCCGCAGAGGGCGGCGACCTCCTCCAGCAGCATTTGCTCGGCGACGGTGCGCAGGCTGTCGCGCAACAGGGCCATGAATAGTTCTTGGTTCTCCACCGCGGGGGCTTGCGCCGCCGCGACTGGCTTGTTGTATTTTTTCACGGGTGGTGGTTCTTGGGTTTTCTACTTCCCACTGCCTTCACTGGCAGCGGAACCACCATCCACCCAGCTATCTTTTAACGACTACCGGGACGCCTCCAA
>JBBRWR010000297.1:0-1697 GCA_038249085.1 Opitutales bacterium
CGTCCGCTGTCGGATCGTCGGAGACGGTGGTCAACTCCTCCACGAAGAAACCATTCCCGCCGAGGTGCCGGCCGACAGCTCGAACCGGCTGGCGGGCATCCGTTGGAAGCTGCCGGGGAATATGGCGGGAAACTTCGAATGTCATCTGGCGTTGCTCGATCGGGGCGGGAAGGAACTCTCGCAGAACCAATACCGGTTCATGGTTGGCGATGAAGCGAAAGCCCGCGCGGAGCGCCTGCAGTTGCGCGCAAAATACCTGGAGTTGCGCGAGCCGGGTGGCGGGAGGCTCTACTATCGCTTCTTCCCCGAACTTTATGGCACCGGCCAGACCCGGAACAACTGAGGCCGGGGAGCCAAGCGCCCTTGGTTGTCCCTGGAGTATTGCATGGAAATGTTCTGGTGAATGGCGGGCGAGCCGCTAACTTTGCCGTATGTCCGATCAACCGATCTTTCGTACGATTCGAGAGCAGATCGTGCACCGCCTGCGCGACGACGTCCTCCACGGGATCTTCAAGCCCGGGGAGGATCTGCGGGAGTTCGCGCTCTCCAAGCGTTACGGGGTGAGCCGGTCGCCGATCCGCGACGCCCTGCTGCAACTGACCCAGGAGGGGCTCCTCGTGGCCACGCCCAATTGCGGCGTGAAAGTGGGTTCGCCAATTGACGAGGAGGTCCAGCCGCTGGTAATCGAGATTCGCCGCAAGGTGGAACTGTTCGCGGTCGAGCGTCTAATCAACAAACTCAAGGATTCCGATCTCTACGTGCTGCAGCGGCAATTGGAGCGCAATCGCGAGGCCTGCAAGGCGGGCGCGCTGCCGGGGATCATCAAGACCGATATGGATTTTCACCAGAGCATCGTGGAACTCAACGGCTTGACGAAACTGCTGGGCGTATGGAAGCAGGTCACGTCGTCGATGATGCTGCACTACGAGCGGCTGCACAACTGGATGGACAATTACGCCGAACACGAGGCGATCTTCGAAGCGATCAAGAAAGTGGACAAGAAGGCGGCCAAGGCGGCGCTGTCGAAAAACATCCGATAGGAGTTTGTCGGGTGCGGCGCGAACGGCGAACGGGAGATTTGAACATGGCCGCGCGAAGCGAACCGGCCTTGCCGATAAACTCCTTGGGCGCAGCGATGCGGTGAATGATGTCCGGTAGATGCGGTGTTTTGCCGCGCCGCGTTGGCTGCGCGGCACGGCAGGGCATCCTGGACCGTGGTGACGGATTTGCTTGCTCCCCAGCGGGCGGCAAACCCGGATCCAAAAAACAATGTATTGTGCATGCAAAAGGGGCTTGCGTTGGCGGTTTTTCACGCTGTGGGTGACAAAAACTCCATCCGGGAGCCACGAAGGAAGACCCGGTGGGGGCTTCCGAGCGGACTGCGGCCACTGATGGGAGTTTCCGGGACGAGTGCGGCGACCCGCTGACTAGTGTCGTGATGCACGTTGGACTGGCTCGCAGGGCCGGCGCGGCGACTTACACGGTATCCGAGGGAGGGAGACGACGTGCGGCGGGGAGGGTAGGGGCCCGCGAGATCGTCCCGGCCCCCTTTCCGCAACCTTGGCCAGCGGCAATGCGATCAGATTTCCAAATCCGCCGGTCGGTCGCGTGTCCTGATTCGGAAACAGGCGGTCATAGGCACCCAGACCCAACGTTGGCCGGAGGGCGGAGGCTTTGGCGACAAGGATGCTGCCCAA
>JBBRWR010000298.1:0-1672 GCA_038249085.1 Opitutales bacterium
AGCGCATGTTCGGGCAGCGTTTCCGTCAGCAGGGCAAAGTTCATCCATCCTCGCATGGCACTCCGCCAGGCATTTGGCCAGCAAAATCTCTATGTCGTTACGCCAGCGCGCTCGATCCGCCGAGCGGTCCAGGACCCTGCCGACCGCCCCACCCAATGCACAAGCAGGTCGACAATTCCGGGCCACCGGGCTACCCCTGCTGCGCCAACGCCAGGGTGCCGCAATGGTCGGCGCCTTTGTCACGGCGTTCACTCCAGATGACAATCCGCCCCGTTACACCGCTTCTCACCCTCTTGACGCTTTCGGTTGCCTGGAGGTCCAGTGCGCCGCTCGCCGCGGCGGATCAACCCTCGCTGCCGACGTTGGCGCCGACTGATTCTGAACTGGCCGGGATGGCTGCGGCTGCCGCGACCCAGGGATGGATCAACCTGCTCCGCGACCCCGAGCTCTCCGAGTGGCAGCGGGCGCCGCTCCCACCGGAAGCCCCGCTCGACGCCCGCAACCCCTGGGCCCTCGATCCGGCCACCGGAATCCTGCTCTGCGGCGGCACCGGGGTGCATGAGATGTTGCTCCATCGCACCGAACGCGGCGACGGCATCTTTCATGTCGAATGGCGTTTTGCCGGCAACCCGGACCGACCCAGTGGCGGTGTTCTGGCGCGCACCAAGCCCGACAATTCCGCTTGGCACGTCGCGAAACTGGCGCCCAGCGGCATTGGGATGCTGCTCGGCGTCAGTCCCGATTCGCGGGGTCGGGCGCGACGTTTCAGCAACGGCAAACGCCGCCCCGACTTGCTCAAGAAGGAAGGGGAATGGAACGTCATCGAGTTGGTGTGCATCGGCACCCGCGTGCGGCTGCACTTCAACGGGGTGGTCACCGCAGACTGGAACGACTGTGAAATCCGCGCGGGTCTCTTCGGCCTGGAAGCCGATGGGACTCCCGTCGAATTCCGCGGCGTGCGGTTCCGGCCGTTGTGAGGAGGACGAGGCTTCGGGGAGCGCCTTTCACTCAGCTGCAATTCACGAGGCGGGACGCCTCGGCCTCGTGGCTGAGGCGTCCCGCCTCGGTCAGAAAACCGAAATGCGCTCCACCTCGCATGCCACCTGCGATTCAAAGTTGCTTCGAACCTCAGTTCGCGACTACACCTCCCGCCTACCTCCATGCGCTCCTCCCTGACTTCGCTGCTCCGCTCCTCCTCGCTGCTCGCGTTCGCGCTTCTCCTCACCGCCGGCGGCCAGTCGGCCGAAAGGAAGGTGCTCCTGATTGCCGGACCGCCCAGCCACGGCCCGGGGCAACATGAACACAACGCCGGCGTGCTGCTCCTGCAAAAGTGCCTCGCGGGCGTGCCCGGGCTCAAAACCGACGTCACGCTCGGCGGCTGGCCCGCCGATCCCGCGAAGTTCGCGGGCGTCGACGCCGTGATCATTTACGCCGACGGCGGCCCGAAGCACATCGCGCTGGCCGACGATCATCTGGCGCAGTTGGGTGCGGCCCTGAAGCGGGGCGCCAATCTCGGGCTGCTGCACTACGCCGTCGAGCCGACGAAGGAAAAGGGCCAGGCGGAATTCCTCCAATGGGTCGGCGGCGCCTTCGAAATCAACTGGTCCGTGAATCCCCACTGGACGGCCAACTTCACGTCCCTGCCCCACCACCCGATCACGCGCGGGGTGAA
>JBBRWR010000299.1:0-1663 GCA_038249085.1 Opitutales bacterium
GGCCGGTGTCGAGATAGGGGCCGTGGAGGGTGTCGGCCTGCCAGAGGTCGTTGGCGTGGGCTTTGGCGAAGGCGAGGCGGGCTTTGGGGCTGTGGTCGCAGAGGGGGGTGAGAAGATCGAATTTTTTGACAATGCGGCGGAAGGTGTTAGGAGCGATTTGTTCGCGACGAAGGAGGCCGCAGCGGATGCATTCGCGGTAAACGACGGCGATGTTGCGGGGTTTTCCGTGGAAGAATGGCAGGACGGCTTCGATGGCGGTGGCGAGCAGTTCGGGGCTGACTTTGCGGATGGTGCCCTTGTCGGCACGCTGCGGGGACTCGGTGATGCCGTGTTTTCGATAGAAGAACCACCAGGTCTGGATGGTGCGCCAGGTGAACTGACGGGGTTGGCTGTCTTCGTCGAGGAAGGTCATGGCGGCGACGGTTCGGTAGCGGGCTTCCATGGAGTGGCCGGTGGCGTATTCGAGCGCGCCGAGGACGCGCATTTTCAGGTAGTTGGTGGGGTGTTTCATGGCTGAGTCGCGAAGATGGGACATGTTAGATAATGGGGCGCATGACCATCTCGTGTGGCTGCAAAAAAATCAGCCGGGGGGCGGCGGCGGGACGATGGGAACGCGGCCAATGTTAGGGCGTGGGCGGGCTTGGAAAGGCCCGACGGGATGCCGGGCGAGTGCGTTCTTCAGGTAGCGAGGGGGATTTGAAAGCGGTTTTGGAAGGCGGCGGCCGGACAGGGGCAGGTGGGGAAAGCCGCGTCGAGATGGCGGAGGTTGTGGGGATCGGGAAGTGCGTCGCTTTTCCCCGGCGGGTCGCAGACGGCACAGAGCCACGTTTTGATCGGGATGGCGAAGTGCGCCCAGCGGGCGAACCAGCGGTAGGCTCCGGTAAGCGAGATGGCGACCGAAGTGGCGGTCCAGGCGGCGTGGCGGGTGGGTGCGGCGGCTAGGGCGCGGATGAGTGCGAGCAACTCGGCGGCGGCCAGGGAAGCGCCGGGGATGACATCGTCCCAATGCACGGAGAAAGTGCGCCCGCAGCCGGAATTCGAGTAGCGGTCGGAGCAGAGCAGGCGCACCCCGCGGGACTTGAAGCAAGGGTCGGTTTGGAGGTGCCCGTGGCCGACCACCGTATCGACGCGCCGACAATGGACGCACCCCGCGGCACGCAGGGCGACGAGGAGGCTGAGGCGCTCCATGCAGCCCGGTGCCGTGCGGTGGGTGAACTTCACGGGGCGAGTGTGGCATGCCCGGCAAACCGGCCGACGGGCCGACTCCGCATTCGGTGCCATTGCCACAAGTTGGCTGTCTCAATAGGGCGCAACCATGGGCGTTCCACAGCCGCCGAAGCGGCCCCGCAACCACTGTTCAACGCCATTCTCAATAAGAGGATCCGGTCTGTGGAACATTCGCGGCCGAATTAGGGCAGTGCCTTGGGGTGGATTTCATGCAGTCTCAATTCGGCCCAATCCGCCCTAAAAGCACGCTCTGAGGGTGGGCATTTACATTTCACCCCCACCTCCACGTCCTCGCCGCCGACGGCCTCTACGACTCCGAGGGCCGCTTCCACTGCATGCCCGCCGAAATTCTTAATCCCGTCATCGAACTCTTTCGCCACCGTTCCCTCCAAGCCCTCCGCGACGGCAACAGCGGGAAAGACAGAAGAGAAGAAGA
>JBBRWR010000300.1:0-1653 GCA_038249085.1 Opitutales bacterium
CCTTGCGTTCGCGCGGAGCATTGGCAGGGACGGCTCTCCGCCGCCGTCCGGCGAATGAGGGGCGAATGCAGCGATTCCGAAATCATAGCCGCGCTGTGCGCGCCGGGGCTTGAAAACACGAAGATAGGGGGCCTCGGAGGCGATTGTTAGGCCGTATGGCGTTTTCGCCAGGGGCCTGTGGGCCGGTTCGGGCGCGATTTGGCGGTGCCGGGCGCGGCACGGCGACGCGGCTGCATCGCGGGTGGTTCCCACGTCTCTCGAACCCTGCCGGGAGTTGGCAACGGGTCGGAGAATTAGGGCGGGTGGGGCGGCCACCAGCGGTCCCGGAGGAGATCCGCCGCGATGAGTTCCGCGAAATGGAACGCCGTGTGGGCCAGTCGCAGCGCGGGCTGGAGATTGCGCAGAAAACAGTGGAAGGTCGCGTTGGCGATAAACATAATGAGCCAAAGCACGAGGATGGAGTTGCCGTGGTGATGGAAAACGTGGCTGGAGTGCCAGCGGGTGACCAGTTCGTTGAAGCCCTCGTTCTCGACGCGCCAGCGGTTGTGGCCGAATTCATGGACGACAGCCGCGGCGTTGAGGCCGGAAGGCATGGTGGTGGCCCAATACCAGTCCGTGGCATACGGGGTGTTCACGGACTTTTTGGCGATGCGCTCGTGACGGACGCCGGTTTCATGGGAGTGGACGACGCGCAATGGGGTGTGGATGGTGTCGGTGGTGAATCCGTCGGCCTGGCGCAGCTCGGCGTGGCGGTCGGATTTGCCGGCAACGTCGGGCAGGTCGAGGTGCTCGGGCGGCTCTTCGGGCAGCAGGGTCCGCGCCTCGCCGAGCAGGCCGGGCTGGTTGTCCTTGAGGGTGGCGACGAGGTGTTTACCTTCCGCCAGCAGCATGTCGATGATGGAGGGGCGCAGGTAGATGGCGTCTGCGGTGAGCACATCGAAACAGCGCGGGTAGTTGGCCAGCACGCGGGCGAGCAGCCGCATGGCGGAGGCCACCTCGTCATCGCCGGGCAGGACCGGTTCGGCATCGAGGGGGAAATAGAAGTTTTCGCCGATGAGCTGGAAGACGGTGAAGCGGTGGTAATATTGGATCTTCTCGCGACCGCCGACGGTGATTTTGCGCTCAAGGCAGCCCTCATGGTTGCGCTTGAAGCTACAGTGGGTTTCGTGGCCGTCGATGACGGCGAGCATCAGGCCGTGGCGGGGGGTGAGCACCTTGTTGCGCCGTAGCTTGTGGAGGATGTCGCCAAGGCAGTCGCGCAGCGGGCCGGGGTCGGCGGTTTCCGAAACGATGGCCATTTCCTTGGCACTGGGCATCCGGGCCACGCCCAGCCAGCGGGCGATGACTTTGGAGGCACGCAGTTGGACCAGGGCGTTGAAGCTGGGTCGCCGGGCGGCGAACATCAGGAACCAGAGGGCGGGAAAGACCGCTGCGGCGAAACGGGGCTTGGTGCGGGCGTCGCGGGTAATGCCACTAAGATTTGGGGAAAGTGAGTTCATGTGGGCAGTGGCACTGGTTTGCGGGCGGCGGCGCGGTCGCCTTTCAGGGGCGGAAAGGTCTCGCGGCGGTGGCGCTTGAGGCGCGGTTCGGGCGGGCGGGGCTTGCGGCGTGGTCTGAGTTTTCCGGTGGCAATGCGGACCAGCATGGCCTCCC
>JBBRWR010000301.1:0-1627 GCA_038249085.1 Opitutales bacterium
CCCCGAAATTCAGGCCAGTGGCTAAGCTATGATTGAGGTGTGCGCGGAAGGGTGTAATCCCAACCCAACACACCATGAAAAAGCAACGCAGAAGACATGATCCCGAGTTCAAGGCCCGCGTGGCCTTGGAGGCCCTGAAGGGCAATAAGACCATCCAGGAAATCGCCGGCGAGTTCGGCATCCACCCGGTTCAGGTCTCCGACTGGAAGAAGGTGATGGCGGAGAAAGCCGCCACGGTTTTCGACCCGAAGGCGGTGAAAACCGACGCCGCGGAGTTCGAGCGCGAGCGGGAGAAGTTGCACGCCAAGATCGGCCAGCAGGCCGTGGAATTGGACTGGCTGGCAAAAAAGTCCAGACAGCTCGGCCTGTAAGGGAACGCGCCGCGCTGGTGGACAAAGACAACCCGAAAATCAGTATGAGAAGACAGTGCGAACTACTCGGCGTGGCCCGCGCCACGGTGACCTACCAACCGGTTGCGGAAGACCCGGAGGACGTTTTAATCAAACGTTTGCTTGACGAGCTTTACATGCGGGACCCCTGCCTGGGCGTCCGGCGGCTGGTGACGGTGCTGGCACGCGATTACGGTCTGAAGGTCAACCGCAAGCGGCTGGCCCGGCTGCGCGACGAGATGGGCCTGCAGACCATTTACTGCCGTCCGCGCACGAGCATCCCGGACGACGGGCACCGCAAATACCCGTATTTGCTGCGTAATCTGGCCGTGACGCGTCCCGACCAGGTCTGGTGCGCCGACATCACCTACGTGCCGATGGAACGCGGCCACGGCTTCCTCTGCGCGGTGATGGACTGGCACAGCCGCAAGGTCCTGGGCTGGGCGCTGTCCAACACGATGGACGCGGGCCTCTGCCTGGAGGCTTTGGAACAGGCGCTTGAAACGACCGGCCGGGTGCCGGAAATCTTCAACACCGACCAGGGCAGCCAGTTCACCGGGGCGGAGTGGATCGGGCGGCTGGAGAGTCTGGGCGTGCGCGTCAGCATGGATGGGCGGGGCCGCTGGATGGACAATGTTTTCATCGAGCGGCTGTGGCGCAGCGTGAAGTACGAATGCATCTATCTCCACGGCCACCCGGGCCTCGCCGCCCTGCGGGCGGAACTCGCCCGCTGGTTCGGCAGCTACAACGACTGGCGCCCGCACGAGCATCTGGGCAACCTCACCCCATCCCGTGTCTACGCATGCCTCACGCTGCCGCCCGGAACGCCGTCGCCCCCCGGCCGGGCGGCGGACGGTACCGGCTCCGACGAGCTTTAATGGGCCCATTCTCGCCGGCCCCGCCGCCGCCCGGCATCCCGCCAATACGGCCATCCATCACTTCCTCCTTGACAACCTCACCATGAAACTTCATCCTTCCTTCCGCACCCCGAAATCATAGCTTATTTTGGCCACTTCGTGGCCGGGATTTGGGGGCCACCTCAGTCCTTGCGATTCAAGGTGCCGGTGGCTCGGAAAACAACTACTTCTGGAATCCCGTACCCGGCCTGACAGGAGGCCCGTGGGTGCTGGTTTCCATTCCAGAAGGCACGCTCGCAGTCAGGAAAGGCACGCTGCCTTACGGTGGGACCGGCCGCGGCGTTTCGCCCGGCGGGGGCCGCCTCAAACCCATGGCAACCG
>JBBRWR010000302.1:0-1579 GCA_038249085.1 Opitutales bacterium
GAATCGCCTCCGACGTTGCCGGGGAACACGACGTAATCGAGGTCGGGGAAACGCGCTTCGGGGCCAAGCCGCCACACCGGCACGCCCGGCAAAATCTGGCCGCGGACCATCGCGCGTTTCACGCCCAGGCCGAGGGTGGCGAGATCGCTCGAGGTGATTCCCCCCTTGGCGATGAGGAAGCGCGGGCGGGTGCGGAGGCCGTGCACGATGGCGACGAGCGCATCCGAAATCTGGCGGCCAATCGCCAGGCTCGCGCCGGCGTCGTCCCCGGTGACGAGGGTGCGGCTGGTGAACAGTACCGCGTTCCGGCCGGCGGCGAGGGCGCGGTCGAGCTCGGCGCGGGCGGCGGTCAGCAGGGAGTCGCGGCGCGCGGGGTCGAGCAGCGCTTCGACCGGCAGTTCGATGGCCTGCAGCTCATGCGCGGCGCGCAGGGCGGCGAGCTGGGCGGTGGTTTTCGGCACGTACGAACCCACGACGATCAGGCCGCCATGGTCGCCGGGCGAATCGAGTTCAGCGGCGGTGAGGGGAGGACGGGATTCCAGGCCGAGCCGCGCGGCGACAAACGAGGCGGCCGTGCGGTAGAGGTAGCGCCGCCCGGTCTGCTCGGCGAGCAGGGTGGCGAGGGCGAAGACCTCCGCATCGCGCGGGGCGCAGGCGTTGACGACGCACACCGATCCGGCGGGCAGGGCCAGCAGCCGGCAGGCGACGAGCTCGGGACCGCCGCGGCGCAGTTCCTCGAGGGAAACCGCGGCGACATCGTCGGCCCTCACGCGGCCCGCGGTCTTTTCCTCGACCCAGCGTCGCAGGTGGGAGGTGGAGTAACCGAAGGCGGCGTCGCGGGCGAAGGGGGTTCGCGCGGCGGGCAGCAGGGAGTCGCCCTCGGCGACGTAATGCTCGTCGTTCAGCGTATAGCGCCCACCGGCCTCAAAATACGGAAAGAGGAAGGTGGCCGCATACGGCCCGGCAATTTCCGTCAGCGCATCGGTTTCGACCGGGAAATGGCCGCGGAGCGTGGAGTCGCTCCGGCTCACGAGGGTGAAGTCGCGCCCGGCTTGCAGCGCGGCCTGGCGCAGCCGGGTGGCGAGGTCGAGATGCAGCGCCCGGGCGTCGGCCGCCGGGAGACTGCGCGAGTTGGTGAGGATGTAGAAGCAGGCGTGATCGCCGGACACCTCGGCCGCGAGGGTGGCCTCATCCCATTGGGTGACGACGGGCACGTCGTACACGGTCTGGGTCCCGGTCGGATCGTCGTCGAGGACGACGAGTTGGCGGGAGGAGCCGGCTCCCGCCTGCCGGATGGCGGCGAGCACGTCGCCCGGCCACGGCGGCGGCAGGGTCGCAAAGGTGGCCGACTTGCTGAAGGCGGAGTTCATCCGCCGGTGATCTCCACCTGCACGCCCTGGGTTTCCGCCTTGAGCAGAAAGAGCGCGCGCTTGCCCTGCGTGCCCTGGTGCGGGGTGACCTCGGAGGCCAGCCCGGCGGCGCGCAGGGCGTCGCGCGATCCGCCCACCTCCTCGACTTTGAAACAAAAATGGTGGAGCCCGGTCCCGTGCTGGGCGAGCCAGGGGTGCAACGGGTGATC
>JBBRWR010000303.1:0-1516 GCA_038249085.1 Opitutales bacterium
CAACCCTGCTGGTTGAATCACTTGATCGGATCCGGCTCACATTGCCGTTTGTTCTGCGAGCGCTCGACGTCGACAATGGCGGCGAGTTTATCAACGAGACCCTGGTGCAATATTGCACCGACCACGGAATCGAACTCACGCTCTCTCGGCCATACCACAAGAATGACCAGGCGTGGATCGAACAGAAGAATGGCGCTGTTGTGCGCCGGATGATTGGTTACCATCGCTTGGAGGGCATTGCTGCCGCCCAAGCATGGTCTGCGGACTTATATGTGAAAAATGTTTTTCGCCGGTGCAGTAGCGTCGCTGCGCCCCCCCAGGTATTGCCTTATTATGGGCGTGAGCCGTCCATTCCCACCGAACCTCCAGACTGCAGCGCGCGCCGCCGCAGCTCTGCGCCTTAACGGCGAGGCGGTGCGCCCGCCGTTGGGCCACGCCGCCTCCGCGGCGGTCTCCAGATTTCGCGCCTCGCCAGAAATGCACGTTTTTCAGGCCGTGTGGTAGAATTCGTTTTCCGTGTCAATGAACCCCAGCCCCCTCAACCCTGACCAGACCGCTCCGGTCGCGGGCGCCGCCGTGGGTGCGGCGACGGGGGCGGGAGAGGCCGGGCGGATGGCCGAGCAGATGGCGCAAATGGCCGCGAGCATCCGGCAGCTGCAGGCCGTCGTCGCGCAATTCCCCGCCATCGTGGCGCACGCCGTAGGCGAAGCGCTGAAGCATCCGGCCTTGAAACCGTCGACCGAGGTCGGCATCGCGGGACTGGTGCCGCTCCTGCCACCCGGGATGCGGAGCCGCTCCAGCATCCGGCGCCGCCGCAAGGACGGCACATTTCCCGGGCGCAAGGTCGGGCGCACCTGGGCGTTCGACCCCGAGGAGGTGTTGAAGGCGATTGACCCCACCGCTGGCCGGAACGCCGTGCTGGCGATTCTCAATGTCAAGAAGCGCCCACGCAGCAAGCCGCGCGTCATCGCGTCCCCGAATCAGCAGGCCGCCTAGCCCTCATTCATCGACCGTGCTATCAATCCCAGACCAACCTAATTTCCGCAGCCCTGACGCCGCCGTTCCGTTCGATGATCGCCTCGGCCGCTGCTACGAATTGAGCGGCAACTTGGCCTCAGCCAACCCAGGCGTGAGCGGGCTCCGCCTCGTGCACGGCTCAATCGAAGGAGGGGGCAGGCCCCGGCTGGGACACGCTTGGATTGAACTCGGTGATCAATGGGTCTGGGAGCCCGCGACCAACCAAGTGTGGCCGCGCGATGCCTTCGAGCGCTTCTTCTCGGCTCTCTCCGCCAGATGGCCGAAGATGGTTCGGGCCACTTCCGCGCCGGGGACAACCGGCGGGCGTTGGTCTTTCGGGACTCCAAGACCAAGCAGTGTTGTGTCGCGCCACGTTGTTCCCGGGGGATTTTATCTTGATAAAACCTGAGCGGGCCGGGTCCCCGGGTTCTGCGCGGTAACGGGCGTGTAATCAGAACAGCGAGAGCTGGCCGGCCTCGGGAACGGCACGGCGTGCGCG